>DASZLE010000064.1:0-33802 GCA_035552475.1 Occallatibacter sp.
GTCGTGAAGCGAAGGGGGAAACAGCAGTGTCTGATTGACCGTATCAGGAATGAAGTTCTGACCCATGGCTCGAACTTAAAACAGATCCTGCTGCCCACGCTATAGGCTCCGTCACAAATCTATGCCCGACACACTCCTAGGCTGCGAAAGACGCGATAGTCGGGTGCTGCCAGCCACAGCGCCAGGAAAGCAGCCGCCAGGCAACATCCCAGCACGCCGACGATGAGCACTGGAGTGTGCTTCAACTGTTCGATCGGCGGCAGAGGAGGAAATAGCTTTTGCATCAGCGGCACGCCCGCACGCAGAAGGAGAATGGCGGTCACGTGGGGAAGCATCCGTAAATCATACACCGCGTGTGTATTGCGAGTGAATAGACGCCCATCATCAGCGCTATGCTCGGAATACCGCCAACTCGGAAACTGCACCCCTACCCTAGCAGTACAGATTCCGTGACAGAACCCGCCCCCGGCATGGGAAACTAGTAGAGGTTTGGCGTGGCTGTTCGCTCGTTAGGAGTGCGGGTCTGGAGACCCGCACTACAGCCGGTCAGGAGACCGGCGCTACGGGTAGGAGCCGCCACGGATCGAGGTACGTATGGCGCAGGACAACTCATTTGACATTGCAAGCAAGGTCGACATCCAGGAGGTCCGCAACGCGATCGACCAGGCGCTGAAGGAAATCCATCAACGCTTCGACCTCAAAAACTCTCAATCCGACATCACCCTGCAGGACGGCGACAAGGAAATCCAGCTCGCCTCGAAGGACGAGTACAAGCTGGAGGCTGTCAAGGAAATCCTTGGCCAGAAGCTGGTGAAGCGCGGGGTTTCGCTGAAGAATCTGACCTATGGCAAGCTGGAACCGGCGGCCGGCTCGAGCGTGCGGCAGAAGGTGAGCCTGCAGCAGGGCATCCCCACGGAGAAGGCCAAGGAGATTGTGCGCCTGGTGAAAGACTCAAAAAAGAAGGTGCAGGCCAGCATTCAAGGCGATACTGTGAGAATATCCGGCAAGGACCGCGACGATCTGCAGGCCATTATCGCCCTGCTGCGCGGCAAGGACCTGGGCGTGGATTTGCAGTTTACGAACTACCGGACGAATTAGCATGACTGAGACTCGGCAACTCCCTTGCACCAAGCCGGAACCAGGGAAACGTGGAAAGCGGAGCGATTTGAGCACACTGGCGATATCGACGGCGAGGGAAGTTTTCGATCTGCTGCGGGACGACCTGGTGGCCATCGAGCAGGAACTGGGCCGCGACGCCGCGTCGAGCGTCAGCACCATCACCGAGATCGCCGAGTATCTGCGGGAAGGCGGCGGCAAGCGCATCCGCCCCAGCCTGCTGCTCCTGTCCGCGCACATGCTGGGCTTCGGCGGCCCCAACGCCATTCGGCTGGGAGCGGTGGTGGAGATGGTCCACACCGCGACGCTGGTGCACGACGACATTATCGATGGCGCCGACACGCGGCGCGGCCGGCCCTCGGCCAACACCACCTGGGGCAACGAAAAATGCGTGCTGGCCGGCGACTGGCTTTACATGCAGGCCTTCAAGGTGGCTCTCGAAGAGAAGAACCTGAAGGTGCTCGACCTGCTCATCGGCCTCACCCAGCAGATGGTCGAAGGCGAACTGCTGCAGATCCAGAAGCTGGGCAAGGCCGTTTCCGAAGCCGAGTACTACGACCTGATCTTTCGCAAGACGGCCTGCCTGTTTTCGGTGTCGATGCGGCTGGGGGCAGTGCTTGCCGGGGCCACGGAAGCGCAGGAGACCAACGTGGGCGCCTATGGACGCACTGTCGGGCTAGCCTTCCAGATTGTGGACGACGTGCTCGACCTCACGGCCAGCGAAGAAGTGCTGGGCAAGCCGGTGGCCAGCGACCTGCGCGAAGGCAAGGCCACGCTGGCGGTGATTCACTCCGCCGACCACGGCACCGCCGCGGACCGGCAGTTGATCCAGCGGGTGCTCGACGACCGCAGCTTTGAGAACGTGAGCCGGCAGCAGATCAAGGACATGCTGGTGCGCAACGGGTCCGTGGCCTATGCCATGAGCGTCGCCGATCGCTACGCGGAGCAGTCGCGGCAGGCGCTCAAGTCCATTCCCGACTCCGACTTCAAGCGCGCGCTGCTCTGGGTTCCCGATTTTGTGGTGGCGCGCGACAAGTAGATTCCCCTCCCTGGAGATCGCATGCAGGAGATTTGGGTAGACGTGGATCGCTACCTGGGCGATCAACTGGCGCCGCACGATGCCGCGCTGGCGCAGGCGCTCGACGCCAATCATGAATCCGGACTGCCAGCCATCGATGTGCCGCCTCTGCTGGGAAAATTTCTCCACCTCCTGATACGCATCTCCGGCGCTCGCCGGGTGCTGGAGATTGGGACGCTGGGCGGCTACAGCACCATCTGGATGGCGCGCGCACTGCCGGCGGGCGGACAACTTCTCAGCCTCGAGATCGATGCGCGCAATGCCGAAATAGCCCGCAATAATCTCAAGACTGCCGGGGTGCTCGATCGAGTGGAAGTGCGTGTGGCCCCGGCCGGCGACTCGCTGCGCGCATTGGTAGAAGACGGGTCGGAACCGTTCGACTTCATTTTTATGGATGCCGACAAGAAGAGCCTTCCGGAATACCTTGACTGGAGCCTGAAACTCTCGCACCCTGGCGCCATCCTGGTTGCCGATAATGTGGTGCGCGATGGCAGGGTGGTGCAGGCGGACTCCACCGACCCTGACATTCAGGGCATCCGGCGCTTTGTGGAAAGAGTGGCTTCCAATCCGCGTCTCAGCGCCACCGCAATTCCGACCGTGGGCGCGAGAGGTTATGACGGCGTCTTGATTGCCCTGGTTATGGCGTAGGCCGCGAGAGCTTCGGCGAGTCCCACCGGGGAGTTACCGCTCCTGAATTCCCTCAGCAAATGCGCCGCGGAATCGACCGTTCCGCATTGGGAAAGTGTCGTTAGCGCACTTCCCGGGATGTTACCTTGGGTGATTCTTTCAATAATTCCATTGATCTGACTAAGAGCTTCAGTGTACAGTTGGTCTTTCCCAGATTTCTGCGGTGTTCACTCCCCCTGGTAGAGGTGTATTGTGCACTGCCCAAAATGCGATTCCGAAGCTCTTGCCAACATTCCCGCCGAAGTCCGGCTGTTCCGTAACAGTCCGCGTACCCTCAGCCATCCACCCATGACGCCGTCGCCGGACATCCGCGTATGCCTGGACTGCGGCTGGAGCGAGTTCTCCATTCCGCGCACCTGGCTCTCCGCCGGCTGGCTTCGCGCGCAGCGTCCCCAGGCTCCTCCGCAGCCGGTCCTGGTTGCCGTTTCCCCGGTACCAGCGCCGTCGTAAGCGCCGCCAGCGCGCGATCGGAGGAGACCACGGCGAGGAGATACATCATCGCCGTTCGATCCATGTTTTGTTCTCCAAAACGGAAAGGCCTCAGCCAAAGCTGAGGGCCTTTGCGCTCCGCAGTCTTAGTTAAAGCGGTACGCGATCAAGTGGCGCGATGAACCCGATGCCTGGGACATTGAGCTTGTGCAGGTGTTTGTCATTTGTAATAAAAAGGTCGACGCCGTAATGGGCTGCGCACGCCAGTTGTATCGCATCCGCATTGCGAAGCGAGTGCGTTGCACGCAAGGATGCATAGCGCCACGCTACTTGCGGGTCGAAACTAATTACCTGACCCCGCGTGCGGATGGCTCGGTCATACTGCTCCACCAGAGATGCCTGTCCCAACCTGGTTGGCTTGATCAGCAGCTCGCCGAGGGTCATGGCCGAAGTAACCAGCCTGTCCCCGCGTTGGATCATTCTCCGCCAGATTCCGTCTACCAGGCTGCTGAACGGCTCGTAGTCTTCAAACAGATAAATGAATACATTCGTGTCGAAGAAGACCTTGCTCACTCGGTTTCCCTCCTGAGTCTTTCGACATATTCGTCAGCGTGCTCATCGGCCCAGATATGGCGTCCAGATCCGCGAAGACGAAGCAAAGGGTCATCGTCGAGGTTCGCAATTGGCGCAGGGTAGTTGCCGCTCTTAGTCCAGATTTCATACCAGTTCAACAGATCATGGTAGGCGGCAGGGATCTCTTCTCTGCGCGGAATCGTCTTGGACTGACGTCGCGGTTGGACTCGATCGGGGTGGACATCGTCTCCCGGACGGAACAGGCGGCGGAATCCAGAGCGCGACTCGTAGAGGATTCGATAAGCTCCGCCCTGCAGCTTACCAGGATCAGTCCGCTTGCGCGAGCGCGGGTGATTGGCTACACAGTGGGAGTGTATGTGCGCAGGCAGACTGTTGGAGTGTTCTCCCCTTGGTAGTCGCTCAGCGACAAACCGAGCCATGATCTCGGATTCGGCGAAATCCGGGCGATCAGGATACTCCCGGTGCAGCAGCGCAGTGGCAATCCAAACCCCGTCGGCGATCCGGATACCCTTGGCAGATTGGGTAGAAACCATGAGAAGTTCCTCTCTTGAGAATATGTTAAACCAATTAAACCACGAAAAAAGTTAGCTGTAAACCAAACAAAAGGCCCCCAGCCGAAGCTGAGGGCCTTTGCGTTTCTGATCACTGGTCACTGACCACTGACCACTTGATCAGTACATGCCTTCCATGCCGCCGCCGTGGCCGCCGCCTGCCGGGGCAGACTTGGGCTCGGGCAGATCCACTACCAGCGCTTCGGTGGTGAGCAGCAGGCCCGCGATCGAGGCCGCGTTCTGCAGAGCGGTGCGGGTCACCTTGGTGGGATCGATGACACCGGCCTTGACCAGGTCCTCGAACTTGCCCGTGGCCGCGTTGTAGCCGAAGTGCGGCTCTACCGACTCGAGCACCTTGGCCACCACCACTGCGCCCTCTTCGCCGGCATTGGCGACGATCTGGCGCAGCGGCTCTTCGAGCGAGCGGAGCACGATCTGCGCACCGATCTTCTCGTCGCCTTCCAGCGTCTTGATGAGCGCCTGCACCGCGGGAGTGGCGCGAACCAGGGCTACGCCGCCGCCGGGGACGATGCCTTCCTCGACTGCCGCACGGGTGGCGTGCAGAGCATCCTCGACACGAGCCTTCTTCTCCTTCAGCTCGGTCTCGGTGGCCGCGCCCACCTTGATGATGGCAACGCCGCCAACCAGCTTGGCCAGCCGCTCCTGCAGCTTCTCCTTGTCGTAATCGGAGGTGGTCTTCTCAATTTGAGACCGGATCTCCTTTACGCGTCCGTCAATGTCCGAGGACTTGCCGGCGCCGTCGACGATGGTGGTGTTGTCCTTGTCGATGGTGATGCGCTTGGCCTTGCCCAGGTCCTCGAGCTTTACGCCTTCCAGCTTGATGCCGAGGTCCTCAGTGATGGCCTTGCCGCCGGTGAGGATCGCGATGTCGCCCAGGATGGCCTTGCGGCGATCGCCAAAGCCAGGAGCCTTGACGGCAGCCACGTTCAACGTGCCGCGCAGCTTGTTGACCACCAGGGTGGCCAGTGCTTCGCCTTCCACGTCCTCAGCGATGATCAGCAATGGCTTGCCGCCGCGCGCAACCTGCTCCAGCAGGGGCAGCAGATCCTTCATGGCGCTGATCTTCTTCTCGTAGATCAGGACGTAGGGCTCTTCCAGGACCACCTCGAGCCGCTCCGCATCCGTAACGAAGTAAGGGCTCAGGTAGCCGCGGTCGAACTGCATGCCGTCCACGGTCTCCAGGCCCGTGTGCATGGTCTTGGATTCTTCGATGGTGATGACGCCGTCCTTGCCCACAACCTTGACCGCGTGGGCAATAATGTCGCCGATCTCCTGGTCGCCATTGGCGGAAATCGCGCCGACCTGGGCCACGGAGCCTTCGTCCACGGGCTTGGAAAGCTGGCCAAGGGCGCCGCCCTCGGTCCACTTGCCGTCCTTATCGCGGGTGCCGATGATGGTGGTCACAGCCTTGTCGATGCCGCGCTTGAGGGCCGTCGGATTCGCGCCCGCGGCCACCGTCTTCACGCCTTCGCGGAAGATGGCCTGGGCCAATACCGTCGCTGTGGTCGTGCCGTCGCCGGCAACGTCACTGGTCTTCGAGGCAACTTCCTTCACCAGTTGTGCGCCCACGTTCTCCATCGGGTCCTTCAACTCGATTTCCTTGGCCACCGTCACGCCGTCCTTGGTGATGGTGGGCGAACCAAACTTCTTCTCGATTACGACGTTGCGGCCCTTGGGGCCCAGCGTCGCCTTCACCGCGTCCGCCAGCGTGTTGACGCCGCGCAGGATCGCCTGGCGGGAATCTTCACCGTGCAGAATCTGCTTTGCCATTGTTCTCTCCTAAAACAGTGATCAGTGTTCAGTGGTCAGTGATCAGTTACGAGTGACCACGCTTCAAATTTGTCAGCCCTCGCTCATAGTCAGGATCGGTGCTGTGCGTGGTCTCTCTGACCACTGAGCACTGTTCACTGACCACTGGCGCGCTACTTCTTGATGATGCCGAGGACTTCTTCCTCGCGCATGATCAGAAACTCTTCGTTGTCGATCTTGATCTCGGTGCCGGAGTACTTGCCGAAAAGGATCTTGTCGCCGGCCTTGACGTCGAGCGGGAAAACCTTGCCCTCGTCGTTGGACTTGCCCTTGCCGACCGAAATGACTTCGCCTTCCTGCGGCTTCTCCTTGGCGCTGTCGGGGATGATGATGCCCCCACGAATCGTTTCTCCCTCTTCCACACGGCGGACGAGGATACGATCGTGGAGAGGGGTGAAGGTGGTCGTTACAGATGTTGCTGCCATTGCTTCGCTTCTCCTTCACGCGCGGGCAGGGTCATGCCCCAGCCGCGGGTTTTTTGAATGGGGTTTTACCACTGAATTTCCAGGAATGCAGCCCACTGGTTGGGCCCGGAGCAGTCGCGCCGGGAGTCTGCTAGCACTCTTGCCTCCCAATTGCTAACGATAGGCATTCCACCCCATGTTGTCAAGTTGGAAAAGTCGAAATATGAGTGTGCTTCACTCATTTTTAATGACGATATGACCATCTCCCTCCGAGCGGCCCTTCCGATTGCCTTTGCCATCCCGCCAGCCGGTCTTTCCCAGGGTGTGCACCGTTTCCACGTCCGCCACCAGATTCTTTGCCAGTCGACCAGGAATCATCGAGCACCCGTCTTTCCACCCACCATTTACAATGGTTCCCATGCATCGCCGTTCCTTGCTTATTTCGCTCGTGCTTCTGGCCGCCACCGGCCTGACCATCGGGACACTCTCGTCTTCCGCCCAGGACTCCCGGCGAGGGCGAAAATACAAGGCGCCGCCTCCCACCGCGCGCATCGAGGTCACGGTGCTGAAGGATTTCAACGGCAAGCCCATTGAAAATGCCTCCGTCATCTTCCATCCCATGGTGGGGGAGAAGGACGAGGGCAACATGGAGCTGAAGACCAACGAAGACGGAAAATCCGTGATTGACGTGCTGCCCATCGGTGACACCGTCCGCCTTCAGATCATCGCCAAGGGATACCAGACCTACGGGCAGGACTATAAGATCGACAAGGACCAGATGGCGATCGAGGTCCGCATGAAGCGTCCCGGCGAGCAGTACTCGGTCTACAAGCACCACGATGCCAACACGACGAAGCCCGATAACAAGGACAAGCCGCAATAAAGTTCACAGCTCTCAGCTCTCAGCTCTCAGTTCTCAGTTCTCAGCAGACACTGCCGCGACATCCTCCTGTTGCTACGTTTTTGACAACCCGCAGCCGATCCCTGTGAACTAAGAACTGTGAACTGTGAACTGTGAACTGTGAACTGTCTCTCAGGCCAATCCGCTCTGATCACCGGCGGCGCTCGTCGCATCGGCCGCGCCATCGCGCTGGAGCTGGCGCGCGCCGGCGCGGACATCACCCTCACCTATCTCAACTCCCGCGCCGAAGCCCAGCGGACCGCCGCGGAAATCGAGCAGCTTGGCCGCCGCGCCCTGGCAGTGGAATGCGATGTCCGATCCGAATCTTCGGTCCGCGCGGCCATTGAAGCCAGCCATACCCACCACGGGCGCCTGAATATCCTGGTCAATAATGCCGCCGTCTTTGAAACCGCTCCGCTCGATCAGCTCACCGTCGCGCAGTGGGACGCAATGTTCGAGACCAACGCCCGCGGCCCGTTCCTCGTCTCCCGCGAAGCCCTGCCGCATCTGCGCGCGGCGCATGGCCGCATCGTCAACCTGGGCTCGCTGGGCGGGTTGCAGCCGTGGGCCGGCCACGCGCATTACTGTTCGTCGAAGGCCGCCGTGCACATGCTCACGCAGGCGCAGGCCAAGGCCTTTGCGCCGGAAGTCGCTGTGAACTGCGTAGCTCCTGGGTGGATCGAGCAGGAAGAAGAAGCGGGCCCGCTCTCCGAGCGCTTCGCCGCAAAGACGCCCATGCGCCGCAACGGCACCGCCCAAGACGTGGCGCAGGCGGTGTTGTTCTTCGCGACGGCGACTCAGTTCATCACCGGGCAGATTCTGACCGTGGACGGCGGGCTGAGCCTCTAACGCATTTTCAAGTCAAGTGCTAACAAAACTGCGTGCCCCATCCTTGCGCCTTCTTTCTGGCGCGAGGGTGGGAAGCCACAACAGCCGTCCCTGACCGTAAGCACTTCACTTAAATGCGCTATAACGAGACGCAGCGCACAAACAGAAACCCCGGGAAGCATCGCTCTTCCCGGGGTCCTTTGAGGGTTGGTAGATTGTTGCGCAGCCTGTGCGGCAGGAGCGCACGCTCTTCCCGATGGGCTACTTGGGCGGACGCGAAGGCGGATGCGAAGGCGGATGCGAAGGCGGATGCGGCTGCAGATGCTGCTGCTGCTGGGCATGGCGCTGCTCCATCTGCTGCGTCTGCTGCGCGTGGCGCTGCTCCATCTGCTGCTTCTTCTGCGCATTCATCTGTCGCTGATCTTCTTTGTCCTGCTGTTGCTGAAGCTTCTGGTGTTCCTGGTTTTGCTTTTCGATGAGCTTCTGCTGCTGCTGGTCGAATTTTGCGTTGCCGCTCGGCGCCGGCGCCTGATGCGGCTGCAGCTCGCGGGCGTGGGTGGGCACGTTGCTGCCGGAAGGCGCATTCGGGTTGCCTCCCGGCGCCGCGGTTCTGCCTCCCGGCGCCGGCCGGTTAGCCGGTGGATGATACGGCGCGCCCGCTGACCGGGCAGCTACCGCACCGCTTTTGAACTCCGTTGGGCGCGCCGTGGCCGCCACCGGAGGCTTGCCCTGATTGGCCGAGGCACGCATCTGTGGATCGGAGCGCGCCATTTGCGCGTGCTCCATCTGGGGGCGCGCCGGCGGGAAATGCTGCAGATGCGACACCTGGTCCTCCCGCGACGTGGGTCGGGCCGTGGTGCCGCCCTGGCCGCCGTTATAGCTTACGCGGGTTTCCGTAACATTCCTGATGACGGTCCTGTCCTCGTACACATTGTGAATGTTGGTGACGTTCACATTGACCACGGCGCGGTTATACATGAAGCGGCCGTTATCCCACCGGCCGCCCTCGAACCCCTCGCCGAAGTATCCGAATCCGTAATCGATGCCGCCGTAAAAGCCGACTTCAGTGGCCCAGAAGCCTTCGTGAAACAGGAACACGCCATCGCCCCAGCCCCACCAGGCCGGAGTCCAGAGAAGGCCCGGCTCCGGCGCCAGCACCCACGTTCCAGGAACCCAGTAGTAGTCCTGGTCATCGTCGTCCCAGGCCCAATAGCCGGGAACCCAAAGAAAGCCTTCTTCGGGGCAGGGCGGCTGCTCGTAGATGGGCAGCGCGGGCGGCGCAAAGTTTACGCTGATGCCCACGCCGATGCCGGCCTGGGCGACTGCCGGCCGAAAGAGCCCAAGGGCCAGCAGCGCGAGGAGTGAAATGCGGAGAACTCGTCTCATATGAGTCATTCCTCTGTTGAAAATGCGAACCGAGCCTGGATCATGAAGGTATAAAAGCAAGGCCCGAAATTACGCGAAGAGACGCCGTTACCCATACGGCAGCAATGTTGGATGAGTGACGGCGGGGGCGGGGTTGTCAAAGGTCGAGGCGGTCTATCTATACGCGGGCGCGGGCCTGGAGGCCCACACGACAGCCGGCCTGGAGGCGCTACACTTCGGATTGGCGCTGCGACTTGGGGTTGGAGAACCCGTCGGCGTCAGCACTGGAGGCTGGAGGCCGTCACTTCGTCGCCAGCGCATTCACCATCGATGCAAAGATCTTCCAGCCATCGGACGAGCCCAGCAACTCTTCGCTCGACCGGTCCGGATGCGGCATCATGCCCAGCACGTTGCGGCCCTCGTTGAGAATGCCGGCGATGTTTGAGAGCGAGCCGTTGGGATTGGCTTCGGGCGCGATTTCGCCGCCGGGCGTGGAGTAGCGGAAGGCGATGCGGTCTTCCGATTCCAGGCGCTTCAACTCCTCGGGCGTGCAGAAATAGTTGCCTTCCATGTGGCCGATGGGGATCAGCAGCACTTCGCCTTTTTGCAGCTTGTTGGTGAAGGGGCTGTCGGCGGTCTCGGCGCGCAGGTGCACCTGCTTGCAAATGTATTTGAGGCCCGCGTTGCGCATGAGCGCGCCGGGCAGCAGGCCGGCTTCGGTGAGGATCTGGAAGCCGTTGCAGATGCCCAGCACCAGGCCGCCCTGCGCGGCGAACTTCTTCACCGACTCCATCACCGGCGAAAAGCGCGCAATGGCGCCGGTGCGCAGGTAGTCGCCGTAGGCAAAGCCGCCGGGGATGAGGATGGCGTCCACTCCCTGCAGGTCTGCCGAGTCATGCCAGAGGAACGTGACCGGCTGATGCGCGATGGTCTCGATCACGTTGTAGGTGTCGTAGTCGCAGTTGGAACCGGGAAAGACAGGCACGCCGAATTTCATGCTTCTAGGGTATCAGCGTTGCGGGCGTCGCGTGGTCCATCAGCTTGCGCAACGCCACCACATACTCATGCGGCAGCGGCTGCTTGTTCAAATTCTCGTCGCACACTACGTGCGTGGTTTCGCCTTCGGCCAGCAGTTGCGGCTCGGCGCCGTCGGTGCCGTTGCGCAGGATGCGATAGGCGAACTTCAGCACCGATCTGCGCTGCATAGCCGGCCGCGTCTCGATGATGATCTCGTCGTCGTAGCGGGCGGGCGCGCGATAACGGCACGTCGCCTCCACCACCGGCAGAATCAGCTTGTGGTCCTTCTCCATCTGGCTGTAGGCCAAGCCGAGGGAGCGCAGCAGCTCCACGCGGCCAATCTCAAACCACACCAGGAAGTTGGCATAGTAGACAATGCCCATCTGGTCGGTTTCGGCATAACGCACGCGGATATGGCTGGTGATAGGCATAGGGCAGTGAAAGAGTGATGGAGTGAAAAAAGTGACAGAGTGAAAGAAGTGAAGAAGTGAAACTGTGACAAGTGCCTGGACGATGCTGTTCACTCGTTCACTTTATTCACTCTTTCACTCATTCACTTTCAATTCACGGATGAAGGTGGTTAAACGCCGGCAGCTTGCTCACATCGTTGAAAATGATGAAGGCGAAAAAGACCACGAGCACCACAAACGCGGCCTGGTAGATGCGCTCCTTCACATGGATGCTGATGTCGTGGCGCAGCACGCTTTCAATCAGCAGCAGCAGAATCAACCCGCCATCGAGAATGGGGAACGGCATCAGGTTGAGAATGCCGAGATTGATGCTGATGGCGGCGGCCAGCCCGAACTTGGGCTGATAGCCATCCATGCTGGCGGCTTCCCCGGCCATGCGCGCAATGCCCACCGGGCCGGAGAGCTGCGACACCGCCACCTGGCGCGTGAACAGCCGCCCCAGCACCTCGACAATCAGCGTGGAGTTGTCCACGCAAAACGCCTTCGATTTCGTAATCGCAACCCCCATCGGCTGCGGATCGCGGCGCATGGGCGGCTTGATGGCCTCGAATCCCAGCCTGTAACTGGCATCCGGCTGCTTCGCCGGAGTGGCATTCAGCGTCACATGCTGCCCTCCGCGCTGCACGTCCAGCTTGAGCGTCTTGCCGGGGAGGGCCTTCATGTAAGCCTGCAGCGTGCCTACGTAGTGAAATTGCTGCCCGTCGACGGAGACGATCAGGTCGCCCGCTTTGAGGCCAGCCTGATCCGCGGGTGTCCCGGGGCTTACGTCATATACGCTGATGGGTCCCGGCATGAACTGCGGCTCTATGCCCGCGTCGCTGATGTCCACCGCATCCTCGCCCCTGGGCAGCGAGGGAATGTGCAGCGTCAGCGGAATCGTCTTTCCATCGCGGTCCACCGTCACGGCAACGTTCTGGTTCAGGTTCAACTGCGCCTGGTTGCCCACCTGCATCCAGTCGGGATTGCGAACCCCATCAAAGCTCTTGATCACGTCGCCGGTCTTGAATCCGGCCTGGGCCGCGGGCGAGTCCGGAACCACCCATTCCACATTGGCCGAGGTGACCTGGTGCTGCGGAACTTCGTTGATGAAGGCGTAATAGAACGCCATCAGCACAAAAGCCAGAATGAAGTTGGCCACCGGTCCGGCCAGCCCGATGAGCATGCGCTGCCAGCGCGGATGGTTGGTAAACGATCCGGGATCGTAGTCGGCCGAGCCGGCACTCTCGGCCGCTTTGCCGGCGCCGCCCTCGAGGATCTGTTGCGCTACCGGGGTGCCCGGCGCCTGGAGATTCTGTTCCGGCGATTCGCCCGTCATTTTGACATAACCGCCCAGGGGCAGCAGGCAAACCTTGTAGTCGGTGTCACCGCGCTTGACTCCGAAAAGCCGCGGACCAAAGCCCACGGAAAACGATTCGACGCGCACGCCGCACAATTTGGCCACCGCAAAGTGGCCGAATTCGTGGACAACAACCATCACCCCGATGAGAACGATGAAGGCGATAATCGCCACCACGATAGTATGAAGATCCTGCATAAGTTCGAGAGAATTCCTTTGCCCGGGCGCTGGCTTAACTCACTAGCGCAGCAGCTCTTTGGCGCGCCTGATGATCCTCCGCAAGCACCTCGGCAATAGTGGCCGGATGCGCCTCCGGGGTGGAAGCGAGCACTTTCTCAATTGTATCTGGTATCCCGGTAAATGGGATGCGGCGGTCGAGGAAGGCCTCAACGGCCACCTCGTCGGCGGCGTTGAGCGCGATGCAATGCGCGCCACCCTTTTCCGCGGCCTCAAAGGCCAGGCGCAGGCATGGAAAGCGCTCAAAATCCGGCTCTTCAAAATCCAGATGCCGTAGCGCCGCCAGATCAAAGGTCAGGTTCGATGCCGGACGTTCCGGATAAGCCAGCGCGTACAGAATCGGCAGCCGCATATCGGTGACGGATATCTGCGCCAGAATCGAGCCGTCCACGTACTCCACCAGCGAGTGCACCGTCGATTGCGGATGCACCATGACCCGCACCTTGCTCGGCGGCACGTCAAACAGGCGGCAGGCTTCGATCACCTCCAGCCCCTTGTTAAGCATGGTGGCGGAGTCGATGGTGATCCGCCTCCCCATGACCCAGGTGGGATGCTTGAGCGCCTGTTCCGGCGTGATGCCGGGGAAGCGGTCCAGCGGCGTCTCCCGGAACGGTCCTCCGGAAGCCGTGAGCCAGATGAACTTGACCTCGGTGGGCCGACCCACGCGCATGCACTGGTGCACGGCGTTGTGCTCGCTGTCGATAGGCAGAATCGGCACCTTGCGTTCGCGGGCGGCGGCGGTGAGGATTTCGCCGGCGGCCACCATGCACTCCTTGTTGGCCAGGCCCACCGGCTTGCCGGCGAGGATCGCCGCATGCGTCGCCTCCAGCCCCGCCACGCCAACGATGGCCGACACCACGAAGTCCGCTTCCGGGTGGGTCGCGCAGGCGACCGTGCCCTCGGTTCCGTGGACGATCTGGATGCCGGAGATGCCGGCATCGCGCAGGCGAACGGCCAGCCGCCCCGCCGACTCTTCGGTGGCCGTGGAAACTATCTTCGGACGCCAGCGCGCGGCCTGCGTGAAGGCCTCGTCCACGTTGCGTCCGGCGGCCAGAGCGGTCACGGAGTAGCGCTCGGGAAACTGTTCAACGATGGAAAGAGTGCTTTGTCCGATGGAGCCGGTCGAACCGAGAATGGCGAGTCGTTTCAATGCTCAATTTCCCGCGGGGGAAGCTTTGTAACAGTCCGCCACCGCCGTTTTTCCGACCCGCGATGGATGAAACGGGCGTTCTTGACCGATCCTTTGTTTTGTTTAACTTGCATTTTTGTTTCTTATTAGGGCACGACTTCAGTCGTGCCGCAAGTGCCGATCACAAAGATCCGGGCTTTAGCCCCTGCGGGGGTTGTCCTCCGCAACAGACCAAATTGGCGTCAGCTCCGTATCGCATTGAATCGCGGCAGTTTGGCCACCTCTCAGAAGGAGTGGTGAATAAGTTGAGCGTACCATAGCGCCGGCGCCGCCAGCAGCAGCGCGTCGATGCGATCCAATATGCCTCCGTGGCCCGGCAGCAGGTCGCCGGAATCCTTCACCCCCGCCGAGCGCTTGAGCGCAGATTCGGCCAGGTCGCCCACCTGCGCGGCCACATTCAGAATCACCGCCAGCACCAGCCAGTACTGCCACGTCTCGTCGGCATAAGAGAGCGCGACGGAGTTCCACCGGGCCAGTAGCTCGGATAACGCCAGCAGCCCCGCCGCCACCAAAACGCTGCCCGCGACGGAGGCGATCGAGCCCTCCCACGTTTTCTTGGGGCTGATCGACGGCGCGAGTTTGTGGCGTCCCCATGCCCGCCCAACGTAAAATGCGGCGGTATCGCCCGCCCAGACCACGCACAGCAAAAACACCAGCAGCGACGGCCCGTTGGACTGCTCGCGCAGAGCGGGTAGCGCAATGAGCGTCAGGCCGGTGTAGAAAAGGCAGAAGATGGAATTGGTAGCGTCCGGCAGCACGCGCTGGATGGGGCTCGCGAAGGTGCAATAGAGAAGCAGAGCGATGCAGAGAATGCCGTAGGCGGGAAAGAACTTGTCGGGATCCTGCCACTGCCACCAGGCCGCGAACAGCAACAGGATCGCCACCACCACGGCGATGCGCGGCGGATTGGCTCCCAGATCCCGGGCCAGCCCCAGGTACTCCCACGCAGCCAGCGCGGCCACCAGGGCCGTCACCGCCACAAACAGCGGCTGCCAATGGGCGGGGAGAAAAACCAGAACCAGGACAACCGGGATAAGGACAACAGCGGTGAGGACGCGTTTCATTGTTGGGTTGAGAATACCGCACCACGCATGGAAAACGAGCTGCCGCGATTAGATTTAAGACAGACATTTTATCTTGAACCCCCATGTTGCAATATTGTTCTGTCTGATGCTATTCTTTGTCTCGGAAAAAGGGAGGTCCCAAAATGAACAACATTGGCTTAAGCGATCGAATACGGACATTCGCAAGAAGCAAGTATGTCGAACCGGCTGTAACCGAGGGACGATCGAGGTTTTCAATTCGCGTGCGAGACGTTAACAATGAGCTCAGATCGCAGGGCTTTCCTCGTCACCACACGCCCCAGATTTGCAATGCCCTCACCGGCCGCAAGTTTCTCCGCGAAAATAGTCTTGAGATCGACAAAATCGACGGGCCGCCGTCTGGACAAAGCCCGACCGTGGTGGTTCACTATCGGATCGAAACTTCAGGCCAGTCTGTGGCGACTCCCGCGATGCAACCACAGCCGAGGAACGATACGCATCCGGAAGATCCATCTATGCGTGCATACAGACTGACCGAGAGGTTACGCGGAATCCTGAAGGATGAACTTGCCGAGTACGGAGGCGGCGAAGCATTTCTCCGCTGGATCAGGTCCGATGACGAGGATGCGGCATGAGCCGAATCTATTGGGATACCATGCTCTTTATTTACCTGATCGAAGAGCACCCGGACTATCTATTCCGAGTTCGGGAGCTTCTTGAGCGCTCATATCGCCGGAATGATAGCCTCTTCACAAGCTATTTCGCAATGGGGGAGATTATGGCTGGAGCCGAGCGATCGCCGGATCCCCAGAAGTCAGTGACAATTCGCCAGACGCTGGAAGAAATGGGTTTCAGTTTTCTTCCATTTGAGTCCGGCGCAGTCGCGCCATTCAGCCGCCTTCGGGCTCGACAGCGGCTTAAATCTCCTGATGCCATTCAGCTTGCATGCGCCGCATCAGCTGGGATCGATCTCTTCCTCACGGGAGACAAGCAATTGACCAAGCTTGACGTTCCAGGGATTCAGTTCATCGCGGACTTCAATTCGCCCATCCTCTGACGTTCGCTATCAGTCCGACAGCCGCTCAATCATCGGCGACGCCGATCGAGAAATGATTCGAGCCCGCCTGCAATACTCCTCGTATCAATGAGCGCCTCTGCCCTGGCGGAAGCTGCTGCAACTGCACGTCAAAGGTGCACTCGACGCAGGCAAATGTGTCGATGCGCGGCAGCGGACCGCAGAGGTAGACGCCCATCCGCCAGACAGATCCCGCTGCGCGACCCGGAAAATCTTTCCTATGGACATTGCAAAGGAGTGTGTGCTAGCTTCTGTGCAATGTCCAAAGGAGCGGGAGATGGGCGAAGGCAAATCGGAAGTGCTGCAGGGAACGCTGGACCTGATGGTGTTGAAGACGCTGTACGCGATGGGGCCGCTGCACGGGTTCGGAATTGCGCGGCGGATCGAGCAGGTGAGCGATGGGGTTCTCGACCTGAATGAGGGAACGGTGTACACCGCGCTGCTGAGGCTGCAACAGCAGGGATGGATCGCGTCGAAGTGGGGCACCAGCGAGAACAACCGGAAGGCGCGGTTCTACTCCATCACGCGGCAAGGCGCGAAACAACTGGAGCGCGAGACCGAGAACTGGGAGCGCATGGCGGGCGTAATGGAGAGGATGCTGAAGCTGGAGAGGCAGGGGTGAGGCGATGGGCAAGCTGCGGATGCTGTGGGCGAGAGTGCAGGGGCAGGCGGCGCAGGGGCGCGAAGACGAAGCGTTCGACGAAGAAGTTCGCGAGCACATTGGCCTGCTGGAGAAGCGCTACCAGGCGGAGGGAATGAGCGCGCGGGAAGCGGCGAGGGCGGCGCGGCGGCAGTTTGGGGACGTGACCAGCCTCAAGGAGCGGCAGAGAGCGCAGCGGGGAATTCTTTCGCCGGGAGATTGGTGGCGGGATGTGCGATTCGGTGCGCGGATGCTGGCCAAGCGACCGGCTTCCAACGCGGCGGTGGTGCTGGCGCTGGCTCTCGGGATCGGGATGAATACGGCGGTGTTCACATTTGTGAATGGGATATTGCTGCGGCCGCCGCAGGGGGTACGCCAGACCGGAAAGATGATCGAGCTGTGGCTGAAGCGGCCGAAGCAGACCGGGCCGCAGGCGTATCTCCCGTTCAATTACTCCGACTACGCGTACTACCGCGACCACGCGAAGTCGCTGGAGGGGTTGCTGGCCTTTGACGGAGACGGGCAGCCGGCGATCTGGAATCATGCCGGCTCGGGAGAGCTTTTGAATGCGCAGGAAGTGTCGGGGAATTTCTTTTCGCTGCTGGGGGTGAATGCGGCGGTGGGGCGCACGCTGTCAGTGGATGACGACCGCATGGAAAACCCGCGGCAGGTATTGGTGCTGAGTTACGCATGCTGGAAGCAGAAGTTCAACGGAGACCCGGGTGTGGTGGGGCGCACGCTGCTGCTGGATGGGGAAGCGTTCACGGTGGTGGGGGTGGCGCCGGCGGGCTTTACGGGGTTGATGATTGCCACGGAACCGGACTTCTGGGTTCCGCTGACGGTGCAGGATAAGTTCACACACGACAAGCGGCGGATGACCGATCGCGACTCATACTGGCTGATTGTGGCGGGAAAGATGCGCAGCGCGGGCGACCGGAAAGTTGTCCAGGCCGAGATGCACGTGCTGGCGAAGCAGGTGGGCCTGGCGCATCCCGGGGCAGACGAGGCGCCGGATGCAGTGGTGTATGCGATGACCCTGATGCCGGGGCCGTTCCGCGGGTACGTTTACGCGTTCACGGGATTGCTGATGATCGTGTTTGTGTTGCTGCTGCTGATTGCTTGTACCAATGCGGCCAGCCTGCTGTTGGCGCGGGCAACCGGCCGGGCGCGGGAGATGGCCACACGAGCGGCGCTGGGCGCCGGGCGCGCGCGGCTGGTGCGGCAGATGCTGGTGGAGAGCCTGATGCTGGCCGGAGTTGCCGGCGGAGCCGGGATTGCGATTGGGTGGGCGACGTCGCGCCTGCTGATGGGACTGAAGCCGGCGAATCTGCCCATCGCGCTGGAGATTCCGACGGACTGGCGGGTGATGCTGTTCACGGCCGCGGTATCGGTGGCGACGGGAGTGGTGTTCGGGCTGGCGCCGGCTCTGCGATCGAGCGCCGTGGATGCGGCGCGTGTGCTGCGGGAAGAGTCGCAGACGGCGGGGCGAAAGAAAGCGCGCATACGGAACGTGCTGGTGGTGGCGCAGATGGCGATGTGCGTGGTGCTGCTGGCAGGGGCAACCTTGTGCGTGCGCAGCTTGATGAACGCGAACGCCATCGATCCGGGATTCGATACGCGGCACATTGCGCTGGCAGATCTCGATCCCGGGAGCCTGGGTTATACGCCGGAGAAGGTGAAGGACTTTTATGCGCGGCTGCTGGAGCGGGTGAAGCAGCTTCCGGGAGTCACCTCGGCAAGCTACGCAGCGTTTTTGCCGCTGGGAACGTCGCGCGAAGAGACGTCGGTGGGCAAGCAACCTGGGAAGGACCCGAACAAGATGATGGTGGACGTTTTTCGCGTGGAGCCGGGGCTGCTGAAGACGATGGGGATCCCGCTGCAGCGGGGGCGGGATTTGACCGAGAAGGAAGTGGATAGCGACAAGCCCGATGCGGTGGTGATCAACGAATACCTGGCGCGGAGGCTCTGGCCCGGCGAGGATCCGCTGGGCAAACACTTTGTGATGGGCGACGAGAAGACCCTGAGCGAAGTGGTGGGCGTGGTGAAGAACGGGAAATATCACACTCTGGGCGAAGATCCAGTGGCGGCTGTGTTTCGCGGGACGCTGCCGGCGCCGCGGACGCTCGTGCTGCGGACAGCGGGGGACGAGCATGCGGTGCTCGATGAGGTGCGGAGAGAGGTCCCGATCGTAGATCCGCTGATGACAACGACCATGGAGCAGACGATTGGAGATTTCATGGCGCTGCCGCTGTTTCCGGCGCGAACCACGGGGTGGCTTCTGGGAGTGTCGGGGATTCTCGCGGTGGTGATGACGGCGATCGGTTTGTTCGGGGTGATTGCCTACGTGGTGTCGCAGCGGACACACGAGATTGGGGTGAGGATGGCGCTGGGCGCGCGGCAGAGCGACGTGCTGAAGATGGTGATGGGCCAGGGACTCAGGCTGACGGCGATCGGGTTGGCAATCGGGTTGGCCGCGGCTTTTGCGGCATCGCGGCTGCTGGCGCCGCTGCTCTATGGAATTGGGGCGAACGATCCGGCGACCATGACGGCGGTGGCCGTGGGGTTGGCCGCGATTGCACTGTCGGCGTGTTATCTGCCGGCGCGAAAGGCGATGCGGGTGGATCCATCGACGGCTCTGCGGTACGAGTGAGCGGCAGTACGTAATCCGATGGCCTCAGCCGGCGTCTAGCTCACCGCGATCTTGTAGCGCTCGGCGTCTTCGTCTACTTCGCCGGCGTTGTCGCTCAATCCGCCGAAGCGGCGCTCGCGGCGCTGGAAGTCGGCGATGGCTTCGAGCAGGTGAATGCCGCGGAAGTCGGGCCAGAGGCGCTCGGTGACGAAAATCTCGGTGTAGGCGATCTGCCACAGCAGGTAGTTGGAAATGCGCATCTCGCCCGAGGTGCGGATGAGCAGGTCGGGGTCGGGCATGTGCGCCGTGTAGAGGTGGCGGTGAATGTCTTCCTCGGTGATGTGGCTGGGGAGAAGGTGCTTGTGGCGCATTTCCGCAGCCAGCGCGAGGAAGGCGTCGACTATCTCGGAGCGGCCGCCATAATTGAGCGCCAGGGTCAGCGTGGTGCCGGTGTTGCGCGCGGTGGTTTCGGCGGCCCACTGCATCTTGTCCTGCACTTCACTGGGCAACTCGTGGATGCGCCCGATGTAGCGGATGCGCACGTTGTTGTCCATCATGCGCTGCACGTTGCCCTCGAGATAGCTCTTGAGCAGGCGCATGAGAAAGTTCACTTCCGCCCTGGGGCGGCGCAGGTTGTTTTCCAGCGAGAAGGCGTAAAGCGTGAGCCACGGCAGGCCGATGCGGGAGGCGGTTTCAGTGACCAGCTGCACGCTTTTTGCGCCTTGCTGATGGCCCAGGAAGCGCTTGAGCGAACGGTGGCCGGCCCAGCGGCCGTTGCCGTCCATGATGATGGCGACGTGCTCGGGCAGGCGTTCCGGCTTGAGCGTCGCGTAAACGGCGTGCTCTTCCGGCGTGAGCTCGTGAATGCGCAACGTGCCTGCTGGATACAAAGAAGAGCGCCTCATGTTTCAGGGCTTGCCGACATGGCGACGGCCGCCGGAATTGGCGTCCCACCGCGAAGGGCCGCCCGCTCTAGTGTAACGTCCACCGGGGTGCGCGGCGAACTGAGTTCGGGTTTTCATTACGCGCACATGGCCGAGCAACGTCCCAGCTCTCGCCCGGTGCGGCGTCGCTCGCAGTCGAGCGGTTAAACCGTCGCATCGCCGTCAAGGAGGGCGCGCCGGTGGGCGGCAGAGGAAGGTCCGCCGCCCACCGGAAATCGGAGAGTCGTCCGGCAAAACCAGGCGGTGCGGCGCTACGCGGTGCGGCGCTGGCCAGTAGCCTTGTCGCGAATGGCGCCGTAGATCAGCGTGCGCTGCAACGAATCCAGACGAGGCAGCAGCGACGCAATCTCCGCCAGGAACGGATCGGTGAGGATGGAGGTCACTTCCTCGTCGCGGCGGCTGCGCGAATCGCGCACCAGTTGGCACACGCCCACTTCGAGAGCGTTGGCCAGCCTTTCCAGCGACCCGAGAGTGGGAATCGCCTTCCCGTTCTCGATCTTGGAAATGTAGGTGCGAGGCACCTGCATGCGGCCGGCCAGTTGTCGCTGGCTGAGGTGGCGCGCCCGCCGGATTTCGCGGACCTGCGAAGCCACCTGCATGCCGGCTTCGGTCACCGGCTGCTGGCGCGGGTCGGGCACGGCCACGGGGCCGAGCACTATCGGCTCCTCAATGTCCAGGGGTTTATGGCAACGCCGGCAAAGGGAGTTGCTTGTGCGGTACTGCACCATGGTGCAGTGTTCGCAGCGGACAACTTCGCGAGGGTCAATGCTCACAAAGGTAGTCGCCATCGGTTGTGTGCGGAGTGCCAGAGCTTGGTCTCCGCGGTGCCTGTGTGCACCACGATATGTGCTACTTTCGAGGGAGTGAACCATAATTGTCAAGTAGGAACTTAGGGTCTACCCCAAGTTTTCCCCATCATACTCTGAAAAACCCGAAAAAACGCGAACCAAATTGTGCAACAGGAGATTCCATGAGCGACGAAAACCGGTATGGGCGCGAGCAGGCACTCGGCCTGTTATGGGAGTGGACCCAGAGCGAAAGCCTGCGCAAGCACGCGCTGGCGGTCGAGTCGTGCGTGGCCGCGTATGGCGAGGCGGAGGCCGACCGCCTCGGCCTCACCGGCTCCGACCGCGAAGCCCTGCTCAACCTCTACTCCACCACGGCGCTGCTGCATGATTTTGACTACGAGCGCCATCCGTCGCGCGAGGAACATCCGTTCGTGGGCGTGCGCGAGCTGGAACGGCAGGGCTGGCCGCAGGAGTTGCGCACGGCCATCCTGGGCCACGCCGAATACTCCGGCACGCCGCGGGTCGCGCACCTCGATAAAGTGCTGTTTGCCTGCGACGAGCTGGCGGGGTTTCTGACGGCGTGCGCGCTGGTGAAGCCGACCAAAGCGATTGCCGACGTGGAAGCGCCCGGGGTGAGGAAGAAGATGAAGGACAAGGCGTTCGCGCGCGGGGTCAATCGCGAGGACGTGATCCAGGGCGCCGCTGAGCTGGGCGTGGACCTTGATGCGCACATCGCATTCTGTATTGAGGCGATGCGGAAACGGGCCAGCGAACTGGGGTTGTGAGCGCGCCAAAAGCGAACGGCCAGCTCCTCAAGCCGGCCGTTCGCACTGCGGTTTTCCTTCTGGTTAGTGTTGCCCTTGGTTCGGTTTGGCCCCGCGAGAGAGGACATCCAGCCTCACTGGCGCCAGTCCAGCGTTGGTCATAGCGAGCACTTCCGCGGCCCCGTAGGAAAGGTCGATAATCCGGCCCTCTGCCAGGTCTCCGCGATCGGTAATGCGTACAACTACCGAGCGCCCGTTGTTGACGTTCACCACCCTCACCAGAGATCCGAACGGCAGTGTGGGATGACACGCGGTCATCGCATACATGTCGTACCGTTCTCCGCTGGCCGTTGTGCGGCCATTGAAAACCCCGCCGTACCAGCTTGCCAGGCCTTGTATCAGGCCCTTGTGCCGCGCGGCGACGGTTCTCTGGGGAGTCAGCGAGTCCGGCGCAGCCTTGGGAACTGCCGGAACCGAAGGTGGCACAATAGCTGCCGGTTGGGCGAACTTTACATTTGCCTGCACAGTACGCGTGGAAAGGGTAACCACGACAACCGCAAGTGCAAGCGATGTAATACCAGCCAACAGCCAAATTCGGAGCGGAGTCATCAGGCAGCGTACGCCTGACCTTCGTCGAATTTCCATCCCTTGATTTTACTAAATACAAGCCGAAAAGTGACTTATTTCGATGGGCAATTCGCTGTAACTCCGGCTGAATCCGATGGTTAGGCCGGCTAACCTGTTTAATAGCTCCATTTAGCCCCGCAGCCGGAAATCTGGCTTTTTCCCCTACGGCAGGAGCTGTCTTCGCCTTCTTGTCGCCTGCCGCGCCGGGCTGGCGAGCGGCGGATAGACTGGGGGCATGTTCGTGCGCAAATTGTCGGTGGAGCGGATCGATGCGGCAGGGGCGCGGAATGCGTGCCCGATTCGCTGGATCGACAGCTTTGCCATGCGCAACTTCACCAACGATGCGGTCTTCGACGACACGCTGCCGGTGGGCGATGGGCTGCTGGAGGCGGGGCATCGCGTGCCCCTGGAGCGGCTGCAGGCGGCAATGGAAGACTGGTTTCGCCGCAAGGGATATCTCAAGCCGGAAGAGCGGTTGGAGGTTACGGAGTTGCCGCGCGGGTGAGGGGGTCGTGGGGTCGGCGTGAAGCCAATGAGGTTTATCCCAGGTCCCTCCGCCGCGGCGGACGAGGGACAGGGGCACCCTCAACCGAATAGATTCGCTCTTGAGATCGAGGCCCCCGCCGTAATCCAAAGCCTCAAATGCCAGGCGGGGCGTACGCGCACGGCCCTCGGTCTGTGCTAGACTCCCTAACAAATAGGGAAAGAAAATGCGCAGACTCGCAATAGCGCTCGCCGGATCTGCAATACTTTGCGCAGGGTGCTCCGGAAAGCTGAACCGGACCTCGGCGGCCGAGCGGATACAGTCCTCAGCCTGGATAAAGGCCGGCGCTAACGTATACGTCAACTTAGGGCAGGTCGCCCCAGCTACCGTACACCGGATCTCTAGGTGCATCCAATCCCCGTCGGAAGCCCAATCCTGGGCCGAGAGATATGGCTACGTACAATCGGCTTCAGACGGCGTATTCTCGCGGGTCTCACTCACTCCGGAGGGCCGGAAGGTGGCGGCCGTCGTCTCGGCCGACACGCAGAGCGGCTGCAGCAACGAGACTGTATCCATTCAAGTGGGGACGGTCAACAAGATCGATGTGATGGAGATATTTACTGATGGCCCTAGGGCCAAAGTGGAATTTGAGTATGAAATTATCCCTAGAAACCACGGGGAGGACATCCTGGAAAACAATCCAATCGGTTTGACAGGGAACGGCGCGATTTCGGTAGGCGAGGAATATCCGCATAATTTCTCGAAATCATCTACATCAGGGGGCTTCTCCAACTTTGGGGTTGCCCTTTTTGAGCTTTCGGACAATGGCTGGAGTCTGAAACGCATAAATATGGACTCGACGGGCGAATGATTGCGACCTCACCTACGAACTTCTGGGCATTCCAAGGTCCAAAATCTCTGAAATCCGCTCAGGCTCATCCAATCGCAGGCGAAGGATTTCTTCCTTAGGGATGGCGATCTCCCACAAGAACAACACTAGCTTCCGGAGCACGCCTGAATTAAGCGAATCAGCCACGGCGAGAACTAGACCAAACACTTCCATACCGCCGACGCTCTTTTGCAGCATTCGATGCTCTTCGAGCGTCACCTCAAAGGCCCTCAGGGCCTCAGCATTTCCGAGGAGCTTGGCTTTCGTATCCTCGGTGATATAACACTGCTCAGAACGCATTCCTATCGCGTGTCCACAGAGAGCACAGTTAAGGCCATTGGTATCCGGCCGCGAGCACCCGCATATCAGGCATCTAAACATCTTCCCTTCCTCTAATATCACAGATAATCACAGCTGCACGAAGATTTCCCGAAATTCCAACGCCCCCTGCTTGCTGACCGCCGCCCCAGATCACAGCTACGTGACGGCGCTCACGGCTGGATTGCAGCCGACACGCCGTACTCATCCTGCGGCTTGGTCTGCGGCAACTAGATTGTGCCCCCATCCCGCAGCCCTCACGGACCTCAAAAAGTCGCGTCGAGTGTTAACCAGAAAAGGTAATTATCCCCTTGTGTCAAGTAAGGGGTTATGATTCCATATGCCAAATCAGCTAGACGGAGCAAGGCTCAAAGTCATCCGGGCTCAAGAACATATCGATTCGCTCAAGGACGAGATTGCTGTGTATCTTAATGCTAGGCCCTGGGTCATCGGGACGCAGCAATATGATGATGCGGCGGTTCCCGCTCCTATCATCACCGTGCCGCCCCCATTGCGACTCAGCACCATCGTTGGCGATTGCGTCACAAATATCAGGGCGGCGCTCGATTACATCGTTTGGGAACTGGCTCAGCGATACTTTTCCCCGGCGTTCAATCAAACCTCCGGCAATGATCGGCGCATTACATCTTTCCCTATCGCTGGCGCGCCCGGAGAGCCTGGGTACGTGGATCGTCTGGATCGTCTTACGAAGCGCGGAATCCCCACATCGGCCATTGACGAAATTAAGGTGGTTCAGCCGCACAACAGAGGGTATGAGTCGTTGCTGCTGCTTCACAAACTCGTAAACACGGACAAGCACAGAATGCCCATCCTCACTCTGGCATATGTACCCTTCTTCGCATTTTCCGTTGACGGTGCTGGTAGAGTCCAGCCAATTGCCCACTGGGGCCCCGACCGTAAGACAATACCCACGCCCGCCGAGCTTGAGGCAATGCACATGGAGCATCGGGCTTCCGTCACGGTAACGTTCCAAGACAAAACGATGCCAAGAGAACCTGTTGACCGGACGCTCGAGGATATTATCAAAACGATTGCGGACATCATCCCACGATTCGAACAATTTTTCGCGTGACATTCTAACCCTACCAAAGGTTGGCCCCGGTCTCCCCGTATCTTTTCAAACCGAGCTGAGGGTGCCCCCGGTCCCTCGCTTTTGGGGACCGGGGAGGGAAGCTGACCATGCTCCCGTCGCCACCCGGTCCACAACGACTCGATTTCAGTTCACGTAATGGGAGCCTGGGCCGCCCGCCATGGCCAGGTAATCATGGCCGACTAATTCAGTTCGAAACGACGGCGACATACGCCACAAGCTTGGGCACCGTAACCTGCACCTGCCCTCCCGAGTAAGTAAATGCCACCGGCGTATCCGCTCCGTAATCGGGCGAGACAAGCGTCACACTCCTGGGAGCCTTGGCAACGGGGAATAGGGGGGAATAGGAATAGGGGGAATAGGGGGACACGATACCTATTCCCCCGCGTAGCGCTATCGTCCCGTGTATGGCCGGGTGCCGGGCGCCCCCAGGTTCCTCGTCCGCCGTGGTGGAGGACCTGGGGGAATTGGGGGACCTGGGGGAATTGGGGAATTGGGGGACACGATACCTATTCCCCCGCGTAATGCGATCGTCCGTGTATAGCCGGGTGCCGGGCTAGGTCCCTCGTCCGCTGCGGCGGGGGACCTGGGATATCTATAGCTTTCAGGTCCTTCGGCGCGCTTGTTTTTTTTGGGGAATAGGGGGACACGATACCTATTCCCCCGCGTAGCGCTATCGTCCCGTGTATGGCCGGGTGCCGGGCGCCCCTAGGTTCCTCGTCCGCCGTGGTGGAGGACCTGGGACATCTACAGCTTTCAAGTCCTTCGGGCGCGCCTGTTTTTTGGGTTTCGTATCGTTTTCTACTCCCTGTTCCCTACTCCCTATTCCCTGTCTTTTGGGACCTGGGATATCTATAGCTTTCAGGTCCTTCGGCGCGCTTGTTTTTTTTAGTTTCGTATTCGTTTTCTACTCCCTGTTCCCTACTCCCTATTCCCTGTCTCTTATGAACGTCCCCCCTGTGACGCCCGGCACAGCAATCCTTCCCCATCCGGGCCACTATACCTTCACAGAGATCCGCCCGCCATCGGGCGGATTTCGCCGTTTCAGGGAAGGGAAAAACATATACCCCCCTACCCTCCAGCAGTAACCTCATATATGGTTACTTAAGTCACGCAACGAGAGAATTGATACGCAAAATCATAGAATCCGGCAAGAAAGGGGTTGTGTCGGAGCCAAAGGGCCGACCAGACCTCCCGGAAGCGCTAAACCCCCACCCCCTCCCCCTCCCCCCTCGGAAACCTGGGGGCAGAGACCTGGCACCCGCGGCTCAAATCAGGGGCGGGGATCGGCTACCCTGGTGGCGCTGCCTTGCTGCGTTTCCACCTTGAACCGCTTGTAATCGTAGTCGCGCTCGCTGAAGTGCTGGCGCATGTTCTTGACCAGCAGCAGGCGAGCCTGCAGGGTTCCTTCGGCGCCGGTGGGAAGCCAGAGGCCGCCGTCTACGGGCGCCTGATCGAAACGGAAGTTCGAGCCCTTCTGCACGTTGGCCACCAGGCCGCCGCCCACGTGGAAGTTGTCGTCGAACGTGACCTCCACGTGCGCCACCTGGCGGTCCGCTTCGTCAATCCAGATGGTCCCCTTCAGCTTCTTTGACGCTTCCTCGGCGATGCCGTGGGCCTTGGCATCTTTGCGTCCGATGAAGTCGAACACGATGGTGGGCCGGCCGCGGAACATCTCGCGGCGCGGCGCGCCCACATCCATGATGTCGAGCACGCGGCTGATGCTGATCGCCTGGCCCTGGAGCGGCTGATCGGAAGGCGTCTTTTCCGCCTTCTCCACCAGCTTGGTGACGCGCTCGGTTTCCTTTTGCTGATCGCGATCGCTGAGCGGCTGGCCGTTCTTCTTCACCGTGCGCTCGATCACGTGGCCGTGGACGAAGAAGTCTTCATTGTCGGTGGATTCGGTCTTGAGGACTTTTCCCGCCGCGTCGATGTCCTGGATGGTCTGCAGCGAGTTGTAGGTGTAGGTCTCGCGGATTTTTTCGACCTGCTTCTGATGCTCCTGAGCCTCGCGCAGCAGTTGACGCACGTCAGGGAGCGGAGCGCTTGCGGGTGCCTGCGCGAGCATCGGCACAGACGCAAGCGCTAGTGCTGAGAACATGCCAAAGCCACCAAGCCGCATTCTGTCCCCCGAATCTGTACCCGTCGCCAGCAAGTCCTGCCGGTTTGACAGCGGCCCGCGCGAAAGGTAGCTCAACTGCAGTTTACCGGCTCGACTGAGTACAATCAGTTGCAATGCCGGCCGTTATTCCCTCACTGGGGCGGCCGAATGGCAACCCATCCGAATCGCCGCACGAGGAGAACGATCCATGTTCAGGCTGCTGCTGCAGTGGTTGTTGAGCGCCGTTGCGTTGCTGATCACTTCCCGGCTGGTGCCGGGTTTCGAGGTGCGCGGGTTGGGCGCGGCGCTGGTGGCTGCGCTGGTGATCGGCCTGTTGAATGCCACGGTGGGGCTGGTGCTGAAGATCATCACGTTCCCTATCAGCATTCTCACCCTGGGGCTGTTTCTGCTGGTGATCAACGCGATCATGATCCTGGTGGCGTCAGGGCTGGTGCCGGGATTCCGTGTCTACGGGCTGTTTCCAGCGTTCTGGGGCGCGGTGGTGCTGGCGCTGCTGGGCATGCTGTTCAAGGCCCTTGCGCGCGAGACGTAACCGGGATGGACGGATAGGGGTTGGTATCCCACCCAACGCACGGTGAGACTGTGCGTTGGATGGGGCACACTCGAGAACTATTGAGGCGCGGCCTGCTGAGGCGCGGTCTTCGTTTTCGGCTTGCTGGCGGTTGCTCTGGCGTGTTTCTTCGAGCGCGGCGGGGTTTTGCTAGCGGGTGAGACTGGGTTCTGTGCGGTGGGCGCAATGGCATGCGTGAGCACCGGCCCGTTCAGCGTTTCGGGAGTGCGCATGGCGCCGGCGCTGGAGAATCCGCCGGAAGCGCCCACGCGCGCCGGCATCACGATGACTTTGGCTGAAGACGCGGGCTGCACGTGCGAATAGATTCGCCAGCCGCCGCCGGCCACCACGCATACGATGGCTGCAGCCGCCGCGCCGCGCAGGGCGCCGCTGTAGATCCACATTCCGGGCGACAGCGCCAGCGGCCAATGCAGCAGGCGCGAGGTTCGCGGGGCGGCGCGCAAGCCGGCCTGCACCCGTTCCACGAGCCCCTCCGGCGCATGGACGGCTGCTACCAGCCGCAAAGTTTCTTCGGCGTTCCGCAGGGGATCGCCGGAACCGTTTTGTGGGGAAAGTTTCATCGCAGACCTCTCGGGCGCTCGAGCATTTCGGCCATCAGGTTGCGGGCGCGGAATAAGCGCGATCGTACGCTGGACTCAGTTATGCCAAGCACCGCGGCGATTTCGACGCTGGTGAGTTCCTCGAACGCGGAGAGCATCAGCACCTCGCGTTCCTTGGCGGGGAGGCGGTCGACCAGGGCGAGCACGCTGGCATGATGCTGCGCGGCGGCGGCGCGTTCTTCCGCGCTCAACCCGGTGGCGGGAAGCACGCGGGCCAGCTCCGCCACGTCGTCGGTTTCCGGACGCGTTTTGGCGCGGCGCTTGCGGTCGAGCACGATATTCCACACAATGCGGATGAGCCAGACACGCTGGTCGCGGACTTCCTGGAGAGTGTCGCGGTGGCGGAGGACGCGTAGAAACGCTTCCTGCACGGCATCTTCCGCGTCGGCGGCGTTGCGCATGACGGAAAATGCCACCCGATAGAGGGTGCTGGCATACTGCTCCACCAGGGCCGCGAGCGCTTCTTCTTTCGCGTGCTGGCGGGTTTCGTCGTGCACGGCGCTTTGGGCGATCTCCATCCAGGGTAATGTCAGGCTGGCGCTCATACATCCGACAGACGCAGCGCCCGACGAAAATGCTCAAAGGCAGGGATTAGGGATTAGGCACTAGTGAGAAAGGCTCTCTGCCTGCTTTTCCTAATCCCTAATCCCTAATGCCTGCTCTACTGCTGCTTGCCGGACAGCTTCTGCGCTGCAACGGAGCCGGCCATGCCGTCCTTGTCAGCGTCCTTGATCTTGGCCCACAAAGCACGCGCCTGATCCTGCTTGCCCTCGGCCACGTAGAGGTCGGCCAGGTCGAGTTGCGCCACCGAAGCCGAAACGGTCACCGACGGCTTCTTGATCAGATCGTTATAGAGCTCGATGGCCCGCGGATCGCGGCCGGTCTGATGATAAAGGCCCGCCAATGCCAGCTTGGCCAGGTTGGACACATTGCGGTTCCACGCTCCGGCAGCGGCTTTCAGCTCACTCTCCGCGGAGGCAGTCTGGCCCAGATCCTGGTATGTGACGCCGGCGAAGTAATGCGCCTTGGAGCCCTCGGGGAGCCAGCCATACTGATTGGCTACCGTCACAAACTGCTGGTTGGCCGCCTTGGCGCGGTCTGTCGCCGTGGCATAAGTGCCGGTTTCAGGCGGAGCGCCGGGGGTGTTGAGCTGTGCCGTGTAAGTATCCATCGCGGCGCCCAGCGCATCGTCGGCCGCCGAGGAGCGGATGTTCCAGACCACCAGCGCGGCCACCAGGACCAGCACCAGCACCGCGGCGCCGATGACCCAGCGCCCGGACCGGTGTTCGGTCACCCAGCTGACACCCCCCTTGGCTGCGTTGGCAAATTTGTCCTGCTTGAGCGCGTGACGGGTTTCAGTCTTCACAGAGTCTCTTTTGTCCTTCTTGGAATGACTTGCAGGCAGGTCCGCTTGGAGGTAGGCACTACGACTGCAACCCTACCAGTCTATCAGCGCGCCAAGATGAGCGTCCACCGAAGGTGCATGGAATGCGGCGGAGTTGTGCTGGCCATCACGGCATGCGGCGGGGCCGCTTGCTCTTCCGCACCCACGGCGGCTAGCCTTATCCCATGTACGAAGAATTCCAAGTCACCGATCGCTGGACGGGCGAAGCGCTGCACTGCCGCTGGACGGCCAACATTGTTGCCATTGCGACGCGCCACGCCGACGCGGTGGACATACGCTTTGACGTGAACAGCCGCCCCATTTACATTGCGCTGCCCTGCACCGCGTGGGTGGAGCAGAAGAAGCGCGCCGGCAAGGTGATCACTGATCTGCTGGCGGCGCAGATCGCGGGGCGTTATCTGAAGCAGTTGATCGAGGAAGGCTACGACAGCCAGCGCGAGCTTTACACCATGACCGTGGAGGAAGTGCTAAGCCAGCTCGATGCGGTGGTGGAGGAAGCCAGGGCGCTAGGATCGATGCCGCCGCTGCCGGTGGGGATTGAGGGAACGGGCGCGTCGGGGATGGGGCCGGACATCTAATGAATTCCATGGTTACTGGTTAAATGCTCACAAGCAATGATCTGATCCAACAAAACGGCAAAGACTAGGCAGGCCTTCCGCGGGAGTGGGTTCCTCCTTTCGAATTCCATCACCGAAAAGCATGATTCCGCAGCCTGTGAAGTCGTGCTCTTTCAAAGCGCCGTCTTTTAGCGGCACACGATTGAAGTCGTGGCCTTTCAAAGCCCTGCCCTATTCAGCGGTTCCTTGGAAGATAAAACAGCATCGGCAAGCGGATTCTGGTGAGAAGAATCTTCGTGCACCCCTTGATGCCATTTCCACAATTGGCTGTGCTCAAAAAACAATCGGCTGTCCTCAAAATGATTAACGATCGCGTGCTTTACATCGCCTCGGGGATTGGGAGTATAGTGGACGTGATTGAGCGGCTGCTTCGGGAGAAACAGCCGCGTGAGCTGCCAGTTGGTTCGCCGCTGTGGTCATGTTTTGCAGTGCTGCCGACCGGCAAAGAGAAGAAAGGAAGTTTTCGCGTTGCATCGTCGAAGCCCGGAGTTAGACCTATATAGAGACTGCATCTGTGCTTGATCATCTGAGTGAGGCACCGTTTGATTGCCGCTCCACGGCAATGGTGACGGCTTAACGAGAATCGACGACGGAAGGTAAACCCACGGCGCCAAAACGTGAAGGGAAAGGCGTTAGGTGGATGAGCTCAGTTGAGCGCCCGCACGTCGCTCGCCGAAGCCGGTAGATCGCCAACCACAATTCGGCCCCTGCTCGCGAAGGCCGGTGTGCCTCGCGCCAGCTAGTCTCCCCTGCTAACGGGCCCGCCCAAACCGGGCCACCCATCAAAATCGCAAGCTGTCTCCGGCTCTCAGGCCGCGGCGCTGTTGCGTCAAGGGTACGTCGTGTCAACAGACTCTGTTGAGACGGTTGCATCCGTGCGTGGAGCGGAGACACTTGATGCCATACCTTCGATCGACAAACCCGAAATCACCCAAGGAGTTGCACATGGCGAATTCCAAGAAGATCGCAATTGCAGGCACCGAGCACACTTTGGCGCCCGGAGCGCGAGCCATCGGTCCCACCGACCCGCACCAGCTCGTGGAAGTCTCGCTTATCCTCAAGCATCGTCAACCGCTGGCGGCGCCCGAGAATCAAGACAAATTCATCAACCACTCCGACTTCGCCAGGACTTACGGCGCCGATCCTGCGCACATCGACAAGATCCGCCAGTTTGCCCGCGAAAATCACCTGCAGGCGCTCGAACGAGGCGACGAGACTCTGCGCCGCACCATTACGTTGACCGGAACGGCCGCGGCAATGGAAAAGGCATTCTCAGTGGAACTGATCGAGTACGAGCATGAGAACGGAACGTACCGCGGGCACACCGGCGCCATCCACCTGCCCGAGGAATACGCTTCCTACGTATCTGGCGTCTTCGGCCTCGATGACCGGCCGGTGGCCAAGCCGCACTTCCGCTATCGCGGCGCCAACCGCACGTTTGGCGCCCGCGCCTCGAACATCTCCTACACTCCCGCTCAAGTGGCCAGGCTCTATGGCTTTCCGGCTAACGCGGACGGCGCCGGACAGACCATTGGTCTGATCGAGCTGGGTGGCGGCTATCGTCCAGTCGATATCAACGAGTATTTCCAGGGCCTGGGATTGCAGGCGCCCACGGTCAAGAGCGTTGCAGTCGACCATGCCAATAACCGTCCCACCACCGTGCACAGCGCCGACGGCGAGGTGATGCTGGATATTGAAGTCGCCGGGGCAGTCGCTCCGGGTGTGAAGATCGCGGTGTATTTCGCGCCCAACACCGAGCGTGGATTCCAGGATGCTTTGAGCACTGCGATTCACGACGAGCTGAACCGGCCTTCCGCGATCTCCATCAGTTGGGGCAGCGCGGAAATCAACTGGACCTCTCAATCGATACAGAACTTCACCCAGGTGGCGCAGGAAGCGGGCCTGCTGGGGATCACAATCGCCGCTGCGTCGGGAGATAGCGGTTCCAGCGACGGGGTTGACGACGGCAAGAATCACGTGGACTTTCCAGCGTCATGCCCCTATGTGCTGGCGGCCGGCGGCACACGGCTTTTGTCGGCCAATAGCGCCATCACCAGCGAGACGGCATGGAACGACGGCGCACAAGGCGGAGCGACGGGAGGCGGCTACAGCACCGTGTTTGCACGGCCTGCCTGGCAAGCCACCGATGTCACTCAGCCCAACCGCGGCGTACCCGATGTTTCAGGCAACGCCGATCCTGAAACCGGGTATAACATCCTGGTTGACGGCCAGCAGATGGTGGTAGGCGGTACCAGTGCGGTGGCTCCGCTGTGGGCGGGACTCTCAGTCCTGCTGAACCAGAAACTCAATCGCAGGGTGGGGTTCGTCAACCCGTCGCTGTACAGTCTGGATGAAAGCAGCAACTTCCGCGACGTCACCATGGGCAACAACGGTGCGTTTGCGGCATCGTACGGATGGGATCCGTGCTGCGGTCTTGGATCGCCGCAAGGAGCTCAGCTGGCTCAGGCCATGCAGCACGGGGCGCCCGCGCACGCCCAGGCGCACAAATCGGAACGTGCACACGCGGGTGCGGTACGGTAAGCCACAAAGCAACAGAACGCAAAAAGGCCATGCCGGAAGGGCATGGCCTTTTTGTTTGAAGAATAATGCCGGCGATCACCTAATCTCCCACACAGTTGCCCGTGCAGTACCATCGGCCCGGCGAGGCTTAACTTCCGTGTTCGGGATGGGAACGGGTGATCCCTCGCGGTATGGTCACCGGCAAACTTGGATGGCGCTTGGCGGGTTGGTTTGCCCGCAGCCTGCCGCGACGTCTGCTTGTCCCGGATGGTTTCTCCCGGGCCGTGCAGGAACGCGGACTGCAATCTGGCGCCAAAAACTTTGCTCAGTCTCAGGAACTGAATAACAACGAAATTGATTGGTTGTAACAAGGCGCTTGTAAGAATCGTGTCCGTTGTCGCCGCTGGCGCGGCGCTTTACTGCGCGGAGTTAATTCTATGGACAAGCCGAACGGGCGATTAGTACTGGTAAGCTACACGCATCACTGCGCTTCTACCTCCAGCCTATCAACCAGATGGTCTTTCTGGGCCCTTCAGGGAGATCTCATCTTGGAGCGTGCTTCCCGCTTATATGCATTCAGCGGTTATCACAACCGAACTTCGCTACCCAGCCGTGCCCTTGGCA
>DASZLE010000065.1:0-3173 GCA_035552475.1 Occallatibacter sp.
CAGGCGTCCCGCCTTCTCAAACTCGAGCATGCTGCAGGCCAGCACGCACACAAGAACGGCAAGCCCATACATAAGGTAATGGCCATGCCATACATAAAAGGTGCCCCAGCCCAGCAGCGCACCAATCGCCGTACCAATCAAACGGTCGCGGCACGAGAGCAGCGTCACCGCGCTGTCGGAAGCCATCACGACAATCGCCGAAACCGCTGCCCAGTAGCCATGTTCCAGTCGAAGGAGATCTCCCAGCCACACGCAAAGCACGGCAGCCAGGCTCGTCTTGAATGCGCCGATCGCGCGGCTGTGAATGTTCTTCCGTCTCCACCAGTTCGCCGCCACCGCAGTTCCCGACTCTGTCGACACAGGCTTCACCCTCTCCCAGGGAACTTCCGCCCATCTACCGTGCACGCCCCTCTGTGCCCAGGTACATTGGCGCCCTGCAGGCAGCGTAATCTAAGCCCACGATGATGGAACGAATTTTGATCGTGGGCACGGGGCTGCTGGGCGCCTCGACAGGGTTGGCTTTGCGATCGCACGGCTTTGCCGGCGAGGTCATCGGCTGGGACAGGGATCCCGCCGCTCTTGAAACGGCTCTGCAGCAGCGCGCTTTCACGTCGGCCGCGCAGGACCCTTTGGCCGCCGCGAAAGAATGCGACCTGATCCTGCTTGCCGCGCCGGTCCTCGCTATCCTCGACTGGATGGGCCAGCTGGCCACCATCCTCGGTCCGCACCAGCTCGTCACCGATGTCGGCAGCACCAAGCAGCGCATCACCGAAGCCGCCGCCAGTCACTACAACCAGCCGGGACGCGCGGCCTTTCTGCCCGGGCATCCCATGGCGGGCAAAGAGGTGAGCGGCGCCGGCCATGCGGAAGCCGAACTCTTTCGCGGTGCGGTCTGGTTGTTCACGCCGGACAATACATTCACGGCATTCGCACCGGACTCGAAGGCGGCAGCAACGGCGGCTGAGTTTCGCGCGCTCGTCGAAGGATTTGGCTGCCGCACGCTCGATATGGATGCGGCGCGCCACGACGAGCTGCTCGCCTGGGTCAGTCATCTGCCGCAGTTTCTTTCGACGGCATTCAGCGCCCTGCTGGAAGACGAGTATGGCGGAGACGCGGAGATGCGGGCCATCGGCGGCCGCGCCCTGCGTGAGACCACGCGGCTCGGCTCCAGTCCCTACTCCATGTGGCGCGATGTCGCCCTCAGCAATACGGAGCACGTCGAGCGCGCCCTGCTTGCCCTGGAGCAGCGCCTTGCCCATCTACGCGAGAATCTGCGAACCCCGGGACTGCGTGAGGAGTTCGAGCGAGCCAACCACTTCCGCGCCACCATGTCGCCATAATCGTACGTCGCGCAGAGAAAAGCCGCCCCGAAGAGCGGCTCTCTCTCTCTGCAATGACTGCGGTTGATCTTAGTTGAAAATAGCTCCCACGGTGACGTTGGGGTTATCGGGCGAGATGATGACCGTGCAATAGTTCGGGCCCGCGGCGGTTATCGCTGTCGCGGAGATCGGATTGCCGTTCTTATCACTGGGCGAGCAGCTCCAGGACCATCCACCAAACGCGGCATGTTGTGCTTCCAGGATGATCTTGTAGGTGGTGCCCGTGAGACTGATTGGATACGCCTCCTCGCAGACAGTGTCAGTGCCTCCATTCTTGATCCAGCCCGGGCCGCAATGAATCACGTTCGGCGTGCCTGTCGCGGAAGGAGCAGTTATCTCCCAATCGGTAGTATTCAAACCCTCGTTGTAGACCGTAATGGTTGACTTGAGTGCTGGGGCTTGTGAGCCCGGGAAGCATGAACCTGGAGTTGTTGGCGGGTTAGGGATAACGAGGGGACAGGCGAAGGTTGCCGTCGCGGTTTGTATCGTGCCGTCACTTGGATTCGTCGCTTCCGCTGTGATGGTGGCGCTCCCGTTTCCATAGGCGGTAACAACTCCGCCCGGAGCCCCCGGATTTGTGGCGCTGCTATTCGAATTGACTGGGAAGACGTCGGGAGTCGAAGAGAGCCAGGTCACGGAGTTCGTCACATCCCGGACGAACGGGGCGGTTGAGTACGTTCCGATAGCCAGGAAATTCCCAGTATCCTGCAAATTCCCGACTGCAATCGCGCTTGGAATGATAGAGAGGGAAAGTATGCTTCCCCCGCCTCCGCCTCCGCCGGGACCTGTTACCGCGAGCGTCGCACTAGAGTTGACCTGGCCATTGAATGCTGATGCCTCAGCCATGATCGTGGTGGTGCCGGCAGCTACCGCCGTTACCATCCCAGTCGTGCTCACGGTTGCCACCGAAGGGGTGGTGGAGCTCCATGTCACCGTGCTGGTTAGGTTCTGTTTTGTCGTGTGTGCCGCGTTACCGAAAGTTCCATATGCGCTAAATTGCGCGGTCTGACCTACAGCCAGCGACTGACTCGTCGGCGTCACCTGGATCGAATCCAGCCCCGACGGGTTGGAGCAGCCCACAAGCGAGGACCCGAGGCAGAGGAGCAAAAGCCCCCGAACAGAACAACGAGCGAACATAGAAGTCTCCTGGCCAATTCCAACATCGGGTGAGACCGATCAATGCACACCGCAGGTCCGCCACTGGCGGCAAAAATTAATTTCCTGACTGACGTACGCAGATCGATCCCGTGCCGACGCTTCGCTGCGCCTGTTCCTGCAAGCGGAGAGCCATTTCGCGTCCCGGCTTATTTCTTTGAAATCATTCAGTTGCAATCCGCATCACAGGCTGGTGTCATCGGGCGTATACAGCGTCCGGCCCCCAGGGTTGCTGGGCGTACACAGTCCTCCTGGGTGTCAAAACCCTCCTATGTGACAAAACGCCATGAGTGTCAAAGACGCCAGGAGGATCGCAGGGCTGCCGTTCCAGCGAGTCCATTCGGGTCTTCGGTAATCTAAAATCCACCGGCTTGCCGTCCGTCTCGCCGTTGGGGAGCCCAAATGAGCAGGGTCTTGATGATCGGAAGCGTCGAGGTAAGCCGCCAGATCGGCGACACCCTCACCGCCGCGGACTTTCCCATGGAGTACGCCCTCGGGCACGCCGACGCCCTCCAGCGGCTGCGCATGCGCTCCTTTGGCGTGGTCATCACCTGTCCCGAGAGCGCAGTGGGTGAAGATCTGGCTCTGCTCGAAGAGATGCGCGCCATCCGGCCCGGAGTCAAGTGCATCGTTCTGGCC
>DASZLE010000066.1:0-14820 GCA_035552475.1 Occallatibacter sp.
CGAAGATCGAACAGGTACTCCCGGCAGGCTTGTTCGGTGCTGAAACGTCGTTCCAGTTCCAGAAGCGTGCGCGGGTAATCCTCTTCCATGACCTCGAACACTACAGGTTGGGGTAACCTGAGTCAAATGGATACCCAGTAAGCGGAATTATTGTGGGAGCGCGGCCCGCGTGGACCCCTCCGGCCCGGCAAACTTCCGGATGAGATTCGTGCCTTCGCCGCCGTACCGTAGACTGTTGACCTTGGGGGAAAAACCCAGAGGACAACGCCCATGCATAGCGGTCCCTTCTTTGCCCGCGCAATCCTCGCCGCGCTGGCTGTTGCAGCTCCCGCAATCCATGGCCAGGCTCCCGCGCCCCCGCCGCCCACGTTCTCCTCGCTTGCCCCCATCCCGTTCGACAACAGCGGCCCTGTGATCCGCGCGCATACCGAAGCTCTCAAGCCCTTTACCGTGGCCGGCGAGCGCGGCGTCCTCCTCGGCCAGCAGGACGGCACATTCGAAGCCTGGGTGCTCCCCATCAAGGTGCTGTCGCACCTCACCATCGAGGCCGACATTGAGGGCTACACCGTCCCTATCGACGTGAACCAGCAGTCGGCGGAGATTGAAGTGCGCCCCGACCGCACCATCCTTACTTACGCGCATATCGGATTCACCGTCCGCCAGATCATGTTTTCGCCGGAAGGCGGCCCAGCGGGAACCGGCCCCGTTGTTCTGTTCGAGTTCGACTGCCTGCACCCCACCGACTTCACCCTGCGGTTTACTCCGGAGCTGCGCTGGATGTGGCCGGAGCGCAATGAGGGCACGCCGGGAGCGGAATGGGTGGCCCCCGGGCCGAACGCATACGAGCATGCCGGCGGCTTTTATGTGCTGCACTCCGACTACCCCGACCTGGCCGCCGCCATCGCCATCCCCGGCGCGCGGCCCGGTATCCTCGCTCCGTATCAGGAACGACCGCAGGTGCATCCGGTCGAGCTCAAGCTGCACATCGATCCGGCGCGCGACCGCGGCCGGCTCTATCCGCTGCTGATGGCTGTGGGCACTCATAAGGAGGCGGCGAATTCGCAGGCGCTCGGCCAGACACTCGAAAAGCTGAATCAGGGCATCGCCGCCACCTACGCCGCGCATGCCGAGAGCTACAAAAAGCTGCTGGCAAATTCGGTTTCCATCGACACCCCGGACAAGTCGCTGGATGAGGCGTTCCAATGGGCGGTAGTGTCGATCGAGCAGCTCAAGGCCAAACCGGTGGGAACCGATGAGACTGCGCTCGTGGCCGGCTACTACGCTTCCGGCGACTCCGCGCGACCGGGCTTCGGCTGGTTCTTTGGCCGCGATGCGCTCTACACGCTTTACGCCGTCAACGGCTACGGCGACTTCGCCCTCGCCAAATCCGAACTCGAGTTCCTTATCCACCGCCAGCGCGCCGACGGCAAGATTATGCACGAGTACTCGCAGACCGCCTCGCAAATCGACTGGCTGCAGTTCCCTTACATGTACGCAGCGGCCGACTCCACTCCGCTGTTCCTGATGGCGGTTGAAGATTATGTCAATGCAAGCGGGGACATCGATTTCCTCAAAGCGCACCGCGAAGCACTTGAGAATGCATGGAAGTTCGAGACCGATCCTGCTCACGATACTGACCACGATGGCGTCTACGACAATTCTCAGGGCACCGGATGGGTGGAGAGCTGGCCAGGCGGCATGCCGCATCAGGAAATCTACCTTGCGCTTCTCGACGAGCAGGCGTCCGCAGCCTACGGATGGATCGAGCACCTGCTCGGAAACGAGCCCGAGTTTATCGCTGCAAAACTTCGTGCCGGGCAAATCTCATCCATTATTGAGAAGGAGTACTACGACAATCAAAAAGGCTGTTACGCATTCAGCCATAACGCTGACGGCTCGCAAGATCGCACCACGACTGTCTATCCTGCTTTGGCGTGGTGGAACAGCAGGGGCGCGCAGCCACTCGCGCATGGCGATGAATGCCTGCGGCAGCTAGCCTCCCACACGCTCAACACCGATTGGGGCCTGCGCGATGTCTCCAACGAAGAAAAACTCTACGATGGCATGAGCTATCACCAGGGCAGCGTGTGGCCGCTCTTCACCGGCTGGGCGGCGCTGGCCGAGTACCGCGGCAACCAACCCCTCGCCGGCTATCAGATGCTGATGGAAAACGCCAACCTTACCCGCGCTCAGGACCTCGGCGCAGCAACTGAGTTACTGAGCGGCGACTACTTCGTGCCCTTCGGCCGCAGCACCAGCCACCAGTTATGGTCGAGCGCCATGGTGATCACGCCGATTCTGCGCGGGCTCTTCGGGATATCGATTGATGCGCAGACCAAGACCATTACGGTGAACCCGCATTTGCCGGCGACATGGGACACCGCAATTGTGAAAGGAATCTCTCTTGGGCAAACCAATGTTGACCTAATGTTTCATCAGTCGGCGGAGACAGTCTCAGTTGCAGTATTGAATGCCGATCGATCCGGTGTACGACTGGTCAGCAGCGAAACCGGCGCGAAAGAACAGAGCGATGGAGGGATGCTGATTCCGCGCCCGGCGCTTGCTGTTGCACCGTGGATGCAGAGCCTCGCACCGGGAGATCACACCCACTTTGTCCGGGTCACGCACGAGCAGTACAGTGAGGGCAAATTGGTGCTGGATTTGGAGGCTCCGGCGGGCACAGATGCCTTGGTTCCTCTCGTAATTGCGGCGCCCAATATTAAGCTACATGCTGAAGGCGCGAGTCTCGTGGGACTATCAATCCGCAAGGGAATGGATGCCGTTCCCGAAACCCAGCTGCTCTCAGTACATGTTCTGCACGGCTCCGGCTGGAAAACCATCACCGTAACCTTAACCTGGTAGCCGCTCCCGCGCGCCACAACGCAGCACCGCGCTGCTCACGATCGCTTCTTCGCTCCCACCAGCGCCTCGTTCTTCAGCACCTTTCCGCCTTCTTCAATCACGTACAGCCGGTTCGCCTCCAGGTCCTTCAGCGTGTCCACCGCGCCAGAGGGCCAGCGAATCTCCACCACATCCGCCTTCTTCGCCTCGCCCAACCCGAAGTGAATCCGGAGATCGCTCGACGAATAATACCCGTTGCACGACCTTACTTCTTCGATCTGTGTCAGCGCCGGGGTCCGCGCGGATAGGTCCTTGTTGGCGGGGTGAATTGGCGTTCCCGCCTTCGCCGTAAGCACCGGCGATCCCGTCTGCGCCACCACCTTGATCGTCGCGCCAATCCCCGTCCGGTTCGACTTCTTGCCCACCAGCCGAATCTTGATCCAGCTCCGCTGCAGCGTCGAATCGCAGCGCAGCAACTGCGGCGCCGCGTTCACGCAATTCACCACCGCGTCCAGGTCGCCGTCGTTGTCGTAGTCGCCCACCGCGAAGCCGCGCGCCTTGGCCGCCGCCGTAATGCCGCTGCCGCCGATCATGCTCACATCTTCAAACTGCCCATTGCGCAAATTGCGATACAGATACTTGCGCTCCGCGTAAGCCGCGTCCACCTCGGTTCCGTCCACTTCGGGATACACGTGCCCGTTGGCCACCAGGATGTCGAGCCAGCCGTCGTTGTCGAAATCCAGAAAACTGATGCCCCACCCCAGCAGCCGCGTGTTGATGCCCAGCCCCGCCTGGTAGGTGCGATCGTCAAACGACCCATCCCCCAGGTTCATGTAGAGCGAGTCGGTGTCGCCGGCAAAATTCGACTTCACAATATCCGGCAGCCCGTCGCGGTTGTAGTCGCCCACGCTCACGCCCATCCCCGCCTGCGGCTTGCCGTCGGGCGAATAGGCCACCCCCGCCTCGATCGCCTGGTCCTTGAACGTGCCATCCTTCTGGTTCTCGTAAAATGTCGCCGAGGTGGAATCGTTGGCCACATAAATATCGGGCCACCCATCGCCGTCGAGATCCACGGCCGCGCAGCTCAGCGCATACGTGCCCAGCGTGCCCCACATGCCGGCCTTCTCGCTCACGTCGCGAAACGTGCCGTCGCCGTTGTTGTGATAGAGCAGGTTCTTGCCGCCATCCAGCCCCGGCGGCCCGCACGCCACCACGATCCCCTTGTAAGTGCAGTTGGCGTCTTCCGGCAGCGGCGTCGTCTTCAGGTCGAGATCGATGTAGTTGCCGACAAACAGATCGAGGTGGCCGTCCTTGTCGTAATCCAGAAAGCTGCAGCCGGAGTTCCAGCGCAGCCGATCCTGCTCGAGGCCCGCCTCCCTGGTCACATCGGTGAACGTCCCATTGCCGTTGTTGCGGAAGAGCGCGTTCTGGCCGTAGTAGGTGACGAACAGATCGTTCCAGCCGTCGTTGTTGTAGTCGCCCACGCAGCATGCCTGGCCCCATCCGGTCTTGTGCTCCAGGCCGCTGCCAATGGTCACGTCGGTAAAGGTGCCGTCGCGGTTGTTCTTGAAGAGATGGCACACCGGCTCGTGGCCCTTGGGAAAACCTTCCAGCCGCCATCCATTCACCAGGAAAATGTCGAGCCAGTCGTCCTGGTCGTAGTCATAGAACGCCGCACCGCAGCCCGTGGTTTCCAGCAGATACCTGTTGCGATGCTCGCCGCCGAAGATGGTCTCCGCATGCAGGCCGGCATCCCTGGCCACATCCACAAACTGCACCCCCAGCGGGGTGCCGCTGACCGGCGACGCCACTCCCTTCGGCGCCGGCCGGCTCTCCGCCGAATACGACTGCCGCGCGCTGGAGCTCGGCTTCTGCGGCGCGGCAGGCTGCTGCGCCAGCGCAGGGCGAGCCAGCGCCAGCACATCTTCCAGCGAGAGTACAAGTGCGGTCCGCGAAAGCGACTTCAAAAATCCACGACGGGAAAATGACAAGACAGAAACTCCGATCAGGCGCTTCGCTGTGATTTTGCCTGCGATTGTGCCTGAAAGGTGAGTATAGCTTCCGTTCCACCACCGAAAGGTCACGGCTTTTCGGAACTAACCTTCGCCGTCTCGCGTACATTGATCAACATAGCCGGAGGGGAACCCATGCCCACCGACAGCAACTCGCAACTCGAAAGCCTCTGGGACACCTGCGCCGGCACTCTCATCAACACCTGGGACGTCTATGGCTGGCTGATCCCGGCGCTTCTGCTCACCATCTTGTTCTTCGCCGTCATCGCTTTCGTGTGCTGGGCGCTTGAGGACGTCGACTTCGATCTCCCTATCTTCGAAGGTCCCCGCTGCATCTTCCGCTGGTGCAAGAGGAGGTGGCAGAGCCGGACCTTATTCTGACTTAGGCTTGTGTCCCCAGATTTCGCTTTTGAGACCTGGGAACCACATCGCGCCGTCCTTGGCGATCTGCTACAAGTAAAGCCTTGGAGAGTCGAAGATGAAGAAGCTCCTCCTTCTGCTGCTCGCCCTGGCGGCGGCCGCATGCTGCCCACCGCGGATGGCCATCTCCCAGGTCTTGCCTTCGGCCGCGGGCTCGCCTGTACAAGGCTCGTTTACCTCCGCGGAACTCAAGCTCTTCGCCGCCCTCGACCCCATTGACACGCACGCCCACGTCTTTGTGACCGATCCCGCCTTTGTCAGCATGCTCAAGCGGCTGAACATGCATCTGCTCGACATTACGCTCGACGACGACCGCAACCCGCTCCTCGCCAATCTCCCGCTGGAGATTCACCGCGCCCAGGAGTTTGTTCGCGCGAGCGATGGATATGCATCTCTGTGCACCAGCTTCGATCCGTTTCCCTTTCAGCAGCCGGGCTTTGCCCAGCAGGCCACAAGCCAGATCAATCAAAACTTTGCCCAGGGCGCGATCGCGGTCAAGATCTGGAAGAACATCGGCATGGAGATCAAAGACTCCCGCGGGCGATACCTCATGCCCGACGATCCCGTCTTCGAGCCCATCTACCGGGATATCGCCGCCCACCACAAAACATTGATTGCCCATCTCGCCGAGCCTGACTCCTGCTGGAAGCCGCTCGACCCTGCTTCTCCGGATGACTGGTATTACACGCACCACCCCGAATGGCACATGTACGGCAAGCCCGGCGCGCCTTCCAAGGCGGAGATTCTCCGCGCCCGCGATCATATTCTGGAGCAGAATCCGCATCTGCGCATGGTCGGGGCCCACCTGGGCAGCATGGAATCGGATTTCACCGAGCTGGGCGAGCACTTCGACCGCTACCCCAATTTCGCCGTCGATATGGCCGCGCGCATGCCTTACGTCATGATGCTGCCGCGCGACCGCGCCATCGCCTTCCTCACCAAATATCAGGATCGCTTGATCTACGCCACCGACCTCGATTACGGGCCCGGCGAAAACTCCAGAGAGACCATCGCAACATGGGAACGCGCCTATGCCCGGGACTGGCGCTTCCTCGCCACTTCTGAGTGGGTGGAATATCTGGGGAAAAAATATCAGGGACTGAATCTTCCCCGGCCCATTCTCGAGAAGCTCTACCACGCCAACGCCGTGCATTGGTTCCCCGGCATCCTCAGCCGGAAACCATAAAACTCGCGATGCGTTCGGACGGGCGGCTTGCGGCGGCGGCGTTCCCCAGTTGAACAGCGCCCAGACCCTGGATTCCCTGGCCGCGCGTTGCAATGCGACAAACACGGCCCTGTGGATATTCTGGCCTTATGTGTGTTCTGGATCACATTACGAGAATAGATCGAAGTATCCTTGCCGCGATTGCACCGCAATGAGTGATATCCACAGGACAATTACATTCGCTGCGATCAAAAAACCCTGCCTCGGATTTACGCTGCGTTAAAGTCCATCTGCCACTCTTATCTGGTGACTTCCAGGAGCAAACATTCGCACGAATGCGCGGGCCATTAGGTGCTAGAGAAAGCCATAGAGACCGTGGCGGGCACGGCGTGCACGTCTCAACCAAAGCCATCGGCCGGACTGTACTCAGGTGTCGATGGCATTCGAGTTTCACAATTTCAGGAGAGCCAATATGCGAGCCTTCATGCCAAGATGCCTCTCGATCGGCATCACAACAGTGCTTGTCCTTGCCTTGATTCCCAGCCTCCGCGCCCAGACCGCAGTTGACGGCGCGATTGGCGGAACGGTTGAGGACTCCACCGGCGCGCTGATCGCCAGCGCCAATGTGGTCGTCCACAACCTGGCCACCAACGCCCAGCAGACTATGGTCACCGATGCCTCGGGATACTTCCGCGCCTTCCACCTTGCGCCGGCGGTCTACAGCGTCACGGTAACGGCGCCGGGCTTTGAGACCTTCCGCGCCACCCACGTCACCGTGCAGGTGGGCGAGCTGACCACCGTCACCGCCAAACTCACCTTGGGCAGCGCCTCCCAGAGCGTCGTAGTCACCGGTGAATCGCCGCTGGTCAACACCACGTCGCCGGACTTCGCCGGCGTGGTTGACCAGATCGCGCTGCACGATCTGCCGGAAAACAATTACCGCTGGTCGGCCTTCGCGCTGCTCACGCCCGGTGTCGTCAATGACTCGAACGGCTACGGCCTGCTCAGCTTCCGCGGCCAGAGCACCTTGCTCAACAACGTCACCATCGACGGCACTGACGACAACCAGGCCTACTTCAGCGAGGAGCGCGGACGCACCCGCGCGGGCTACTCCACCATCAAGGCCGCGATGCAGGAGTTCCAGGTCAACACCTCGAACTACTCCGTTGAATACGGCCGTTCCGCCGGCGGCATCGTCAACTCGGTCACCAAGAGCGGCGCCAACAGCTTCCATGGCGAAGGCTATTACTACGATCGCGACAGCGCCTGGGCCGCCCAGAACGCCTACGTCACCCACCCGGTGCAGACCTCGTCGAATCCCGTCACCTACGCCGTCCAGTCGTTCAAGCCCACTGACCTGCGCCGCCAGATGGGCTTCGCCGTCGGCGGCCCCATCAGGAAGGACCGTTTGTTCTTCTTTCTCGCGGCCGACCGCTTCTATCACGACTTCCCCGCTGCCGCCACCATCGTCAGCACCAGCGCCAACTCCAACTTCTACACCCTCAATGGCAGCTATGCCCAGGCGCAGATCGCTCAGCTTGAGAAAGACACCGGCATGAACGCCGCTGACGCTGCCACCTGGTACGACAACGGCATCGACGCCATGACCTCCATGCTCGGGACCGTCCCCCGCATCGGCAAGCAGGTCATTTATTTCCCCAAGGTGGACTGGCAGATCAACCAGAAGAACCACGCCAGCGTTGAAGCCAACCAGATGCGCTGGAGCTCGCCGGCCGGCATCCAGACCAGCCCCGCCGTGGCTTACGGCATGGCCAGCTTCGGCAATGACTACGTCCGCGACAACTGGATCGTGGGCAAGCTCGACAGCTTCATCACTTCCAGCATCAGCAACGAAGGCCGCTTCATGTACGGCCGCGACTTCGAATTCGAGTTCAACCAGACGCCAACGCAATACGAGAAGACCAACCTGGTGAACACGCCCTCGGCCTACGCCAATCCCTACGGCCTGCCGCCCAACGTCTACCTCAGCGGCTTCTTCCAGTTCGGCACGCCGCAATTCCTCAATCGCGCTGCCCTGCCTGACGAGCGCCGCTACCAGGTCTCCGATACGGTGAACTGGATCAAGGGCAACCACTCCGTCAAGTTCGGCGTGGACTTCCTCCATACCGACGACCTGATCTCCAACCTCTATAACCAGTACGGCGGCTTCACCTACAGCGGCAACACCCCGCTCGGCAACTACCTCGCCGACCTGTACCTCTCGCAGAATCCGGTCTCCGGCAAAACCGCCGAGAACTACTCCTACTTCAACCAGGGCGCTGGCCCCGCCGGCCTTGAGTTCACCACCGGCGACTACGCGCTCTTTGTGCAGGACGAGTGGAAGGTCTCGCCCCGCCTCAGCCTCACCATGGGCGTGCGCTGGGACTACGAAGCCTTCCCCAGCCAGCAGCTTCCTGTGGCTTCGCTGCCGCAGACCGCCTCTCTGCATGACGGCATCGGCAACGTCGGCCCGCGCGCCGGCTTCGCCTGGGACGTCCTTGGCGGCGGGACCACCATCCTGCGCGGCGGCTTCGGCATCTTCTATGCCCGCGCCATCAACTCCACGCTCTACCAGGCTCTGATCGGCTCGGGCTCGCCCAGCGGCCAGACCAACCCCTCGCTGAACCCCGGCACATCCTGCGCGCCGCAGTTCCCCCAGATTGTGCCCTCGGCCAACTTCGGCTCCTGCCTTGGCGGCTCCAGCGGCAACGCCACCGCCTACTTCATCGATCCCAACTTCAAGCTGCCCCAGATCGAGCAAGGCGACCTGGGCATCGAGAGACAGATCGGCAAATCGGCCGCCGTCAGCGTCTCCTGGCTCGGCTCCTGGGGACGCCGCTTGCCTGATTTCGTTGACACCAACCTGCCCGGGCCCACGCCGGTCAGCTTCACCGTCACCAGCGCCGCCGGCCCCATTCCCGCCGGAAAGGTCATCACCGCCGACGTCTACTTTGCTGACACGGCCAACAAGAACAACCGGCCCAACCCCAACTTCAGCTCCATCACCGACATCTTCTCGGGCGTCACTTCCAACTACAACGCCCTCGTGGCCCAGTTCAACAAGCGCATGGCGCAGCACTTCTCCGTCGCCGCCAATTACACCTGGTCGCATGCGCTCGACTTCGGCGAAAACAACACCACCGGCGCCAGCGCCACCGCGCAGCTCGATCCCAAAAACATCAAGCTCGATTACGGCAACTCCAACCAGAACGTCCCCAACCGCCTCACCATCTTTGGCGTCGTCACCTCGCCCTGGCACGTCTCCGGGCCCCTCGGCTACTTGCTGAACGACTACGAGATCGCGCCCGACCTCCAGACCCAGAACGGCCTTCCGTATTCGATGGGCATCAGCGGTTCGTCGTCCAAGCTCTACACCACGCCCGGCTCGTCCGCGGTGCAATCCATCATCAGCACCAGCTCGTTCAACGGAACCGGGGGCGCCAATCGCTTCCCCGGCATCGACCGCAACGCCTTCCGCATGCCGCGCACCGTCAACGTGGACCTGCGCATGTCCAAGCACTTTGTGGTGCGCGAGCACTATAGCCTGGAGTTCCTGGCTGAGGCCTTCAACTTGGCCAACCACCAGAACGTGACCGGCGTGGGCGCCACCGCCTTTACCGTCTCCCAGGACAAGACCAACTTCGTAAACGACCTGGTGCCGTACACGGCCACCCCGTTCAGCTCCGTCACCAGCACTGACAACAGCAACTTCGCCTACAATGTGCGCCAGCTCCAGATGGCGCTCCGACTGCAGTTCTAAATCGGCCCAGGCAAAGCACAAGACGAGCGGCGGCTGATCCGGCCGCCGCTCGTCTTTCTCTCGCACGAGAGAGACTCTCACTCCGGGCACTGCGGCAGGTCGTGGAAAATAACCGGGCAGGTGGCCCATTTATTGATACCGCCGCTCTTCCGCAATTCGGTGAAAGTGTGTGACTGGAAAGGGAGTGTGTGCCGCATGCATCGCGGCTGTATCGCGATGAGTGGGCGGCGGCGGGAGTGTGTGCGCCTGCGGGGTGCCCCAGATCCCTCGCTTTTGGGGACCTGGGTCGCGATGCCCACTCCCTCACTCTGCGGAAAACCACCCAAAATTCGCTGTCAATCCCTAGACAGTCTACGGGTGCGGCACCAAAACCGCAGCAGCCGTCAACGCAACCGGCAGATTCTACACAATTTGCTAAAACGGGAATCGTCGAAAATAACCCCGCGCGCGCTTGCCGGTTTTCCCGCGCATTCTGCTACGCTTGAATTAGAGACACAAAGCCCGCGACTACTGCGGGCTTTTCTTATTTCCCGGCCAAATCATGCCAGAAACGAGCACTTCCATGCATGCCACCCCGCACCCGCCCTCCCGTCCACAGAAATCCCAACTGACTGCGGGCGCGACGAATCGCCTCGAGATGTCTCAGCCAGCGAAAGACAAACCGAGTGCAGAATTAAGTGCATTTTCAGGGCTTAACTCGTTGAATCAGAAAGCAAAAGTGAAATTCAAAGTGTCCGAAATCGGACACCCCGAAAACGTCGCCAAAACAGCCCCGGTCCAGCCGCCTCAGGCCTTGGCGCCGGCGAGCTGCTCCAGCAGCGTGTCGAAGTCTTCCAGCTTCGCGTACTCGATAATCACCTTGCCTCGGCCGTTCTTGTCCTCGATTTTCACCTTGAGCCCCAGAGCGCGTTGCAGTCGATCCTTTACCTCGCGCACATTGGGATCCACCGGCGCCTCGGGCTTAGCTTCTTTCTTTTCAGGTTTTTCCGGGTTCAAAATACCCTGCACCATGGTCTCTGTCTGGCGAACAGAAAGCGAAAGCGCAACCACCCGGAACGCCACTTTCTCAAGGTCCGGACGCCCAAACAGGCCCAGCAGCGCCCGCGCATGGCCGAACGTCAGCTTTCCCAGCTCCACCTGCATCTGGATGCTCGGCGGCAGCTTCAGCAGCCGGAGAAAGTTGGCCACGCTCGCCCGATCCTTCCCGGTGCGGACCGCCATCTGGTCCTGCGTCATGTGAAACTCGCGCGAAAGCCGTTCAAACGCGCGAGCCTGCTCCATCGGGTTCAGGTCGGCACGCTGCAGGTTTTCGACAATGGTGATTTCCATCGCCTGCTCATCGGAAACCTGGCGGAGAATGGCGGGGATGGTCTTTTTGCCCGCCTGCATGGAGGCGCGCCAGCGGCGCTCGCCGGCAATGAGCTGGAAACGCCCGTTCGCCTGGGGCCGCACCAGGATAGGCTGCACCACGCCGTTGGCGACGATCGAAGCGGCCAGCTCGGCGAGCTGGCTCTCGTCCATCGCCATGCGGGTCTGGTGAGGGTTCTTGTCGATCAGGTCCAGCGGAATCTCGCGCGGCTTGCCGCCCTCCTGCTCCGGGGAAGGCGCTGCGGATGTGGCCTGGGCGTGGATGCGTGGAAGGAGCGAATCGAGGCCCTTACCGAGGGCGCGGCGTTTGCTGTCGGAGGCGGCTGTGGTCATAATTAAGGTCCTTTGGTTCAACTTGAGGCCGGAAATCCGGCGAAAAAAAGAATTCGGACAACGTTCGCTTGGCGCGTTCTCCTCAGGAATACGGCCAGAACCGCACCGAGGCGGCGGGACGCTCCGCCCGGGCGGCTGCCGCGGACTTCCGCGCCTTGCTTCGTGGGCTTTCCATGTGGTTGCGGGCCAGGAATTCTCCCGCCAACTCAAAATACGCCTCGGTTCCGCGCGACCTGGAATCATACAGCGCCACTGGCTTTCCGTGGCTGGGCGCCTCCGCCAGCCGCACATTCCGCGGGATCACGGTCTTGTAGAGCCGGTCCTTGAAGTATTCGCGCAGGGTCTGCGTCACCTGCTGGGCGAGATTGGTGCGGTCGTCGTACATGGTCAGGAGCACGCCTTCAATGGTCACGTCGGGATTGAACGCGGCCCGCACCCGCTCCAGCGTGGAGATCAACTCGGAGATCCCTTCCAGAGCGAAATACTCGGCCTGCATGGTGACGATAAGGGTGTTGGCGGCGGCCAGCACATTGAGCGTAAGCAAGTCGAGGGCCGGGGGGCAGTCGAGAACGATCAGGTCGAAGCGGTCCTGCACTTCGGCGAGCGCGTGGCGGAGGCGAAGGGCGCGATCCTCGGCGGCGACCAGTTCGATGGCGGCGCCGGTAAGGTTCTTGGACCCCGGGAGGATGCTGAGGTTATCCACGTCAGTAGGCAGAATGACCTGTTCGGCGGGGGAAAGACCCATGAGGACGTCGTACACGGAATGGCGGTCGTCGTCGCGGGCGATGCCCAGGCCCGAGGACGCGTTGGCTTGCGGATCGCAGTCGACCAGCAGCACGCGCAGCCCCTCGATGGCCAGGCAGGCGGAGAGATTAATGGCGGTGGTGGTTTTGCCGACCCCGCCTTTTTGGTTCACGATGCCGACGATTTTGCCCATGGGTTTCCAGACTAATGGGAGGGGGTCGGATGGGCCAGCGGGAAGCCTGTGGAGAATTTGACAATCCTGTGGAAAGCTTTGCGGCGGCCCGGCAAGGAGCGGGGCGGAAGTCATGGACAGCGCATCACTTGCGCGGGAGGATCGGTGGCGGACGCGGGCCTTGGCGAGAAAGGCAGAAAAGTGGAAAACTTGGGCGCCATCATGGGGGATTGTTCCACGTGGAACAGTGCATTTCTGGGTGGATGCGGGGGCGGGAGTGGGAGGCAAATGTTCCACATGGAACACTGCGCGGCGGGTGGGTTTCTCAACCCCGGCGATATTCCCGGTGGAACACCCCACCCCCTCCCCCCATCCCGACCCGCTCAGGAGTCCCTTTGACCGAGCAGCAGGATACGGTCCGTTGCCCCGGGTAGCGGCATGGGAGGCGACCAGGCAAATCCTGCACCAGCGACCTGCCGCAAATTCTCCGCCTCCGCTCCTGTGGTCAACAGCGCCAGCCAGCCGCCTGCCCCAACCAGCGCTGCGGCGACCCGCATCGCGCCGCTCATGCGATCCACGGCGCGCAGGGTGACGCAATCGAATCTGCGATCCAGAGTCTCCGCGCGACCGTCGTGCACCTGGAATGAAAGGCCTGTTTCCCGCGCGGCTTCGCGTAGGAAAGCCGACTTTTTTCCCTGGGACTCGGCCAGCGTGACAGCAATCTCCGGCCGGCACAGCGCAATGGGAATCCCCGGAAAGCCTGCGCCCGACCCCAAATCGAGCAGCGTCCGCACGGCTTCCGGAATGGCCCGGGCGCAGACGATCGATTCCAGGAAGTGGCGGCGCAGAATCCCCTCGCGATCCCGGATGGCCGTGAGATTGATGCGGGTGTTCCAGCGCAGCAAAAGGCTGCAATAGGACTGAAAGCGGGCTGCAGTCTGGGCTGCCAGCTCCATCTGGCCCGCATTTCGCAGCAGCGCGTTCAGCTCCTCCGCGATTTCCCCTGGTTCCGCGCCTGGTTCCGCGCTCATGCCGATGCGACCGTGGCGCTGGCCTGGCGCTGGGCCCAGGACTCCGCTTCCTGGACCAGGGAGGCGAAGATGCCTCGGGAAAGGGCACTGCCCGCGAAGGTGCGTTCGGGATGCCACTGCACGCCCACCACAAAATGGTTTGGCGAGTTCAGCTCGACGGCCTCAATGACGTCGTCGCCCGGGCAAACGGCGGTCACTTTGAGGTTGTCGCCGGGGACCCGCACCGCCTGGTGATGGCTGGAATTGACGGCCAAGGGCTCTGCGGCGTCACGCGCGATGGCCGCCAGACGGGAGCCGGACTCGATGCGGACCACATGCGCCTCGTCTATGGTCCGGCCGGGGGTGTGATTCACAGCCGTCTTGCCCTGCGCGGCCAGATCCTGGATGAGCGAGCCTCCGCGCCACACATTGAGGCTCTGGATTCCATAGCAGATGGCGAGGATGGGCTTGCGGAGGTTGAAGGCATCCTGGAGCAGAAGCTCGTCGACGGCGGTGCGGGCCGGGTCCGCGGGATTGCAGGCAGGAATACGCTCCTCGCCGTACTGCTGCGGATCGACATCGAAGCCGCTGCCCGGAAGCAGCACTCCGTGGGTCTGGGACAGCAGGCGCGCCACCCGGTCAGGCCGTTCGTGCAGCGGGATCACTGTTGCCATGGCGCCTGCCGATTGCACCGCCGCAATGTATTGGGGGAGAGAACGGCCGTTGTAGGCGGGGTCGGTACTGGTTGGCTCGGGGATGGCGATGCGCACGGTCATGGAAAGTTCAGTTTACGGCAGGCGCCCGGGGTCAGAGCCGGCTTTCAGCCATCAGCCGTCAGCCATCAGATCCTGGCTCCTAGGAGTGTGTCGGGCATAGATTTGTGACGGAGCCTATAGCGTGGGCAGCAGGATCTGTTTTAAGTTCGAGCCATGGGTCAGAACTTCATTCCTGATACGGTCAATCAGACACTGCTGTTTCCCCCTTCGCTTCACGAC
>DASZLE010000067.1:0-28426 GCA_035552475.1 Occallatibacter sp.
ATCGCCGGTATTCTCGACGTAGTGACCCGCGACTGGCGGCACGTAGCCAACATCGTTGGCATTGAAATCCATCGTGCGAGCCCTCCCCGGCGGCATAAATACGGTCATGCGCCCCTTACCCGCGAGATAGAACTGCCACTCTGATGCATTTGGATGCCAGTGCAGCTCGCGCATGCTACCCGGCTTGAGGATCACCAATGCAGAGGCAACATTCTTCGATACAGGGAAGTTGTGAGAGTCGACGATGCGAACTTCGCCCCCCGATGTGTGCTTCGTCGGAGCCATCGCCGCCATCTTGAAGGTATATTGGATCGAAGACTCTACACTCCTCCCGCCAACGGCTGCCTTGTCCTGCGCAAGCGATCCGGGAACGTTGCCTGGAAAGATATAGAGTTCACCCGTGGGTAGCTTGTCAATTGCGCTGCGATCCAGATTGGAGTTCTTTGTCAAGATCTCGGGCGGTGTGTGTGCGGCCCACTCGGAGATGAGGAAGGTGTTGTCTTCCGAGAACATGCCTTCATCAAAGACAAGCAGAAATTCGCACCCGTCGCCCGGTCCCAGACCCTGAATGGAATGAGGATACCCGGCAGGAAAGTACCAGAGGTCGCCCTTGGTAACATCGTCGATGAACATCGTTCCATCGGGACTCAGAACGGTGACGCGAGCATTGCCGTTCAGCATCATGGCCCATTCATCCGCCGTATGCCAGTGCAATTCGCGGTAGCTGCCGCGAGTGAGCCGCATGTTTACGCCGGTGATTTCGGCTGAGGTCGGAAGTTCGCGCTGCGTCACTTGGTGTGTCCAGCCACCCTCCTCCACTCGTTTCCTTACGAGGTCGAAGGAATACCAGATCGGTCCGACGTCTCCATGATCGGTCGGTGGTGGCATGTTCGAGCTTGGATTTTCATCGAGAAGCGGCTTGTTTTCCTGACCGGGGTCGCTCGAGGAATGATCCCCTTCCGCCTTCCGAGTGTCCTCGCGCTGCTGTGCATTTGCCACTCCCGCGAAGGCTGCGGCAGCAAGTGCAGCAGAGCCGCCCTCTAAAAACCTCCTGCGCGACGTGCTTTTTGCCGAATCGATATTCTTCCACTCATGGCTCATCATCTTCTCTCCATTACGAAAACCAGACTGTTTCCCGGCGGTTGGCGCACCGCCGGGGAGGCGCGTGGGAGATGATCGAACAGATGCTTTACGTCCGAAACGCCGCTACTTAGTGAAGATGCCATGCTCGTCGTCGTACCGCCGTTGCCTCATCCCGGCTCGCAGCGCTGCTTTGTTGGCGATACTGTTTAGCTTTTCATCTGTCGCTTTCTCGACGTTCGGCGCGTCGCCCTCGGGTTTCGTTGTATTTGTGCTATTCGTTTCATTGAGCATTGTGTTTTCTCCTCGATACGGTGAAATGCAATCACAATGCCAGACTTTGTCTGACTGACCGTTCAGCGGTGCACTGAATTAAAACGGGTTATTTTGCCTACTTTGGAACAAGGAAAAGAGGACCAGATGTGGCTGACAGTTTGCCGACAGTTGCTGTCTACTTTCGACACTTCAGGGCTTGGAGCAGCCCTTTTGTCGTCACTACAACGAGACGTACATCGGCCATTTGACGTCGGCCTTTCTCGCCAGTTCACGTCACCTCGTTGCAACCAAGGCGACGCGCCAGTTTGACAGTCGATGAGAGAGGCTCGAAATATGGGGCTGGATTTCACTCCTGACGTCACCATCGATGGTCAGTCAGAAGCCATAACAGTTGCGAGCGTTATGCCTGACTTGGCAAACGCGCTGAACTTGAAACTAAAGGGCGGCGTTGTTCTGAGTGATCATCTGCATGGAACAACATTAGGCGACGGAAACCGCTCGATTGCTGGTCACATTCGATAAAGAACTTCTGATAACCGGCGTTGCGCCCAAAATGCTGGAGGGTCTGTACGGCGCCGCCCGATTGCCGAAACCTCCAACGCGTTTTGGCTCAGTTTTCCGGGGCGGGTCACATGCGAGAAACTCCAGCTACAACTGGATGAGAAAATCGGGGCAGGTCACCTCAAGGGTTCTGAAGTCTGAGCGCGTAACTGAAACTGCCGGATGGCATTTTGAACTCACCCAAGAATTCACCCAAAATTGGGGCAGCTTACACCTAAATACAGGTGCTTAGGCGGTATTCCGTGTGCGGTTAAGTTATTGAAAGTAAAGGTAAGATGCAGATTGACACGGAAGGGGTCGCTGGTTCGAATCCAGTCGTGCCTACCATATTTATCAATAACTCACAGCGATCCGGTTGTTTCTTCCAACCCCAGATTCAACCCGAAATTCCTCAATCCTTCCTGTAGCCCCTGGCCGGCTTTGCGGGCTTCCGCGGATTGCCATCGCGCTGTGGGCATTTGTGCGCAATGCGCGCTCGACGCACTTCGAAGGATTCGTGCTGACTATTAGCCTGGCGCTCACGCTGCAACGCGTCCTGCTGCTGGTCTCGCTCGGCAAAGAACCGCGCGGATTCCGTATGGGCGAAATGGAGGGAACGCGGTGACGCAGACAGCCCATCTCCGCTTCGAGATGCTCTTTTTGCTCCTTGTCGCCATCACGTTTGTCACGATCCTGCAAGCATCACCGCGTTGATGAAGCTGCGGTTAACGCGCTGTCCGGAATCGCACACCGGTTCTCACGTTCGGACGGCGCGAACTTCTTCTCCCTTGCGGCCGCATTGAAAACAAAGACCATCGCACCGTGGGGAACCCGCCCAGACTGGAAGCCGTATTGCAACCAATGTGCGGTAACCCGAGTTCTGTCCGGAGGAATGGCTGATGGCGATGCGACTTTCGCAACTTATGCAGGTTTTGCGCCGGCTGGGCCGCGCTCCCATGTTCACCGCCATCACGCTGTTTACCCTGGCGATCGGCGTCGGCGCCAACACCGTCATCTTCACCGTGGTTGACAATGTGCTGCTCAAGCCGCTGCCCTATCCCGACTCCGACCGCCTGATCGGCTTCTGGTACACCGCTCCGGGCATCAACATCAAAGACCTGAACATCGCGCCCTCGCACTACTTCATTGAGCGCGAGCAGAGCAAGACCCTCGAAGATATCGGCGCCTATACCGGGGATGCCTTCAACGTCTCCGGCTCCGGCGAACCCGAGCACGTCACTGGCCTGGACGTCACCGACGGCACCCTGCCGCTGCTCGGAATCAAACCTGCCCTGGGCCGCCTGTTCACCCGCCAGGACGACTCGCCCGCGTCGCCCAAGACCGTCGTCATTTCCTACGGCTACTGGCAGAAGAAATTCGGCGGCGCAAGCTCGGTGATCGGCAAATCGCTTACCCTGGACGGCAATGCTCGCCAGATCATCGGCGTTCTCCCGCGTAACTTCCAGTTCCTGGACTACGATAACGTCAACCTGATCGTCCCCATGCAGTGGGACCGCAGCAAGACACATCTGGGCAACTACAGTAATGAAGCGCTGGCACGGCTAAAGCCAGGCGTCACCATGGAACAGGCCAGCGCCGACATGGCCCGCCTCATTCCCGTAACCTGGCGCAGTTTCCCTCCTCCGGACGGCTTCTCTTTGGCGCTGTTTGAGCAGGTCCACCTGGCGCCCAACCTGCGCCCGCTCAAGAAGGACGTGATCGGCGACATCGGCAACGTGCTCTGGGTTCTCATGGGCGCCATCGGCCTGGTTCTATTGGTCGCCTGCGCCAATGTAGCCAACCTGCTTCTGGTTCGCGTAGAAGGCCGCCGGCAGGAGCTGGCCATCCGTTCCGCCCTGGGAGCCAGCTGGAGCCGCACCGCCGGCGAACTTGTGGCCGAGAGTCTCGTTCTCGGCGTCGCGGGCAGCCTCATCGGCCTTGCCCTCGCGTACGCTGCGTTGCGCGCCCTTGTGTGGGCAGCGCCACAAGGCCTGCCGCGCCTGCATGAGATCGGCATTGACTTGAACGCGTTGCTCTTCACCGCCGGCCTGGCCCTGCTCACAAGCGTGTTCATCGCCATTCTGCCCATCGTCAAGTACGCCGGCGTCCGCTCCACCACCGGCCTGCGCGAAGGCGGCCGCGCCCTCAGCCAGGGTCGCGATCGCCTGCGCGCGCGCAAGACCCTGGTCGTGGTGCAGGTTGCCATGGCGCTGGTGCTTCTCATCTGTTCCGGGCTGATGATCCGCACTTTCCTTGCCCTCACTCATGTCGATCCCGGCTTCAACGCCCACGACGGCCTGGAAACTTTCCGCTTCTACACCCCGGAAACGCAGATTCCCGACACACAATCCGAGCGGGTCATCCGCCAGGACGAAGAGATCATGCACCGGCTTGCGGCGCTCCCCGGCGTCACCTCCGTCAGCTTCTCCAACTCCGTGCCGCTCAGCGGCTATAACACCAACGACGTTCTCTATTCCGAGGACAACCTGATGGGCGGCGGCAAGGTTCCACCCCTTTGCCGTTTCAATTTCGTGGTTCCCGGCTACTTCGCGACAATCGGCACGCGCATCCTGGCTGGTCGTGAGATCACATGGGACGATACATACAACAAGGTCCCGGTTGCCATGGTCTCGTCGAACCTGGCCCGCCAGTACTGGGGCTCGGATCAGGCTGCGCTGGGCAAAAAGATCCGCGTCGCCAACAAAGACGACTGGCGCGAGATCATTGGCGTAACCGAAGATTCACACGACGATGGCCTGGACAAACCCGCGCCCACCATCGTGTACTGGCCGGTCCTGATGGCCAACTTTGAAGGCCAGAAGACCGAAGCCCGCCGCGGCGTGCAATTTGCGGTTCGCTCCTCCCGCGCCGGCTCCCAGGCCTTCTTCAGCGAGATCCAGCAGGCGGTCTGGCAAGTCAACGCCAATAATCCGCTGGCCGATCCCATGACCATGGACGAGATGTATCGCAAATCGATGGCGCGCACATCCTTCACCTTGGTGCTGCTATCGGCGGCCGGCGTTATGGCTCTGCTGCTCGGCGTCATCGGCATCTATGGCGTCATCTCCTACACCGTGTCGCAGCGCGCGCGCGAAATCGGCATCCGCATGGCGCTCGGCGCGCAGCGAGGAGAGCTGACCGGCCTGTTTGTGCGCCAGGGGCTGATGCTCTCGGTCGTCGGCGCCGCCGCCGGTCTCATCGTGGCCTTCGCTGTCATGCGCCTGTTGTCGCGGATCCTCTTCCACGTCAGCCCGTTCGATCCGCTCACCTACTCGCTGATTACGGCGGTGCTGCTGGTGACCGCGGCCGTGGCCTGCTACCTGCCGTCGCGGCGCGCTGCGAGCGTGAACCCGGTGGATGCACTGCGGGCGGAGTAACAAAGGCGGGGTCTGTTCACGATCCCGTGGGAGACACCTCGCAGGCATGCGCCCGGTACCACAACGCCAGCTCCGCCTCAGTCATGAATCCGTCCGCCACTGACAACATGGCTGTCGTCGCTTCCGGATCGGTCGCAATCAGGTCGTAGCCATTGTCCAGCAGAAACACGTAGGCCACCACAAGGGCCGTCCGTTTGTTGCCATCCAGGAAGCCATGATTGCGGCAGATTCCCCAGGCGTAGGCTGCGCCAGGTCTTCCACATCGGGATCGCCATACGCTGCAAGATTCTGCGGCCGCGCAAGGGCTCCATCCGGCACATCGGCATAATCTTCGATTGGTTCGTGCAAAATATGCGATTCTATCGTATATTTTGCTCACGTGGATTCCGCGCCAAGTCGAGCCTCGCCTGATACGGTCGGCCAAAACCCGGCCCGTGATCGTCCTCACAGGCGCGCGCCAGACCGGCAAAACCGCTACCTTCAGGCACCTCTTTCCTCACTACGGCTTCGTCTCCCTCGATCTACCCACTGAAGCCGAGCAGGCCGAAAAAGAACCGGCGCGCTTCCTTGAACGTCATCCAGCGCCCGTCATCATTGACGAGGTGCAAAACGCCCCAGGCTTGTTTCGGCACCTCAAGGTGGCCGTCGATGCCAACCGCGCGCGCCACGGGCAATTCCTCCTCACTGGATCGCAGAAGTTTACCCTGATGAAGAACGCCTCCGACTCCCTCGCGGGCAGGGCCGACATCGTGGAGTTGGAAACCCTGTCGTTCGCCGAGATTCGCGGGGCTCTGCCCGCAACCGGACTCGAATCCGCCATCGTGCGCGGCGGATTCCCTGAGCTTTATGCCAACCCGGATATCGATTCGGTCGCTTTCTATAACTCCTATCTCGCCACGTACCTGGAGCGCGATGTTCGCTCGCTCGCCAACGTGGGAAGCCTGCGGGATTTCGAGAGGTTCCTGCGCGCATGCGCGCTTCGTTCCGCAAACCTGCTGAACAAGGCCGACTTGGCGCGCGACGTGGGCATTGCACCTTCAACAGCCAATAATTGGCTGTCCATCCTTGAAGCCTCCGGCCACGCCGTGCTGCTTGAGCCGTGGTTTTCCAATCGAACCAAATCCGTCGTCAAGAGCCCCAAGCTCTACATCGCGGACACCGGCCTGCTGTGCGCTCTCCTGAATATTCAATCCCGGGAAGCACTTCTCGCTTCGCCCGCCGCGGGTGCGGTGTGGGAGACGTTTGTCTTCTCCCAGTTGCGGGACCGCGAACGCCGCGCCGGCCGCGCAGGCAGCCTGTTCTTCTGGCGAGACCGAACCCGCGAAGTCGATTTCGTGGTGGATGCCGGCGGACGACTCGAGCTCTTTGAAGCCAAATGGACAGAACTCCCGGATCGCGGTGACGCCGTCAATCTGGAATTCGTGCGCAACGCGATCGGAAAGTCACGCGTCGCCGGCGGCGGCATCGTCTCCCGCACGCCAAACAGCTTCCCTTTCCCCAACGGATTTCGCGCATTACCGGTCACCGAACTCGGCTAGCCCTCTTCCACTTGAGCCGTTCCATCCGCTCATTTCTTCAGGAACCCTTCCAGTTCCAGCCACTCCGCAAACCGGTCGATCCAGTGATCCGTGGGAATGTTCTGCGTCCGCATGCCGAAGCCGTGCCGCCCCTTCGCGTACATGTGCAGCTCGGCGGATTTGTGCGCGTTGGCCCACTTTGCATAGAGCGCCACGCTCACCGGCGCCAGCCCGAGGTTATCGTCCGTGGCTGCCGCAATGAACATCGGCGGCGCATCTTCCGGAACCGCAAGATCCTTGAACTTTTCCCCGCCCGCATAGATGGGGGCCACAAAGGCCGGGCGGCTGTCCGCCTTGTATCCGAACGCCACTCCGACGGTGACTCCGCCGCCGGCGGAAAACCCCATGATGCCGACGCGGTCAGGCGAAATACCCCACTCCGCCGCATGCTTGCGCACGTAAGCTACGGCGGCCAGGCCATCGTCCACCGCCAGCGGAAGGTCTTGGTCGATCATCGCATCCAGCTTTGTACGGTCGTGCGCCCACAGGTCTCCGAACAACTGCGTCGCGTCGGAAGCGGTTGGCGCCAGGCGGTACTTCAGGACAAATGCCGTCATGCCGCGTGCCGCCAGGTACCGCGCCACGTCGTTGCCTTCGCTGTCAATGGAGAGCGCCATGTATCCGCCGCCGGGACAGATGATGACCGCGCTGCCGCTGTTGGTGCCATTCGCCGGCTTGAAGACAGCGAGCGTAGGCCGCGTCACATTGGTGACGACTTGGGTGTGCCACGCCTCCGAGAAGTACTGCTTCTCGGGATAGGTCTGCGCAGAAGTGCCGGGGGCCGCGTCCGGATAAAGTGGAATGGTCTGCTGGGCGATGCAAAGCGGCGCAAGAAAAACGACTGCGCAGGTAAGCCGGAGAACAAAGCGCTTCATGGACGCAGAGTGTAACAGACGGGTGGTCGCATCAGGCCGCGTCCACCATCTCAATGCGCAGCCGCTTGCCAACCGCCCGCGCAGCCTTGGCGATGGTCTGCAGTTGGACGGCGCTGTTGGCGGGATCGAGCAGCCGATCAAGCTGCGAACGGCTGGTGCCGATGCGCTCGGCCATCGCTTTCTTGCTCACATTGCCGGCTTTCATGGCCTCTGCGAGCTGCCATGCGATGACTCGCTTGATCGCGGCGGCTTCGACCTCTTCCAGGATGCCTTCTTCTTCAAGAAAACTGTCGAAACTGGAACCGGTGTGATCAAAGGCCGCTTTCTTTCGAGTTCTCACGTCAGTCCCCTCTCATGCTTGCGCAGGTTTAGTCGCGCCAAACCTAAATCCGTTACCGGTGTCGCTTGTGTCTTCTTGACAAATCCGTGGAGCAGAACCATCCTCTGTTGCCGGTCAATGTAGAAAAGAATCCTGGCGATGCGGTTCCCGGCTAATTTTGTTCGCACCTCATGCAGTCCGCCTCCCATTGGACGGCAGGTTGGCATTCCAATCGGCCAACCGAATTCGATCTTCTTGATGTCCTCCCCAATCTGCCAGCGATCCTCCGAGGTCATCGATTTCAGCCAGGAACGGACAGGCTCATTTCCCGATTCTGTCCGAAAGAAGAACGCGGGAACGCGCTTGAAGACGCCTGTAGAAAGTGTACCACGCAAGGTACTTTCTGGCGATGGTTCTTTCGGCTTGTCCACAATGGAATTATGCGGAGAAGGGCATCTCTACGTCTGTGATGGCGGCCCGTCGGAGTACAAGTTGTTCTGGACGTCGGTAACGAGGAGGGATCTTAGTAGTGCGTGATGACTCCGTCCTCGGAGCCAGGAGGAGTGCCGGGTCTCCAGAGAATCAGCGATAGCATCCCGACAGCGATGAGAAGTTCAACGAAATAAGCCCGCGCGCCGACAAAATGCAGCACCAGTGCGAACAGAATGCACGAGAGGAACATCGACATACTCGTGACGCAACGCACGATCCACTGCTTCCCCGGAGTCGATGCACGCCTGGAAACAGCCGGATTCAGAGGAAGCCTTGAGAAGAGTCGCGGAGCTAAAAAACCCAAAACAACTTCCACAAGCGCAATCAGAGTGATCGCCATCTCCATGGAAGAGTTGGCTGGATGCTGCGCCTTTGCGGGGACCCTGAAGACCACGACGATCAGCAGTGCTCCGTAAACAAGGAAGCTGAATCTCATGATCCGGACGGTCCGTCTGGCTGCCTCTGCAGGTGTACTCATGGCGCTCTTTCCGGTCTCAGCGGCCTAGTCTGAAGATTCCCGCAAGACTACTCTCACCGCTGCTTGCCGAAGAAATGTTCCACATCCCCAATCGCCGTAGTCATCCGGTACGGCGGCAAACTCGCCAGAAACGTCTGCCCATATCGCTGCCTTCGTATCCGCGGATCAAGCAGCACCAGCACCCCGCGATCCTCCAGCGACCGGATCAGCCGCCCGAATCCCTGCTTCAGCGTCAGCACCGCCTCGGGCACCTGGTAGTCGAAGAACGGCTTCCCGCCCGCCTCCTCGATGACCTTCATGCGCGCCTGCACCACCGGATCGCTGGGCACCGCGAACGGCAGCCGGTCGATGATGACGCAGCTCAGCGCCTCGCCCTGCACGTCCACGCCCTGCCAGAAACTCGAAGTCCCAAACAGCACCGCATTTGGCGTCGAGCGAAACTCCTCCAGCAGCGCCTTCCGCGGCGCTGTGCCGTGCAGCAGGATCGGGTAATCCAGCACCGGTAACAATCGCTCGTAGAGGTCGCGCATCTGGCTGTAACTCGTAAACAGGCAAAACGCGCGCCCCTTGGTAATGTCCAGCACCGTGCGAATGCACTCCGCCGCCGCCGCGGGAAACTCAGGCTCGCGCGGGTCCGGCATCTCCGGCGGCAGATAAAGCAGTGCCTGTTCGCCATACCGGAAATGCGACGGCACCACCAGCTCGCGCCCTTCCGTCAGCCCCAGCCGCCGCCGCAGATGCTCGAACCCGCCCTGCACCGTCAGCGTAGCCGAGGTCAGAATCACCGTGGGAATCGTTTCGAAAACCATCTCGTGCAGCAGTTCGGAAACATCAATCGGCGTAGCCTGCAGGAACGTAGTTCGCGCCTGTCCGCGGGTGCCCCAGGTCTCCCGCTTTTGGAGACCTGGGTTGGATTTGCGCGCCTCGCCACCACCCGCGCCCCCAAACGCCCTCCGCTCCAGCCAGTACACAACGTTGCGGTCATTCGACTCCATCAGGAACTCAAGCTCGCCGCGCAGCCGCGCAATCCGCTTGCGAACCGGCGCCGCCTCGTCCACGTCCTTCAGGCTCTCCATCTCGCCTTCCAGCCGCCGCAGCGTGCCCCGCATGCCTGCATAGAGGTCGCCGGAAGTCTCCAGAAACTCCTCGCGATTCGCGAATGGCTGCCGCCCGTCGCCGCCCATCGGCAGTGCAGCAAAAAACAGCCGCGCGCGATCCCGCAGTTGCTGCGTCAACACGGGAACGCCGGCCGCGCCCTCCTTGCCTTTCAGCGCCATCTCCATGTCGCGCGCCAGCTCCTCAAAGCGCACATTCGACACCGACAGCCCAAAGTAGCTCGACGCCACTTCTTCCATCTCATGCGCCTCGTCAAACACCACCGCCGCAGCCTCCGGCAAAATCCCCGCATCGGGCGCGCCTCCAGCCTCGCGCTTCACCGCCAGGTCGGCAAAAAACAAGTGGTGATTCACAATCACAATGTCCGACTCAAGTGCCCTCCGCCGCATCTCCGTGATGAAGCAGCGGCGATAGTCAGGGCAATTCTGGCCCAGGCACGCATCGGCCCGCGCATCCAGCTTGTTCCACAGCGCGCTCGATTCCGGCATCCCCCCCAGCTCGGCGCGGTCGCCCGTCTCCGTCGTCTTTTCCCACTCCGCAATCTGCCGGTACTGGTCAATCTCCTCCAGACCGGAAAGGACCGGCTGATCCCGCAGCGTCACCAGCTTGTTCCGGCAAAGGTAGTTCGCGCGCCCCTTCATGTAGCAGACCCGCAGCCCGCCCAGCAGCGTCTCCAGAAACGGCACGTCGCGGAAGTAGAGCTGGTCCTGCAGCGCCTTGGTCCCGGTGGAAACAATAACCCGCTGTCCGGTCCGCAGCGCCGGCAGCAGGTAGGCCAGCGTCTTGCCCGTCCCCGTCCCCGCCTCCACAATCAGGTGCCTGTGCTCCGCCAGCGCCCGCTCCACCGCCTTCGCCATCTCCAGCTGCCCCGGCCGGTACTCATACGGTAGCGGCGAGCGCGCCAGGATCCCCCCGGGCGCGAAAAACTCGTGCAGAGTGGGCAAAGTGCGGGCTGGGGTTTCCGTGGAGGCCATTTGCGGGCAGCTCCTTCCATCATAGTGTCGCGGCCATTTCCCCGCTTGCGGCCGCTGCCGCTGCAGCCAGGCAGGCGATACTGGAAGAGCGGCTTTCCCCGCGCATTCTGACTGGAGCCCCTTTTGCCAAGCTATCGCCGATCTGTGACCCCCACCGCCAGCACCGGCGAGCTGCCCCTGGTCGCCATCGTCGGCCGGCCCAACGTGGGCAAATCCACGCTCTTCAACCGCCTCACCCGCAGCCGCCGGTCCATCGTGGGCGACGAGCCCGGCATCACCCGCGACCGCATCTACGGCGAATACGAGTGGGCCGGCCGCAGCTTTCGCCTTGTCGACACCGGCGGCATGGTGCCCGACGACCCCGAGCTGATCCCCCAGGAAATCTACAGCCAGGCCAAAGTCGCCCTCGACGAAGCCGATGCCATTGTCCTCGTAGTCGACGTCCGCACGGAGCTGGCCAGCCCCGACTACGACCTGGTGCGCCTGCTCCTGCACGGCCGCAAGCCCGTCTTCCTCGCCGTCAACAAGGCTGAAGGCGACGCTATGACAGCAGAAGCGGAAAACCTCCGCCGCCTCGGCTTCCGCCAGCTCTTCCCCATCAGCGCCGAGCACGGCCTCGGCATCGGTGAGCTCCTCGACGCCATCTCCGCCGTCATTCCCGCCACGCCCGCCGCGGAACAACCAGAAGCCGCCGCCGAGGCTTTGGAACCTGAAGCGACCGAAGCTTTGAAGGGGCACGACGCCGCACCTTTGGAAGCGGACGCCGCCGCAGCTTTGAAGGGGCACGACTTCAGTCGTGCCGTAAAGCCCAACAATAAAGAAGATCGGGCTTTAGCCCCTGAGGGAAGTTCTTCCTCCAACTCCAAGCCCGCATCTGGCTCCAAGCCTGCAGCTTTGAAGGGGCACGACTTCAGTCGTGCCGTAAAGCCCAACAATAAAGAAGATCGGGCTTTAGCCCCTGAGGGAAGTTCCCCTTCCGACGCAACCACCCCCACACCCCACCACCGCACCCACGGCGAATTCGAACAGCTTGAAACCTCCGTCGCCATCATCGGCCGCCCCAACGTCGGCAAATCCACCCTCCTCAACGCCCTCACCGGCACCGAGCGCGCCATCGTCTCGCCCATCCCCGGCACCACCCGCGACGCCGTCGACGAGCTCGTCGAATTCGAAGGCTCTCAATTTCGCTTCGTGGATACGGCCGGCATCCGCCGCAAGGGCAAAACCCACCTGATGGCCGAGAAGCTGAGCGTCGTCATGGCCCGCCGCCATCTCGAAGCCGCGGACGTGGCCCTCCTCGTCCTCGACGCCACCCAGGGCGTCACCTCCAGCGACGCCACCATCGGCGGCTACGCGCATGAGAGCGGCCGCAGCGTCATCATCGTCGTCAACAAGTGGGACGCCGTCACCACCGGCCGCACCGACGGCAAGCCCCCCGCCGATCGCGAGATCTTCGAGCGCCAGTTGCGCAACGTGCTCAAGTACCTGAGTTATGCGCCGGTCATCTTCCTCTCCGCAAAGGAAGGCACCAACCTGGGCCGGGTCATGAGTGAAGTCAAGGCCGTAGCCGCCGAGCGCCGCAAGCGCGTCACCACCGGCCAGATGAACCGCTTCCTTGAGCGCATCGACTTCCAGCGCGCTCCCGTCCCCATGGCCAAGCGCATTCGCATCTTCTATATGACCCAGGCCGCCGTCGCCCCGCCCACCTTCGTCCTCTTCACGGACCGCGACATCGAGCTCCACTTCGCCTTCAAGCGCTTTTTAGAAAACCAGATCCGCGAGTCCTTCGGCTTCCAGGGCACCCCCATCTGGTTCAAAGTAAAAGCCAGGGAAAAAGGCAAAGGCAGCAGCGAGTAGGGAAAAGGGGAACAGGGAGTAGGGAGCAGCAAGCCCCTCGCGCATTTGCCTTTGCTTTTCTTGCTGTCATCCCCGTGCACCGTCATAAAACAGCGCCGTCATCCTGAGCGGAGCAGCGCAGTTTTATCGCGCTGCGCAGTCGAAGGATCTGCTTTTGCGCGAGTGCCCCACCGTCGGCGCGTCTTTGTCTTCGCGCCTAAGCTGGGATCAAACTGACCACTGACCACTGATCACTGATCACTGATCACTGACAATCACTGACCACTGATCGCTTTCTTCCCCACCCAAACCTTAGTCATCCCCGGATTCCCAATCCCATCCCCCGCCACCCAGCCCCCCACGCAATCCTCATGCGCCCCCAGGAACCCGCGAAGCTGGTGCCGAATCTCCCCGCCCCCCTCGCTAGCCGACCCGTACCCATGCACCACCTCAATCGGTCCCGTCACCCCCCGCCGCACGCAGTCGTTATAGAACCAGACAAACCGCCCCAAAGCCTCATTCACTCTCAGCCCATGCAGATCAATCGACAACCTCTCCCCCACACGTCAACCCGCTCACATCCGTTATTGCGACCCAAACCGGCAATCCGCACTACGGCACTGCGTTACAAGTCCGCTTCGCGCATGGACGCTATCAGGTCCACGGGTTCCGTGCCGTCCAGTCGGCCGGAAAATGCATATGCAGGATGTCGACGTCGGGGTACGTATCGATGTGTGCCTTCAGGCGCTGCTTCCATTGGGAGGCTGGCGAGATCTCGATTAGCAGAGTCTGCATGATCAGTGCAATGGCGTAATAGCGCCGATTGCTAACTCCCTGAACTTTCCAGGCGTTGGGCAGTTCGGGCTTCACGGCGAGCTCTTTGTTCCAAAGTCGCGCGTGATGAGCGCAGGCATTACGGATCGACGTAAGAGCATGAAGCCAACTGACGAACACAGACTCAGGTTGCTTGAATTCTCGTGCGATCAGCTTTCGGAGGCTTTTCCGGAGGTTAGCGAACATCTGCGAGAGCGCGCCGAAGGAGACAATCTCCGTCGCCATCCAGACAGGCAGAAATGGTTCGGAGGTGTACTTGGTTCGGTAGTGATTTACGAACACCTCGGCAGATCGATTCTCCTCCTGGCGCATGATCCTCATGAAACCAGAGTGATCGTAGGAGGGATCGAAGTTCCGCGGGTCGGCGTATCCGAACACTCCCAGCGAATGGGAAAGCTGGTACGTGATCACAGCCCGCACCGCTACCTCAATCCTGTCCATGGCCTGGAGAGTCAAGAGGCGCAGTCCACAATCGAACTTATAAAGGCTCACAACGTCGTCGAAGGTAACGCCTGGCCGGAAGTCGTCCGTACCGGGAATGCGGAAGGGAAGAAAGTACCCGCTGAGTCGGTAATAGCCGACTCTTCGGAGCCACTCCAGAGCGCGGCCGTGATCGGTGCTGGTCAACTTTCTGCTTATCAGCAATGCGAGTTGATCAGGATAAGGCAGGGGTGGCTTGCTGTAATTCATGCCAGAAGTGAAAAACCCGCCGATTTGAGCTTCACCCTTTCGAGGAGAGGCTTGGCGGGTATGTCAATTGCGAGTATACGGAGGTCGAGCCGAAAAAGCAAGTAGCGAATCGCGGACACATTAGCGGCCCCGGCGAGGAGCCCCTGCCTCGTGACCCAAATCTCTACATAGCTACACAACTGCGACGTCGCGTAAGCACGGCAGAAGAAAAATCACCGGCGGTGAAAGAACTAAACAGAAGTGAGCCAGGAGACCTGCACAATCACCCTCTCAGTTCTCCTAAAGTTGAGACCACCGCAGAGCGGGTCCCGATAGATCGCGTGCGTCGGCGTCTCTCGAAAATTGCTCACAACAAAAAGGAAGAACCGCTCCTTAATTCTCGCTGCTGCGTCGTACTCCTTTTGCGTTAGAGCAACGCCCCCGCTTCGGCCCATCAAACCTTTTACCTCGACAGCAAGAAATTCGGCACCTTCAGAAACCGGCCTGAGGCGAAAATCATAGCCGCAACCGAGAGCTGTCGTATTCTCCAGCGCGAGCCCCTGGAACGTCGGAAGTGAACCGCAAATCGACTCGAAATATCGCTCGGCGGCCAGTCCGGTCACGAGCCTTTGCGCAAATGCGGACGATCCCTCGTCCTGCTGCTCGGCATGCGTGGCCTCAGTGAGCACGTCATCTCCGAGGCTAAAAAACGACCTGATCAGCCCGGTAAAGTCGTCCAGGCCAAGGCGCTTGTATAGGTCGTAAATCTCGCGGCAATATCCCCGGATCGGACGATTGCGCCAACCCTTGCGCTGGTTCGGGAAGAGGGGATCGAATTCGTCCCGGTAGTTCTTTACAGAGGCCGGCTGTGACCCAAGAGCATATCCGATAGCGTTGAAGGCCTCCGTGAAGGTATCGAAGCCAAGGCTTCTGAGACCGTCGGAGTCGAATTTCGAGAGGTACAGCCCAGACAGAATCAGCTTCTGTCTCTCCGTGAATCCCGAGTCGCTGGAGCGCTGACGAGCCATCTGGAAGATGGCCAAATTGTACACTCGACGCCAATATCCGTTTGCGCACTCCTTCCAGACGGCGGCCGCTCCGCGAAACAGCTGATCGTCGCTTTCAAACCTATCTAGTTCTCACCGTCCTCAGTGACTCGGGCGAAACTTCTGGCCAATTCAGCCGGTATGACACCACATACGACGGCGTCCCTCATAAAGGCGAGGGCCGAATCTGCCATCCCGACGGCGGCATCATGTTCGTCGTCGCCATAAAGGCCATTAGCGGCCTTCCGGAATGCAACAATGCTTTCTAGCAGCTTCTTCCCCGATCTGACCACTACGCGTACCCCCTGGATGAGTTGAGCTAAATAGTAACCCAAACAAAAGGTTCAAGGAGGCTTGCGCCGCGTACTGCTGACGCAGGCAAAGAGGCTCGAATGGCTCGCTCAGCGCCGATACGAAGGGCTTGGAGGCCCCGCCTCCGTGGAGCAAGAGGGCGATGAAGACGCCTGATTCACGCCGCTCTGAGACGATGCGGGCGGTGAAATCCAAAAATACAAAACCCGAGATGGCCGTACGATCCCTCCTCCACCGCCTTGGATACCGTTTCCGGCTGCACCGCAAGGAAATTCCGGGAAATCCCGACATAGTCTTCCCAAGTCGACGGAAGGTGATCTTTGTTCATGGCTGTTTTTGGCATGGGCACAATTGCGCGCGCGGGGCACGCATTCCGTCCACGAATCGAGCTTACTGGAAGACCAAGATCGAGCGGAACGCAACCCGAGATGCAAAGCATATCGCCTCTCTACCTTCCCTCGGCTGGCAGCCACTCGTAGTTTGGGAATGTGAGCTGCACGATCCGAACCTTAGATCAAGGTTGCAGAGCTTCCTGAGATAAATCCAGAAACGGCAATCCGGCCAACCATTTTTCATCCGCTAGTCTGGTACCAATAGATCCACACCCACAACCCTCACTTCCCGAGGCAGGTGGCCCACTCATCAATTCCAACGTAGGCGCTCGTGCGGTCAGGGCTGTGCCCGTTCATCGGAGTTTTTCGCGATGAGCGGACGTTCATCAAACGCTCATCGGACAGCCGCACCGCGCCCTCTCTTATCATCTAACTAGATGAATGATAAGTAAGGAATCGGTCCCGCCACGAGGCCTTTATCATCTATCTAGATGAATGGTAGGAGGCTGGACAAAGAGAAATCCCCTGCCCGTCCGCTGCGAATTGCCGCCTCTCACGGTCCGTTCGTCGGGCATTTAGATTCCTATGGCGCATATTTCTATTGACAAACTAAGATTATCTTATAATAATAGACTCACATCAAGAACTCCTGCCCGCCGCACCGCCCCTCCCCGCCGGCTCCGGACCCGAGCTCAAGCAAGATCGGAGCCCGAACACCGTGTTAATCCGTCAGCGCAAGCCACTCCAGACCCAATCCGGGGTCCCCACGGACAGGTCTTCGTTCGTGGGGTGGAAATCCGGGGTCCCCACGGACAGGTCTTCGTCCGTGGGGTGGAAGTCCGGGGTCCCCTCCGACAGGTCTTCGTCGGTGGGGTGGAAATCCGGGGTCCCCTCCGACAGGTCTTCGTCGGTGGGGTGGAAATCCGGGGTCCCCACCGACAGGTCTTCGTCGGTGGGGTGGAAATCCGGGGTCCCCTCCGACAGGTCTTCGTCCGTGGGGTGGAAATCTGGGGTCCCCTCCGACAGGTCTTCGTCGGTGGGGTGGAAATCCGGGTCCCCGCAGCCCCTTCAACCGGGGCCCCCGCGGACAGCTCTTTGTCCGTGGAGTGGAAGACCGGGGCCTCCGTCGACAGGTCTCCGTCCGTGGGGTCGAAGACCACCCCCCCTCCCCCCCAAAGGTAACCTCGCGAACCCGGTTAGCTCCGGCGCCGCCAGCTCCGCTAACCCCGCCAGCGCCGTAGCTCCGCTACCCGGCGATCAAAAGGCGAATACACTTACTGCACTTTAAGCACGTATATCCATGATTCCACTAGACATCCTCGTTTTTATTTTCTGCACCGTGAGCCCCATCACAGACAGCCCTCCCGCGCACGCTTAGGAATAGAAGCCGTGATTGCCGGCACCGTTTCGCGTGCCGCAGCGAAGGGGGACGGCGATCCGGTACGCGCTGCTGATATGGGCCCCGGTCTTTCATGTGACAGGTGCGGATTACCCAGACTGGCGCAAGTTACGAGCGAAAGCACCCGCGGCTGGCGCCAGACCTGTCCATCCTGTGGCTGATCCTCGGCTTGGGAATCGCCGTGGATCGCGGGCGCGGTTTGGCTCGTCGGTTTCACAGGATGAAGTTTCACATGGGAGATTGACATGTCTACTCGCACGACGCTTTGTATCTGCCTTTGGTTCGCTGTTGTTGCGCCCTGCCTGGCGCAGGATCCGTACCCGGCATACATGGCGCAACTGGCCGCGGAGATCAACGCGAAACACGCGTCAGAGGCCTGGTCCTATTGGGGCACGAAGACCGACAAAATGGGATGGACCGATTATTACCTGATCGAAACCGCAAACGGCGGGTTGGTTTCCCGAATCCATGTTCCCAAACCAGGGGCGAAACTGGACGCCGCGTTTATCGGCGATTCGACCATCGATATCATCACCCTCTATGACGCCAATCCAACGCCGAAGCCCAACAATGAGAGCGTGATGCCGGAGCTGGCAACACTGAATGCCGGAATTGGTGCGGATACTTGCGCGGAATCGGAAGCGCGGTTGCCAGAAATTGCTGCGCTGGCTCCCTCCACCATCGTCATAGGGTGCGGGAATACTGACGCGTGGTCCCCCGCAACTCCCGACATGGCCGAAACCAAGACGGCACTCCTCAACATCATGGCCGAGGGAAGAGAATTCCAGGTGCCCATCATTATCGGTACGCTCACGCCTATTCTTTCGGTGACGCCCACGGTTCAGACGACACAGTCGCGCAGCCCATCGATCGTGGCCAAGAGAATTCGCACCTTCAACACCTGGCTGCGGGTGGCTGCAGTGGATAACGGCGACCTGGTATGGAACCGTTGGGGAAATATCGCAGCCGGCACCGGAGACTATGGCATCCACATGTGCTTCCCCATGAACGGAGCTTTGCCGGTGGACGGCATCCACCCGGCAAACTGCGGGCAGATGCAGGCAGCGGGGCTGCGGTACTTGATCGCGGAAGACCGCGGGAAGACAAACTGATGCCCGCGCGCAGTGGCGGGTGGTGTGGACGTTACCGGGATGAAGTTTCCCATGGGAGAAAGACATGATTACTCGCACGGCGCTTTGTTGCTGCCTTTGGTTGGCTGTTGTCGCACCCTGTTTGGCACAGGACGACCCCTATCCCGCGTACCTCGCGCAACTGGCTGCGGAGACCACTGCCGCCGGGAATACGCCAAACCAGGATTTTCACTACTGGGGCACAGAGAAAGACGCGGCAGGCTGGACAGACTACTATCTCGTCAACCTCGCGGATACGAACCTCGAACGTAAAATCGTCATCCACGTGCCGTTTCCAGGCGCAAAAGTGAGCGCAGCGATGATGGGCGACTCGACCATCGACACAATTGCGTTCGATCAGGCTATGCCGGATGTGGCCACGTTGAACGCCGGTATAGGCGGGGAACATTGCTGGGAAACGCTCGCGCGATTGGGGCAGATCGCGGCGCTCAAGCCTTCCGTCATCGTTGTGGGCTGCGGGAACAGCGACGTGTACACCGTCGGCGCGGCTGGGGCCACGCCGGAAATGAGTGAGAGCGAGGCGGCGCTGGTCAACATCATGTCCGAAGGGAAGAGCCTGGGCGTTCCCATTATCGTCGCCACGCTCACGCCGATCCTCTCGACGCTGCCCACCGAGCCGACCGTGACCCCCTCGGTCGTAGCGCAGCGCATTCGCGCGTTCAACACCCAGCTGCGGAATGCGGCCACGGCCAGCGGGGTACTGTTCTGGAATCGCTGGTCGAACATCGCGGAGTCCACTGGGAACTGGGGCGTTCCGGTGTGCTACGGCACCGACGGCATGTACCCAGTCAATTGCGGCCAGATGGAGGCCGCCGGGTTGCAGTACTTGATCTCCCTCGAGGGCGGGATAACAGACTAATGACCGCGCGCTGTGAGCGGTCACGTGGGGTGAAGGGAGAGAAATATGGGAGTGTCGCACGAAAAGATTGACGAGATGTTCCGGGGAGGTGTGGATTGGAGTATTTAAATCGCGCATGCCTGAACAGCCTGTCCGCGGACGCGTTCCAGGGACGGCAGCCGTATCCGTGGGTCGAGATGCAGAACTCGCTCACGCCGCAAGGGCTGGAGGCGCTGCGAGCCACGCTGCCTCCGGTTGAGGCGGGCTTTGACAGGCAGGTTGGCGTGCATCGCGCCTACGGGCAGGCGCCCCACGACCGCTACCTGCTGCATTACCGCCCAGGAGTAAAAGTAGCGCCGGAGTGGGAGCAGTTCATCGCCGAACTCAAAGGGCCCGAGTACCAGGGATTCCTGCGGCGCGTGCTGGGCAATCACAACTTCATTCCCACCTTCGAGTGGTATTACGCCTGGGAGGGATGCGCGGTGAGCCCTCACTGCGACGCACAGCGCAAGCTCGCTACCCACATTTTCTACTTCAATACAGAAGATGACTGGAGCGCGGACTGGGGCGGCCAGATCCTGATCATGGACAGCGGCCGGAAGTGGAAGGCGCATTCGGGGCCGGCGTTCGACCAGTTGAAGGTGGCGGCGTCGCTCGATCCGCGGGGAAACGGGAGCCTGCTGTTCCAGCGCACGGAGCACTCCTGGCACGGGGTGCGGCCTCTCGCGTGCCCGCAGGGTAAGCTGCGGCGCCTGTTCATCGTCACGGTGAACGTGCCCTGCTTCCAGGTGTGGTGGCGCGGCGTGCGGGGCAAGGATCCAGACGGTTTCCGGCTAAAGGCGGCGTAGAAGCAGCGATAAGCCAGTAGCCGGTAGCTCTCAGCTCTCAATCCGCCACGCAGGCTGGAGCTGCGAGCTTGATCCCTGTGTCGAAAAACGTCTCAAAATCCTGGGTCAGTCGGCGGAGGCAAGCGCCTCAGCTGGGGTGGAGTTGCGCCTGAGCAGGAGCCGGATGGGCAGGCCGGCAAGGACGATGGCGGCGCCAGTGAGCGCGGGGATGGGGCTGTGGAGGAGGAGCATTAGGGCCAGTGCGGCGCAGCCGGCCACGAAGACGATGGGGGCGGAGGGATACCACCAGCGCCGGACGGGCGGCTGGGCGCGGAAGATGGTGGCGGCGGTGGCGGCGAGGAAGACGACGGCAGAGAAGATGATGAAGGCGAGGATGCGGTCAAAGGCGCCGAGGGTGAGGACGAGGAGCGCCACGGCCGTCTGCAGCAGGACGGCGTTGGCCGGAGTGCCGAAGCGCGGGTGATTGCGGGCGAAGGCGCTGAGGGGGCCAGTGGGGAATTCAGATTGGGCGAGCGCCTGGGTCACGCGGGGCACGGCCATGCCGATGACCATGAGCCCGCCGAGGACGCAGAGGACGACACAGGCGGAGAGGACGCGCGCGCCGGATGCGCCGAATAGAGCCTGGCCGAACTGGGCGACGAAAGCCGTGTTGGAGTGGACCTGCTCCAGGGGGACGACGGCGAGGAAGGCGAAGCTGACCAGCAGATAGAGCGCGGAGACGACCAGGACGCCGCCGGCGAAGGCGATGGGCAGGGTGCGGGAGGGATTGCGGACCTGGCCGGCGATCTTGCCCGCTTCCCACCAGCCGCCGAAGCAATAGAACGCGGCAACAGCAGCGCCGGCGATGGCAGCGCCCAGGGGATCGGACCCGGGGCGGCGCGCGGCGAGCGGGAGCATGGTGGACATAGAGCCGTGGCCGGCAGTAAAGGCCCAGGCGACGAGCGCAACGAGGACGGGAATCTTGAGCCAGTTGAGCGCTGCCATGAGGCGGTTGCCGAAACGCGTTCCGCAATAGTTGACCAGGCCCAGGCCGATGAGAATCAGCGCGGGGAGGGTGGCGGCGGCGCGGCCGGAGATGGGGACGAGGGCCTGAATGTAGGGAACGAGGCCAACGCAGAGCGCGGCAGCTACGCCGGGATACATGACGATGGCGGCCATCCAGGCGTAGAGGAAAGCGACGGATGGTCCGAAGCCGCGGCGGAGGTAGACGTACTCGCCGCCATCGACGGGGTTGCGAAGGGCGAGCTCAGAGAAGGTGATGGCGCCGGCGAGTGTCATGACGGCCATGCCGCACCAGTGCCGGAGAGCCGAGTGACTTGGCCATGGAGGCCGGGGTAAGGAAGATGCCGAGCGAGATGGATTCGCCGATGACGACGGCGGTGGCGGTCCAGGGGCCGATTTTTCTGTCCGGCTGGGGAAGAGGCGGCATTGTGGGCATGTTAGAGGTCGGGAGGGCGGGTGGCAATCCATCGGTAGGTGGAGACGTGCGGGGAACCGTGGAGCTCTCAACGCCAAACCTTCGTTCGGCATTTTCGAGCCGCAGGGTAAACCGCCACTGGCCGCCCCAACACTGACTCTCGGAGCGCCGGACGGAGAAAGGCTGATGGCGATCAAGCGGTTCGTGATACCCGTTCTACCAACCGCGAAAGACTCAAGCACCATCCATTGGGAACCGGGAAGCCCTTGGCTGGCGGCCTATTCTACTGAGGCACTGTAGGTGCTGCAGAGGGCGGGTTGATGGTGGTTACGTGGATGCTGGCTTCGGTTTCGGGGACGGTGCCGTCGTTGACCTGGACCTCGGTGGGGACGTCCTGGACGAGGATGCGGACGGTGGCGACGCCGCGGGCGGGGACGCGTAAGCGCTGGGTGACGAAAGTGGTTCCGGCGGTGCGGACCGTGACGGGAACTTCGGCGGTGGCATAGCCGGAGTTGGCTACGTCCACGGCGACGAGCCAGTTGCCGGCCGTCTGCGAGGTGGGGAAGACGCTCTGGATGGTGAGGTCGGGCAGGCCCTTGTCGGCATCGATCCAGTCAGCGAAGAACCATTGAAGGTCGTGTCGAGGACCGGCCTGTTCGATGAGCCTCTCAAAAGGACTGGGGGGCGATGGAATGGCGAGGTCCTGCTTGCTCAGGTCGGCATTGCCCAGGTCGGCGGCGGGGTTGTAGGCGCGGAGAGCGGCGGAGAGGGCGGCGTCGCCGGCCACGTCGCGGAGCATCCAGAGGACGTAAGCGGCCTTAGTGCGGTAGTAGACGGGGGCGCTGGCCTGGGCGAGCGGCTGGCCGGACCCCTGGCCGGGGCTGGCGGGCTCAATGAGGGCGAGGGCGCCGCGGCCGGACTCGAGCGCGGAAAGAGCCTTGTCGCGTCCCTCCTGCTTCTCGATCCAGAGAGTGCCCATGAAGTGGGCGACACCTTCACTGAGCCAGGCGCGCGGGGACTGCATCCAGGCGTGGGTGAGGGCGTGGGCCATGGCGTCGTCGAGCTGGGCGGGCGGGGCATCGTGCAGGCTGGTGGCGAGCAGAGCGCCGGTCTCAAAGGGGGCATCGTCGCGTTCGGGCAGGTCGAGCAGGGTGAGCTGGGCGCGCGGATGCTGGCCGAGCCAGCCCTGGAGGAACGGCGTGACTACGGCGGCGGCATCGGCCCAGAGCTGCTGGTTCACGTCGTTGTCGGCGAGGGTCCAGGCGATGAGGTTGACGCCCTGATGCGGGTTGCGGATGGCGACGAAGAGGCTGGGCGCTTCAAAGCCGAGAATGGCGGGCTCGGTTTGCGCGGTGGCGGCGCCGGCAACCTCGTCGGAGTTGGAGTCAGTGACGGTGAGAGCGGCGGGATGGCCGTTGACGAGGGCTACGGTGGGCGGCTGGCCGTGGGGAAACTCGATGGCGAGACGGAGGCGGAAACGCGCGGCGGCGAGGCGGGCCTTGTGCTCGTCCATTTCATCGAAGACGCGGGCGCCATCGCCGAGGAGAACGGGAACGGACGAGACGGGATACCAGACGACGTTGCCGAATCCGCGCAGGCCGGTGAACGCCGTGTCGATCTGATCCCAGTCAGAGCGGAGCGCTAATTCCTGCGGGGTGCCGATGGCGAGGAGACGTTGAGCGTTGGGCTCGATGACGCCGGAGTAAGTGGCGTCGACCTGGAGGGTTGCGCCGGGGGCGAGAGGCGTGGCGAGAGGGACGACGGCCTCGTGAAGCTGGCCGGTGTGGTCCACGTCGGAGTTGAGCGTGGCGGCCTGGAATTTGGCGTCCTTGCCGGCGATGCGGATCTGCTCCCAGTTGAGCGAGGAGGAAAGCTGGAGGGGAAGGTGAGCGAGCGGCGCGGAGCCGTCGTTGCGGACGGTGAAGGCGGCGCGGACGGCGATGAAGTGGTCGGCGGGGCGCAGGTGTACGTCGAGGTCGAATGACGTGTAGGTGACGGCCTGGCGCTCGGCGTCGGCGGCTGCGTCGGCGGCTGCGTCGGCGGCTGCGGCGGCGGGCTGCGGCGGCGGGGAGGTGGCGGGCGCGGGCTGAGTTGTGGGCTGGGGTTGGGTTGTGGGCTGGCCGCTGTCGTCGGTGGAGCGCGAGAAGATGACTTTGCCTTTCGGCGCGGGGTCGGCGGGCGCGGGCTGGGCGGGTTGAGTCTGATTGGGGGTCGGGCTTGGGGGCGTGGTGGACTGCGCACTGGCCGGGATGCCCGCCAAGGCTGCGGCCGCGAGTGGGGCGCAGAGCCCGACGGCGAGGAACAACTTCATGAACCGAAACCTTTCTGCTTCTTAATGGGTTTAGACGCGGCGGGCGCGGAGATGCCAGCAGCAGCGGCGCGGCGCTGGCGGAAGGCTTCATAGAGGACGACGGCGCCGGCGGCGGAGACGTTGAGGGAGCTGACGCCTCCGGCCATGGGGATGCGCAGGAGGTGATCGCAGGTGCGGCGGACGAGGTCGTGGAGGCCAGCGCCCTCGCGGCCGAGGACGAGGACGCAGTTGCCGGTGAAGTCGAAGCGGTCGTAGTCCTGAATGCGGCGGTCGGCTGGATTCGCGTCAAGGCCGATGGCCCATATGTTGCGCTCTTTCAGGTCTTCAAGGGCGCGGACGAGATTGACGACGCGGGCGATGCGGAGGTGTTCAGCCGCGCCGGCGCTGGCCTTGACGGCGACGGGCGAGAGCGGGGCGGAGCGGCGCTCGGTGAGGATGACGCCGTCGACGCCGGCACCGTCGGCAACGCGGAGCAGCGCGCCGAGGTTCTGGGGATCTTCAACGCCGTCGAGGGCGAGGAGCAGGCGGGCGTGGCCCTGCGTGGCGGACGTCGCGGAGAAGAGATCTTCGATGGCGAGGAATTCCTGCGGGTGGACGAGGGCGACGACACCCTGGTGGGCAGCGGTTCCGGCTAGTTGGGTGAGCTGCTCGCGGGACTCCTCAAGGACGCGTACGCCGGCGGCGCGGCACTCGGCGGCGAGGCGCTGGAGGCGGGCGGCCTGATGGGCGGCTTGATGCGCTTCGAGACGCTCGCGGGCGAGGAGAACGTGATCGAAACGGCGGCGGCCGGCGCGCAGGGCTTCTTCGACTGCGTGGACGCCGTAGAGGACTTCCATGGAGTTAGTTTAGTGGGTCAGCGCAGATCGGCTGAAAGCTTGGCGCTCGCCAGGCGGTTGAGGCTCACGCCTCGCTCAGCGGCCTGGAGAGCAAGTGAACGGTGCACCTCTGGGAGTATCCGCACCCTGAACTGGCCGCTGTAGCGCTTTACGGCCAATGGAACAGGGACCGACCCGCCGGATGCTTCGATGTCTTTGACGGCCTCTCGAACCATCTTGCGAATGCCGGCGAGCGCTTCCTCGGGAGTGCGCGCCAGCCAGGAGAGAGAGGGGAACTCCACGCAGAGCCCCACGTGCTCGCGATCTTCCGCTGACCAAGTTACGCGGTAGGTAAAGTGATCACTCTTGGGCTTCGTTCTCAATCGGCGATTCATCCTGAATACCTCTCAGCTTCTCGATTGCCAACAGCACTTGCCGGACCTGGTATGCCTTAGCCTTCCCTTTAGCGTTCTGAATGTTGATGCGCGGGTCGCCCTGCCAGGGAGTCTTGAAGATGGCGTGGCTCGTTCCGCTCTGCCGAGGCTCTCCGAAATACTCGACGCACACTTTAAACAGATCGGCGAAGCGGATGTTGCGAGGCTCCCGCCGCATTCCTTCGAGAATCCTCTTCGAGGAGGCCACTCTTCATGGTATCACTATTGGCACCACTACCAGGATTCCAATGGCCGACCTTAGGCGATCGTGGAGGTTTCGCTTGTCCGGCGACAACGTCTCGCTATCCGTCTCAGTTTTCTTTTCTCAAAGCTGTAAGAAATCGCGGGATTGGGAGACTACCTTAAGCAGAAGGAAAACTTGAGACTATGGCAAGCCGCGAAGACCTCTACGAGGAAGCGGTTCGCGAGCATGGGCCTGCGCTCGATCGCCTGGCGCGAGCCTACGAGATGGATGCGGAAGCGCGGCGCGACCTGCTGCAGGAGATTCACCTGGGGTTGTGGCGAAGCCTGGATGGATTTGATGCGCGCTGCTCGCTGCGGACCTGGATGTATCGCGTGGCGCACAACGTGGCGGCATCGCACGTGGACGCCGACCGGCGCGCGAAGGCGCGGCAACTGGTGTCGATTGACGATGTAGACGTGACGGACGACAGGACAGATGCCGCGGCGACCGCGGGGCGAACGATTGCGCTGGAGCGGCTGATGGCGCTGATTCGCGAGCTGAAGCCGCTGGACCGGCAGGTGGTGCTGCTGTTTCTGGAGGGCGTGGACGCGGGCGGGATCGCGGAAGTGACGGGGCTTTCGCCGGGGAACGTGGCCACCAAGGTTCATCGCATCAAGAACGTTCTCACTCGACGCTTTCAGGCAGGAGGCGAACATGAATCATGAATCCGCTTCAGAAGAAATGAAAAGCCTGTGGCAGAACCAGCCGACCGAGCCGCCGAAGATCTGTCCCGAGGATTTTCGCCCCAGGCTGGACAAGTTTGAGCGGAAGATTTTCTGGCGGAATGCAAGGGAGTATGCGGCCGGCGTGGTGGTGATTGCGGGCTTTGGGTACTTCGGATGGAAGCTGAGCGGGCTGCTGGTTCGCGTGGGCGCGGGACTGATTATTGCGGGCACGCTCGTGGTGATGTACGAGCTTCACCGGCGAGGGTCGGTGCGGACCGCGCCGGCGGACCTGGGCTTGAGCACGTGCATCGATTTTCATCGGAAATCGCTGGAGCGCCAGCGGGACGCGTTGCGGACGGTGGGTACGTGGTACCTGCTGCCGTTTGTGCCGGGGCTGGTGGTATTCGAGATTGGATCGGCGATGAGTCAGTGGGCGGCGCACGCTGTGGGCCTCGGGCAGTTGGTCACGAGGTTCCTTATTTCGGGCGGGATGATCGCGGGTGTCTTTTTCGGGGTCTGGTTACTGAATCAATGGGCTGCCAGGAAGCTGCAAAAACGGATCGACGAGCTGACTGCGATGGGCAGGGGGCAAGATTAGAGCAGATGAGGAAAACAAAGCCCAAGAGTTTTTGAGCACTTTTCGGCACGACTGAAGTCGTGCCCTGACACGATTCGCTACCTAGTCAGAAAATACGAAGAAGCCCGGGAGAAGCGGGCACAGGCGGCGATCGCGGATGTTTTGGGGAAAGCGAAACGTGGCGGCGAGGAAACAGCCAAACATCTCGAGGAAGATTGAGATTCACGCAATGCGCCCGGTAAGTTACAAATTTTTACAAAGGCGCAATGAAAATCGCCCTTATCGCAAATAGTTAAATCGCATGTTTTCAAGAGGAGATGGCTGATTCTGTAAAGAATTGTAAAGGTGAGGCGCTTTTTACCCGGTGCGAATCAGCTTTGTCGTCTAATAGACCTGATGGCTACGCTCGCATCGGTTCCGTCCATCTTCGGCCGCAGTGCCGCCGCCAACCAGGAGGCGATACACCAGGAGAATCTTGCCATCGCGGGGGGGCTCAAGCATCAGGAAGCTGGGCTGCTGAATGAGCTGATCGTCCGTTATCAACATCGCCTGCTGCGCTATCTCATGTTCCTTACCAGCAATCGAGAGCTTTCTGAAGATCTTTTCCAGGAAGTGTGGATGCGCGTGCTGGTGCGGGGCGGGCAATTCAACGGGAGATCGCGTTTCGACACCTGGTTATTTACCATCGCGCGCAACCTCGTCATTGACTTCCGTCGCAAGCGCACGCTGGCCAGCCTGGACGAACTGGTGGAGGGCGCCAGCGAAGACGATCGCGCCATGACCTTCGAAATCGCCGACGGCCATCCCACGCCATTCGATCATCTTTCCAGCGTTGAGGACCGCGCCCGCGTGGCTGAAGCGCTGCTGACACTGGACATGGTCTATCGCGAGGTGCTGGTGCTGCGCTTCCACGAGGACATGTCGCTGCAGGAGATTGCGTCGGTGACGCGCGCGCCGCTGTCGACGGTGAAGTCCCGCCTCTACCGCGGACTGGCTGCCATCAAGCCGGTGCTTGAGACCTCATCAGCGCGCCTAGGAGTTGCGGGATGACAGCCCACGCGGGCAAGCCGGCCGATGGCGACGCCGATTCACTTCGTGGCCTGGCCGCTCAGCTTGACGACGCCGACCGGGATCGCCAGGTAGCCTGCGACACGCGGCGCGTGGTGATGGCCTCCATGGGCGTAATGAAGGACCAGAAGGCCCATCGCACTCGCAGCCGTTCGCTGGCGCTGGCTGCCACGCTGGTGGTGCTGCTCATCATTGGGCCGCTGGTGTGGATGGCGATGGACCACTTCTTTTCCGGTGGGCATATGGGTGATCTGACCACCGAGTTCAGCCTGTGGGTGTGCATCCTGTGCCCCGCGCTGCTGGCGGCGGCGCTGGTGGCTGGATGGCTGAGGAATCGATAGAGACCAGTTGTCAGTTTTCAGTTGTCAGTTCCTAATCCTCAGTTCATCCCACGCTAGTGTACTGAGTCATTAATTCGCTAAACTAATTCCGGCAAAGGGCGTCTAACATGACAGGAGCGAGTCATGAGACGAGGTCGCCGATTGCCGCAGCTTGAACTGAGTGTGGAGCAGCGCAGTACCTTGCA
>DASZLE010000068.1:0-95799 GCA_035552475.1 Occallatibacter sp.
GTCCATCGGCTCGCGTCTTTGCTCCACGCTGCTTTCAGACAACGCCTCGCGACGATGCCCTGGCGCTTCGCTATCACTTCTCCTCCATCAGGATGTGAAGGGGACTTGCACCCCAAAGCTGTTAAACATGCTCGGCACACAAGTAAATGGGCGCGGCTGGTGGCCACGCCCATATACTTTTTCCAAGTCTGAGACCACTATACGCCCTCTACCCCCTAGTAACTGCATTTTGGTTACTATTGCTTCTCTTACAAAATAAAGGCTTTATGGACAAAGTTTTCCACAGGTACTTGACAGATCTGAGAGGGGTGGCGCTTTTGGGGTCTCTGGCGCCTGTCGCGGCGGCCGTCCCGAGCTTTTCTGGTCCCTGATCCCTGTTCCCCTGTTCCCTGCTTTACCGCACGCGCATGTTGTACATGAACACGGCGCGCAGCTCGATATACGGTCCGTGGAATTCGCGCGGAAGCGGTGGGTAACTGGAGCCGGTGATGGCGCCCCACGCGGCGCGGTCCAGAGCGGTGTCGCCGGAGCGGCCTTCCAGCACCATGCTGCCGTCAATGACGCGTCCGTTCTGCGCCACTTTGAAGCGGACCTGCACCTGCCCCTGCTTGTAAATGGGCGGGTTCACCTCATCGGGGATCAGCGGATCCCAGGTGCGCTCGGTCTCGTAGTACCAGCGCTGCAGCCAGGAGTTGAAATCGACCCCCTGGGTGTCAGAAAGCACCTGCACGCCGCCGCCTGCACCCGGGTGCTGCGTCAGGGCGCCGGGAGGCGCCTGCACACCTGGGCCTCGGGCTCCGCGCATTGCGTCGCGGAGCTGGTCGGCGGGATTCTGCGAGTTGAGGGCAAAGTTGGGCCGCGCGGGCACGGCCTTGGGCTGCGGGGCCTCAATCTGGCTCTGCGACTGCGGGCTGGGCGGAATGGGCGGTGGAGGCTGAGGCTTGGGCTGCTCCAGTTTGGGTTGCTCCACTTTGGCCTGCTCCTGCGGAGCGGGGGCGGGCGCCTGCGTGGACTTTTGCAGGTCGTCCAGAGTCTTGCGATCGATGACAGGGGGTTTGGCCAATTTAGGCGGACGGGGCGTGGGGATGCTGGGAGTATCGAGGTAGGTCCAGTCCTTATGGTCTTGGGTATTAATCTTGGGCTCGATGACATGCGGAACAAAGACGTACCTGGGGAGCAGGAAGATGGCGAGCAGGAGCAGGGCGTGGATGAGGACAGCCCAGAGGGCGCCTTCGCGCAGACGGGCCCAGCGGCGCTCGTCCTCGAGCTGGCCAATCATCTCCAGTAGTTCGTGAGTATCGTAGTCAATCCAGCGGGAACCACCGATGGAAGCGCGCGGCCTGGGCTCGGGCGAAGGCGGCTCCGGCTCGGTCAGGCGCGGGGGGCGCTCCGGCTCCGGGCCGTTGGGCTCCGGGGGGTCGGGCTGCGAGAAGCCGATGGGGTCGCTGGTTGGCACTACGCTGAGGGGCATTCTACGGCGGGAACCGGGCTCACTGGCTCCATTCGAGTCCTTTCCTCTATTCTCTCACCCCTTCAGGTTCCGGCAAAACCGGCGGAGGAGACGGTGGATACGGCGTCCTGGGTGTCCGTGCGCCGGCCGGGCAGACACGTACAATGGTCTTTCTGAATGGACGTTTGCAAAGCGATTTCGGCCATGCGTTGAGAGCTGAAATCGCGGTGAGTGGGCCAAACCGGCGGCGTGAGCAGCGGACAGAAGGGGAACTGGATTGAAGCAAGTCCTGGCGCGATGGATGATGAAGTGGAAACTGCTCATCCTGCCGGCAATCATCAAGCTGGGGTTCGTGGGAGCGGCAGCGGCGGCGCTGCTCGATTCCTCCAGCATCCCGGTGCCGATGGACATCTTCATCGCGGGGTGGGTGTGGAACGACCGCGCCCATTTCTGGGCCTATTGCCTGCTGGCGGCGGCGGGATCGGCGATCGGCGGGCTGGTGCCTTACTTCATCGGGCGGGCAGGCGGCGAACTGTTCCTGCTGAAGCGCGTCAACCGCGCACGGTTCGACGCCATGCGCCTGCGTTTCGAGCGCCAGGAGTTCCTGGCCATGATGATTCCGTCGTGCCTGCCGCCACCCACGCCCTGGAAGGCGTTTGTGTTTGCCGCCGGGGTGTTTGAAATGCCGGTGGCGGCGTTCATGTTTTCAGTTTTCTGCGGCCGGATGGTTCGCTGGCTGCTTCTGAGCCTGCTGGTGCTGAAGCTGGGGCCCGGCGCGGTAAACATGGTGGCGCATCACGCCCTGGAAGGATTCCTGGTGGTGATCGGCCTGGCGCTGATCGGGTTCCTGTGGTGGTGGATGCGGCGCAGGAGAAGGGACGCGCGGTAGACAGAGTCTGGGGAATCCAAGTTGTTGCCGCGTGAAGAAGAACATCCCTCGGGGGCTAAAGCCCAACCCCCATATTTTGTCGGTATATGGCAGGACTGAAATCCTGCCCCTACGCGTCTCAGGGCTTGGCGTCCGCCGTGCCCGTCTACCGTTCCGCCACGTTCTTCCAGAGGATGGCGCCGAGGATGCCCAGGACGGCGAGCAGCCGGATGAGGGTAACGGCGATGCTGCCCTCGTTCGGGTGAGGCAGCGCGAGAACGTAAGCTTCGTTGGCCCCTTCGATGGCGAAAAAGACGGTGAAGGCCATGAAGAGCTTGTCGCGGGTGGATCGCCAGAAGCGGAGGAAGAAGAGTGCGGCCACCAGGCAGGAAGCGCAGATGAAGCCGACGAGAAAGACGTCGAGAACCGGATGCGCCAGCGAAGCGAACTGAGGGAACGGATTCATCGGCTCTCCCAGATCAGCCCGTAGAGCAGCAGGACCATGGCCAGCGCCGTGGTGGCCAGACGCCAGGTGTAAAGGTCCGTTTGGTCGAAAACGATAAGATCGGCGAACTTGAGCACATTGGCGACGGTCAGGCCAATGAAACACAGGCCTGACCACAGCAGCAGCCTCCGGCGCACGCGTGACCAGGCGCGCAGCAACAGAACGGCGCATAGAAGGGTAGTGACTGAAGTAAGGATATACAGGGCAGCGTTCACTGATCCCGATCCTTTTTGAAGCGAAAAGCTCTTGCGAATTCACGAACAGGGGAGGATGCCTTTGAATGTATCATGGTCGAGATCCGAACGAGATCGCGCCTGTAGGCGTCGTCGACCGCGCGCATCATATTCTCCTGTTCTTCGGAACGGGAAAGGTAAGAATACCTGGGCGGAGGTCCGGCAATCTCCTGCACAATCTGGAGACGGCTGAGATCCCGGAGAACCTGCCGGACCTGCTCCGGCGGGATGTACAGGCGCGAAGCGAGCTCTTCCTCGGTCCAACCCACGGGACGGCTGTTCCATAACAGGATCAGCGACTCGAGGTGGGGGACGCTGTCGAGGTTTTCGTGGATGAATCTGTAGGGATCCTGGCCCGGGTACCGTCGTTCGCTCATGTCGCTTTCGCCGGGCGAGGATCGAGCGCCGCCCGTGGTGTGGATTAGCAAGAGACAACAGCGCTGCCCCGCGGCAGTCGGACCGCGCAGAGCAGGTAAGGCTGGCGCACGGCGCCAGCAGGAATGGATTGGATCGTTCGGGATTGCGGGCAAGGACTTGCGCCGCATCTAGCCCCCGGCGGAATTCTACTCGGTCAGACAGGCGACAAAGAAGGAAAAAAATGCAGTGTCGGACGGAAGACTCGTGGATTGCTAAAAGGAGGGTCCAAGGGCCCGACCGTGGAATGTCAGTCGAGAAGTTTCTCGATCTCGGCCAGATCGAACCGGCAGGCGCTACCGGGAAGATCGAAGGAAGCTTCGGTCAGGGGCTCGAGAGCGCCGTTGCGGAAGCGGTAATTCTTTCCCTTCGGCTCGATCACGAGAATGGTCTTGATGCCCATGGCTGCGTACTCGCCGAGCTTGCTCATCATACGGGACAAGGTGTCCTCAGGAGAGAGAATCTCGAAAACCGCGATGGGCGGATGAGTCGCGAACTTCTCGACGGGCAGACTCCGATCAATGAGTGCAAGATCGGGTACGCGGAAGTTATCGGGCGCAACCTGAACGCGCAATTCCGGACGCACACGAATGTTCCACTCTTTTGCATGCTGTCCGAACCAGATAGTCAGCGCCTGTTGCCACGCTGAATGGTCGTTCTCTCCCATGGGCCGCTCCTCGATGACGCCGTCGACAAAATCAGCGTCAGGCTCGAAGGAGCTGTTGAGATAGACCTCAAGAGGCGTTGGTTGTGGGGCGGCAGCCAGGACTCACTCCTCCTGAGGAGGATTGTACGCCCGGGCGTGTTTTGGGGTCAGCGTGCCGCGCCGGCGGGAACGGCTGTGTCTGCCGAGCGAAGGCGGCGCAGCAGCACGGGAACGCCGAAGGCGAGACCGGCGACGATCGTGGTGGCTGCGAGGTCGTTGCGATAGAACGGCAGGGCCGCGACATAGCAGGCCGCGAGACCGCTGCCGGTGTGCGGGTACATGGTGCCGGCATACCAGACCGCGAAGTTCGACATGGCAAAGAACGACGTGGGGCCGAGCACGACGGCTGCAACGAAGCGCGGCAGGCTGGTGCGGCTGGAGAGCAGGATGCGGCCGAGCACGATGGCTGCGGCGTACCAGGTCCATGTGGGGATGTAGTCCTGCCAGCGGAAAGCATAGTGATAGCTGAAGAGCGTCAGATAGACGTCCGTGGTCATCAGCAGGGCCAGCGGAGCGAGCATTTCGCGGGCGGGGCGGCGGGCGCCAAAGTAGAGCAGCGCGGCGCCGACAGCGGTGAAGTTCATCCAGCCAGGATGGGGAAGCACTCGGCTCAGCAAGGCGGCAAGCAACAACAGATAAGCGGGCATCGGGACCTCTGTCCTTCAAATCTTACGCTGGCCGGATACGCCGATGGGCGCAAACGGCTGGCTCTCTTCATTTTGCGGGGTGGAAGCGGATGGGTCAACCGGCGGGGGTCAGGAAAACTCGAACTCTTTTACCGGACCAACAATTTTTTTTTGAAGGCGCTTTGGCGAAACGCCGGGGAAGCGCCCGTCCATTGACGAAAGAGACACCCATCAGGCGCTAAAGCCCAAACCCCTTCTTGTGCGGCTGACGGCGGGACTGAAGTCCCGCCCCTACGCGTTTTCTGGCTTGGCATTGAGTTTTCCGCAGCCTGTAAAGCGCCTACCCTTCACAACGCGCCGCCTACTTTTGTTCGCGTCCGGCCATGAATTCGCCGGCATCGTCGCGATTATCGACGATGTAGACCCAGCCGCTGAGGCTTGCGGGCGGGCGGGTGGACCCGCCGCGGGTAAAGGCATACGCGAAGCGAAGATCGGTGAATTCGACCGTCGTCCAGGCGCGTTGCTGCGGCAGGTTGGGCGGGGCTGCGCCGGGCGCGGGGACCTGGCCCATGTCTCGAATGACGGCCCAGCGGCCCCAGTCCTGATACACCTGGCCCAGCGGCGTACGCTTGGCGGCCTCGACGGCTGGGGTGTCCTCTGGCTTGTAGATTAGGTCGGCCTGCGGATCGGAGTCGATGGCGTGGGTGCGGGTATTGATTTCGGCGGTCTGGAAGTAACCGGAGGTTTCAATGATCGCGTGCCAGCGCCAGGGATCGATGGGATACGGCTCGAACGCCATGCGCAGGACGGGGGCACTGGCGATCTGCGTGTTTTCTGCCATGGCGCGCGCCTGGGCATGCTCTGCCCAGCGCCAGCAACCGACAATGACAACGCCGGCAATGGCAAAGATAGCCCAGCCCCGGCCGCGGAACAGGGTGCGGCGCACGCCGATTTCGCGATCGGCGAGACCGAAGATCCAGGGCAGGAGGATTGCAAGGAGGAGGAGCGCCCACAGAACCGGCTCAGCGATGAACATAAAGCTGCCGGCATACCAGCGCGGGTTGAAGGGGTAGAACGGGCGGACGCCGTAGTTGTTGGTCCAGTCAAGGAGGATATGGCTGAGGGCCGCGACGAGCGCGGTGAGATAGAGCCAGCCCCAGTGCAGCGGAGGCCGCCGATCTTCAGTATGGGGCGCGCGGCGGGATGAGGGACGCCGCTGGCGCCAGGCGTAGACGCCCCCGACGAGGGCAACCACCGCCAGCGCGACGAAGGGCGCGCCAAGGAACGTGTGGGTAATGCCGCGATGGTGCTTCAGCTCGTCGACTGGGCCGCCGAGTCCCCAGAAGACGTCAAGATCGGCGGCTTCGGCGGCCAGGGTGGCGACCACCGTGGCGCAGGCTGACTTGCGGTTGAATCCAGCGCGGCCGATACAGGCACCGGTGAGGAAGTGGGTGATGGGTTCCATTGCCTACTGCTCAAGATACTACCCTCGCGCGGGCCTCCTATAATCCTGCCCATGGACGGAAAAGGACACACGCATGGGAACGGGGCGGCGCGCGCGGAGGAGTTGCGCGCGGAGATCCGGCGGCATGAGCACCTCTATTACGTGCTGGACAAGCCGGAGATCTCCGATGCCGGGTACGACAAGCTGATGAACGAGCTGAAGCGGATTGAAGCGGAGCACCCGGAGTTGCTGACGGCTGACTCGCCAACACAGCGCGTGGGCGGCAAGCCGGCTGAGGGATTCCAGAAGGTGCGGCACTCACGGGCAATGCTGAGCCTGGACAATGCGTACAGCGAAGAAGAATTGCGCGACTGGGACCGGCGCGTGCACGAGCTGGCCGGAAACCTGCCGGTGGAGTTCACCGCGGAGCTGAAGCTGGATGGGCTGAGCATGGCGCTGCACTATGAAGCGGCGCCCGATGGCGGGGCGCGGCTGGCGCGAGGATTGACGCGCGGCGATGGGCAGGTGGGCGAGGACGTGACCACGAATGTGCGGACGATTCGCAGCGTGCCGCTAACCATCACGGCGGCACAGTTGAAGAAGGCGGGAGTGCCTGCGGATTTTGAAGTGCGCGGCGAAATTGTGATGCCGGAGAAGGGATTCGAGGCGCTGAACAAGGAGCGGGAAGCGCAGGGGCTGGCGCCGGCGGTGAATCCGCGCAACGCGGCGGCGGGGACCATCCGCACGCTGGAGCCTTCGATCGTGGCCAACCGCAAGCTGGTGTTCTTCGCGTACTTTTTGCTGGCGGGCGGGGAGTACTTCCGGGCCGGGCAGGAGGCCACGCTGGATGCGCTGACGGCGCTGGGCTTTCGCGTGAACCCGCATCGCGGCAAGGTGCATACGGTGGAGCAGATGATGAAGTTCATCCACTCGGCGGGCGAGCGAAGGGAAACGCTGGGCTACGACATCGACGGCGTGGTGATAAAGGTGGACGCGCATGCGGCACAGCAGCGGCTGGGGTACACGGGGCGTGCGCCGCGGTGGGCCATCGCCTACAAATTCAGTGCCGAGCAGGCGATCACGCAACTGGAAGGCATCATGATCACGACCGGACGAACCGGCAAGCTGACGCCCACAGCCATGCTGCGTCCGGTGTTCGTTGGGGGAGTAACGATCAGCCGCGCCACGCTGCACAACGCCGACTGGATTGAGCGCATGGGGCTGAGGATCGGCGACTGGGTGAAGGTGGAGCGGGGCGGCGACGTGATTCCCAAGGTGGCGGAGATCGTGGAAGACTCGGAGCATCCGCGGGGCAAAGAGAAGTTCATGTATCCCACGCATTGCCAGGTATGCGGGCAGGCCGCGGTGCGCGAGGAAGGCGAAGCCGACTATCGCTGCGTGAACGTGGATTGCCCGGCGCTCTTGCATGGAGCCCTGGAGCACTGGGGTAGCCGCGCTGTCATGAATATCGAGGGGCTGGGCGAAGTTTCCGCCGCGCAGCTTCTTGAAAAGGGTTTAGTACACAGCGTCGCCGATCTGTACAAACTTAAGCTGGAAGACCTGATGAGCCTGGAGCGATGGGGCGAGAAGTCGTCGCGCACGCTGCTGGAGGAAATCGAACGTTCGAAGCATGCGGGGCTGGCGCGGGTGCTGATGGGGCTGGGGATTCGCTACGTGGGCGAGCGGACGGCGGAGCTGCTGGCGCAGGAATTCGGCTCGATGGAAGCGATCATGGAGGCGAGCGCGGACGAGCTGGAACGCGCGGAGGAGGTGGGGCCGCGCATCTCCACCGCGATTGTGGATTTCTTCACGCGGCCGGCGAACCGCGCGCTGGTGGAGCATCTGAAAGCGGCCGGCGTGAAGATGACGGCGGAGAAGAAGCAACGCACGTCGCAACTCTCAGGGCTGACGCTGGTGCTGACCGGAACGCTGCCCAACCTGATGCGCGACGAGGCGAAGGCGCGGATCGAGGCGGCCGGCGGCAAGGTGGCGGGCTCGGTGAGCAAGAAGACCAGCTACGTGGTAGCGGGCGAAGAGGCAGGGTCGAAGCTGGACAAGGCGCGTGAGCTGGGCGTGCCGGTGCTGGACGAAGCGGGGCTGGTGGAGTTGCTGGAGAAGGGGCCGGGCAGCGCGTCCTAAAAGCCCTTACGGCGGCGAAGGAGGTCGGGGTGGCGCTCGACGGCATGCAGTTCGCGGCTGCGTTCGCGCTCCCATGCTTCGGCGCGCCAGCGGCGCGAGGAATAGGCGGGAGGCTCGTCTTCGGGCACAACGATGGCCACCGGAACGGCTGTATCTACAGAGGGCCGCGCGGGCGAGCATTGCGCAGGCATGGAGACAAGGCCGGACGGACGCGGCGCAATCAGCGCGGGCACAATCGCAGGCTCGGGCGCCGCAGGCGGTGTGATGAGCCGCGCGGATGATTCGATTTCCGGGTAGGCAGCAGGCGAGGTAAGGCTTGTGTCTGCGGCGATGCGCGCAGGTTCCGGTTCGAACGGCTCAGCGGCGGCCGGCGCTGTGAGGCGCGCGGCGATGGTGCGGGCCATGAATTCGTCCACCAGCTTGTGCAGGCAGGTTTGGCCGCAGAGGTGCTTGGAGCCGGTGCGCAGCCGGTTGCGCGAGTTCCAACCGCTCACACGCAGCTCGCCGGCCTGTTCGCAGGCGACGAACCAGTGGTTGGTCTGTTTCTTTTCCGCCCCGCAGATGTCGCATGAAATGGCCTGGCGGATCACCCGAATCCTCCTGTCCCGCTTGGCTTGTTGGCCGCGTTTGGCGGGCCGTGGTCCGTCACCGCGCCCGATGCGCAGCGGAGGACCACGACCCTTTAGCTACCACGCTACCTGTTTCATCGCTGGGAAGAGCGGGTGATATCAGCACTCAGAACGAAAAGTCGGCGCCGTTTCCAATCCGGGACCGAAGGCGACCAAGTTGGGAAAGACCCCTGCGAACGCTACGCTACGGCTTCGGCGCGAAGTATCCCTTCCTGGCCATCACCTGGTACTTGCGATCGTTGCAGTAAAGATAGATGGGCCGGAACAGCCCGTTGGCCTTGAATTCCGCAGGCACGTAGGTGAGCGCGTACTGGCTGCGCAGCGCTTCCTGGATGGTCTTGAAGCTGTTCGACATCTCCTCAACGGAAGGCGGAAAGAATACCTGGCCACCGGTTTCAGTCGACATCTTGGAAAGCACGTCGTCGCCCTTGCCGCGGCTGGGCGTCCAGTTGGTGCTGATGGCGTAAATGACGGTCTCCGCGCGCTCGCACTCCTTGATGGCTTCCTCGGGACGCACCCGGCTCTGGTTGTCGTCGCCGTCGGAGATGAGCACCATGGCCTTGCGCACGGGCTCCTGTCCGCGGCCAATATCGAGCAGCTTATCCTTGCAGGCGGTGTAGACAGCGTCAAAGAGAGCGGTGCCGCCGCCGGGGCGTATCCGATTGACTCCACCTTCCAGCTTGTCCAGATCGTTGGTCCAGTCGGCATCCACGGTAGGGGTCTGATCGAAGTCCATGACGAAGGCGCGATCGCTCTTGGGCTGCAGCGTCTGCGACAGGAACTCCGTGGCGGACTGCTGCTCAAACTGAAACCGCGAGCGGATGGAGGTGCTGGAGTCAATGACGATGCCGACGCGCAGGGGAAGATTGATCTGCTGGCGGAAGGACGTGACGCTCTGGGGAGCGCGGCCGTCGTCGAGCAAGGCAAAATCGTTCAACTGCAGGTTGGGAATATAGCGGCCATGCCTGTCCGTCACCGTGAAGATGAGGTTGACCTCATTTCGCTGAATGACGAACGTCGGGTTCTCCTCCTGTTGCGGCGGGTTGGCTGCGGGAGCCTGCTGGGGCTGCTGCGCGGATGGATTCGCGGAGGGACTGGCGGGCTGCTGGGTCTGCTGCGCAGGCGGATTCGCCGGGGGAGTCGCGGGCTGCTGGGCAGCGAGCACCAGTGAGAACCCAATAGCCAGGAGAAGGCCCAGAAAACCCTGCAGCCGGCGGATGGCCGCCGGAAGAAGAAGTGCTTTGTTCATGTCGTTTCTATTTTACCAATGCCTTTAGTGCTGAAGGGTTTGGACGTTTCGGAGGCGGATTCGTCACCTTCGATGGCGGCCAGGAGCGATTCGAGCTCGATGGGCAGCGGCGAACGAAGCTGGAGCAGCCTGGCAGTTAGCGGGTGGTTGAATTCGAGTTCGGCCGCATGAAGAAAATTCCGGCCGGGCACAAGCGTTTCAGGTTCAGCATTGCGTCGCGGCGCGCCAGCCGATCGCGATCCCGCCGGGGTCTGCTCGGTGAGGCGGCCGGAAGCTCCATAGAGCGTATCGCCCACCACGGGGTGGCCGATGGACGCCATGTGGACGCGAATCTGGTGGGTGCGGCCGGTCTCAATGCGAACCTGCACCAGGGTAAATTTGCCCAGGCGGGTATCGAGCCTGCGCAGGACCTCATAGTGCGACACGGCCGTGCGCGTGTTCTCACGCACCTTTGTGCTCATGCGGGTGCGGCGCAGGGGATCGCGGCCGATGGCGGCGGCGATGGTGCCTTTGGCGCGCTCCACGGCTCCGTGCACAAGCGCGATGTAAGTTTTGCGGATCTGGCGTCCGGAAAACATGCGCGCCAACGCGGCGTGAGCCTTGTCGTTCTTGGCCACGATAATCAGCCCGCTGGTTTCCTTGTCGAGCCGGTGCACGATGCCGGGCCGCAGATCGCCGCCCGTCGCCGAGAGCGCATGAAACCGGTGCAGCAGCGCATTGACCAGGGTGCCGCGGCTGCGCACGTTGTCAGTTGCGCCAGAGCCGGCGTGAACCATCATGCCCGAGGGCTTGTCGATCACGGCAAGGTCGGCGTCTTCGTACACCACGCGCAGCGGGATGTCTTCGGGCGTCGCCTTCAGCGGCGCCGGATGCGGATCGCCAGTAATCACAATGCTCTCGCCGCCGCGGAGCTTGAATGAAGCCTTCATGCGCGCGCCATCCACCAGGACATCGCCCTGATCGAGCAACAATTGCACGCGCGACCGGCTCACTCCATCGAGTTGCGTAACCAGAAACTGATCGAGGCGCCGGCCGGCAGCGTCGGGCGGAACCGTAATGGAACGCGGCTCATCCATGCGCGACCTCAACTCTGGCGCCAACGGCTGCGCCGCGCCGCTCAAGCAGAACCAGCGCTCCCGCTATCACCATCACGATGGCGGCTGCCTGCGGACCGTCGAGCGCGCCCTGGAGGATTGCACCGCGGCCTTCCCAGTCGCGCCAGATCTCGGTGACAAAGACGATGGCGCCGAATCCGATGAGCGCGACTCCCGCAACGTCACCGTGCTGCCGCCGCACGGGCAGGATCACCAGCAGCAAAGCTGCCAGGGTAAGAAACGCAATCGCGGCGTATGCCTGGACCGGATGCAGCGGAACGCCCAGCGGTGCGCCGCTCCATCGCGCGGCCAGGGGATGCGTATAGGTGATCGCCCAGGGCGCCGTGGACTCAGCGCCGTATCCGGAGCCAGCCATGAGAGCTCCGCATTGCTCGCACGCCATGCCGACCGCCACCGGCGGGGCCAGCGCATCGGAAGCGTCGGCCAGCGGCATGCGTTGCCATCGCGCGAAAGCCCACGCGGCGGCAAGTCCGATGAGGCAGGCAGCACCAGCCACCAGCGGATGGTGGATCATTGCGAGCGAGAGCAGCCACAGCGGATGATGCACGATGTCACGCCAGTTGAGTGCGATAAGCAGCAAGCGCGAACCCACCAGCGCGGCAAACAGCGCCATGACGCAGAGGTTCCACAAATGATTCGGCGAAACACTGGTGGCGCGCGCCGTGTGCAGCGCCAGCAGGAGCCCCGCAAGCACTCCGATGGCCGCCATGGCCCCGTAGCTGGGAATGACGACGGCTCCGATGTGGAAGAGAACTGGGTGCACTAGGAAGAAGGATACGGCATGGGAAGCGGAGTTAGCGGGGCTAGCGGTGTTGCCGGGGCTGGGAGCGAGATGCCACGCAAAATAGAGAAGCCGACCCGCTGGGCCGTAGGCGATGCGCTGGTGAACCCGTCCTAAGACGGTGGAGCTCCCCGCGGTTCATTAGGCATTCCGGACTGGCGGACACGGCACACAGAACCGATGATCGAGTCGAGCCCCTGTTCATTGAATGTTGGTTCAACCAGCGTTGACCACCCACCTGCTTTGCAGGCCGGTTTCTATTGCGGAGTCTATGGGGTGCGCCGCGGAATTGCAAGTCTTGTGCGGGGTGCGTGGAATGTGTTAGAAGATCGCGCGCATTCTGCGCTCCACGCATCAGGGATGCAAGTTGTCATTCACGATCCTGTTTTCCGCTCGTCCTCCAGCACTTCATCCAGCAGGCTGCGCAGCGAGCTGGCGCGCGCATGTCCCGTGGCTGAGGTTCCCGACTGCTGATACTGCGAGAGGTCGTCGGCAAGATTCAGCGCGGCCAGCACAGCCACGCGCAGCGAATCCACCGTGCGTCCCTGTGCCGCCACCGCGCGCATCTTGGCATCCACCTGCTCGGCCAGCGCGCGGATATGATCGGTATCCTGGCCGGAAAGATGATAGTCCTGATCGTAAATCTGGACCGTGACGTAGTTGGCTGAATCGCCAGATTGCGGGGGCATCAGACCTCCAGCGCGTCCAGTTGCGCAAGAACCTTTTCCACCCGCTGACGCACGGACTCGCGTTCAGCGCGCAGCGAATCGATCTCGCGGCTCAGGTTCCCGGCGGTTTCAGTCTGCTCAGCCAGCCGGGATTCCGCCTGCGTGGCGCGCTCCTCCGCGGCGGCATGCGCAAGACGCTCGCGTTTCACCAGGTTTACGGCGCGCAACACGCGCTCTTCCAAAGCGGAAAACTCATCCGCGCTCACCGTCAGGGTTGCTGCTTCATCGGCCGGGCGCTGATCGTGCTGAGCTTCCGCCACTTCCTCTCCAAAGGACAATTCCGGCATTTATATACCTCCGCGCAGGGCGCGCTTGCAAGGAGTATAGCGCCGGGGGAGGATGTGAAATTCTTCAGCCGCGCAGGCGCGCACCCGCTTTGCCAACCGCTTCCACCACGCGCGCCTGGAACTCCTGCAACTCCTCGTCGCGCAGGGTGCGGTCGGCGGACTGGAACGTAACCGCGAGCAGCAGCGAGTATTCTCCTTGCCCGAGTTTCGCATCGCGAAACACCTCTCCCGCCCGCCAGTCAACCAGTTCAGGAAAAGCTAGTTGCGCCAGGGCCTGGTCGATTCTTTCCCACGGGATCCGCTCATCAAGAATGAGCGAGAAATCGCGCCGCACCGGCTGGAAGCGCGAGAGATCCCGCGCCGCGGGCTTGCGCAGCGGCAGCTTGTACAGGCGGTCGAGATAGACCTCGCCCACGAACACCGTCTCCCGCAGCTTGCGCGCCGTGGCTTCGCGCGGATGGAGCTGGCCAAACCAGCCGACCGTCAGGCCATCGACGACCGCTCGCGCCGCCCGATACGGGTGCAGCCACGCGGGCGTCAGGCCTGACTCGGCCGGGAAGCGATCGAAGTACACGCTGGAGGCCTGGAAGCGCGCGAACAGCTGCTCGACCGCGCCCTTCATGTCGAAGAAATCGATTGCCCGCGGAGGATGAAGTGCGCTCTGCTCCGGCGCCGAACCCGCCGCTGCGAACGCCAAAGCCGGCCGCTCCTCCACCCTCTCGGTTGAGCCGGAGAACACCGCTCCCAGTTCGAAGAGCCGCACATCGCTTACGTCGCGATGCAGATTGCCCGCAACCGCCGCCAGCATGCCTTGCACCAGCGACGGCCGCATGACGCCGGCCTCTTCACTCAGCGGATTGCCAAGCGGAACTGCCAGGCCCGGTTGCGGAGCGGTCAATGCGGCATCCTGCGCGGAGCAGAACGTGTTGGAGATGGCCTCGTGGAACCCCGCTGCGAGCATGGTGCGCCGCACCGCCGCTTCCGCATCGGCCCACGAAAGCGCCCGCACACCCTCGCCGAAAGCCGGCAGCGTGTCGGCGAAGCGGTTGTAGCCATACACGCGCGCGACTTCTTCGATCAGATCGATCTCGCGCTCCAGGTCGAGCCGCCAACTAGGCAGCGTTACCAACCACGTTTCACCGCCGGATGGATTGCCGTCACGCTGCGGGGCCAGCTGGCATCCGAGCGCGCTCAGCACGTTCTCAACCGTCGCCGCCGTAATCCCCTCGGCATCGATCGTCTTGCCGAGGATGCGCCGTACTTCGCCGATCGCCAGCACCACTGCCGGGCGATGCGCAGTACGAGCCTCGATCGCAGGCACGCGCGCGTCTACCAGTTCGCCCTCGAGCCACCCGCCGTTGGCCAACAGGATACTGCTCACGAGTGCCGATGCCAGCGGCCCCGCGTTGATATCGGCGCCGCGCTCGAAGCGATGGCTCGCGTCCGTGTGCAGCCCGTGCCGCCGCGCAGTGCGCCGCACCGCCATCGGATCGAACCACGCCGCCTCGACCAGCACGTTCTTCGTCTCCGGCGTGATCATTGTGTCCCATCCGCCCATCACCCCGGCCAGGCCCACCGGCTTCGCATGATCGGCCACGACCAGGTCCTCGGAATCAAGCGTGCGCTCCACACCGTCCAGCGTCTTCAGCTTCTCGCCCTTGCGCGCGCGGCGCACGATGATGCCGCCCTCGAGCTTGTCCAGGTCGAACGCGTGCGTGGGCTGCCCCATGGCCAGCCATGCGAAGTTGGTGGCGTCCACAGCATTAAGGATTTGCTTCTGCTCCAGCAATTTGAAATATGTCACCACCTCGGCGCCGGGGAACCAGTCGCGCGACGGGCCGATCGTAATTCCGCGAAGTACGCGCGCCGTGAAGCGCCCGCAGACATCGTTAGCTTCAATCGCGACAGATAATGGCTTTGCCGCCGGGCGCGGTTCGGGAAGCGAAAACTCCAACGGCTTCAGCGCAACTCCGTAGATCGCCGCGGCCTCGCGCGCCACGCCGTAGTGGTTCATCGCATCCACGCGGTTGGTGGTGATGTCCATTTCGTACAGCGAGCCGTTGCCCGGGCCGAGGTCGAAGATGCCCTCGACGGCAATGCCGCGCAGGGTCAGGTCTTCGGCGAGTTGCAGGTGATCGACCGGAAGTTCCGGAAGATAACTGCGAAGCCATTTGGTGAGTATCTTCATGCGAATTGCCCCAGGAACCGCATGTCCCCTGCATACAGCGACCCGATCTCGCTGATCCCGTACTTCATCATCGCGATCCGCTCCACGCCCATCCCGAACGCGAATCCGGAAATCTTCTTCGGGTCGTACGCCGGCTGCTTCTCCGCCGCGAACGCGAACACAGCCGGGTCCACCATGCCGCAGCCCAGCAACTCAATCCACCCCGACTGCTTGCATTTGCGGCAGCCCTTGCCGCCACAGAAAATGCAACTGATCTGCACGTCGGCGCTCGGCTCAGTGAACGGGAAGAACGACGGGAAGAACCGCGTCTTCACGCTCGAGCCGAACAGCGCCTTCATCGCGTGATCCAGCGTTCCCTTCAGGTCGCTGAAGGCGATGTCGGTGTCGACGCACAGCCCCTCAACCTGATGGAAGATCGGCGAATGCGTCGCGTCCAGCGCATCGTTGCGGTGCACCTTGCCCGGTATCACGATCCGCACCGGCGGCGGTTGCTGCTCCATCGTCCGCATCTGCACCGGCGAAGTATGCGTGCGCAGCAGCAGGCGGTCGCGCAGCGGCTTGCGGTCCTGATTCGCAATCACGAGCGTGTCCTGCGTGTCGCGCGCCGGATGCCCGGGCGGAAAGTTCATGCTCTCGAAGTTGTAGTAGTCGGTCTCCACCTCCGGCCCCACGCCCACCGAGTAGCCCAACGCCGCAAACACGCTCACGATTTCATTCATCGTCCGCGTAATCGGGTGCTCTGCGCCAGTCAGCCGCCGCGTGCCCGGCAGCGTGATGTCGATGGCTTCCGCCGCCAGCGCTGCATCGCCCCAGGCTCCAAACTGTTCCGCGCCGGAGGCCTGCTCCAGCAATCCCTCCACCAGCTCCTTGAGCGCCTTGAACCGCTCGCCGACCAACTTCTTCGCCTCGGCGGGCGCCGCCTTCAGCCAGCGGCTGGAAACCTCGCTCAAAAGTCCCTGTTTGCGCCCAATCCAGCGCAGCCGGAACGCCTCTACAGCCTCGGATGAGTCCAGCGTGGCCGCACCTTCGCGCGCCTGCGAGGCAAGCTCGCCAAACGCGCGGTCCAGCGCAGCGTCATCAAAGGACTCGAGATTCGGTATCTCTTCGTTTGCCATGTTCGTTAAATCGCAGAATAAACCACACTCGCGGTGCGGCATTTTGTTGTGAGCTGCATTTCGGAAATAGGACGCCCCAAAAAGAGCAACGGCCTGAAGCTTAGCTCCAGGCCGTCGGAAATGGGCGTTGTCAGCCTGGCTTTATGCGGCTGCGCTGGCGAGAGCGGCTTTCGCCTGCTCCACCAGCTTGGTAAAGCCTGCGGCATCCTTCACCGCAATGTCGGCCAGGATCTTGCGATCCAGCTCGATGCCGCCCTTCTTCAGGCCATTGATGAATTGCGAGTAGCTCGTCTGGTTCAGCTTGCACGCGGCCGAGATACGCACGATCCACAACGACCGGAACTGGCGCTTCTTCTCGCGGCGGCCTCTGTACGCGAACTTCAGGCCGCGTTCCACGGCCTCCTGGGCTGCCTGGTAGAGCTTGGATTTCGTGAGGAAGTATCCGCTCGCCCTCTCCAGGATCTTCTTGCGGCGGTCATTCCGCTTGGTACTACGTTTTACGCGGGGCATATCAAGTTCTCCATTTTGGTTCCAAGTGGGTTACGCGGCTGGAGGCAGGAGAGCCATTTCTGGCCGGGCCTCTTCACTCGCTCTATTCAAGCCTCAATCTCTCGGCAGCCTCAAAACCGGCTCGCCGGGGGCTCTTCCACTCAAGAGCCCTGATGCGTCCGCCGCGGCGGACACAACGATCAGGCGTAAGGAATCATGCGCGCTACTTTCGCGTGATCGCCATCGGAAACAATTGCGCTCTTCCCGAGCTTGCGCTTTGTCTTCGGCGACTTCGACGAAAGAATATGCCGCGTCTTCGTGTGGCCCCGCTTGATCTTGCCGGTGCCGGTCTTGCTGAAGCGCTTGGCCGCGCCCGAATGGGTCTTCAACTTGGGCATTTGTTCTTCTCTTCAGGGAGCCGGGCGTAGCCGCCCGATCCGAAAAGCCTCGCCCGCACAGGGACTTCCCCGCACATGGAGGCTCTCATCAGTATACAGAAACACCCCTTATCCCGCCACCGCCCGTCGCCGTGGCCCGCATCGCGGTGACCCGTGTCTACGGATTATCCGGCCCCATCCCCTGCGCAGACTCCCCGAAGGCCTTCTCAATGAACTGGATGATCCTCTGCCGCCCGTCATACCCGTGCCACGCCTCGGGCGACGGCCGCCCGAAGATTCCCGTCGCCAGCGGCCCGTGATTCTCCCGTGGATAGGTCACCATCTCCACCGGCACGCCTTCCTGCCGCAACGCCCGGTACATCTCCAGCGATTGCCCCAGCGGGTCGGTCGAGTCGCTCTGCCCCTGGATCAGCAGGAAAGGCGTCTTGGCCCGCGCCGCGCCGCTCAACGGGCTCTGCCTCCACGCATCTTCCATGTGTTCCCACGGTTTGCCGTAGTACCACCGGTCGTACCACGACCCGCCCTCCGTCCCGTACTCGCTGAACTGGTCAATCACCGGCGCGCCGGAGATGATCGCCTTGAACCGGTCCGTCTTGCCTTCCACGAAGCCGGCCATCTCGCCGCCGTAGCTGTAGCCCATCAGCGCCATCTTCGCGGAATCCAACGGAGAGTGCGCCAGCACATAATCCACGCCCGCCATGATGTCCTGGTAGTCGCCGCCGCCCAGATCATTCTTGTTGGCCGCGCCAAACTTCACGCCGTAGTTCGACGACCCGCGTGGATTAGGCCGCAGAATTGCCCATCCATGCCCCAGAAAAAATGCCGCAAACGGATCGTAGCGATTCTCGAACGCTCCGAACGGCCCGCCGTGCACATCCACAACCAGGGGCACCTTGCCATCCTTGGCCTGCGGCGGCAGATACAGAAGCCCTTCGACGGTGAACGGCCCGCTGGTCCACTTCACCAGTTCCGGCTCAACCGCCTTCAGGCCCTTCGGCTTAAGCTCCGGCATCGGCAGCGCCGCGCACGCGTCGCCCATATGCTCGGCATAGCACAGCTTCGCCGGCTCGCCACCACTCTCGGCCAGCCACACCCAGCCCGTCTTCTTGTGATTCGTATTCAGCCCCGTCACCACTGGCGCGCCCAGGTCAACCGGCGCCGGCGGTTTGCTCCCATCCAGCGTCAGCCGCACTACAGCGCTGTGCGTGCCTATCCCCGCCTGCGCGATCACGGTGCCATCCTGCGGAAAATACAGCGGTCCGAATCCCAGTTGCCCCGCGAACCCCGACGAAAGCGCCACCACAGCCGCTCCTGAAGTTTCTTTGGGCAGCGCATACAGCTCGTCGTACCCCGGCGGCGCATCCTCCTTCGTCGCCGCGGAAAACACAATCGTGCTTTCATCCGGCGCAAACGCAATATTCCCCACCGTCGCAGGAATCGCGCTCAGCTTCTGCGGCTTGTCCGCGCTTTCCGCATCCACCACGAACGCCTGCCCCGCCGGACCCAGGTCGCTCAGGTCGTTCATCGGCTCCGTCACCGCCAGCAGCTTGTCCGATTCCGGCGACCACACCACGCTCCGCACATCCGGCTCCAGGCCTGTCAGCTTCAGGTCCCCGTCAAGGGTCCCGTCTGACTTCAGCCGCGAAAGATAAAGCCGCATCCCGTGCACGTCGTGATTCACCCAGTCCGCATCGGCCTTGGCATCCGCCTCCTTCTTCTCGCCAGGCGTCTCCGGATCCTGCGCCCACACTGCCAGCCACTTGCCGGCCGCTGAAATCGCGTATCCCGCCACGTCAATCGGAAGCGGCTCCGGCTTCTTTTCCTTATCCGCGTCGGCTTTCTTGTCTGCCTCTTTCTTGTCGGCGTCCTTCTTCTCCGCGTCTTTCTTCTCCGCTCCCGGCGGCGGAATCGCGTCCTTCTCCTTCGACTGATCCACGGGCGCCATTACCTTCAGGTCGTAGGGCATGGCCTCGCCGCCACGCAGGTCCAGCCGGAAAAGCTGCGTATGCTCACCGCGGTGCGCCAGGAAAAAGATCGCGCCCCCGTCCGGCGCCCACGCGGGCGTCCGCTCCCCGCGCTTGTCCGCCGGCGGCGAAAACGTCAACTGCCGCAGCGAATCCTTATTCCCGTTAGCCGCCACCACCCATAGGTGTGACTTGGCGCCGTCCGCGGTTGAGTCCGTCACCACGAACAGCACCTGCTTGCCGTCAGGCGAAAGCTGTGCGCCGCCCATCGCCTTCAGGTGGCGCAGATCGTCAGTGGTGGGGAAATGCGGCTCGGCCGGCTTTGGCTCATCGGCCGCGCGTAACACAGCGGAGACGCTCAAAACGGCACACAGGCTCAGGCAGGCGGGGAACATCCGGCTAAAAAGCATGGCAACAGCATACACGCGCCTGCCGGACGGATTAGTTTTCAAAGATGTCCACGTGGGCACCGGTGCGCTCAAGATGCAGAATCTCGTCTGTTACCGCGTAAATCAGCACCCAGTCGGGCTCAATGTGCGCGTCGCGCCGGCCTACATAGTTCCCCTTCAAAGGGTGGTCTCTATAGTGCGCGGGCGCCGGATCGTCGCCGAGCAGAATATCGCCGAGTCGTCTAGGCTGGTCCTGCTTAGCCGGCGCCAGGAATCTGCGCGGCAATGCCCCCTACTTCGCGTCAGCCCACGTCCCCACTTCCGCATCAAGCCGCCAGCGATCGCGCCATTCCATCGAAACCGCGCCGCCGCCCGACAGGTTCAGCGGAAGCCAAATGTAGGTAGAACTAGCCAAATCCTTCGGCGCCCAGCGGTCTCCCATGTAGATGTAAGTCGTTCCCGTCTTCCCCGTCACCGGCAGCACAAACGTAGTCTGCGAGTTGAAGGTGTGCGTTCCCGCGGGCGCGAAATCGGCCAGCGCAGACCACGGCCCTGCCAACGCCGGCGCTGTGGCGTACTGGTTGTCGTTGGTGTTCCATCCGCTCAGGTGCGAGCAGAACAGGAAATACCGGCCATCAACCTTGACCATCGCCGGCGCTTCCATGTCGGGCAGCACGGCCACCGTTCGCGTCACCGAAAGGTAGTCGCCCGAGAGCGCATCGACGCGCAGGCCGTGTTCGCGATCCTCGCTCAGCAGATAGGCCGACCCATCGGAATCCTGAAACAATCCCATATCGCGGCTTTGAAAACCGAGCGGCCTGAAGCTTCCCCGATACGCATAATTCCCGCACACCGTCGCGCTGGTCGCCACGCCCACCTTTGCCTCTGCGTACTTGGCATCGTCGATGTGCATGTACATCACATAAGTCCGAGTTCGCGCGTTGTAGAGAATCTTCGGACGCTCCACCACGCGATCGGGACCAAGATCTCCCGACACCTGAAGCCTGAGCGCGTCGTTCACGAACTTCCAGTGCACCAGATCGGCAGAGCTGTAACACGAATTGGCGTAGAACGAGCTGCCGTGCGTCTTATTTTCACCAATCCAGTACCACGTCCGGCCCACGCGCAGAATGCCGCCCCCGTGTGCCTGCAAGCTATTGGAGCCGGCCTTCCAGGGCACTCCCGAAGCGATCACCGCCGGCGTTGCGGCCGCCGCCGAACCGGCAGCCCACGCCACCAGCGCAACGGCCGGCGCCAATGCACAAATGCAGCCGAAAAAGAAACGAATAATCATGTTGTCCCAAGCATAGTACGCGCAGCGAAAAGGGCGGCCCCGGGAGGTCGCCCTTTGTCTCAATCGATGCCGGAAACCGGTCTTCTACCGCCGGGCTTCAGGCGCCCGCTGACTGCTGCGGCTGCGGTTGTGGCTGCGGCGCGGCCGGCTTCGGCTTTGCCTGTTCCTTCTTGGCCGGCGCCAGGATCGCGTGCAGAATCGTCCCTTCCATCCGCGGCATAAACTCCACCACCCCAGCATCCCCAATGTCCTGAATCAGCCGGTTGATGATCTTGTAGCCCAGCTCGCGGTGCGCCATCTGACGCCCGCGGAAGCGCAGGCTCGCCTTCACCTTGTCGCCCTCATGCAGAAAGCGCACAGCCTGGTTCTTCTTAGTCTGGTAGTCGTGCTCGTCCACCGTCACGGAGAACTTCACTTCCTTGATGGTGATGACCTTCTGCTTCTTGCGCGCCGCACGCTCGCTCTTTTCCTTCTCGTAAAGAAAGCGCCCGTAGTCCTGGATGCGGCACACCGGCGGCACCGCCGTTGGCGAAACCTCCACCAGGTCTAGCCCGCGCTCGCGAGCGATCTTCAGGGCCTCAAAGGGGGCCAGGATGCCAAGCTGTTCGCCGTTCTCGTCGATGACGCGGATTTCGCGCGCGCGGATGCGGTCGTTGATGCGAATAAAGGACTTGGCGGCTCGTTTATCGAATGCGATGGTTCTCCTCCAATGGCTCGCTGCCGGTTACTCCGGCACGCGGAACGCACGCCTGAGTATACCATTGGTCTGGTTGCGTTTGCGCTCCGGCGACGAGCGGATATATCGCCCGAACCGGCTCCTCAAGCCCCTTCAGGCCTGGTACCGCATCGCCTGCTGCGCCGCCGCCGCGCTGCGCACTGAGCGCTTGCCGATAAACACCTCGTCCACGTTCAGCCGCGCGTTCCCTTCCAGGTCCAGGCACCCCACCCGGCGCTCCGCGCACATCGCCCGCGTCTGGTCCGATAGCCTCGGCGTAATCAGCACCGGTGTCGCATCTGTCTTCCGGCTGTCGGCGCAGCTCCGCAGCTTTTTCAGCGCCTCCCTTACGTGCTCCGGCTCCCCGTCGGCCACGTTGCACACCAGCTTGTGGCTCCGGCCCAGAACATCGACATTGGCCACAAAATCGCTCCGCCGCCGCGCCGGCTGGAAATGAATATCGCGCGCCTTGATGGAGGAAACCTGGTGCAGCAGGGCGCCCAGGGCCTCAGCCGCCCTGGCTTCCATCTCATTTGGTACTCTCATCGCCTTCATTGGGAGTCTCCTTGGGTCTGGTTCCGCCGACAGCCCGGCTGATTTGGGATAGCTGCCGGCTCGTTCATTCCGTGTGCCGTCCGTCTGATTCTCTTTGTTTTTATTGCTCTCGTGCGTCCCATCAGAAACGCTGTGCAAACTGCGCAATGCCGCGTAGCGTGTAGGAATCGTCGCCGATGTGCTCCATCGCCAGATGGACCGGCTTCCGATCCGCTCGATCGTGCGATTGTCTGAATTGCAACCATTCGCAAAGCCGACGATCGTCTATCTCCGGTTTGCCATGCCAGAACTCGGGCGAGAGCTTGCAGTCTATTTCAAGGTCTCCCAGCCGCAGCTTCACTTGGCTTACAGTCTTGGGAAAATAGCGCCGTACATTCTCTGCGCCCACCCTCAGCCCGATCACCTCATACCCGTTTTGCCGGGTCATCACAACCATGACTCACCCATTCCGTGCGGGTGGCCTTAGGTCGGTCGAGAGGTGCTATCAGTTATGAGCGCATGGTTTGTTCTATCTGTGTCGATCTCTGACCCTTGATTTCGCCAGCCCGTACATCAGACTTGTCCTGATCGTGCGCCTGATCCCCGCCCTTGTCAAGCTAAACCGGGTAAGTCCATTTACTAGCGGGAGTAATTCGCTATCCGCGCGAGAACCCGCGTCAATCAAGGCCGTTTGTAACTTGGCCGACATAAACTGGGCGTCGAAAGTGGAAGGGCTTCATGCCTCAACCACCATGCCATCCAGTTCCCCATCCGCCCTCATCCCGTTCACCCGCACCCGTACCATCCGGTTCGATCCCACGCTGCCCGCAACCCGCACCGGCAGAAAATTCTCCGTCAGAGCCGCGCTCCATCCCTCGCGCCGCATCGCCTCTGGCGTCTTCAGCGTAAGACACTCCACCATCCTGCCCACAAACGCGCTCCGGTGCGCCCGCATCTTCTCTTCGCGGATTCTGCCCAGCTCCGCCATTCGCTCCTCAACCGCCTCCCGAGCCACCGGCTGCTCCGCATGCAGCCGCCACCCCGCAGTCCCCGGCCGCGGCGAAAACGGAAACAGATGCAGGTATCCAAACGGCAGCCCACGGATAAACTCGCAGCTCTCCCGGAACTCCCGCTCCGTCTCCCCCGGAAACCCCGCCATCACGTCCGCGCCCAGCGTCAGATCCGGCCCGGCCGCCTCAAACAACTCCGCTACCTTCGCCGCGTAATGCCATGGCCGGTAGCGCCGGTGCATCCGCCGCAACACCGTATCCGATCCCGACTGCAGCGGAAGATGCGCATGCCGCGCCAGCCGTCCGCCACCAAACTCCCGCATTAGCCCCATCAGCTCCGCATCCCAATCCATCGGCTCAATCGAGCTCAACCGCAGCCGCCGCAACTCAGTCTGAGCGAAGATCCGCCGCACCATCCCCGCCAGCGTCATCCTCTCAGAACCGTCCGCGCCATTAGCGATCAGCTGTGCCCCATCCATGCCGGGGTAATTTCCGGCATGGGTGGGATCGGCCGCCGCAGTCATCGCCAGGTCCCGACCCCACCGCCCCAGGTTGATCCCCGACAGCACCAGTTCCTTCCCGCCCGCCGCCACGAATCCCCGCACTTGCCCCAGCACCTTCTCCGCATCCAGGCTGCGCGACCCACCCCGCGTCTGCGGGATCACGCAAAACGTACAGCGGTTCCCGCAACCCTCCTGGATCTTCAGGTTCGGACGCGTCTGCGCGCCCGGCGCCACCTGCGCCTCCTCCAGAAACGAATGCGCAAAGCGGTCATCCACCCAAACCGGCGCCGCGCCCGCCACTACGCCATTAGCCAGCGCACGAACATCGACGAACGCACGATCCGCCGCCCCGCCGACTTGCTGACTCGCAGCCTCGCTGACCCGCTGACTTGCTGATTCGCCGGCCTGCTGACTCGCTGACTTGCTGGCCTGCTGACCTGCGGACTCGTTGGCCTGTTGATTCACAATCCCCGGCACCAGCGCCTTGTGGCTGTTCCCCACCACCGCCGCCACGCCCGGCAGTCCGGCCAGTTCCTCCGGCGCACGCTGCGCATAGCACCCCGTCACCACAATCCGCGCCCCCGGATTCCGCCGGTGCGCCCGCCGGATAAACGCCCGCGCCTCGCGGTCCGCCTCCGCCGTCACGCTGCACGTATTTACGATCACCACTTCAGCCGCAGGCAGCTGCTCCACGCAGTGCCCCAGGGCCAGCAGCCGCTCGCCGATGGCCTCGCCATCCGACCGCGCCGCCCGGCACCCGAAGTTCTCAATATGGAAACCCGCCGCCATTCCTCCAGTCTATTGCCTCGCCGCCTCCTGCGATTCGTGGCCCGCTTGCGCTCGCGCGCCATAGTCTCTACGCTGGTTTGAAACCGGAGTGTGACGATGAATCTACACGCTGAAGCGCTTGCCAAAACCGTCAAAGCGATGCGGCCCATGCTGCCGGCAAGAGACTTCGACCTGAGCCACCGCTTCTATGTCGACCTCGGCTTCCTGCCTCAGAGGCTCGCGGAAGGGCTCGTCGAAATGCACCTCGGAGCCTTTTCCTTCATCCTTCAGGACTATTACGTCGAGCAGTGGGCTAACAATTTCGTCATGCACGTGCGCGTCTCAAACGTGCAAACGTGGTGGGAGCATATTTCGTCGCTTGACCTCGCGAGCCGATACGGCGCCAGAATCGGCGCACCCAAACAGGAAGACTGGGGCCTCGTGGCCGACGTCATCGACCCATCCGGCGTCCTTTGGAGATTTGCGGAGATTTCCGCGCCGGAACTCCTCTGATCTCGTCGTTTTCCTTCACTCGCCGGGAGTTTGCCTTCGCTATACTGACCCTTGAATCCCCACGATCCCCAATCCAGATCCGCCGGCCGCACGCGCGACGACATTGTGGCGCCCCAGGTCCCGGGCGCCCCCGGTCGGGTCTTGGTCCGTAGAGCGGCGGTACCCGCTGCTGGGACCTGGGAGGCAACACAGGCAGATTCCCGCCTCGCCCGCCGCATCATCTCCTACGTCGTCTTCACCTTTGTCGTCTATCTCGCCATCGGCCTCCCCCTCGCCGTCCTGCCCGCCTACGTCCACTTCCGCCTCGGCTACAGCGCCGCCATTGCCGGCCTGGTCATCAGCATCCAGTACATCGCCACCTTCCTCAGCCGCCCGTGGGCCGGCCACATTTCTGACCACGGCGGCGCCAGAATCTCCGTCCTCTGGGGCATGAGCATGTGCACCGCTTCGGGCGTTTTCCTGCTCCTCGCGGCCCTGCTCCATGGCCTGCCCTGGTTCAGCATCTCAAGCCTCGTCCTCAGCCGCCTCGCCCTCGGCGTGGGAGAGAGCCTCGGTTCCACCGGCGCTACCCTCTGGGGCATTTCTGCCGTCGGCTCTGAGAACACCGCCCGCGTCATCGCCTACAACGGCATCTGCACCTACGGCGCCATGGCCCTCGGCGCGCCCCTCGGAGTTCTCATGGGGCACTCCCACGGCGGCCTCGCCTCCATCGGTATCCTTACCGCCGCCGTCTGCGCTGCCAGCGTCTTCCTCGCCGTCTGCAAGCGCGACGTCCCCGTCGTCCACGGCGAACATCTTCCCTTCCGCAGCGTGCTCACCCGCGTCGCGCCCCACGGCATCGCTCTCGCGCTCGGTGGCGTCGGCTACAGCGTGCTCGCCACCTTCGTCACTCTCTTCTACGTCAGCCGCCACTGGACCGGCGCCGCCCTCTGCCTCACCGCCTTTGGCATCGCCTTCATCGTTTCGCGCCTGCTCTTCATCCACACCATCGACCGCTTCGGCGGCTTCCCCGTCGCCATCACCTGCATGGTGGTCGAATCCCTCGGCGTCTTCCTCCTCTGGCGCGCCCACTCCCCCTGGACCGCCCTCACCGCCGCCTCCATCACCGGATTCGGCTTCTCCCTCGTCTTTCCCGCCATCGGCGTGGAAGCCGTGGCCCGCGTTCCCCTGAAAAACCGCGGCACCGCCCTCGGCCTCTACACAGGATTCTCTGACGTCTCTTTCTTCCTCATCGGACCCTCCGCCGGCGCCGTCATCGGCGCATACGGCTACGCGAGCGCCTTCCTCTTCGCCCTCATCTGCGTTTTAGTGGCGCTCGCCATCGTGGTAGTCCTCGCCCAAAGTACCACCACCACCGACGCGGCCTGACCACCGTGGGAGCCCTCACTCAATTGCCTGCCCGCCACGGCGACACATTCGGCCAATTCTCCAATTGGGCAGTCGCCCAGGCAGTTGTCTTGTCCGCATGGCAGGAGGTGCATGGGTTCGGCATCTTGTACTTGTCGGTCATTGCCGGAGTGATGAACTGAAACGTGTGGGAGCGCACGAACGAACCGGGAACACCTTCGCTCTCAATCTTCGGCATGTGGCACGCAATACATTGACTCCCCGCGCTACCCGTCTTGTGGTGCGTGTGCTCCTCGAGAGTCGCCTCATGCGGACCATTCGGTGATCCGGGGCCATGACAGTCCAGACAGAGTTTGTCGGCCGGTTTCCGCAGTTGCGCGTAATTGTCGGTCCCGTGAACATCGTGGCATGTTGCGCAGGTCACGCCATGGCGGTACATCACGCTCTGAACAAAATCGTTGCCCTGCATGCGGTTCTTATGCGCTGTGCCATCGGCGAAATGCAGGAAGTCGGTTTGACCCAACGTGATGTCGTCAAGCTTCCAGTAGTCCGTAAGACGAAGACCGAGGTGATAACCAACCGGCCAGTCATAGGCCTTTCCGTCGATGAGACCCGTGCGCGGCCTGCCCTGCGAATGGCACTGAATACAGGTATCGTCTGAAGCCACGTCGCCCATCTCGGCGGGGCTTAATATGTTGGTCCGCGCTGGATGCGCAACGTGCTCGCTGCCAGGACCGTGACAGCGTTCGCATCCGACATTCCATTCCGTGGGCTGCTTGCTGCGAATGTCGTAGTTGACGGAGTGGCAGCCATCGCAAGTCGGTCCCGTTGGACGACGCATGTTATCGGAAGGGTAATAGGCCGCCCACCAGTCCGCTCCGGTGTCAGGAACGTGGTACTTGAGCCATTTCCTGTTGCCGACATCCCATTGCACTGGCAGCGCGTAGTAATCGTCACCAATCCTCGTGAAGTAGCGCTGCTTCCACTTGCTGCCGTAGACAAGGGCGACTTGATCGAGGGTGAACTTCGCAACATTGTTCGTATTGAGATCGGGAATGATCGCGTCCGGGTGCTGTCTAGGGTCACGGACAACATTCGCCATCGGCGTCTTCTTCCACCGTGCGTAAATAGCCGCATGGCATTTCTGACATGCCTCGGAACCTACGTAGTGGGCTGAACTCAACGTATGCAGCTGAATCGTAGCTTCCTCTGGAGTCGCAGACCTGAAGCTGCGGACGAAAGCGACCAGATTCCAACTCTCAGCGTTTGTCTCTGAATGCGCGCCTCGCATCGCCGGCATTCCCGAAAGCTGCACTCCGTTTTCGATGATGTAGTGGATGTCGCCATCGCTGAGGCGCTGTGTCGGATCGGAGCGCAGGTCTGGGACGCGGGGATACTGGTTGGCTCCAATGGCCGTAGCTCCCCTGCCGTCAACGCCATGACAAACTGCACAGCGGGCAAGAAAAGCCTCCCGCCCCTGCGCGATAGCATTCGGATCTCCGGCGACGGGGTTGGGCCGTCGATGTTCAGTTCGCGGTATCGCAAAATCGCGTATGGATCGCGCCGCGGAAGTTTCGAACGCGCCGGGCAGAGTGCTGGCGCGAAAGCCGCGCCATTTGACCACGGATGCAGCGAGAAACACCAGCGCGAGCAGCGCCAGGACTACTACGAGGACAACTTTTCTGATCTTCATAGTGAGGCTCTGAAACGGGCAACGCCTACGTGCAAAACAGCCGCTGCGCCCCATCCATAGTACAGTTTCATCGTGCGATGGGTGGGCGGGACGAACTGTGCCCCACCCATCGCACAGCTTCATCGTGCGATGGGTGGGCGGGACGAACTGTGCCCCGTCCATCGCACAGCTTCATCGTGCGATGGGTGGGCGGGACGAACTGTGCCCCGTCCATCGCACAGCCTCATCGTGCGATGGGCGGGCGGGACGAACTGTGCCCCGTCCATCGCACAGCCTCATCGTGCGATGGGCGGGCGGCGACGGGCCCACAACGCGAAAACGCCCGGACAGCCTACCAACCCGGCGCCAACAGCACGATTCGCGAAGCCCATGGATAGACTCAGGACAGCAACTTCTAGTTTTACGGCCCAGGGGTGAGATGTGTTTCAACTGAACTTACGAAAACACTTTGGAAGCGCGGGAGCAGTGTTGCTTTTGTTAGTGCTCCTGGGCGAATTGACATTCTCGATCCGACAGCAATCATTGTCCTGGGATGAAGGTGACCATATCTTCGCCGCTATATGTCGTGGAAGAAGTCAGACTTTGGCATCAATCCAGAGCATCCGCCGCTGGTAAAAGCGCTAGCGACGATCCCACTTCTACCGATGCACCTCAAGGCGCCAGATCCCAGGGCGAATACGTACTTCAAAGACGAAGCATACTCGGATGGACGGGATTTCATCTTCGGCAATGATGGCGAGGCCGGAGCGGATCGCATCATTTTTCGCGCCCGGATGGCGGCGGCAACCCTAAGTCTTTTGCTCGGACTGCTCGTCTTTCTGGCAGCGCGAGAGATGTTCGGCGATGGTGCGGCGCTGTTCGCGTTGGCGCTGGTGGTTTTTGAGCCAAACATGATCGCGCACGGCGCCTATGTCACAACGGACATGGGTATCTCCTGCTTCATGTTCGCCAGCATCTATGCCTTCTACCGCTACGTGAAGGCGCCTTCGGTCAGTAGGCTGATCGTTCTCGGCCTGGTCAGTGGACTCGCTCTGGCGTCGAAACACTCGGGCGTGCTTCTCCTCCCATTCGGCCTGGCACTCATGATTACTGAGATATTGTGGCCCTCGCCCGGGACGCGGACCAACAGAAGGAAAGTAGCATTGCGCCTGACTGGCGCCTTTCTCGCGGCGTCGGCCATTGCCATCGTGGTGCTCTGGGCTTTCTACGGTTTTCGCTACGCCGCCAGACCGGGTGGAATGCCGCTGAATCCGCCGCTAGCCGAGTACGCGGGGGGATTGAAAGGGACGGAACAGCACCTTTACCTTGCGCTCGCGCGTTGGCGCATCCTGCCAGAGTCTTATATTTACGGCCTCGTGGACGTGCGCCTGATCTCAGATTCGTTCTCAACCTACATCTTCGGCAAAGTGTACGCGCACGGAGTCTGGTTCTACTTTCCCGCGGCCTTCATCATCAAGTCCACGGCCGCCTTCATGGGTTTGCTGCTGCTGGCCGGCTTCGCGATTGCTACCGGAAAATTGCGCGCTCGGCGCGAGATCTTCTTTCTCGCCATTCCCCCGGTTCTCTATTTGTTGATCGCGACCGGCACTGGCCTGAACATCGGCGCAAGGCACATCCTGCCCATGTATCCATTTCTCTCCGTGCTGATTGGGGGCGCCGCGCTCGCGCTCGCGCACAGAGACCGGCGCTGGGCCTGCGTCGTGGGATTGTTGCTGGCATGGCACGCGGTGTCTTCGGCGCGAGCTTATCCGAACTATCTTGCCTACTCGAACGAATTCTGGGGCGGTCCCGCGAACACTTATAAGTACCTGACCGACTCCAACACGGACTGGGGTCAACAGTTGAAAGCGGTCAAGAAATATCTCGACAATCGCGGGGTAAAGGACTGCTGGTTTGCCTACTTCGTCGAACCTTCCATCCATTTCAGCGCGTATGGGATCCCATGCAAACCATTGCCGACAGCTGACAGCGGGTGGACGGATGATCAAATCGATACGCCGCAGACGATCACCGGAACTCTGCTGATCAGCGCGGGAACGCTCACCGGCTACGAGTGGGGCTCCAACATGTTGAATCCTTACCGGGAGTTTCAGAACTTGAAACCAGTTGCTTTCATTCAGGACGGCGTTTTTGTCTACGATGGGACGTTTGACATGCGTTTCGCCTCCGCACTCGGCCACGTAACGCGGGCCAAAGATCTCACTGCGGTTGGGCAGTTAGCGTCCGCGCTGGCGGAGGCGCAGACGGCGGTTGCCATCGACCCCGATGAGTTGCAGGCTCAAATGGTTCTGGGCGATACATTGACTAAGCTCGGCCGGCCGCTGGACGCAAAACCCGCATACCAGGCGGCGCTCGCAATCGCGAAGACGATGGAGCCCAGCGCCGAAGCGATCTGGGTAAAGATAATTCAAAGAAAGATGGCCGGCCGGAAAAGATGATACCCATTGCATGAACTTTCCAATAGCTCAGGCGAATCCGGAAGTTACTGGTCGATCAACGTCCCCGCAGGGCCTTCGGCGCGTATGATCCTGCTCAATCCTCTGGTCTTGTGGTGGCGCGAAAGGTGGACGGAACGGACGCAAAACGCGCAAAAGCCCGGACAGCCGCAAAAGCGGCCATCCGGGCGTCGCTGACTTGCTGACTCGCTGACCCGCTGACTCGTTACTGCGCCGCCGCCGCCGCGGGCTTCTTCGCGCTCATCAGGTCCTTCGCCCCCGCCAGGTGCTTCTGCAGCGTGTCCAGCGTCTGCGCGGCATACGACTTCACCGCCGGATTCTCCGCTTTCGCTGCTTCTTTCTTATAGACCTCGATCGCCTTGGTGTGCCCCGCGACCATCTCCGACGCGTACTTCTTGTCGAACGCAGCGCCCTTCAGCTTCTGGAACGGCTCAATCATCTTCTTGTTGTGTTCGGCGTCGATCGCCGTCGGCACCGTCAGGTTCGCCTGCGTGGCCAGGGCCGCCAGCTGCTGGTAGTCCTGGGTGTGGTCTGTGGTCAGCATCTGCCCATAGTCCTTCACCTGCTGCGAGTCGCCCGACTGCTGCGCCAGTTGGCCCAGGTTCGCCTCAACCATGTCCGTCTGCGCGGCAAAGTCAATGAACTGCTGGTCGGTCATCGCCCCTTTCATCTTCCCTGCCATGGCCCCTTTCGCCTCCGCCGTCTTCTGCGCGAATGCGGGAATCGAAACCAGAACGATGCAGCAAACAGCCGTCAGAATCCGTTTCATCAGTCTCCTCCGTTTGTCGAATAGGTTTTTGGGCCCCGAACAGCTCCGCCCGGCGCTCATGCGCCCCGGCCGCTGCCCTGGGCTTATGGGTGGATTTTCCCCGGCTGGATTGAGCTTTGCGGTCGCTCCAGTTCCGTCCCGGCGCCTGCACCGCTCCCGCTCGCTCGCCCAGCCCACACACGTCTACGCGGGGTAAGATGCAGGATTGAAGAGCCATGGCGCCAAACTCGCGAACTTAATGTCGAACGAATCGTCGAGCGATCTGGCTTTTTTTGAGCCTGGCTCCAGCAACTCTAGAATGAATCGACTCGGGAACATGGGAATCGAGACTCGGGAACGCGGAAGGAGCAGGGGCCTTCACGCCCAGGAGAGACACAAGCAATGACGAGGCCTTTACACTTCCGGAACGACTCTACGGAACGAACAAAAAAAACGTCTACGGAACGAACAAAAAAACGCGTAAGGGCGGTACTTCAGTACCGCCGCCAGCCACTCAATCAAGGGATTTGGGCTTCAGCCCCTGAGGTATTTCGCGCCAGATTGACCAACGTTCCGCCGGTTTCCGCGAGCTCTTGGGGCTCGGGCTCGTCGCCCCCTTTCCGGGCTCGATAATTGCACCCTTTCTGCAACAAACTCTCGCTCGCCTCCCGCGAGCCAGGATCCACTGTCTGTGGATAACGCTGCAATCGACAGATAACAATAAAGAAAAAGTTTCCTGCCAAATAGGCGGTCTTAAGATCGAAACGGAGTAAGCTTTTAGATGTAGGGCAAATCTTGCGGAAGCGCATCTGGACTTCGCCAGGATTCGTGTCCTGGCAGAGTCACGGAACCCCGAAGAGGGGAAAATGACCCTGCAATTTACTGCAGTTTTGTGGCTTAAATCAATCATTCTGCAAGACATCGCCGTTTTTTATTTCGCGGCACTTTCGTAAAACCGGCGGCACGGTTCCTCGGTTCCTGCTTTACTGCAGTTTGAGGGCGTAAGCCCATCATTCTGCAAGACATCGCCGTTTTTTATTTCGCACTTTTGTCGTCTTTCTCGCCCGCGCCCTTCAACTGCGGCATCTCGGTGCCCACGCCCAGGTTCAGCAGTCCCGCCCGCGCGTACGTCAGCAGCTTCTCCCGCGTGTCGGTGATGTCCAGGTTGCGCATCGTCAGTTGCCCGATCCGGTCCCGCGGCGAGAATGTCGACTCGCCCTTCTCCATCGTCAGCCGCTCCGGCTTGAACGTCAGGTTCGGCGACGCGGTGTTCAGGATGGAGTAGTCGTTCCCGCGCCGCAGCTCCAGCGCCACCTCGCCCGTCACCGGCTTGGCCACCCACCGCTGCGCGCTCTCCCGCAGCATGATGGCCTGGGGATCGAACCAGCGCCCCTGGTAGAGGAGCCGCCCCAGCTTGCGCCCGTTCTCCCGGTAGGTCTCGATAGTGTCCTCATTGTGGATGCCGGTGATCAGCCGCTCGTAGGCGATGTAGACCAGCGCCATCCCCGGCGCTTCGTAGATGCCGCGGCTCTTGGCCTCGATGATCCGGTTCTCGATCTGGTCGCTCATCCCGAGCCCATGCCGCCCGCCGATCCGGTTCGCCTCCAGCATCAGCTCAACATGGTCCGGGAACTCGCGCCCGTTCAGCGCCACCGGCCAGCCCTCTTCGAAGCGCACCGTGACTTCTTCCGCCTTGACGGCCACGTCCTCGCGCCAGCTCGCCACGCCCATGATCGGCGCCACGATGCGGATACTGCTGGTAAGGAACTCGAGGTCCTTGGCTTCGTGCGTCGCGCCCAGCAGGTTCGAGTCAGTGGAGTAGGCCTTCTCGGCCGACATCTTGTACTCGAACCCCGCCTGCCGCATGAACTCCGACATCTCGGCCCGGCCGCCCAGCTCCTCAATGAACGCCGGATCAAGCCACGGCTTGTACACCTTAAGCTCAGGATTCACCAGCAGGCCGTAGCGGTAGAAGCGCTCGATGTCGTTGCCCTTGAAGGTGCTCCCGTCGCCCCAGATGCCGACCTCGTCTTCCTTCATGGCGCTCACCAGCATGGTGCCGGTCACGGCGCGCCCGATGGGCGTGGTGTTGAAGTACGTCACCCCGGCCGTCGAGATATGGAACGCACCGCTCTGCAGCGCGCTGAGCCCTTCGCGCACCAGTTGCGCCCGGCAGTCGATCAGGCGCGCCTTCTCCGCGCCGTACTCGAGCGCCTTGCGGGGAATGGCCTCGTAATCGGTCTCGTCGGGCTGGCCCAGGTTGGCCGTGTAGGCGTAAGGCAGCGCGCCCTTCTGCTTCATCCAGTGCAGAGCCGCGCTGGTGTCAAGGCCACCGGAAAACGCAATGCCCACCCTCTGCCCCGTGGGAAGATGCTCAAGAATATTCGACATGAACCGTGATGCCTTTCAGGAATTCCGCGAAAATGCTGCGCGTCGTCCCTTCCATCTTAATTGCAGCGGAGACTAGTCATTCCGCTCAACAGCGTCTCATCCTGAACCCCCTGGCGCTGAAGGCCGCTAAGTGAGAGAGGACTGTCTCCCTGTTTCCGTGCTATCGTTTGTCTACCCTCGCTGACTCCCTTCCCCCCAGGAGGACCCATGTTCGACCGGTTCCCTGTTAAGAGTCCCGCTACCAAACTGCCGATTGGCCCGGTGGGCAGCCCTCTGGAAAAGGAAGCGGACCGTGTGGCGGATCATGTCCTGCGGCTTCCCGACCGGCCTCACACGTCACGGTCTTCCGGGCAGAGCGGTTCGGCGCCGCAGTCCGTCGCGCCTTTGAACTCGGGTGGCCGGCCCCTCGATTCCTCGATCCGCAACTACTTTGAGCCGCGATTTGGCTTCGACTTCAGCAAGGTGCGGGTCCATGCCGATGAGGAAGCTGCGGGCTCTGCCCGTTCCATGGGCGCGACGGCTTACACCGCTGGTTCGTCGATTGCCTTTGACGGCGGCCAGTTCCAGCCCCATTCCGGGGAAGGCCGCCGCCTGATCGCGCATGAACTCACGCACGTGGTGCAGCAGGGCGGAGCCTCGCCGCTGTCGGGAGCCACGCCGGTGAAGACCGCGCGCACGGGCCCGATGATCCAGCGGGACTTGCCCAAAGCGCCTCCGGGGCCGCTGCTGCCGTTGGCAGATCCGGCGCACTCGGCCACCAAGCAGGAAGTGATCGACGCGCTTACTCCGTTCCTCTACAAGGTGCAGGAAGCGCAGGGCGGACAGACGCTGCACGTGGACGAAGCCGTGAAGCTGGCGGTGCTGAAGATTTTTGCCGGCGATCCCATGCGGCAGTCCAGCGCGGAATCATTTCTGAAGGGCGTTACTCCCGCCAGCCCTCCGGAATTTGCTGCCGCTGTTGCCAATCTTCTACCCGCCGTGATCCCGCGGACACGCATCGCGCATCTGGCCACGCAGAAGCCCACGTTTAGCGAGGACACCAGCCCGAAGTCCATTGGCGACGCGGCCGGGCACGTGCTCCTCGACTCTACGCTGAAGCCGATCCTGAAAGAGGCGTCCAAGACCAGCACCTTCTCCTTCCTCAAAGACAAGCAGAAGGACATCCTCGAAGGCGCGCGCGGCGGCGTAGGTGACGCCCTGGCCGCGCTCGCCGATCCCGCCATGAAGAACGCGCCCTGGAGCGATCAGACAAAGAGCGCCGTTAGCGGCACCTGGCAAGGCATTGTGAAGTACGAGGGCAAGCCGATGGACCGGCAGGACCCTGGCGCCGGCTCACCCTATGCGCAGCCGCGACTGGGCGATGTGACGTTCCCGCAGGCGCAGGGAACCACCATCATCAAAAGCCCGACCATCAAGTGGGATGTTCCGACCAACGATCCGGTGAAGCCTACGCTGCCCAAGGCTCCAACGGCCGGCGAGTCCGCAGGCGTGCAAGGGGTCATCCAAAGTCTCGATGCGCAGGCGTTTGTTCCGTCCGGGATCAAGGACGCCGTTGCGAAAGCCCAGGCCGGCAAGGACAAGAAGCAGATTGAAGCAGCGCAGGCGCAGACTGATTCCGCGATCACCGACGCCAAAGATTTTGCCTTCGGCATCGCCGAGCAGCTGGCCGCCGCCAACAACAAGAATCAGTACACGGTGGAGGTAACGCTGCCGATGGGATATCGGCGCCAGCCCGATCTTGCGCAGATTTTCGACAATATCGAAGCGCTGGTGCGGAAGCTCGCCGGGGCTATCCCGGGCGGCGTTCCCAAGGTTGGGCAGGTAATTATTACTCCCGCCCGCGCGGACAAGGACGATACGGTTCCGCCGCGGCGCATTGTGCGGCTGAACAGCAGCAGCTAGCAATTGCCACTGTTTACTGCCGACCACCGACCAGCGCACGGCCCGGAAAGACGTTGGGAACGATCTTGCCTTCGTCGACGAGCAGCGTTCCACCCACGAGCAGGTAGCGCACGCCGGTGCTCGGTTCCATTGGCTTCTCGTAAGTCGAGCGGTCGGTGATGGTGGCGGCGTCGAACACCACGATGTCTGCGTCCGCGCCTTCCTGCAACCTGCCCTTTTCGCGTGCCGCCGGCGTCGACCGTTCCAGCATCTCGGCCGGCATCAGGCTCATCTTGCGCAGCGCATCCATCAGCGTGATGGTTCCCTTCTCGCGAACATACTGGGCCAGCACGCGCGAAAAGGTTCCCGCGTTGCGCGGATGGCCTTGAAGGCCGTCGCTGGCGATCATGACCAGCGGATTGGGAATGACCTTGTCCACCAGCTCCTGCGTGTTGACGAAATCCACCACAAAATGAGTTGTGCTTGAGTTGTGCAGCTCGTCGAAGCGTTCTTTGGTGAGGCGCTCTCCGGTGTCGGGAAGCATGACGTCGCCGTAGCTGATGCCCAGCTTCTGCTGCCAGCCGGGGTTGAACACGGCCGAGTTGATCGTAGTCATGCCCGCAATGTAGGGGTAGGCTTCCGTGGTGACGTCGAGGCCGCGAGCGCGCGCTCCTGCGATCATCGCGAGACACTCGAGCGACTGGATGGTGCAGGTGCTGTTGATGTGCACGACATGGAGCGAAGCGCCCGTGACCGCTGCCGCTGCGATGACTTCGCCGAGCGACTCAATGGCCGAGCCCGGATCGGTTCGGCCGCTGCTCCTCATATGGGTGTAGACGGGCACCCTGCGCTCCGCTGCCAGGCGGAAGATGTCGATTACTTCCAGCCGGCTGGCTCCGGGCGCGTACTCGATGCCCATGCCGACGGCCAGCCCTCCCGCGTCAAGTTCCGAGCCGAGGCGCTTCTCGATCTCCTCAATCTGAGCAGGCGTGGCGGGCAGGTCTGTCGCCGGACCGCTCTTCGGCAGGATGGTCCCGAAGGGAAGCGGCGATCCGAGAACCAAAGAGCGCGCGGCGAGATAGCTGGCGGATGTTCCAAAGTTGATCAGCGATTGGCCTTGCTTCGCCTTGAGAAACGCGGCAACGCCGGGAGCGCCAATCTCCAATTCGAGCGCGGTGGTCACGCCATCAAGCGCCTTGACGCGCTGGCTGGCAAGGTCCTGCGCGTGCTGGTGCACGTCGATGAAGCCGGGGGCCACGACCAGGCCTTTGGCGTCAATAACGCGCCGCCCGCTGAGAGCGTCCGAGGTGATGCGTGCGATCTTGCCATCGCGAATGCCCACGTTGCGCACGGCATCCAGACCAGTCTCAGGATCCATGACGCGTCCGCCCTCGAGCACCAGGTCGTATTGCTGTGCGGACACAAGGACGCTGGAAAACGCGGCAAGAGAAAGAAGGAAGATAAGTTTGCGCATGGGGCTCCGCTCAGTTTGAGATCATATCAAGCGCCGACGAAACTAGAGTGCGTAAACAGAACGGCCACCCCGAAGGATGGCCGTCAGACTTACAACTCGCGAATCGCGGACTTACTTGTTTTCCGCTTTCCGCCACTGGATCAGATCGCCAAGCGTGGTGGTTGAGCTGGAGACGGGCGCCTTGTGGGTGTGCTCCTTGTAGTGCTCGACCGTGGCTCGCGTGGCTTCATGGGCCGTCGAGCGCAGGCTCAAGCCTACCTTCTTCTCTTCCACGTTGATCTTGATGATCTTGAACTCGTGCTCGTCGCCCTGCTCCATCTTGGCCTGATGGCCGTCGTCGCCCACCGCCTCAGAGATGTGGCACAGACCCTCCACTCCCTCAGCGATCTCAACAAAGGCCCCGAACTGCGCCGTCCGCAGCACCTTGCCGTGGACCACGTCGCCGACGCGGTGCGAGCCGAAGAACGTCTCCCACACGTCAGGCTGGAGCTGCTTGATGCCCAGGCTGAGGCGGCGGTTCTGCGGCTCCACGCCGAGAACGACAGCCTTGACCTTTTCGCCCTTCTTGACGACCTCAGACGGATGCTTGACGCGCTTAGTCCAGCTCAGGTTCGATACATGAACCAGGCCGTCAATTCCGTCCTCGATCTCAATGAAGGCGCCAAAGTCGGTGAGATTGCGCACGCGGCCTTCAACCACCGTGCCCGCCGGGTAGCGCTCCGTGAGGTGCTCCCACGGATTCTCAAGCAATTGCTTCATGCCGAGCGAGATGCGCCGGTCAGCCGGATTCACGCTCAACACAACCGTCTCCACCTCATCGCCGGGCTTTACCAGCTTGGAGGGGTGCTTGAGGCGCTTGGACCAGGTCATTTCAGAGAGGTGAACCAGGCCTTCGATGCCCTGCTCGAGCTCAACGAACGCGCCGTAATCGGTGACCGAAAGGACGCGACCCTTCACGTGCGCGCCCACCGGGTAGCGCTCGGAAGCGTCCAGCCATGGGTCGGGCGTGAGCTGCTTGAACCCGAGTGAAACGCGCTGCTTGTCCTTGTCGAACTTGAGCACCTTCACCTGGATCTCGTCGCCGACGTTGACCAGGTCACGCGGATGCGTCAGCCGGCCCCAGCTCATATCGGTGATATGCAAGAGGCCGTCGATTCCGCCCAAGTCAACAAACGCGCCGTAATCGGTGAGGTTCTTAACTGTGCCGGTGAGGACCGCGTCCTCGCCCAGCATCTCCATGGTGTGGCTGCGCTTGGCGTTTTGGTCTTCCTCGAGGATCTCCTTGCGGCTGACCACCACGTTGCCGCGCTTCTTGTTCAGCTTGATGACGCGGACTTCAATCTGCTGGCCAAGGTAGCCGTCAAGGTTGCGGACCGGACGGATCTCAAGCTGCGAGCCGGGCAGGAACGCCTTCATCCCGATATCGACGGTCAGGCCGCCCTTGACGCGGCTGACGATGGTGCCCATCACCGGCGTCTTGTCGTTCGCGGCCTTTTCGATCGTGTCCCACACGCGCAGGCGTTGCGCCTTCTCGTAGCTGACGAGATAGCCGCCTTCCGGCTCCTCGCGTTCGATCACCACTTCGAGGACGTCGCCGGGATTGAACTTGACCGCACCGGTGTGGTCTACCACCTGCTCCAGCGGAACCAAGCCCTCCGACTTCAGGCCCACATCCACCACCAGGTGTTTGTCGGTCTGCTTGATGACGGTGCCCGTTACGACTTTGTCGCCGTAGGCTTCGACGGCGGCCGCCTCTGCGGCTTGTTCGCGCTCAAAAGCTTCCAGCGCGGCAGAAAAGTCCTCCATGGACTCGGGGCCGCCTTCGGCAGTCGCCCTTGCAGGGTGCTCTGCCAGTGCCGGCGCCTCTATGGCTTCAGCAATAGTTGCTGTTGCCTCTTCAGCCGGAATTGCTGTCGCTTCTTCAGCCGTTGTTGCTTCCGCCTGCGGCGCCGCGGGCGCTTCCGGCGCCTCGGCTACAGGGTCGGTTATGACATCGGCGTCCAGCGCGGGAGTTGTCGCTTCGGGGGTCTCGGGGTTGGACGTGGACTCGTACGACGGCTGCTCGTTCTCCGTCGCAGGATCAAGGGTGGGGGTTTCCAATTCGGTGTTCAGGGTTGTGCTCTCGGTTTCGGGATTGAGGACGTTTGCCATCACTGCCAGCTCCAGGATTCCTTCACCGGCGCGCGTCTTGCCTCGCCGGCCGTGGCCCCTGCGCAGTGATCGCTTCAGGGTGCCGTTGCCAGACCTCGTCTGAAGTTGCATACGCGTGGGAGGTTTTCTTAGGGGGACGAAGCACCTCACCGCTAGTCGCGGCTTCGGTCACGTGTCGTCACCTTTTGGAAACACCCGGCAGGCAACTGCAGGCTGGAGGGCGGCCGCAGCTCACTGCTGGAATCCGCGCAGGAAGCTACGCTTTCAAGTGTACCAACCTTGTCACCCCGGGTCAACGAACCTGATGGCGGCGACTGGCCACCGCACTCCATCTCGCCAGCCCTGAGGGCTGAAGGACCGAACCGGCCCGGCAGCCAGCTCTTCGCCGACTGGTCGCGCTGAGCCGCTCACTTGCCGATTCGGCGGCCCCTTTCGTCCTATACTTGCCCTCAATGGATTACCTTTTCACCCCGTGGCGCTTTGCGTACATCACTTCCGCGGAGACCTCCGGGCGCCCGGGCGTGCCCAGCGCTCTTTCCGCGTGGCCGGGCGATACCGGCTGCGTCTTCTGCAACCTGCTTGCCTCTGTCGATTACGCCATCGAGCACGGCATGGACCGCGACCAGGCTGAAGCCGCTGCCGGCCTCGTCCACCGCGGGGGCCACTGCTTTCTGATGCTGAACGCGTACCCATATACCTCCGGCCACGTCATGATCATGCCGTACGCTCACCTGGACCGCCTGGCCGCGCTTCCGCCGGAAACGGCCCACGAGCTGATCGATATGGCGCAGCAGACCGAAGGCATCCTCGCGCGCCTCTACCATCCTCAGGGCTTCAACTTTGGACTGAACGTGGGCAAGGCGGCAGGCGCCGGAGTTGCCGGACACCTCCACCTCCACGCCATGCCCCGGTGGGTGGGAGACACCAACTTCATGACGGCCATCGCCGAGACCCGGATTGTCCCCGAGGACCTGCGGACCACGTGGCAGAGGCTGCGTAACGCCTTCAGCGAAAGCGTATGACTGGGGGCCAGGGCCCGCCTCCACTTTTCGGGGCTCTTTGGGGCACGACAGGAATGGCGCTTTTTCAGAGCCGATTCAAAGCCGACCCGCTGCACACCGCTGACAACTCTTGCGAACGAAGGAATTGCGGAACTATACTGGCGGGGACTGCTGGGCGCGTCCCCGCGCAGCTTGCCAGCCGCACCCATACTCCTGGAGGTCACTTCATGCGAAAGGTGTTCGCGAGCGTCTGCGTGTTTGCAGGATGCGTTGTCTTACTGCCGCTGTCCCTTACGGGGCAGGAGGTGATTCACGCTCTGACCGGCACTGTCAGCGCCATCAACCCCGCCACCAAGACCATCACTGTATTCCAGGACAATGGCTCCCGCGGCGTGTTCCAGGAGATGGTCAACAAGAAGACCGCGATCGCCTTCGACAAGAAAATTGCGGCGGAAACGATTGCCGCGACTGCGTTCGACAAGGAGGGCTCTTACGCCATCGTTTTTTATTACGGCGACAACGACGACCAAACCGTGGTGGCGGTGAAGAGCCTGGGCGCCGGCCCGTTTGCGTCGGTCACCGGCACGGTGACGAAGTTTGATCCGCATGCTCACAGCATCTCGGTGCAGGAAGCATCCGGGACCGAACACACGTTCCGGATCGACGCCAGCACCGTTGCCGAAGGGGGCGGCGGGGCCATTCCCGGGTTGAAGTTCCAGGCCCAGCACGGCGATCGTGTGCGGGTGGTCTGCTCCGGCGCCGGCAGCGCAGAGACCGCGCTCTTCGTCCGCCAGATGTGATTCTTTGAGGGTGCGGACTACTGCTGCGGCGCACGCTTGAGCGTGATGTCCGTGTCAGGAAATGCTCCGCCGCTCGCCTTCACCGTCACCTTCATCTCATCTCCGCTCACAGTGCCGGAATGGGTGATGGTGTTCCCGTTGAAGCTAGTCTCCCAGTAGATGTTGCTGCCATCGACCTTGCCGTTGGAGATTTCGGTGGGGTCTCCGCCCATTGACCGTCATTCAAGCGACCGAAGAGTGGCTATGGGATCGGCGGCGGCGGCGCGAGTGGCGGGAAGGACCGATGCGAGTACCGCTATGAGCATCATGACGGCGACGCCGGCGATATAGACCCATGGGTTGGTTGCGGTAACGCCGAAGAGGAACGATTGCACGAAGCGCGATGCCGCGACGGATGCAACGATGCCGATCATGCAGCCGAAGAGGGCCAGGCGGGCGCCGGAGCGAAGAACCAGGCGCGCGATGCTATCGCGCTGTGCGCCAACTGCCATGCGAATGGCGATCTCCTGTCGGCGCAGCGAGACGGCAAAGGACATGACGGCGTAGATGCCGGTGAAGGCCAGTGCGATTGCGGCGAAACCAAAGGCCGCGATCAGCTCGGTCATGAAGCGGCGCGGAGTTTCTGTGCGGGCGAGGACATCGCTCATGGGCTGCACCTGGTCGAGAGCGAGGAGAGGATCGATGCCGGCAACGGTGTGCTGGAGAAGTCCAATCATCTGCTGCGGCGGAAGAGCGGCGCGGAGCACGATGAAGCCGCCCGCGGGGACGGTGCGAGGCTGCGTGGATTGGGTCCCATTAAGGATGGCGGGTTGCTCGGCCGGGACGTACCACTGGTCGTTTCCCCGTTGATCGCGCGCGCCGATGCGGGTGTTGCCGACGACGCCGACCACGGTGGCCCATGGCAACCCCTTTTTGGGATTGCCGACATGCATGCGCTTTCCTATGGGGTTCTGTCCGGGCCAGGAGTGTTGCGCCATGGATTGGCTGACGATGACGACCAGGGGTGAATCGGAGCGATCGGCAGCGGTAAAGGTGCGGCCGGAGAGGAGCGGGATGCCGAGGGCTTGAAAGTAGTCGCCGTCGATCGCATCGAATGCGGCAAATCTAAGCTTCCATCCCTCCAACCGCTCTCCGCCAACGGTGTATGCGGCCAATCCCGAGTTGCCCGATGAGGGGAGGGTGCTGCCGATTCCGGCGGAGAGGACCGCAGATGTGGTGGAGAGCCGGTCGATCACTGTCCTGTTGAAGGTTTCGATGGTTGCATCGGAGGGGTACTGCGTGGCGGGCAACTGATAGCCCGCGACGAGAACGTGCTCGGGGCGGAAACCGGGATCGACGGCGAGCATGTTGCGATAGCTGCGCAGAAACGCACCCGAAACGGTAAGCAGGAGCAGGGCGATTGCGATCTCCGCGACGGCCAGAGTGGAGCGGATCCGCAGGTGACCCGAAGCACCGCCTCCTGTCTGCTTAAGAGTCAACATGGGGTTGGTGCGCAGGGCGACGAAAGCGGGGGCGAGACTGCAAGCCGCTCCCGTGAGCAGGGCAACGGCCACTGCGAAGAGGGCCACGACCGCATCGACTGAGATGGCGCCGATGCGGGGCATGGAATCAGGCCAGAGACTCAAGGCCATGCGCAGGGCGCCGGCGGCAAAGACCAATCCCAGGATCGCTCCGGCAAGGCTGAGGACGGAGCCTTCGAGGAGGGTCTCGCGCAGGACAGTTCCGGAACGGGCGCCGAGGGCAAGGCGAAGAGCGTGATCGCGATGGCTGCGAACGGCGCGCACCAGCATGAGGATGGTGACGTTGGCGCAGGCGATCAACAGCACAACTAAAACGGCGGCAAAGAGGATGCGGAGAAGCGGTTTTACATCTCCGGTGAGGACCTCGCTGAGCAGTTGCACGTCGCCGCGAATGCGGATGTTGGACATGTTGGGAGGAAAATCGCGCATGATCTCGCCGGCAACGCGGTTGGCGTCCTGCGCCGCCTGGGGTACGCTGATGCCGTCTTTGAGACGAGCGACAATCTGGAAGCCCCACATACCGGCGGCTTCGTCGGAGAGCTCCTCGGGAGTGAAGCTCATGGGGACCCAGAGCTGGGCCTGATTGAGCCGGCCGACCTGGAGGGGAAACTCGAAGTTGCGCGGCATGACGCCAATGATGGTGTAGGCCTTGCGATTGAGCTCGATGGAGGAGCCGGCGACGCGCGGGTCGCGGTGGAAACGGTCGGTCCACAGGGAATAGCCGATCACCGCGACCTGGGCGCGGGCATCGTCTTCCTGCCGGGTAAAGACGCGACCAAGGTTGGGCTGGACGCCGAGCGTGGGGAAGACGCTGCCGGTGAGCCGGGCGCCCGACACAACTTCCGGAACTTCGCGGCCGGCAAGCTCAAAGGTCTCGCCCGTGAATCCGCCCATGGACGAGAACGCGCTGGACTGGGCTGCGTAGGCGCCGATGTCGCGCGCGGTTGCGCCGATGCCGGGGTTGTTGCCGACGTGCTCTCCCAGCTGAACCAGGCGGCTGGGATCATGAAATGGGAGCGGGCGCAGGAGGATTCCCTCAATGAGGGAAAACATGGTGGCGCAGGCGCCGACGCCGAAGGCCAGCATGAGGATGACGGTGATGGAGAACCAACGCGCCTTTGCGAGCCGCCTAAGAGAATAACGAAGATCCTTCGCCAGTGACTGCATGCGCGCGCCTCCCGGTGTGATTCGGTTTGCTTGTGGCCTGGCCTTAGCTTTCGATGGCGGACGGGGGAAAAATGAGATCGAAATCGATCTGGCATCCATCGTACGCGGGAGCTGGATCGATGCCAAATTGAATGCACGCCCTGGATCTCAACAGCTCCCCGCTGGTCAAGCGGGGCGGCGGAGGCCGGTAAACCAAAGGGCCAGCAGCGCGGCGAGGAGGGCAAGGTCGAGCCAGGCGAACCAGTCGCCCCATAGCTGGTAAAGGGTTGGATCGTGACGGACGGGGACGGAAGCGAGCATGGTAGCAAAGCTGGTTTCCGGCAGGGTGAGTTTTTCGTCGAGGATGCGGCCGCGATCGTCGCTGACGGTAAGGTAGCCCTGCTTGGCAGAGCGGACGATGCTGAAGCCATCCTCGACGGCGCGCATGAGGGCCATGTGGCCATGCCAGAGGTAGTCAGGGCCGAATTCCCATGCGGGCACGAGGACAAGGCCGACGTCCTGCTTGCCGTAGCGGCGGGCGAGCTCGGGATAGTCCATGTCGCGGCAGATCTGAACGCCAATGGTTCCTTCGGGCTGAGGCAATACGGAGATGGCGGCGCCGGGGGTTGTGCCGCCTTCCGCGACGGGGACAAGGTGGTGCTTGCGGTAAACGGTCTCGATGGTTCCCGAGGGCGAGTAAAGGCGGCCTTCGTTGTAAGCCGCATCGCCGGTAACGTGAAGGACGCCGAGGAGGATCCGCGCGCCTGTGGCGCGGGCGGTCTGCTCAAAGACGGCGTCGATCTGCGGCATGAGCTGTGGCGCGCTCTGGTCGTCGACGCGGGCGGTCATCTCTGGCAGGACAACGATCTTCGCGCCCTTCGCGACGAGTTGCCGTGCCTGATCGGCGTAGCCCTGCATGAGGTTCATGGTGGAGTCGAACGTACTGGGGAACAGATTTGGTCCGACGTGCGATTCGGCGAGGCCTACGCGGACGATGGACGGGGCCGCGGGCGTGGTGGCGAGGCGAATCGATCCATAAGCGAGGACCACGGCTGCAACGGCAGCGAACGCGATGGCCATATTGCGGCGCGGCTTGCCCTGGAGAGCGAGGATGGCGACTGCCATTGCCGGCGCTAATGCGACGACGAAGGAAATGCCCCAGATGCCGGTGAGCGCGCCGAGTTGAAGAACGGGCAGATCGCGAAGCTGGGTGTAAGCAGTGTTGCCGAAGGTGCCCTGCCAGAGGCTGAAGAGATATTCGGCGGCGACGAATACGGCGGGGTAGGCGAGCACGGCGCGACCCGGCTGGCCGCGGCAGAGGAAACTGCGGTAGAGCGAGACGGCGAGAGCAACGACGATGGCCGGTTCAACGACGGCGGCGATACTGAGCCACAAAGGAAGATGGAGCAGGCGGTAGTAGCTCCATTTGTCGAAGCCGGCGACGGCCATGGCGGCGAAGGCTGTGCCGGCCGCGGTGCATCCGCCGAGCCGGGGTGCTAGCCACAAGATCGGCAGCGGGGCGAGCCAGGCGAGCTCCCAGATGGGGAACAAGCCGTAAGTCCAGTAATAAGCCGCAGCGGAAAGAACGATGGCCGCGGCAATAAGAACGGCTCGGCGAATAGCATCAGGCCTTGAGCCCATAGAGGAACCTCCGGACGGAGCGGTGCACGAGTTTGCAGAATTCGTCTTCCGTGAGAGTGAATCGGCCGGCACGATAGAGGACGAGATAGCCATGGGCATGCGCCCACAGGGCCAGCGCAACCTCCCAGACGTCGTCACGCTTGATTTGTTTAGCCTTCATCCAGGCGGCGAGGGCATCGGCGATGATGTTGAGGGTTGGCGAGCGGCGCGCGCGGAAGTCGTCGGGAAAGCGGCGGGCTCCGGGGCGCGGGCTGAAGAAAAAGTAGTCGAAGATGCGAGGGTGGGTGAGGGCGTATTCGATATAGCCGTCCATGATGTGGACGAATTGCCCTTCGACGGTGCGGTTTTTCAGCGGCTGGCGGAAGAAATCGGCGAGGCGTTCGAATTCGGTGTCGACGACCTGTTCGAGGAGGGCTTCGCGGCTTGGATAGTGGTGATAGATCGCCATCGGAGTGATGCCGACGTCGACGGCGATGCGGCGCATGCTGACAGCCTGCGGGCCCTCGGCCTCAAGGATGGAGAGGGCGCAGTGGTAGATACGCTGGGCGGTGGGCTCCGTCTGGTTCATCTATACACCGTATAGGAGATGCTATACGGTGTATAGGCGCACGTCAAGAGCGAGCGGCGGTGTTGACCGGAGATGGCCGGATGCAGATTGCTTTCACCGGATTGGCAGCAACGAGGACGCTTCTCGCCCCTCTAATCAGCCCCGATGGGTTCACCGGCTTCGACAGAGAGGGCAAACGGCTCGTCGATGCCGACCCTGTCGAGCGGCGGCCTTGGAAGTGATTTGCTGCTCTTGACGCCCAGTTCCCTGAGCGTCTCCACCTGGCGAACGAGGTTGCCGGGGCCTTCGTTGAACTTCTTCATGGCACCGGCGTAGCACTGGTCCACCTTGTGCAGGTTATCGCCGAGGGCTTCGAAATCAGCAGCAAAATCAACGAATTTCTCGTAGAGCGCGGCTCCCCGCTCGATTACTTCCTGAACTGTGCGAGTCTGGAGATCCTGCTGCCACAGGTTGTCGACGATGCGGATGACGAAGAGGAGTGTGGTGGGGCCGACAAGCAGAACCTCCTTGTCGTAGGCATATCGCCATATGGCGTCGTCCTCGTGAAGCGCGGCGAGGAAGGCCGGCTCGATGGGAATGAACATGACCACAAAGTCAGGGGATTCGACGCCGTCGCGCCTGTGATAGCTGCGCGCGGCGATGCCATCAATATGGCCCCGCACTGAAGCGAGGTAACTGTTCATGGCCTGTTCGCGATCTTCATCCGATGCGGCGTTCACCCACTCTGACCAAGTAGTGAGCGGAATCCCGGAATCGATGACGAGATGGCGGCTGCCGGGAAGATCGAGGATGATATCGGGGCGCTGTTTGCGGCGGCCGTTCTCTGATCTTGTGGCCTCGCGAAACTCCTTCACGTGGAACTGCTCGCCCTCGCGCAGGCCGGCCTTTTCAAGGAGATTGCGCACGATGAGTTCGCCCCAGTCGCCCTGGACCTTGGAGGAACCGCGAAGGACCGTCGAGAGGCTGCGGGTTTCTTCGGCCAGCTGCTGGTTCATGCTGTTCAGGCCGCCGATAAGACCTTGCAGGGTATCGACGCCAACCTTCGAATCCTTCTGCGCCTCTTCCACCTTTTTGCGGAATTCGGTGAGCTGATCGCGCAAGGGCGTGAGCATGCCATCCAGATCCTTCTTGTTGGCATCGGCAAAGACCTTTGACCTCTTCTCGACAATCTCGTTCGCCAGGGCCTGAAACTGGTCAGAGAGCGTGCTCTTGGCCGTGTCAAGCAAGGCGAGCTTTTCTGTCAAGTTCCTTTTCTCATTCAGGAGGTCGGCTCTGAGCTGGCTGACTTCAGCCAACGTGCGCCGTTCGCTCTCGTTCTTTTGACGCAGTTCCGCCAGAGCGCGATCGCGCTCGGCACTCAGATTGGTGACGATCTTCTCTCGATCTGTATTGAGGAGGCCGATCATCCTCTCGCGCTCGATGCTGAGCGATTCAAAGCCGGCACGGCGCTCGGCCAGATCGCGCGTCTGGGTTGCCTCGGTCCGCGCGGCGGCAAGCTCGGCAGCGAGAGCCGAAATGCGCTGCGAAAGTTGCGTCCGTTCCGCATCCGCGGTCGCCCGCTCTTTCTTTTCGGTGATCAGGCGATAGACGAAGTCCAAGGCGATGCCCACAACAATACCGAGCAAGGCGGAAAAAACAGGCAGGAATCCTTGCATGACTCTGAATCCTCTTCGCCCAAATTTACGTCGAATACACCAAAGTTTCTAAAGGAAATAACGTGGGTAACATTACCAACGGTATCATTTTGCGGACGAAAGTTGTACTTTCGTGACGCGAAAGAAATGCGAATCAGTGGCTGTGTGGGGCCGGAGGCCCCCAAAGGAGTCTCGATCAATCGACTTTGATGGGTTCGTGGCTTCGACGGCGAGTGGTGGATGAAATCAAGTCCCGGGCGAAATCCAGCTCAGATCCCCGCGCCGGTCTCGTCTTCCGCTTCCGCCGCCAGCGCCAATTCCGCCTGGTCCACGTTCGCCCGGTCGAGAAGGGCCTTCGGAATCGACTTACTCGTGCGTAGACCGAGCTTCTTTAGCATCTCCACCTGACGGATAAGGTTTCCACGCCCATCGGCAAGCTTCTTCATGGCGTTTTCATAATGCTGATCGCTCTTGTGCAGGCTGTCGCCCAGGACCTCCATATCGGTGACAAAGCCCACGAACTTCTCGTAGAGTTCGGCGCCACGGTCGATGACCTCCTGGACGTTCCGGGCCTGGAGCTCTTGCTGCCAGAGGTTATCAACGATACGGATGACGAAGAGAAGCGTGGTCGGGCCGACGAGGAGAACCTCTTTTTCGTAGGCGTAGCGCCAGAGGGCCTCATCCTGGTGGAGTGCGGCAAGGAATGCGGGCTCGATGGGGACGAACATGATGACGAAGTCGGGAGATTCGAGCTCGGCCAGCTTGTGATAATTGCGCGCGGCGAGGCCGTCGACGTGAGCGCGAATGGAAGTGAGGTGGCGCTTCATGGCCAGCTTACGTGCATCTTCGGTGGCGGCATCCACTGAGTCGGACCAGGCGTTCAGGGAGACCTTGGAATCAATAACGAGGTGGCGGCCACCGGGCAGATTCAGGATCACGTCGGGACGCAAACGGCGGCGATCACCGTCTGAGCCGGGGGCTTCAAAGGACTCCTGAACACGAAACTGTTCGCCCTCACGCAGGCCGGCTTTTTCCAGCAGGTTACGAACAATTAGCTCGCCCCAGTCACCCTGGGTCTTTGAAGAACCACGCAGTGCGGTAGTCAGGTTGCGCGCTTCCTCGGTGAGCTGCTGGTTCATGGAGTTGAGGTTGCCGATGAGGGTTTGGAGCGTGTTGACTCCGAGTTTGGAGTCGGTCTGAGTTTCTTCGACTTTTTTGCGAAACTCGCCAATCTGCTCGCGCAGTGGATTGAGGAGGGTATCCAGGTCCTTCCTGCTTGCATCGGCGAAGGTCTTGGATTTCTGGTCGAGGATGTCAGCGGCGAGGGCCTGGAACTGATCGGAGAGCGCCTTCTTTCCTTCATCAAGCAAGGCGATCTTCTCAGCCATATTCTGGCGCTCGTTGCGAAGGTCGGCCTGGAGTTGGCTGACCTGGCGCGCGAGGGCAAGCTCAGAATCGATCCTTGATTGCAGGTCGGAAGCAGACTTACCGCGCTCATCCGTAAGCCGATCGATCATGGCCTGGCGTTCAGCGGCCAGCGATTCAAACCCGGCGCGGCTGGCGGATAGCGCCTGCGCTTCGAGGAGTTGAGCGCGCGCGGCTGCAAGGTCGGCGGAGAGTTCTGCGGCGCGCTGGGAGGCCTGGTCACGCTCGTTGCGAGCCGAGACTCTGTGGAACAGGAAGACGACGACAATTCCGAGGACTGCCAGGAGAACGGGGAGGAGAGCCTGCATCGCGTGAGTTCCTCTTCGCCTAATGTACGCCTCCCGGCTGTGCATTTGTGGACCGAAATAAGCGAGACAGGAGGGATCTGGCCGGGTTCAAAGCCCGGGTCTCTTTGAGGCCCATCCGGCGCGATTCAAAGCCGCACTCTCACACGGCCTGGGCGCCGGTGCGACGGTGTGCATCTTTCGGCGGCGCGTGACTTTACACTCCGGGGGTCGGCCTTTAGACTTGGAACTTCAGGGCCGCGCGCGTTTTTTTCCGTGCCGTGGTTGTGCTTGCCTGCCACGGGCCGTTATCGTAGGCTGGCGGAGCCTCAAGCGGACCCGCCGAGGTCGAAGTACCGACGTTTCTTAAACAAGCGAGGAGAAACACGCATGGCCGTGGAAGAGAAGGTAAAGCAGATCATCGTGGAACAGCTTCAGGTGGACGAGGCGGAAGTAACGCCGAACGCCAGTTTCCAGGAGGATCTGGGGGCGGATTCGCTCGACGTAGTCGAGCTTGTGATGCAGTTCGAGGAGGCCTTCGATCTGGAGATCCCGGACGAAGACGCGGAGAAGATCAAGACGGTGAAGGACGCCATCGACTACATCGAGAAGAACGAGAAAACGAAAGGCAAGTAGCCGGTGAACCGTCGAGTTGTGATTACCGGCCTCGGGCTGGTATGCGGTGTGGGCAACACCGCACCCGAAGTTTGGCGGGAACTGGTGGCCGGATCGAGCGGCGCGGCGCCCATTACGGGCTTCGACACGACCGGCTACCCGGTCACCTTCGCCTGCGAAGTGAAGAACTTCGATCCGCTGAACTTTGTGGACAAGAAGGAAGCGCGCAAGATGGGGCGCTTCATCCACTTTGCCTTTGCGGCCACACAGGAAGCGCTGGCGCAGTCGGGACTCCAGATCACGCCGGAGAATCAGGACCGCGTGGGCGTGTTCATCGGCTCGGGCATCGGCGGCTTTGAGATCATCGAACGCGAGCACGCCAACCTGCTGCAGGGCGGTCCGCGCAAGATTTCGCCGTTCTTTATACCCGCGACCATCGTCAACATGGCCGCAGGGCAGATTTCCATCCGCTACGGGGCGCAGGGGCCGATCTCAGCCACGGCAACGGCCTGCGCTACCAGCGCCAACTCCATTGGCGACTCGGTGCGCATGATTTTGCACGGGGACGCCGATGCGATGATTGCCGGCGGGTCGGAAGCCGCGGTTACGTCGCTTTCGGTGGGCGGATTCGCCGCCATGCGCGCGCTCTCCACGCGAAACAACGAACCGCAACGGGCCAGCAGGCCGTTCGACAAGGATCGCGACGGCTTCGTGATCGGCGAGGGCGCAGGCATCCTGATCCTGGAAGAGCTGGAGTTTGCGCGAAAGCGCGGCGCGAAGATCCTGGCCGAGGTGATCGGCTACGGCATGAGCGCGGATGCGTACCACATGACGGGGATTGCGCCGGAGGGCCTGGGCGCGCAGCGGAGCATGCGGGCGGCGCTCAAGGACGCGGAGATCCGGCCCGAGGAAGTGGGCTACATCAACGCCCACGCAACCTCGACGCCGGCCGGCGACGGGAACGAGTCGTTGGCGATCGAGAAGGTGTTTGGCGAGCACGCGCTAAGCCACAGGCTGAAGGTGAGCGGGACGAAGTCGATGACCGGGCACCTGCTGGGCGGCGCCGGGGGCCTGGAGGCGGGCATCACGGTGCTGGCGCTGGAGAACCAGATGCTGCCGCCGACCATCAACCTGGACAACGTGGACCCGGAGTGCCGGCTGGATTACGTGCCCAATAAAGCCGTGCCGCACAGCTTCGATATCGCGCTGTCAAATTCGTTCGGGTTTGGCGGGATCAACGCGACGCTGATTATGCGGAAGTGGAACGAATAGCGAGCAGCATACCCGGAGTGGAACGCAAACGGCGCGCATCGGAGTGATGCGCGCCGTTTTGCATGTGCGGCGCCACGTCAGCCCATCACGGCGGCCCATCCAACGCCGAGAAGGACCAGCAAGCCCCACCAGCCGAACGAAGCAATATATCCTGACCCGCGTTTGACGCCCGCCACGATCGCCGTACCCATCCCCACCAGGACAAGTGTCCATATCGTGATCGCATCAATCGAACTGGCCAGGCTGTAAAGCGCGGCATTGGTATCGACCGGATTCAAAAACGCCCCGAGGTTTGTGGGGGCGAAGTTTCTGCTGTTAAACGATTCAGGCGCTGCGCCGGCATACAAGACGATGATTCCCAGCAGCGTCTTTATTACCGATGGCAGCATGCTGTACACCCAAACCACCCACACCTTGGCGAATGTGGCCTTGCCGCCAAACCCGAAATTGATGGTGCCCCACATGATCAGTGAAATGATCAATCCCATGATCACGATGAACACGGGGCCGCACAAAAATGCGATCCGGGTGATCGTGACCGTAAGCTTCATCTGGCTTTCCCGCTGCTCGGCGGGTAACTGGGACATGCGCTCCTGGGTCTTGGCGCTCATCGCAATCTGGTTCTCCGCTGCCTGCCGCATGCCTACCTTGGCATCGACGGCAAAATAAAACGCGTAGCCCAGGGCAACGTAGAGGATAAAGGGCAACCACCAGCTCAGGCGCCCGTTCTTAATGTCGATGAATATTTTTGAAGGCGCGGTAAACATGTTCATGACGCGCTGTATTTGGGACAGGCCGGAAGTTGACTCGGCCGCAGGTTGCACTCCGGTATCGCTCATAAATCGCCTCTCCGATTGAAGCTTCGAGTTGCCGCGCGCACCTGTCCGCCGGGTGAATCCAGGCTCGGGCCGCGGTTCGTTTGTAGCTCGCCAGCTGAAGAATCCGACGAGCATGAAAGCAAAAAAACTGGATTCCGGCTGGAAGTGCGTTTGCCCGCGATTGTACCCCGAAAGCCGTGCTGAACGGGATAATTTCCGGTTGAAAGGGATGGCGCGAGGCTGGCGAAGCATATCTGGATGTATTCGCGGGAAGCATGGTGTGGTCATCCCACCCTGCACATGGTGAAACTGCGCGCACGATGTGGCACTCAGGGGCCGGGGTTGACGCGGGTCGGGATGGGCAGGCTAGCGGCCGCGGGAAGCGATCTGCACACCGGGCGGGATGCGGCGGCGCGGCCTGGGCGCAGCGGTCGGGGGCAGGTAGGACTTGTAGACCGTGATGTGGAAGCAGGCCTGCTGGAATTCCTCTTCGACGTCGATCTTGCCGGCGAGCTGAAGGGGAAGCAGGCCGGCGCGCATCCAGGCAATTTCCTGCAATGTAAGGCCGGACTTGGCGATGTCGACGGTGGCGCCGGTGAGGTGCGGGCTAACGATATCGCCTTCGGCAGCGGCGGCGTTGCCGTTTACGAGGAGGAGGCGCTTCTGGTAGGCAACGGTGCGGACGGCGGAACTGACCTGAAGCGGACGATGGAAGCGGGCGGCATGGGCGCGGGCCAGGTCGGCCAGAAAGCCAGCGGTCCAGGGACGGCAGTAGCGGCGGTTGGCGGGCAGGTCGGGGTTGATGGCGAGGTTTGTCGAAACCGGCACAGGAACGAGCATCTTGCGGGCGATGCGGTCGTTCAGGTCGTCATCGTCGAGGATGCGCTCAAGGCCTTCCGCATCGGTGCGTTCGTTTTGCCGCTCAAGAGAAGCCAGCGAACCAGTGAGCGGCGCGGGCACGGGGATATGGCGCGCGCGGCTGAACGAGACGAGTTGCGGAGCGGGATCGTCGCGCTGCGTCGCCGGGGCGCGGTCAATATCGGGGGCGACATGCGGGGGGCGGGTGGCACTATGGCGGGGATGGGCCGTGGCAGCGGGATGCGCGCTGGGCCGGGCAGCGAGACGGTGTGGGGCGGCGCGGTGCAAGGTGGTGCGATGGGCGACGGGGTGGCGGGAGTTCGAGGCGGCGCCATGAGAGGAATGGGCGGGGATCAGATGCTCGGAGTTGCGGATACGGGCATGCCCGTACGGGTGGCCCGTTGAAGCGGGCGACTCGGTCGTTGCAAGAGCGCAGGAGGCCACTGCCAGAAAGACGAGAATGAAGACGGCCCGCAACATGAGGGAGTGGGGCGGAGAATCGAGAGCAGGATTAGTGTACTGCTCTCGCAAATGAAGGCCGAGTGTCAAGACGGATGCGGTTGAGTCTGATAATTGGACAACCACGCGACCGGTCGTACTCGGGTTCTACACACACGGGGTTTAATGCCGGGTCGCCGCAGGGGGGCTGTTGGGTCCCGATAATCGAACAGATTCAGGAGCCCAGATCACTCGATCGAGATCTGGGCAACCCATTGACTACTGCAACAGCGTCCCCTGCTCCTCGTCCTTGCCGTTCACTTCGTCCGGCGGGATCACCACGGCGGCGGCCACTTTATCTTCGGCGTCCAGGTTGAGGAGGCGGACGCCCTGGGTGGCGCGTCCCGCCGCACGGATCGTCTTGGTGTCGACGCGGATGATCTTGCCCCACTGGCTGATGACCATGATCTCGCTGGTATCGTCGACGAGCTGGATGGAGCTGACCTTGCCGATGCGCTCGGTGACGGCCATGTTCTTGACGCCTTTGCCGCCGCGGGTCTGGAGGCGATATTCCTCCACATCGGTGCGCTTGCCGAAACCGTTCTCGCTGACGGAGAGAATGCGGTAGGCGCCAGGCGCATGTTCTTTGGGCGTGATAGCCACGCCGACGACGTGGTCGTTCTTGCCCAGATCGATGCCGCGGACGCCGTAGGCCGGGCGGCCCATGGAGCGGACGTCGGATTCGTCGAAGCGAATGGCCATGCCCAGATGGGTAGCGAGGAAGACGATCTGCGAACCATCGGTGATGCGCGCGCGCACAAGCTCATCCTCCTTGTCGATGCCGATGGCGATGATGCCCTTCGACATGACGTTGGAGAAGTCCTTGAGCGGCGTCTTCTTCACCGTGCCGTTGCGCGTGGCGAAGAACACGAACTTCCCTTCCTCCTCCAGATCGCGCACGGGCAGAATGGCGCGAACGTTTTCGCCGGCCTGGAGATTGAGCAGGCTCTGCATGCTCTTGCCTTTGCCCGCAGCGCCGACGTCGGGAATCTCATAGACCTTGAGCCAGTAGACACGGCCGGAATTGGTGAAACAGAGAAGAAACGCGTGCGTAGAGTCGACGATGAGCTGCGCGACGAAGTCTTCCTCGCGCGTCTTCATGCCCATGCGGCCCGTACCACCGCGGCGCTGCTGGCGATAGATGCTGATGGGCGTGCGCTTCAGGTAGCCCTGATGGCTGACGGTCACAGCTACCTGCTCGTCGGCGATCAGGTCCTCAAGCTGCAGCTCGGCCGACTCGTCAATGATCTGCGTGCGGCGTTCGTCGCCGTACTTGTCGCGAACTTCCTTGAGTTCCTTCACGATGACCTGGCGCAGTTTCTTGTCGCTGGCGAGGATGGATTCGTAGTCGGCGATCTTCTCGCGGATTTCCCCCAGTTCTTTGAGGATCTCATCGACCGAAAGCTGGGTGAGGCGATAAAGCTGCAACTCGAGAATGGCATCGACCTGGCGCAACGAGAGGCCGCGCTCTTCGCTGAGCAGGCGGTCGCGATCGAGGCTGATCACGATCTCCGTCCCCTTGCCCCAGGCGTACAGGTTTTCGCGGGCTTCGGCGCGGGAACTGGATCCGCGGATGATTCTAATGATGGTGTCGAGGTTGTCGAGGGCGATCTTGTAGCCCTCGAGGATGTGCTCGCGCTCGCGCGCCTTGCGCAGCAGGAAGACGGTGCGGCGCTGCACCACGTCGACGCGGTGATCGATGAAGGCGCGAATGGCCTGGTCGAGCGGCAACTCGCGCGGCTGGCCGTTGAGCACGGCCAGGAAGATCATGGAGAAGCTTTCCTGAAGCTGGGTGTGCTTGTATAGCTGGTTCAGCACGATCTCCGGCTGCGACCCGCGCTTAAGCTCGATGACGATGCGCATTCCGTCGCGGTCACTCTCATCGCGCACGTCGGAGATGTCGTCAATGATTTTCTCGTTGGCCAGCTCGGCGATACGCTCAATCAGCTTGGATTTGTTGACCTGGTAGGGGATCTCGGTGATGATGATCGCCTGCTTTTCCTTGGTCAGGTTCTCCAGCGCAGTCTTGGCGCGCATCAGGAAGCGGCCACGGCCCGTCTTGTAGGCCTGGGCGATACCGCTGCGCCCATAGATGAAGGCGCCGGTGGGAAAGTCGGGACCCTGGACGTGCTTGAGTACTTCTTCGATGCCCGCCTTGGGACTATTCACAAGCTCAATGGCCGCGTTGATGACCTCGGTCAGATTGTGCGGCGGAATGTTTGTCGCCATGCCGACCGCAATTCCGTTGGACCCGTTCACAATGAGGTTCGGGATGCGCGTGGGCAGGACGGTGGGTTCGAGCGTGGATTCGTCGTAATTGGGCGTAAAGTCGACGGTCTCCATTTCGATGTCGGCCAGCAGCTCGCCGGCGATGCGTGCCATGCGGCACTCGGTGTAGCGCATGGCCGCGGGCGGGTCGCCATCCACCGAACCGAAATTGCCCTGGCCGTCGATAAGCGGATAGCGCAGCGAAAACGGCTGCGCCATTCGCACCAGCGTGTCGTAGATTGCGGAGTCGCCGTGGGGATGATAGACACCCATGGCCTGGCCCACCACCTTGGCGCACTTGGTGTACTTCTTGTTGTACTCAAGGCCCATCTCGCTCATGGCGTAGAGCACGCGGCGATGGACGGGCTTCAAGCCATCGCGGGCGTCGGGCAGCGCGCGGCCGATGATGACGGACATGGAGTAGTCGAGGTACGAGCGGCGCATCTCGTCCTCGATGTTGATCGGGATATGACTGGAACGGCCATCGGGCGGAAGACCACCGTCGAGGGGGAGCTGAGGATTCTTATCGTCTGCCATAGAGGTTTTCTGGAGCTCGCGGAGGGCGGCAGAAAGACACCGGAAAAACAGAGCCGGGCCTAAAGCGGGCTGCATCTTTATTTTACCCGCTGAAACAGGGTTTCAGCAAGGCGGAAACGCGAATATAAGTCTTTTTATTCCATTGATTTATGACACATCGGACGGTTTGCTTGCGAAGGTTTGGAGGATGGCGCGTGACGGGTGCAATTTTCGGTCTGATTTGAACCGATTTTTCACACTCAAACGATTCGTTTTCGTGACCGAATTTGCTGCAAATCCCGGCGCTAAAGGAGTCCCGGCAGCGCCAGGAGACAAAACACGGCCTGTAGCGCCAGAATGGCTGCGCCGGAAGCGAGGGCGAGCCGTGGGCGCGGGGCCTCGTAGGCGTCGGCAAAGACGCCGGCAATGAAGGTGAAAAGGAAGGCCTGTGCCCACAGCCACGGTGAAGAAGGAACGCCCGTAGTGACGAAGAGGAGCAGGATCGTGGCGCAGAACAACGGCGCGGTGTTGCCGAAGTAACGCGCGCGGCGGAGAGTGAAATAGAGGATGAGCGCGGCTATGGATGCGATGGTCACGCCGATGTTGGGAAGGCTGCGGAAAAAGTGCGCAGCGGGATCGCGCGAAAACCACAGGAAGCCGGCCGCCGATCGGAAAAGATAACTGAACGCATCCGCAGAGAAGCCGTAGCAGGCGAAGACAATGAGCATGGCGCCGGCGCTGGCCAGCAGGACAATGGGAAGGACCTGGCTGCGGCGGCCTTCGGCCACCCAGAGCATGGCGAACAAGCCGAAGAGCGCGACGACAGGCAGTGCAGCAATGTGAGAGGCCCCGGCGAGGCCGAAACTCGCAATCAGGAGCACAATGCGCGGCCGCCATTTGCGGCGCGGACCTTGCATGGCATGAGCGACGCCGACGCAGGTGTAGACGCCGGCGTAAATGCCGAGGGCGGCCAGGATCTCGGAACCAGGCGTGATGGAAGCCTTGATGATGGCTGGCGAGAAGCAGTAGAGGGCGAGCGCGGTATAACCGCCAAAGTCGCCGAAGAGGCGGCGCGTGACCCACCAGAGCGCGGCGCCGAGCACAAATCCGGCGAACAGGAACGGCATGCGGACAAGAAGAAGTACGTGCGGAAGCTGATGACGCAGCTCCCAGGTGCTCAGCGGCGCGGCCTGCGGACCGGCGGTCTGGACGACACGATCCTCAGGCTTGCGGAAATGGTCCAGGCCGCGTTCGACAAGCAGATTGAGCGTCAGAGGCAGGCCGGCTGCGCGATAGGCCAGCACCCCGTCGTGAATGTTGCCGCAACTGGTGTAGTAGCCCGCCAGTGGCGAAGGCGTCTCCCACATTTCGCGTCCGCAGCGGGCGTACTGGTAGTCGCGGTCAGAGAGCGTCTGGCGCGAGATGAGCCAGAAGCCTTGCGCCAGGAAGAGGGCGAGAAGGACAGCGGCGATGCGCTGAGGCCGGTTGAAATGAAAGCGGCGAAGACGGGCAAAAGGATGAGGCATCTTGGGAATCGTGTGAGCCTGCATTCAGTTTATATGGCAAAGTTGAGGGGCATGAGACGGGCGCGGGGGCTGCGGCGCTGTTATTGGAAGCGGTGCTATGCTTGGCACAGGAATCCGGCAATGAGCACCGTCTACACCATCGGCCATTCTGCCCATTCCTTTGAGGAGTTCGTCGCGCTCCTGAAAGGACAGCAGGTTGAAGTAGTGGTCGATACGCGCTCTGCGCCCTATTCGCGTTTTGCGCCGCAGTTCGATCGCGAGATCCTGCAACGAGAGCTGCCGCAAGCCGGGATCAAGTATCTGTTCCTGGGCGCCGAATTGGGCGGACGGCCGAAGAACCCCGACTACTACGATGCGCACGGCCATGTGCTCTACAGCCGAATCACTCGGGATGCGGCTTTTGTTGCCGGAATCGAACGGCTGGAGCGCGGAGCGGCTGCGCTTCGAATAGCACTGATGTGCGGCGAAGAAGACCCCGCGCATTGCCATCGTCGTTTGCTGGTGGGACGAGTGATGGCCGAGCGCGGACACGAGATGCTGCACATTCGCGGCGACGGGCGAGTGGAGACCGATTCCGAAGTTGCGGCGGCTTCCGGCAAGAAGCTCGTGAACGAGCAGCCTGCGTTGTTTGCGGAGCTGGACGAGGACCAATGGAGATCTACAGCATCGGTTTCACCCAGAAAAGTGCCGGAGAGTTTTTCGGCACATTGAAGGCCAACGGGATCGAGCGCCTGCTTGATGTGCGGCTGAACAACACGTCGCAACTGGCGGGGTTCGCCAAGCAATCGGATCTGCCTTACTTCCTGAAGGAAATCTGCGGTGCAGAGTATGAGCATGAGCCGCTGCTGGCCCCGACGCAGGAAATTCTGGACGCATTCAAAAAGCGCAAAGGCGATTGGGGCATCTACACCGAGGCATACCTCGGGCTGATCCGCGGGCGCAAGGTGGAGCAGCTCTTGTCCCGCGAAAACTTCGCAAAACGGACGGTGCTGTTGTGCAGCGAGGCGACGGCGGAGCATTGCCATCGGCGGCTGGCGCTGGAGTACTTGCAGCAGCATTGGGGCGGAATCGGCATTATCCACCTTTAGCAAAGGGACTGAAGCATGCAGGAAAGACGTTTTCTTTGCCTCGCAGTTTCCCGTCGCGAAAGCGGAAATTGCATTGCGGGCATCGATATCGATTCCGGCGAGTGGCTTCGGCCAGTCCGGTCGGATGACCGCGCGGCCTTTGCGGATTCGGACCTCATAGTAGAAGACAATCACACGCATCAATCGCGATTCATGGCTCCGCTGGATTTGCTCTCGATGCCGCTGGAACAATACGCCGGAACCAACTCGCAGCCTGAAAACTGGGTCGTAGCTCCCGTGTTCTTTGAGAAGGCGCCGGCAATACTGCGCCGATGCACGGGCGTGCGAACCGCACAGTTTCTTCTTGCGCATGCCGACCACGGCGAATTGCTCCTGCACAGCTCTCGAGATTCGCTCCAAATGGATGAGTTCGCCGATCGCAAGCTGAGCCATTCGTTGTCGCTCGTTCATCCAGTCGACCTTGCGTGGAGTGTATCTCCTCATGCGAACCATCCCGGCAAACTGCAGGTGCGCGCCGAGTTCAGGTTTGGGAAGGTGACTTACGGCCTTGTCGTGACGGATCCCGCATGGGAAGCAAAGTGCCACCAGTTGGGAATCGGCACGCACAAACACGCCGTGTTAGCATCCCCCGAGTGCGACCTGGTGTTTTTGACGGTGAGCCTCGCCGCTGTTCCGTTTCATGGTTTGCATTACAAGCTCGTGGCAGGAGTCATTGAACTGCGCGCGCTCGCTAGCCCGGCATGAAGCGCGGCGCTCACCAGGTCTCAATCCTGTTATTTGCCGGTCTCGGGCGCACCCGCTACACTTCTCGTCAGCATGGCCATTCGTGGAGAATCGCCGGAACGCCTGGTCAGCGCCTCGCGCGCTGACGAGGAACAGAGTTTTGAGCTGAAGCTGCGGCCGCGATGGCTGAAGGAATTCATCGGGCAATCGAAGGCCAAAGAACAATTAGCGATCGCGCTCGAAGCGGCCAAGTCGCGCGGCGAAGCGCTGGATCACGTGCTGCTGTTCGGACCACCGGGACTGGGCAAGACAACGCTGGCCACGATCATTGCCAATGAACTCGACGTAGGCTTCCAGCAGACATCGGGACCGGCGCTGCAGATCCAGGGTGACCTGACTGCGATCCTCACCAACCTGCGCGAGCGGCAGGTGCTCTTCCTGGACGAAATCCATCGGCTGCAGCCGGTACTGGAAGAAAAGCTCTACACGGCGCTCGAAGACTACAAGCTGGACATCATCATTGGGCAGGGGCCGGCGGCGCGCACGCACGTGATGGAGATCAGACCCTTCACGTTTGTCGGCGCCACCACGCGGCCGGGGCTGCTGTCATCGCCGCTGCGGTCGCGATTCGGCATCCTGCTGCGCCTGGAGTTCTATACCGAAGACGAACTAAGGTTCATCGTGGAGCGCTCGGCGGAGGTGCTGGGAGTGCCCATCGATCTGGACGGGGCGTCGGAGATTGCGCTGCGCTCGCGCGGGACGCCGCGCATTGCCAACCGCCTTCTGCGGCGCGTGCGCGACTATGCGCAGGTGCGCGGCTCGGGGACGATCGACCGCAAGACGGCCAACGCCGCACTGACGATGCTTGAGGTGGACGCGCACGGATTCGACGAGATCGACCGGCGCCTGCTGCTGACCATCATGCAGAAATACGACGGCGGCCCGGTGGGATTGGGCACACTGGCCGCCACCCTTGCCGAAGAAGAGGACGCGCTGGAAGAGGTATACGAGCCGTTCCTCATCCAGATCGGATTCCTGGATCGCACGCCGCGCGGACGCGTGGCCACGCGCCTGGCGTACGAACATTTCGGATTGGCGATGCCTGGCAGGCAGCCGGGATTGTTCTGACTTACCCGACCGAAGTCTTGCCACGCCAATTCCGGTAACTCCGCATGGAGGACTTATGGCACTCACTGAATCGACAATGCAACTTGAGTTAGGGGCCGAAGCGCCTGACTTTGCGCTTCCCGATGTGGTGAGCGGCAAGACCCTGCGGCGCGACGACCTGCGCGGTCAAAAAGCGCTGCTGGTCATGTTCATCTGCACCCATTGCCCTTATGTGAAACACGTTGAGAAGGGATTGGCGGCGCTGGGGAGCGACTATCTCGGCAAGCCGGTCAGCATCGTCGCCATCAGCAGTAATGACGCGGATAATTATCCCGACGACAGCCCGGCAGGACTAAAACGGCAGGCGCAGACCCTGCGCTTCCCTTTTCCCTACCTCTATGACGAATCGCAGGAGGTGGCGCGCGCCTATCACGCAGCGTGCACTCCCGATTACTTCCTCTTCGACAACAATCTCCGGCTCGTGTATCGCGGGCAACTCGATTCCAGCCGTCCTGGGAATGGCAAGCCGGTCACCGGCGAAGACCTGCGCGCGGCGATCGATGCACTGCTTGCGGGACAGACGGTGTCCGCCGATCAGCGGCCGTCGATCGGTTGCAACATCAAGTGGAAGTAACTCGGCCAGTTAGGCGATTCGTCGCGCTTCATAAGGTCGGCGAGGAATCTCCGAGAAGCGCCTGGCGCACGATGGCGATGGGTGGAAACCCCTGCTTGAGAAAGTCGTCGTGGAACTTCTCGAGCGAAAAAGCCGCGCCCTCCTTTTTCTTCAGGTCTTCGCGCAGCTTCATAATCTGAAGCTTGCCCAGCGTGTAGTAGAGATATGTCGGATCGCCCGTGCCGCGCTTGGTTTCCACCATCGCCGTCTCCTTCGATTGATAGCCTTCCTTCTGGAAGAACTCGACAGCCTGGTCGAAGCTCATCTTGCCGGTGTGCATCTCAATGCCCACGATGAAGCGAGCATTGCGCAGCAGCGCATCCTGGAGCTGCCCCAAGCGCAGAAGCTTCGACTCTCGCTCGTCTTTTGCGCCGGCGCCCGGCTGCCCGTATCCCTCATCGAGCATCATCTGCTCGCAGTAGTGCGCCCAGCCCTCAACGTCGGTGTTTGCGCCCAGCAGCTTGCGCACGCGGCTCGGGGCCTGCGGCACCCATAGGAATTGCACGTAGTGGCCCGGGTACGCCTCGTGCACCGCCGTCGAAATCACAGTACCCACATTGAATGAGTGCATGTAGCCTTCCACCTCGGCCGGCGTCATCGAGGGATCAGGCAGGGTCACGTTGAAGTACGCTTCCGTCGCGTTCTTCTCGTACGGGCCGGGCGTGTCCATGCTGGCAAATGTGGTGGCGCGCATGAAAGGCGGCGTTTCCTCCACGATAGGCTGAATGTCCGACGGGATGGTCACGATGTGGTGCGAGCGGATGAAGCCGACAAGGCTGGTGAACGTGGCGCGGAAACTCGCCAGCAGTTGATCCGGCGCGGGATGATCCTCACCGAGTTCTTCGAGAACCTGGCCAGCGTCCTTGCCGGGCTCCAGTTCCTTCGCGACCTGCTTGAAATGTTCCTGGTTCTTGTGCAGATCCGCCCATCCAATTTCAAGCAGCTTGTCCAGAGGCAAGTCGACCATCTCGTCGTACGCGAGCTTCTTGCGGAAGGTCTCCGCGCCGATGCGGAAGTCGCCGTTCGACTTCGCGAGCATGTCCGACTTCAGCCAGGCTTCGTAACTGTTCAGCGCGGCGATGACCGCGGCGTTGGTCTGCGCAAACTCGGATTTGAGCGTCGCATCCTGCGCATCGGTAAAGGCGGCGGGCACGTCATGCTCGAAGAAGCTGATGATGCCGGGGAGCTGCTCGATGGCAATCTCGGTGTAGATGTGCGGAGGATTCTTGAGATTGGCGCGCGCTTCATCCAGTCGTGACGGCATCAGATTTTCGCGCGCGATGAGCGAGCGCAGGCGATCGTCGGGCGAAGCGAATTTGCGCTCCATCAGCGCGAACGCCGAGCCGCTGATGCCACTCGAGTAGCTGTCGGGATTCTTTTCCCACGGCCGAATGGTTTCAAGCGCGAGCAGTGTGGAGCGGATGTTGCCGAGCACAATTTCACGATCGCCCTTGGTGGTCAGATCGAGGCCCGCTGGAGGAATGGCGGCGATGCGCGTTTCGAAGTTGCGCAGCGCCGCAATCTCAGCATCGATGGACTTGCCCGAGTAGTCTTCAAGCTGCGCATCGTACTGGTGGTAGCCGGCCAGCGTGCCGGCGGTGGGCTGATTTGGGAAATAAACCTGATCAAAGTATTCGTCCGACACTTTGATGAACTGCTGCTGTGCGGACAGCGCTGCGGCCTGGGCGGACATCGCGGTGGTCATGCTGACTCCAAGGGCGAGAGCAAAAGCCTTCATTGATTCCTCTTATGCAAGTCGTTCAGACGTTGACCGGAGCGGAAGCCAGATTCCCGATCAGCTCGCGAATCTCCAGCAATACCTCATCGGGCCGCGTGGCCGCCAGCGGAAACTTCAGCACGCCCTGCGGCGTGAACTGGGCCCCTCGTTTTGCATTGCGAGCCACCAGCCGCATCAGGTGCTGCGGATCCACCGCCGCGTTCTCCGTAAAGCGGATCTGCAACTCGGCACGCTTGCGGTCGATCTGCGCAATCCCCACGCGCTCGCACTCGAGGCGCAGCGACGCCGCTTCCAGCAGGTAGACCGTGGCGTCGGGCAGCGGCCCGTAGCGGTCTTCCATCTCCGCTCGCAGATCGGCAAGCGCCTTCTCATGCTGCGCGCCGGCGACCTTCTTGTAGAGGCGCAGGCGCTGGTTCTCTTCCCCCACGTAGCTTTCGTCGATGCGCAGCGCAATGCCGAGGTTGAGTTGCGTGGCCGGCTTCTCCTCGGTGCCCTCGCCCTTCAGTTCTTTCACCGCCTGCTCCAGCATCGAGGTGTAGAGTTCAAAGCCGACAGCCTCGATATGGCCGCTCTGCTCGCCTCCCAGCATGTTACCGGCGCCGCGCAGTTCCAGGTCGAGCGCCGCAATCTTGAATCCCGCACCAAGGTCGCTGAACTCCTTGAGCGCGGCCAGGCGGCGGCGCGCAATCTCCGTCAGCTCCTGCTCCGGCGGAATCAGCAGGTACGCGTAAGCGCGCCGGTTGGACCGGCCCACTCTCCCACGAAGCTGGTATAGCTCGCTCAGTCCGTGGCGATCCGCGCGATTGATGAACATGGTGTTGGCCAGCGGGATGTCCAGACCGTTTTCGATAATGGTGGTGGCTACCAGCACGTCGTATTCGTGGTGCATGAACGCGAGCATCACGCGCTCCAGATCGCGCTCCCCCATCTGCCCATGGCCCACCACCACGCGCGCCGCTGGCACAAGCTCCTGGATCCGCGCGGCAATTTCATAGATGGACTCGACGCGATTGTGCACAAAGTAGACCTGGCCGCCGCGCTCGAGTTCCAGCTCGATACCGGCGCGCACAATCTTCTCGTCAAACTTGGCCACCACCGTCTGGATCGCCATGCGGTCCTTGGGCGGTGTTTCAATCACGCTCATATCGCGCAGGCCCACAAGAGACATGTGCAGCGTGCGCGGGATGGGCGTGGCGCTCATGGCAAGCACGTCAATCTCCTTGCGGAACTGCTTCAGTTTCTCCTTGTGGCGCACGCCAAATCGCTGCTCCTCGTCCACCACCAGCAGGCCCAGATCCTGAAACTTGATGTCCTTCGAAAGCAGGCGATGTGTGCCGATGAGAATGTCCACCTTGCCGGTTTCCACCTTCTCCACGATCACCTTCTGTTCCTTCGCAGTGCGGAAGCGCGAGATCATCTCCACATTAATGGGGAACTGCGAGAAGCGGCGCTTGAAGGTCTCAAAGTGCTGGAAGCTCAGTACCGTGGTCGGCGTCAACACCGCAACCTGCTTGCCATCCTGCACCGCCTTGAACGCCGCCCGCATGGCTACTTCGGTCTTGCCATAGCCCACGTCACCGCACAGCAGCCGGTCCATCGGAGTGGATTTTTCCATGTCGTACTTGATGGCGCGGATGGCGGTGATCTGGTCGTCGGTCTCGTTGTAATCGAAGGCGTCCTCGAACTCCTTCTGGAACTCGTTGTCGACGGAGAACGCTGTCCCTGCGGCGGTGTGGCGCTCGGCATACAGCTTCAGCAGCTCTGCAGCCATGTCCTGCATGGCCTTGCGCACGCGCGCCTTGGTCTTGACCCATTGTTGCGAGCCCAGCCTGTTCAGTTGCGGCGCCGGGCCCGTGTCCGTTGAGCGGTACTTCTGGATCAGGTCCAGCCGCGTGAGCGGAACGTAGAGCTTGGCCTGTTCCGCGAATTCCAGAATCATGAACTCAACGGCCAGGCCGTCCTGCACAATCTCCTTCAGGCCCTGGTACTGCGCAATGCCGTGCTCCACGTGAACCACGAAATCTCCAACGGAGAGATCGCGGAAGTCGGAGACGAAGGCCGCGGTCTTCGATTTCCTCGGCTCCGGCCGTGCCGCCACATCGGCTTCGTCAGAGAGATCGTTGGCGCCGAACAGAATCAGGTTGGACTCGGGAAAGCTGACGCCGGCGGCAAACGGCGAGCGCACAATCACCGGCACGCGCAAATCGCCGGCCAGATAACTGGCTTCTTCCAGCACGGTTTCGCCATGGCCCGCGGCGCGGCTGCCCAGGCGATAGGGAATCTGGTAGTCGCGCAGAATCGTGGCCGTGCGCTCCACATCGCCCTGGTTGGCCGCGGCGATCACGATGTGGGTCTCGGCCTCGATCAGCTTGCGCAGTTGCTCCGTAAGCGCCGGGATAGAGCCATGAAAACGCAGTGTAGGCCGCGTGTGGATGTCGATCTCGCCCAGCGTCGAATCCTCGTCCAGCACATCCACAGCGCCAAGCTGGTCGAAATCCAGACCGAACTGCGCCTGCAGCAGGCCCTGAAGTATTTCAGGACGCAGGTAAATGTCCTCCGGACGAATGAGATTGCCAATGCCGGAGCGCTCGTGGCGCTGTTCCACCTTGTTCCACCAGCGGTCAATCTGGTTGCGCACCATGCCCGGCTCATCGACAAACAGCACCGTCTTGGGCGCAAACTTCAGCAGGTGATTCTCGGCGCCGGCCACTGAAGCAAACAACTCCCACCCGGGAAACACACTCACGCCACCGGCCGCCGCCGCTTCCACAGCCAGCGCATCGTCCTCGCCGGCTTCGTCGATCTCGATGCGCTGCTTGCTCAGGCGCGCGTGCACCGCAGCCAGCAGGCGCTCCGTCACGGGCGTCTCGGTCAGCGGCAATAGCTGGGTCTCGTCCAGTCCGGACTGCGACCGCTGCGTCTCCGGATCGAACCGCCGGATGGTGTCGATCTCATCGCCGAAGAACTCGATGCGCACCGGCCGATCGGAGTCGGGGGAGTAGACATCCAGAATCCCGCCGCGACGCGTGAACTGTCCCGGCATCTCCACCAGGTCCATTTGTGTGTATCCCACACTGGACAGATGAGCCGTCAGCACCTCCACGTCCATCTCTTCGCCGCGCCGCAGCGTTACGGCCAGGCTGGCATAGTACTCGCGGTCGAACAGGCGCAGAGCCGCCGCTTCAACCGGCGCAATCAGCACGGATACGGCCCCCGTAGCCAGCTTCCATAGCGCAGCCGCCCGCTGCTCCTGCACGTCGGGATGCGGCGAAAGATTCTCAAACGGCAGCACGTCGTGGGCCGGAAGGCGCACCACGCGCGCCGGATCGATGGCGCCGGTCAGTTCGCAACCCGCGCGCAACATCGGCTCCCACGCCTCGGCCGCCTTGTTGTCAGCAACAACAACGATCACCGACCGCTGTGCAGCCCGAGCAATCAATGGGATATACAGGGATCTCGCGGTCGCGGTAAGTCCGGACACAATACGCCGCCCCGAACCCAGGCTGAGGTGCCTGCGAACGCGCTCAAATGCGGCGGTGTGCTCCAGGTCTGCGAAGATTTCGCGGACGAACGGGAGAATCATGCAAGGTCCAGTTTATCAGCGCCCGCGCGTGGGCGGCCGAGCGTGCCCAAAGACCTATAAAACCTGCTCCGCGCTCGCAGTCCCCGCGGCATCCGGAATAGAAAAAGCGGTAATCACTGCACCTAGAGCGAAGCAAACCGCAATCGCCCACAGCCCCGCCGTGTAGCGATGCGTATGGTCGTAGAGCCAGCCCATGGCATAAGGTCCGCAGAACGCGCCCACCGCCCCCAGCGAGTTCACAATGGCGATCGCGGTTCCCGCCGCTTTGCCGCTCAACCGGCTAGCGGCCATGCTCCAGAACATCGGGACGGACGAGAGCAGGCCGATGGCTGCGAGGCAGAAACTGCCCACCGCGCCGCCTACCGAGTGGAGCAGCCCCGCCGATGCGAACCCCGCGCCCGCCACCAGAAACAGCAGCGGCAGCGCGCGGAAGCCCCGCTGCCGGCTGGCCCATACCATCGCCAGGCCGCCGGCAAAAAACGTCAGCGTAGCCCACCATCCCGTGCTCAAAGGCGACGCCCCGCGAAACACCAGGATCTTCGGCAGCCAGAAGCTCAACCCATAGATGCCGGTGCTCCACAGAAAATAAGCCACGGAATCGCCGGCCACGAGCAGCCAGGACGAACCAACGCCGGCCCCGCGCTGCACAGCATCGTCATTCTCCAGATCTCTAGCTACCTCGGCCTTTTCCTTCGCGTTGAGCCAATTCGCCGTCGTGGGCCCATCCGCAAGCACAAACCACGCCGTCGCTCCCAGCACCACCGCCGGAACCCCCTCAAGCAGGAAGATCCACTGCCACCCGGTGAGCCCCATCGCGTGGTCCATCAGCAGAATGTGCGCGGATACCGGCGAGCCGATGATGTTGCACAGCGGCAGCGACAAGAGAAACAGCGCCAGCACCCGCGTGCGCAAAGTGCGCGGCATCCAGAAGGTGAAGTAGTAAATCACGCCCGGATAGAAGCCGCACTCCGCCAGGCCCAGTGCCGCGCGAAGAGCGATGTATGCCGATGCGCTGGGCACGAACGCCGTAGCCATGGATACCCCGCCCCACACAACCATCATCACGCTCAGCCATCGCCGCGCGCCCAGCTTCGCCAGCGCCATGTTGGCGGGAACCTGGAAAAGGCAGTAGCTCAGGAAGAACACGCCCGCGGCGAAACCGTAGACCGTGTTGCTGATTCCCAGGTCGCGGTTCATCGTCAGCGCGGCAAAGCTGATGTTCACGCGATCAAGGAACGCGACCATGTACAGCAGGATCAGGAACGGCACCAGCCGCCGGGTGATTCTGCGGTATACGGGCCGGATGACGACAGCGCTCATTTGTCGCCCAGCGCCTTGGCGAATGCGTAAAGGAAGTCAAGCGACTTCCAGTAGGAATCAAGCGGCAGCCGCTCGTCCTGCCCGTGCGCCCGCTCGTCGTCGCGCTCCAGCGCAATGGCCGAGTAGCCGTAAGTCGGAATGCCCGCCCATGCAAAGTAAATCGAGTCGCTGGCCCCGTCTTCCATCACCGGAGTCACCGCCACGCCGGGCCAGATGGCATCCGTGATCTGCGTCAGCGGCTCCATCACCTCCGGTATCGGCTTCACTGGCACAATCGCCTTCCGCTCCGGCGCCACATCCGTTACAGACCCATCATCGGCAACGTACTTCACCGTCAGCTTGGAATCGGCAAACAACGCGATCAGTTGCTGGCGGATCTCCTCCGGCGAGTGTCCCGGAAAGATGCGGCAATTCACGTTCGCCTGCGCCGTCTGCGGCAGCGCGTTGTTCGCATGTCCTGCGGCCAGCCGCGTGGCCACGCACGTAGTCCTGAAGTTTGAGTTGAAGCTGGGCTCCGCACTTAGCCGTGCCGCCGCTTCCGCATCCGGCGGGTCAGCCAGGATGGCGTGGATATCCGCGGCCGTCTTCCGCGTCTCCGCCTTCTCCAGATTGCCAAAGTACGTCCGCGTCACCTCGTTCAGCTCAAACGGAAAGCTGTAATGCGCCAGCTTTTCGAGCGCGCCTGTCAGCTCATAGATCGCATTGTCCGGCCGCGGCAGTGAGCTGTGCCCACCCCGGTTCGTCGCCGTCACCTGGTAGTCGGCGTACACCTTCTCCGTCGCTTCCACGTCTGCCACTTCCGCCTTCCCGTGGTCCAACTCCACCCCGCCCGAATCCGGATTGATCACATACGCCGCATCCACCAGGTCGCGATGCTCCTTCACCAGCCATGAAGCGCCGTTGAACTTGCCACCTTCCTCATCCGCCGTCAGCGCCAGGATCAGGTCGCGCTTCGGCTTGTACCCTTCACGATGCAGCCGCAGAAACGTGGCCACCAGCCCCGCGTCGGAATCCTTCATATCCTGCGTGCCGCGTCCGTACCAGTAGCTGTCCTTCTCCACAAACTGAAACGGATCGGTATGCCAATCCGACTTAAGCGCCTCCACCACATCTATGTGACACAGGAACAGCACCGGCTTCGCATCCGGCGTGCCAGCGGCCCGGTAGCGCACCACCAGGTTCATCTTCTTCGGGTCAGGCCCCAGCAGATGCACGTCCGCTCGCGCAAAACCGGCATCGAGAAACCGCTTCTCCATCGCCTGCGTTCCCGCCGTCACGCTCCCGCGCGGCGTATCCGTAGTGTTGATCTCAATCAACTGCTTGAAAATGGCCTTGGCTTCGGCGCGGTCGGCATCCGAGGCGGGCGTGATTGGGCTCTGGGCGACGGCAGCCAGCGGAAGGCACAGAGTAAGAACAGCGGCGGGGAAGCAGGCTTTCAAACGCATGTGCGCATTGTACCGGCACGGCGCAGGCCTGTTGGAGCACGCTTCCACGTTGCGCCGCCCGCCAAACCGATTTATCGTGGTGCGGTCCAGCAAATCCGAGGTACACCATGCATAAGCATTACGTTCTTCCTGCATTGCTCTCCGTTCTCACCCTTTCAGCCTTGGCCCATTCCGCGCCGCCGCGCCCGCAGATCACCGGCGTCTCGCACCTGGCCATCTACACCTCCGACCCCGCGGCCACCGATCACTTTTACACCGTCACCATCGGCGCCGTGAAACTGCCCGACCCCGAAGATCCTAAAGGCGTTCGCTACGCCGTTAGCGGAACCCAGTTTGTTGAGGTGCTGCCGTTGCCCGCAAACGCCGGCATCAACCGCATGGATCACCTGGCCCTCAACACCGTCAGCGCGGAGGGCATGCGCAAGTATCTAGCCGCAAAAGGCTGGCAGGTTCCCGCCAGGCTCACGCGCGGTTCTGACGGCAGCCGCTGGTTCACCGTGCAGGATCCTGAAGGCAACAAGGTCCAGTTCGTGCAGCCGCCGGCCAACGCGCACGTGGACGCGCCTAATGCCATCAGCCATCACCTCATTCATGTCGGGCTCCTGGTCGGCGACCGCGCCAAAGAAGACACGTTCTACCGCGATCTGCTCGGCTTCCGCCCCTATTGGTACGGCGGCATGCAGGACACAAAAGTCGACTGGGTCTCGCAGCAGGTCCCCGACGGCCACGACTGGATCGAGTACATGGTGGCGGGCAGCCCGTCTGGCGCCGTCATCCCCGCCAGCATGTCGCAGCGCACCCTCGGAGTGCTCAATCACATCGCCCTCGGCGAGAATTCCGTGGATGATGCCTTCAAGACACTCAAGGACGGCGGCCGCCTGGTGAACGTGCGCGCGGACAACTCCACCAAGATCGGCCGCGACGGCAAGGGCCAGCTCAACCTCTACGATCCCGATGGCACCCGCGTGGAGATGATGAACCTGCACGCCACCGAGAAGCCGTGCTGCTCCGCATTCACCGCGGACGATCCCACAAACTAAGCCCGCCGCCCCGAAGGAGATTCGTCATGACACAACTTTCCAGGGTGCCCCACTTTCGCCGCATGCGGGTGCCCCATCCTGACCGCGTCTTAGTTTCTGCGGTTAGGGTGGGATATCTAGTTTCTTATTTATTGCTTTTTATGGCTTTTCGTACGCTAAGCCCCGCCCAGCAAAAGCTCTCGCCCAAGTGGGAAGAGCTCACCGGCCCCGACTTCGTCCAGGCCATTCACCAGTCGCAGGGCGTCTGCGTGCTCCCCTTCGGAATCCTGGAAAAACACGGCCCGCACCTGCCCATCGGCACTGACCTCCTCGACGTCCGCTTCGCCGTTTTCAACGCCGTCCAGCAGGAGTACGCCGTCGTCTTTCCCGAGTACTACTTCGGCCAGATCTTTGAAGCGCAGCACCAGCCCGGCACCGTGGCCTACAGCCTCAGCACCCAGCTCACCCTCCTCCAGGAAACCGTGGACGAGATGGCGCGCAACGGCTGCCACAAGGTAGTCATCGTCAACGGCCACGGCGGCAACGACTACCTGCTGCCCCTTTTCGCGCAATCGCAGCTCTCCGCCCCGCACGATTACGTCGTCTATGTCTTCGGCCTGCCCAATACCCACGTCGCCGGTCGCCCGTCCATGAAGTCCGACCCCAACAACGATATGCACGCAGGCGAAACCGAAACAGCCAACATGCTCATCGCGCGCCCCGACCTCGTTCACCAGGACCGCGCCAGCCAGCAATCTGGTGCCGACCAGCATCGCCTCAATCTGCCTGACAACGTCTACACCGGCATCTGGTGGTACGCGCGTTTTCCCAACCACTACTCCGGCGACGGTGCCGCAGCCACCAAAGAGTTAGGCGAGTTCGATCAGAAGGCGTGGTCCAGTCAGATTGCCGAAGCGCTTAAATCCATCAAGGCCGACGAAGAGAGCCAGAAGCTGCAACAGGAGTTCTACGAGAAGGCGCAGCATCCGATTGATACGAAGCAGTAGCCCAGGAGTGGATTCGATGGCACACTGGGCCAGTGAGCTTCGGCGCGCCAGACGTTTCGCCCTAGCTTTTACGATGCTGTCCAGCCTCGCGTATGGCTTCCACATCGGCCAGGTCGCGTATCCTCCCCGATTGCAGCTTGTTGCGAATCAAGTGCTCAGCGGAAATAACCTGCGTCGAGATGCCCTCCGTTGAACCTCGGTGCGTTCCCGCCATGCTTCGTCGAACTCAACCCCATCAATGGACTGCAGAATGTCGACCCGCGCTGGAGGGTGGCCAATCTGAAAGATGGATTTGGGATCGTTACAGAAATCGGCGGGCGTTAACCCGGCAACAGGCGCACCAAAATCCGCAAGTGCCCGGTAGACGGCCTCGCCATTCACCATATCGGACCGGATAAACAGATCGAGATCCTTCGTCGCTCGCGGCTCGGCGTGAACACCCACCGCATACCCGCCGACCACCAGATACTCAACCCCGTTTGCGTTGAACGCGAGTAAGAGTTGCTTCAGATCTTCGGGTAGGGTCATAGTGCGTTCCCTTGAAAGCGTAGGCCGCAGCGGTAGCTTCCCAGACAGCCAGGAACCGCTCTCCAGCCGGCCGGCTCTGCCAGTAGCGATACGTCTCGACCCGCTGTTCTTCATGCCCCGCAAACTTGTAGATCGTCTTATCCATGCTCATCGCGCGCCCACGATGAGTTAATTGTATTGCATTCCATCGCAAAACAACGCCGTCTCTTTCCCCTGTAGGGCGCGCCGCCCCGCGCTAGAATTTCTACATGCCCGCAGCAGCCGCCCTAGGCCCTGAAATCCTCGCCAAATACGAGCCCGTCATCGGCCTCGAGGTCCACGTCCAGCTCCTCACCGCCACCAAAATCTTCTGCGGCTGCGCCAACAAGTTCGGCTCCGAACCCAACACCAACATCTGCCCCGTCTGCATCGGCCTGCCCGGCGCGCTGCCCGTGCTCAATCAGAAAGCCGTCGAGTTCGCTACCCTCGCCGCGCTCGCCCTCCACTGCACCGTGAACCCGCGCTCCATCTTCGCCCGCAAAAACTACTTCTATCCCGACCTGCCCAAGGGCTACCAGATCTCGCAGTACGACAAGCCCGTCGCCGAGCACGGCTGGATCGAAGTCTCCGCCGCAGACGGCACCACAAAGCGCATCGGCATCACCCGCCTGCACATGGAAGAGGACGCCGGCAAGAGCCTCCACGACGGCTTCGCCGACTCCGCCACCCGTACTTATCTCGACCTGAACCGATGCGGCACGCCGCTCGCTGAAATCGTCTCCGAACCCGACATCCGCACTCCCGACGAAGCCTTCGAATACCTCACCCGCCTCAAGGAAATCCTCCTCTACACCGGCGTCTCCGACTGCAACATGGAAGAAGGTTCCCTGCGCTGCGACGCCAACGTCAGCGTCCGCCCCCGCGGCCAGGAGCGCTTCGGCACCAAGGCTGAAGTCAAAAACGTCAACAGCTTCAAGTTCATCCGCGCCGCGCTCGAATACGAAATCGAACGCCAGATCGAAGTCATCGAGTCCGGCCAGCGCGTCCTCCAGGAAACCCGCTTATGGAACTCCAGCGAAGGCCGCACCTACTCCATGCGCTCCAAGGAACAGGCCCACGACTACCGCTACTTCCCCGAGCCCGACCTGCCGCCACTCGTCCTGACCCAGGAATTCCTCGAAGCAAAACAACGCGAGCTCCCGGAACTGCCTGAAGCCCGCCGCGCCCGCATGATCTCCGAATACGACTTGAACCAGAAGGACGCGCGCACCCTCACCGCCTCGCGCGACTTCGCCGACCGCTTTGAAGCCGCCGCCCGCACCGCAAAGAATCCCCGCCGCGTGGCCAATCTCCTCCTCAGCGAAATCGGCGGCCGCCTCCACGCCCTCGGCCTCGAGCCGGAAGCCTCTCCCGTCTCGATGGCCGGCATCGTCCTCGCCGCCGACCTCCTCGAAGACGACAAAATCAGCTCCAAACAGCTCAAGGGCCTGCTCGATATCGCCTTCGAAAAGGGCGAAGACTTCCCCGCCGTCTACGAGCGCGAAAAACCGCAGCAGATTACTGACGCCGCCGCCATTGAGGCGCTCATCGATCAGGTCATCGCCGCCAACCCCAAACAGGTGGAGCAGTACCGCGCCGGCAAAAAAACTGTCGCCGGTTTCTTTGTGGGTCAGGTAATGAAGGCATCGAAAGGCCAGGCGAATCCGGCCCTGCTGAATGAACTGGTAACCCAAAAGCTGGAAGGCTGACCGACACGGCCTGGCCCGCAACCCCGCCCTCGCCCCTATTTGAGCTTCAGCACCTCTTCCACTTCCTTGCGCGTATCCCAGGAACTCACCGTCCTGGTGGGGCTCTTTCTTCCGTCCTTCTCCGCCCAAAGATCGTAGTCGTCGTTCATGGTCACCTGGACAAAGCGGAAGCGCCCATCGCTCGCCGATGTGTAGCTGCGGATCGACTTGGTTTTTGTATTGCGCAGAAACACCGTCGCACCGGAAACCGCGGCCGAGCTCGCGTCCTCAACCCTGCCGTTCACTGCCCGCTGGCCAAAGTTCTGCGCCTTCGCCGCCGAAGGTCCAAGCTGCGAAAACGGGCCCATCCCAACGGCAAGCAGTGCCAAAGCTGCACCGGCCGCCCACCGCGCGCGTAATCTCATTCTTCCTCTTCCTCTTCCTCTTCGACGAGATCTTCGTCGTCCTCGTCCAGCTCGTCCCCCACCTTGGACAGCTCCAGGGGCTCTACACCCACAACTTCGTATTCGGCCCCGCATTCTTCGCAGGCCACCACGTCACCTTCTTCTACCTCATCCATCTCAATATCAAGATCGTTCTCGCATTCTGGGCAGCTGGGCATCGCAGCCTCCTCTCTTTCCTCTGTCATTCGCTGCTTCGTACTGTAGGATGTCGTTACTCGGAGTTCGACTCCGCTAGTTTTAGATGGTTGCCCACCTCAGGTCAAGTGGGAAGGCGCGGCCGAACCGTCATCGTTTCTGTGGAGAACCCCTCATGCGAATCGTTCCCGCGCTGCTCCTTCTCTCGCTCTCCGCCGCAGCTCCGCTCCTCTCCGCCCAGCCTGATTTTTCTCTTCACGCCCGCCGTCTCGCGCCTCTTCCGCCCGATCCCGCCATCGCCCGCGCCGTCGCACGCATCGACCCCGCCCGCATCCGCCAGATCATCGAAAAATTGGTCAGCTTCCAGACCCGAAGCACCCTCTCCAGCATGGAGACAGACCTTCCTCCCGGCACCGGCATCAATGCTGCCGCCGATTGGATCTACGGCCAGTTCCAGGAAATCTCTAGCCAGTGCGGCGGCTGTCTTGAAGTCAAGCGCGACACCTTTACCGCCGACCCCGCCAGCACCGCCGGCTCCCAATGGGCCAACCGCATCCCCCACCCCACGCACATCACCAATGTCTACGCTATCCTGCGCGGCCACGACCCCGCACAGGCCAACGTCATGTACCTCGTTACCGGCCATTACGATTCGCGCAATTCCAACATAATGGACGCGCACGGCGCAGCGCCGGGAGCAAACGACGACGCCTCCGGCGTAGCCGTCTCTCTTGAGTCCGCCCGAGTCCTCTCCAAACTCCAACTTCCCGCCAGCCTCGTCTTCGTCGCAGTGGCCGGCGAGGAGCAGGGCCTGGTCGGCTCCGCCCATCTTGCCAAACTCGCTAAAGACCAGGACTGGCAGCTCCTCGGCGTCCTTAACAACGACATCGTCGGCGGCAACACCACTCCCGGCGATCCCCTGCAACTCAAGGACCGCGTCCGCGTCTTCGCTGAAAGCGTGCCCGTCTCCGCCACCCCGCAGGAGCAGCGCCGCATCCGCGCCCTCGGCCTTGAAGAAGACTCGCCCAGCCGCCAGCTTGCCCGCGCCCTTGAAGATGTTTCCGCTGCTTATTTCCCCACCCACGGCCCCCACCCCTTTGACGCCTTCGTCGTCACCCGTCCCGATCGTTACCTGCGCGGTGGTGATCATAGCTCCTTCAATCGCGAGGGCTTTGCCGCCGTCCGCCTCACTGAGTGGCGCGAGGACTTCAACCACCAGCACCAGAACGTGGTCCATCCCGCTGCCGGTTCCCACGACCCCATTCTCGGCGACCTCGTGGACTTCGTAGACTTCGCTTACACCGCAAAGGTTGCCCGGCTCAACGCGGCCACCCTCGCCACCCTCGCCGCTTCTCCTGGCGAACCCCAAAAAGTCACCATCGATGCAAAGAAACTGGAGAACGGCACCACCCTCACCTGGCAGCCTGCCCCCGGCGCCGTCGACCACTACGAGCTCCTCTGGCGCGACACCGTCTCCTTCGACTGGCAGTACGTCCGCAACGTCCCCGCCGGCGCTTCGGGCCAGCCCCTCACCATCGACGTCCCCATCTCCAAAGACAACGTCTACTTCGGCATCCGCGCCGTAGACAAAGCCGGCCACCGCGGCCTCGTCGTCGTCCCCTGACACCTGACCCCTGTTCCCTGTTAACCTGTCTTCTATGGCCAGGATGGGGTCCATCCCCTTGGGTTTTCCCGGGTTCACTGGAGCCACGCGGCGCCTCGTGCTCCTGAACCTCGGAGCCTATTTCTTCCTGCTTGTCCTCGGCTTCGCTGCTGCCTCCATGGCGCGGACCTTGTCCGCATGGTGCGCCTTCATCCCGGAACTCTTCTTCCACGGCGCACTCTGGCAGCCTCTCACTTACAGCTTCGTTCACCCGGGCCTCCTGCAAACTCTGCTCGAACTGCTCTCCCTCTGGTTCCTCGCCGGCTTCCTTGAGTCCTACCGCGGCTCCAGTTGGGTCGGCGGCCTCTACGCCGCCTCGGTCCTCGGCACAGCCATTACCGCCGCCGCTATCTGGCAGGTCGCCGACAGGTTCGGCCACCGCTCTCCCGTCCAGCTCTATGGCTGCATGGGCGGCATCTTCGGCATGCTCATCGCCATCGGCATCCTCTACGGCGAAACTGAATTCATGTTGATGTTCGTCATCAACATCAAGGCGAAGTACATGGCGGCCATCTACGCGCTCATCGCCTTCGCCATGCTCTTCAGCCAGAGCTGGATCTACGCCTTTGCCCAGCTCGGCGGTGCCGCCGCCGGCCTCCTCTTCATCCGCTACGCCCCGCGCAAAGGCCTCACCTTTGCCGCCACCGAGTGGCTCTATGGCCTGCGCAACCACTACTACCGCTGGAAACGACGCCGCGCCGGCCGCAAGTTCGAAATCTACATGAAAAAACAGGGCCGCACCGTCCGCCTGGACAGCCGCGGACGCCAGATCGAAAACGAAGACCCCAACGACAAATCCCGCTGGAACTGAAAGACAGTTCTCAGTTTTCAGTTGTCAGCTTTCAGTTGTCAGCTTTCAGTTGTCAGCACTCAGCACTCAGCACTCAGCTAATAGCTAATAGAAGTGTCATCCTGAGCGGAGTTCGGCGCGCCTTTGCGCCGAACGGAGTCGAAGGATCTGCGGTTGTTCTTGTTTTTGCTTTTGGTTTTTGGTTTTTGGTTTTTGCTTTTGGTTTTTGCTTTTGGTCTTTGCTTTTGGTTTTTGCTTTTGGTTTTGTTTTTTGACTTTGCTTTTGCTCTTGCTTTTCTTTCTGTCATTCTCCGCAGAATCTGCTTCTGCTCGTTCCCCTCTTCCCCGCAATGTAGTCCCTCAGTCCCTCAGTCCCCCATCCCCTACTTCGTCACCGCCCGCCGCACCCGCAACGGCAGCACATTCAGCACGCTAACAATCGCCTTGTACGCCATTCCCGGCACCACAATCACCTTCCCTCGCCGCAGCCCCTTCAGCGAATCCTCCACCACCCGCTCCGCCCTCAGCCAGAGCCACGCCGGCGCGATCCCCTTCCGATCCAGCCCCAGCACATCGTGAAACTCCGACCACGTGTACCCCGGGCAAAGCGCCTCAACCTTCACCGCCGAACCGATGCTCTTCAGCTCCAGGTACAGTGACTCGGAGAATGCCACCACCCAACACTTTGTGGCCCCATAATTGGTGCTGCCCGTCCGCCGCACAAACGCCGCCACGGACGCCACGTTGATGATCCCTCCCGCGTTCCGTTCCACCATCTTTCTCAGCGCCGCATGGCTCAGCCGCAGCGTCGCGTCCACATGCAGACGGTGCATGCGCACATGCTCTTCCACATCCAGCTTCCAGAACAGCCCTCTGGTCCCAAACCCGGCATTGTTCACCAGAAGGGCCAGCCGAGGCTCCTCCTCCACGCGTGCCACCACCCTCTGCAAGTCCTGCTCGTCAGTAAGATCGGCCGCCAGCACCTCCGCCGTCGTTCCAAACTCGGCCGACAGCCCCTTCCCCAGTTCCTCCAGCCGCTCCCGCCGCCGTGCCACCAGCAGCAGATCGTGGTCCCGCGCCAGCCTCCGCGCAAAAACCATCCCGATCCCGCTCGACGCTCCCGTAATTACCGCCAAAGGTCGTGCCATCGCCGGTCCTCCTTCCGTTCTATGCGCTCATCGAACATTCGCTGATCGTGGATCACATTACCGCAACGAATGATAAGCAGGATGGGGGGTTGCCGAATGCGTTTGCGAACGCGGGCAGCTTGATTGTGTTTTCGCGGCAGTCGCCAGCCAACAGAAAGAACGGGTGCAGGCAGAAGGGGAGTCGAGAGCCCAGCCCCTCTTCGGCCTCCACACCATGGCGCGGGGTTCACCCCCCCGCCACCCTTCCATAACGGAACCGCCCTCGCCGTCATTCCGATGCGGCAGGTTGCCAAAGCTCGACGCGGTTTCCCTCCGGATCGGTGACCCAGCCAAACTTTCCAAATTCATAGCTTTCGCGTTTTGGATCGACGGTGACGCCTTCGCCGATCAAACGGTCCAGCACGCCATCCAGATCGTCTACCTGGAGATTGATCATCGCTTTCTGTGCCGGAGGAAAGTATGCATCGTCTTGCTTGAAAAGGGCGAAGATGACCCGTGCTTGTTGTGTTGGTGCGGGAAACATGTAAAACCCGCCGGCCTCCACCAGGCCAAGATGCCGCTCGTACCATTGATACAGAGCCTTTGCATCATTCGCTCGCAAAAATATTCCGCCAAAGCCAGTGATTGAAGCCATGCACCCTCCTGTGAGAATCGTTTGATAGTTCAGAATACGGAAGGTCGGGGCAAGCGCCGCGCCCTTTTTTCCGTTTATGTTGTCATGGCTGCGGAAGCTGCGGTGGGTTCCGCCGGGGCTCTCCGGCGAAGGATGGCGGCCGAGATAAGAGTCATGAGAAGGCCAACGGGCAGAGGCTCCATGAACGTGTAGGCGCTGTTGACCAGGGGGTTCTGGTAGAGCTGCTGAGAGCGCTCGATGGCAGCCACCTGCGCCGCGGTGGTGGCCGGGTCAAGCCCGGACAACTGGACCTTGTGAATCTGCGCCGCCCAGTAGCTGTCCATAAAGTGGGGCATGAAGTTGAAGTAGACGATCTCCCACATGGCCACGTAACAGACGCACGTGATGAGGGCGATCAGGATGCCGCAGGCGAAGGCTCGGCCAAAGGAGATTTGGCCGCCGAGGTCGTTGTCGCGGTAGCTGCGGATGCCGAAGTAGATCAGCAGGAACGACGCCACCATCATGGTGTAGCCCAGGACCATGCTGTGCCCAGAGCCGATCTTGTTGGCGATGAGAAGCGACCCGCCCATAAGGACGGAGATCATGACCCCTGCGATGAGGCCGAAGGTGAGGACGGTCTTTTTCATGGTTGGCTCCTTGTACGAGTCGGGTGCGACCGAGGATGGAGTCACGATGCCGTGGTGCGGGGCCGGATGTCGTCACCCTTTCGGATGATTTTTTGAGGAATCAAGCGGAAATCATGCTTTCGGGTGACTTGGGTTACGGCAGCAGGCCTAGTTCTTTGCCGCGCTGGACGGCCTGGGTGCGGCGGGCCGCTCCAAGTTTGTCGAACGCGCGGGCACAATGCGTCTTGACGGTGTTTTCTGAAACAAAAAGCTGCGTGGCGATCTCGCGATTGCTCAAGCCGTGCGCCACCAGGGTGAGGATTTCGAGCTCGCGTGCCGTAATACCCAGCGCCTGCTGGCGCACCGTATCGGGTGCAAACGGTTGCGGCGCGGGCGCTTCCGCAAGGACAAGCACTTCTTTCACCACCACCGTTTCGCGGATAATTTCGCGGCGGCGCGTGATCCGCAAGCCAAGCCAGATGCCGAACGCCGCGAAGAGAATAGCGACCAGCGCGCTGTAGAGCTCAACCGAGTGCTCGATCACCACAAAGCGGTATTCGGTGTATTGGAGGGTGGCGATCAGGAGGCCGCCGGCCAGGCCGAAGATGAGGACGTGGCGTTTCACGGTGGGGTTGTGAAGAAGTATATCCCCGCCTTCCCGTCAATCCATCCTCCCCGTATCTCCGCGGCGCTCCCTCGCCACGCTCCAGCCCTCCGCGCCAGGCTCTCTAACCTGAAAGTCTCATCTGTCTGCTACTTACTAGCCATTCCCGCGCCCACGGCTTCCTTGATTATCCTTGCACCAGCGCTTCTGAGAGCATTCGTTGAACCTGGTTCCACAGGAACTTCTGGCCCGCGCCACCGCGCGCGAGGGCGACGTGACACCCATGCCACGCGCCCTACTTGTGTTTGCTCATCCTGACGACGAAACCGTAGGCCTCGGCGCCCGCCTCAGACGCTTCCGTCAAGCTCATCTCATCATCGCCACCGACGGCGTTCCGCGCGACGAAGAGGACAGCCGCACCCACGGTTTTCCCTCCGCGATCCAGTACCGCCATGCGCGCGCACGCGAGCTCGACGACATGCTGAGCAGTGCCGGCGTCGGCCACATGTTTCACGATTCCCTCGGGATTTCAGACCAGCAGGCCAGCTTCCAGCTTCCCGCGCTGACACGGCGCATTGCCGAACATATCCGTTCATTCCGGCCTGAAGTCATCGTTACCCACCCCTACGAGGGCGGCCACCCCGATCACGATGCATGCGCCTTCGCCGTCCATTACGCCTGCGTCCTGGCCGCCAGCCCCAGCGGCGTGCGGCCCCTCGTCGCGGAAGCCGCTTTCTATCACGCGGGCCCCGCCGGCCTCAAAACCGAAGTGTTCCTCGCAAATCCGGCCGAGCCCCAGCAAGTCGTTCGCGTGCTCTCACCCAAAGAGCGAACGCACAAGCGGCAACGCCTCGACTGCTTCTACACCCAGCGCGTTCCATTGGCGCTCTTCCCCTGCACCGCTGAACGCTTTCGATTCGCGCCCCATTACGACTTCACCCGTCCCCCACACTCCGGCCCCACCTGGTACGACCATTTCCCCTGGGGCATTACCTCCGGCCGCTTCTGCCGCCTGGCCGCCGAAGCCGCTCGCGAACTGCGCAGCGAAGTAGGCAGCGCCTGGGGCTGACGGTCCTCAGTCCCTTAGTCCCTCAGTCCCTTAGTCCCTGTTTTTCTCTTCCCGGCACCTTCGACTCCAATCCCTGCATCCCACTGCCGAGGGGAGTTGAGCATAGCTGTGGCTCTGAACCAAGAGGACATTCTCACCCGCGCCTCCGCGCCGGAGGGCGATACGGCGCCTATGCCCACCGTCCTCCTCGTCTTCGCTCATCCCGAGAACGCCACCATCGCCCTCGGCGCCCGCATCGCCCGCTTTCGCGATGCTCATTACATCCTGGTCACTGACGGCGCGCCACGCAGCGAGATGGACAGCCTCACCCACGGCTTCTCTTCCTGGAAAGAGTACCGCGACGCCCGTGCGCGCGAGCTCACCGCTATGCTCCGCCTCGCCGGCCTCGGCCACATGAGCCGCGAGTGCTTCGCCATCCCCGACCAGCAGGCCTGCTTCCGCCTCGCCGAGCTCACCCGCTGGCTCGCCCAGCGCATCCAGGACATCCAGCCTGAAATCGTTTTGACCCACCCGTACGAAGGCGGCCATCCCGACCACGATGCCTGCGCCTTTGCCGTCCATCACGCTTGCGCCCTCGCCCACTGCGCCGAAAAATCGCAGCCCGTCATCGTTGAAGGCGCTTTCTACCATGCCGGACCCGACGTCATTGAAACCGAAGCGTTTCTTCCCGCGCCCACCCCGGTGAGCGAAACCGTCCGGCCCCTCACCCCCCGGGAGCAGTCGCGCAAGCGCGAGCGCATGGACTGCTTCGTCACCCAGCAAACAACCCTGGCGCAGTTTCCCTGTGACTCGGAGCGCTTCCGCATTGCGCCCGACTACGACTTCACCCTCCCACCCCATCCGGGCCCCACGCTTTACGACAACTTCTCCTGGGAAATGACCTCCGGCCGCTTCTGCCGTCTCGCCGAGGACGCTTCCCGCCATTTGCGCCAGGAACAGGAGGCGAGTCGAGGCCGTTGACCCTCGTGTTTGCAGTTCGTACCCGTCCTGCCCTCACAGCCCCCAAATTCTCGCGCGAAAATCACTTCGCAACAGCCGCTGAGGGATGCTTTTCGACGGCTTTCAGCCTGCTTCCTCACCATCCGGTACACCCCCCGAAAGTGTAGTTGTGAATCGCTACGCTCCCTGTCATCCTAGCCGTATCGCTCATTGCTGATCTCTGCACCCGTCTTTGCAACTCGTGCAGTGCATTTGGGTCTGTCGCCCGGCAAAGCCGGCCTGCGGATAGACCTCCGGAGTCGGGGGACTTCGGAATCCGCTGCCGGCCTTGCCCCGCGGCTTCAGCCTCGGGGGAACCTTAAGTCCAATGTTGTCGATGAACCGGCGTCACATGCTCCGGCTGATGGCGCTCGCGGCGGCCAGTACAGCCGCGTCCAGTGCGGCCGTTTCCAGTCCATCTGCGCTCGCCGCGCAGGCCCCGCGCCTTACCCGCGAGGATGAGTCCTTCCTCGACGACTTCATCCGCCAGGGCTGCCTCTATTTCTACCAGCAAGCCAGCCCCGTCACCGGCCAGGTCCTCGACCGCTCCCGCAACGACCTCGCCGGCGCCCGCGACCCGCGCCGCATGGCCTCCATCGCCGCCACCGGCTTCGGCCTCACCGCCCTCTGCATCGCCGATCACCGCGGCTACCTGCCTCACTCGCAGGTCGTCGAGCGCGTCCGCACCACCCTCGACTGGCACCTCAACCACCTCCCCGAAGTCCACGGCTTCTTCTTCCACTTCAGCGATGTGGAAACCGGCAAGCGCTGGCGCCGCACCGAGCTCTCCTCCATCGACACGTCCATCCTGCTCTGCGGCATCCTCACCGCGCGCGCCTACTTCGCCGACGCCAGAATCCAGTCCCTCGCCCAGCAGCTCTACGAGCGCGTCGACTGGCCCTGGATGCTCAATGACGGCCCCGCCTTCGCCATGGGATGGTTCCCTGAAAGCGGCTTCATCCCCCAGCGCTGGAGCCACTACTGCGAGCTCATGATGATCTATCTGCTCGCCATGGGCTCGCCCACCCGCCCCGTTTCGCCCGACCACTGGAACAGCTTCTCCCGCCCCGTCATCCACTACGGCGGCCTCAGCTATATCAGCGGCGACGACCCCATCTTCACTCACCAGTATTCGCAGGCGTGGTTCGATTTCCGCCAGAAACGCGACGCCTGGGCCGACTACTTCGCCAACTCCGTCACCGCCACCCGCGCACACAAGGCCTTCTGCCTATCCATGCCAAACTGGTACAGCCAGGACTACTGGGGCATCACCGCGTCGGACTCCGTGCACGGCTATACCGTGTGGGGCGGGCCGCCGTCGCGCGGGCTCATCGATGGCACCGTTGTTCCGTGCGCCGCGGCCGGCTCGCTCGCCTTTCTCCCCTCCGACTGCCTCGCGGTTCTGCGCTCCATGCGCGCCGACAACCCCAAAGCATGGGGCCGGTACGGCTTTGTGGACGCCTTCCACCCCTCCGCCAACTGGTACAACCCCGACGTCCTCGGCATCGACCTCGGCATCGGCGTCCTGATGGCCGAAAACCTCCGCTCCGAAATGGTCTGGGACACCTTCATGCGCAACCCCGAAAGCACCCGCGCCATGCAGCTAGCCGGCTTCCGCCCCGCCTGAAAATTTGCACAAATCCCGCGCGGAACGACGACTAACGAACATCGCCCGAAACTTCCCAATTGGCCACAACACGCCCAGAGATTCGATCCGAGCGTAGAATTGTGCGAATCCGTCGAGTAGATGCTGCTGTGTCAGCGTTCCGGACGTATTACCGCCTATGCGGAAGGTTCAGTTCCATGTGGATTCAAAATCTTGCACCATCCATAGCACAAAATCAGCACAAAAACCGCCGATGATTTTGTTCGCTCATGAATCTGAGGTAGCAGGGCGCGACTTCAGTCGTGCCGCAACCGCCCGCAAAATCAACGGCGGGCTTCAGCCCTTGCACCGCTATTCCTGCCAAAGTTTTGAAGGGGCATGACTTCAGTCGTGCCATTCAGGGCCAATCAATTCAACCCGGCTTTAGCCCCCGAGGGACGGTCTTCAGCCCCGCCGTTCGGCCCGACGGGCACGTAGCCTGGGTGGGAAACAATACCCACCAAGGTCTCGCCGAAGCCTTGACCACCTGGTTCGGACCGCCTCGAACGTCGTAAAAACGCGTAGGGGCGGGACTTTAGTCCCGCCGAAAGCGGCTCAAATAAAGGACTTGGGCTTTAGCCCCGGCCACGCCCATCCGCACACCACCCCGCGCGCTGGTACCATTTCTCGCATGAACCATCCCAGGCCGGCCGCGATCTTCCTCTTCCTGACTTGCGCCACCACCATCCGAATCGGCCTCGCTGCGCCTGCCAAACCCGCCCTAACCGTGATTCCCTTCGTCGGCTGCGCCTCCGACGGCCAGGTTGGCCCGCTCAAACCACCCGCTGGCAAACCCATCAGGCTCGCAGTTCCCACCGGAGCCGCCAGCCGGCTCGCCTACTACAAAGCCGAATACGGCTTCGGCATCCTCGCCCCGCGCGGCTGGCACTGCTTCTCCACCTACGGCTCCGATGGCGGCAATTTATACGTCGCGCCCGAACCCCTCGACGGAAAGGAACTTCTCTCCGCCAATTGGAAGGGGTTTTCCGGGCAGGCAGTGCAGGTCTCGGTATCGGTGGGCGACACGTCGGGAAGATTCGAGGTCGCGCGGATCATCGCTCGGGTTTTTCCAGGGCAGATGGGATTCGTGAAGGCCGTGATCGCCGAAGGCATCGAGCCGGCCAGCGATTTTCCTCAGGTGCCGTATCCCGCAGACAAACTCGACCGGCTCGATCCGAATACCGTTGAATACGAAACTCCTCCCAACTCCGAAGGCTTCGGCACGCACTCTCAACTCCTTCCCAACGCCAGCGCCGTTCGGGGCGTCATCGTGCTCTTCGGCGACGAACCAAGCCTCGTCCATGCCTCAGTCCGGCTCCCAAATGACCATCAGGATCTGATCCCGGTCATGCTCCAGCGCCTTGAAAAGGAAGCAGCCACCGATATCCGCGCCGCGGCCTCGAACTAGCATCAAAAACAGTGCCCGGCCCGACCGCACTCTCAATTCTGTCAAGTACCTGTGGAAAACTTTGTCCGCAACTCCTTTGTTTTGTATGCAAAACAATAGTAACCAAAATGCAGTTACTAGGGGGTAGGAGGCGTATAGTTGTCTCAGAGTGAAAATAGTGGGCGCGGCCATGGGTCGCGCCCATTTGCTCTTGTGCCGCCAGTTTCTTTATCTCCAGTTTTCGCCTTCAGGGCGAAAACTGTACCGGAATCACTGCAGTTTCAGCATGTAACTCCATCAATCCACAAGACATCGTCGTTTTTTATTTATGCGCGCTTTGCTTTTATGCTGCCCGTTTCTTTATCTCCAGTTTTCGCTTTCAGGGCGAAAGTTGTACCGGAATCACTGCGGTTTCAGCATGTAACTCCATCAATCCACAAGACATCGCCGTTTTTATTTTGCGCTTTTCCGCCCCTCCGCGGCTCAGTCGCGGCGACGGGAACCAAAAATGCGGCCAACGCCAACAATAATGGCTACAGGCAGCGCGAACAGCAGCGCCCAGACGAGCACGTTGGCGGCGATCTCGATAAGCAGGATGAGGGCGGTCTGCACCGCTCCCATGTGTGCGCCGCCGGGCGCGGCCATCAGCAGCGGGACCACCGCGCTATGGTTTCCGTAAACCACGCCGCGAATCTCGGAGACGAGCGTGATGATCAAGCCGGTGATGCCGCCGAGCAGGGCAGCGAAGCGGATCGGGTGAGCGCGCCAGAATGCCATCGGCTTCATTGTACGGGCCGCGATTGTTTCGGCGGCGGGCGCGCCGCGCCATAATGGCTGAATGCGGACCTGGCGAATTGTGCTGTGGGTGTTGCTGCTGGCGGCAGCCGGCGTGGTGGCGTGGAAGAGGTTCGGCGGGCATGGGCACGCCGGGAACGGAACCGCGGTGCCGGACCTTGCCGCCACCAGCCCGCTGAACCAGCCCGGCGGAGCACCGGAGCCGGACGATGCCTACCAGATCTACTCGGCGCTCTACCAGGAGCCCTCAAGCGATCCGCTGGCGTTCGCGGGCTACTCCTCCACCGACATTCCGCAGTTGGACGGGAGCTGCCTCAAGCCCCAGACCGCGGACCAGCGCTCGATGGTGGATGCGTTTGTGGCCGCCAACAAGCAGAGCCACCCGTGGGAGCAGAAGTTCGCCATCGGGCAGAGCCACCGCCTGCTGACGGCGCGCCAGGTGAATGAAGCCATGGAATGTCTGGAAACCGGCGGCAAGGCCGCGACACTGCCCGAGTGCGCCGCGTACAAGGACCTGCGTCACGTGCGCTTCCTGGGCGCGCCCGGGTTCAACGCGGACCACTCGCGCGCGCTGGTCTCCATCCTCCGCAAATGCGGGCGGTACTGCGGCAGCGGCGGCGTCTTCGAGGTGGAGAAGCAGGCCGCGACGTGGAAGCGCTCCGAGGTGGGCGCATTCACCGAGGAGTGCAGTTGGATGTTTCAGAGATAGGGAGTCAATGCAGCCAGTAGCCGGTAGCCAGTAGCTTGTTGCTCGGAGCTATCGGCAACAGGCTACTGGCTACCGGCTACTGGCTACTGGCTACTGGCTTGAGACGGTAGAATCGACAACGGTATGACGACAAAGATTGCGTTCCTATTTCCCGGGCAGGGGTCGCAGGCCGTTGGCATGGGCCGCGATCTGCGCGAGCGTTTCATGGTGGCGGCGCAGACATTTGAGGAAGCCGACGACGCGCTGGGATTCGCCCTCTCGAAGCTGTGTTTCGAGGGACCGGAGGAAGAGCTGCGGCTCACCGAGAACACGCAGCCGGCCATCCTGACGGTGAGCGTAGCGGCGTGGCGCGTGCTGGAGGCCGAGGGCGTGCGTCCGGAGCTGGCCGCGGGGCATTCGCTGGGTGAGTGGAGCGCGCACGTGGCGGCCGGTACGCTCAGCTTTGCCGATGCGGTGCGGTCGGTGAAGGCGCGCGGCCGCGCCATGCAGCAGGCGGTTCCGGCAGGCCAGGGCGGCATGGCCGCGGTGCTGATGCTGGACCCCGCAAAAGTGGCCGAGGCATGCGCGGAGGCAGCTGCAGAAACCGGCCTGGCGGTGGCCGCGGCAAACCTCAATTCGCCCGGGCAGACCGTGATTTCCGGCACCCTGGCGGCTGTCGAGAAAGCCGCGGAAATCTGCAAGGCCAAGGGCGCGCGCCGCGCGGTGATGCTTCCGGTGAGCGCGCCGTTCCACTGCGCGCTGATGCAGCCGGCGCAGGAAGAAGTGGCACGCGTGCTCGCCGCTATAGCGATGCACGATCCGCGGATTCCAGTGGCCGCCAACGTAACCGGCGCGCTGGTGCGGACCGCTGCCGAAGCCAAAGATGCGCTGACCCGGCAGGTGACCGGCGCGGTGCGCTGGGTGGATTGCGTGCAGGCGCTCATTGGCGCGGGCGCGACCACATTCATCGAAGTAGGCCCGGGCAAGGTCCTGACTGGCCTGATGAAACAGATCGACCCCGCGCAGAAGGCGATGAACGTGGAGGATGGGGTGAGCCTGGAGAAGACGCTGGCGGAGATGAGACAGTGATCAGTGATCAGTGGTCAGTGGTCAGTGATCAGTGGTCAGTGATCAGTGGTCACCCGCCGACGATCTGTCGGCTGAACGGCTTGACCGAGCCAGCGATCACTGATCACTGAGCACTGATCACTGACCACTCGCTTTACGACCACTGATCACTCGCTTTACGGCCCCAGGTACAGCTCCACCGGCGAGAACGTCAGCGTCTTCGTCTTGGGGTCGTAGGCGAGAAAAAGCGGCTTGGAGCGCATGCCGTTGATGAACACTCCGACGACGAGGACATTGCCATTCATGCGGGCGGCGGCCATCTGGTGGCTCTTCACGGCGCCGTAGTCGTTATTGGAACTGGTCGGGCTCCAGTCCTCCTGAAAGCGCGTCAGCGGGTAGCTCGTGAACATGTCCCGGTGTCGTTGCCAGTCCTTGTCGTGGACCAGGTCGCCGTAGGCCTTCACCAGCGATTTCTGGTCCATCGATGAGCCCTTTTCCTGCTGGAATTGCGCAAACGGATGCGCGGCAAGCTGCGCCTGTTGCTGCTGCCAGTCCTTGTCGTGGATCCAGAGGATGTAGGCCGCATTCAAGTCGTTGCGCTCCACGTCCTTGAGGAACGCGTTGATGGTGGCGCGGCCGCGCACGTGGGTCATCCAGTTCCAGGGCCAGTCGATGGGAAACCCGGCAAAGATCCAGATAAGGATAACGACGGCGGCAAAGGCGCCTGCCGCGGACAAGATGATGAGGCGCTTGCGGCGGTCGGCGGCTTCGTCAAAACGGGGAGCGTCCAGCAGGGTCATAGCTTCGCAGTTCTCGGTGTCAGTGGTCAGTGGTCAGTGGTCAGTGATCAGTGATCAGTGCTCAGTGGTCAGTGATCAGTGCTCAGTGATCAGTGGTCAGTGATCAGTGGCCGAACGGCCTTCGGTCACTCTCAGTGTAATCTTCAACAAACGAAAGCCCCTCTTTAGTTTAGACACCGCCGAAGCATCGCGAGTTCCCCAAAGTGTTTAACTGCTCCCTGATCACTGATCCCTGATCCCTGATCACTGATCGCTGAGCACTGACCACTGAACACTGACCACTGATCACTGATCACTGACCACTTGTTCACTGTTCCCTGCTGTAACTGTTGCGGTTCTTGTCCTGCTGGCGCTCCAGGGCGAGCTCAATAAGGCGCGTAATCAGCGCGGTGTAGCTGAGGCCGGAGGCTTCCCACAGCTTCGGATACATGCTGATCTTGGTGAAGCCGGGCAGGGTGTTGACTTCGTTGACGAAGATGCGGTGCCTGCCGGCGGGATCCATCAGGAAGTCGACGCGGGCCAGGCCGGAGAGGTCGCAGGCGCGGAAGGCGGCGACGGCCATCTCGCGGATCTGCTTTGCCTCGGCTTTGGTCAGTTTGGCAGGGATGATGGGGACCGAGCCTTCGGAGAGGTACTTGGCCTCGTAATCGTAGAACTCCTTGCCGGGAACGATCTCGCCGATGACGCTGGCCTCCGGCGCGTCATTGCCGAGGACGGCCACTTCAAGCTCGCGGGCGCGCAATTTGGCTCCCCCGACCCCCTGCTCGACGACGAGCTTGCGATCGTACTTGGCGGCTTCATCGAGCGCCGGGCCAAGTTCCCTGCGGTTGTGGGCCTTGGAGATGCCGACCGAGGAACCGAGGTTCGCGGGCTTCACGAAGACGGGATACTTGAGCGCCTTCTCCACCTGCGCAATGGCCTTCTTCGGCGACTTCTCCCAGTCGGAGCGGAGCAGGGTCACGTGCTTCACGATGGGCAGGCCGGCCTGGGCGAAGAGGCGCTTCATCACGTCCTTGTCCATGCCGGCGGAGGAGCCGAGGACGCCGGAGCCGACGTAAGCGATGCCGGCCAGCTCAAACAGGCCCTGGATGGTGCCGTCCTCGCCGAAGGTGCCGTGCAGAACGGGAAAGACGACGTCGAGAGCCGTGCCTTGCGGGCCGGGCATGGGCGCCATCAGGGTAGGAATGCCCTCGTGGAGAAGCTTCGCTCCGGGCGTAGCGTGCGGGTCGCCGGCTCTCAGGCGGCTGGTTACCGCGCTCGAGTCGCCCTTAAGAAGCTTTTGCGCATCGGCCGCAGCCAGCCAGCGGCCTTCCTTGGTGATACCGATGGGGACCACGTCGAACCGGGTGCGGTCGATTGCGTTGAGGACGGAGGCGGCGGAGAGCAGCGACACTTCGTGTTCGCCGCTGCGCCCGCCAAAGAGAATGCCGACGCGTAGCTTCTTGGCCATTGGTTATATTGTCTCAGGTGATGTTTCAGAATTCAGAGGCTGCCTTTCGGACCCTTCCGTTCGCCGAGCGATGCAGATGCGCGATTTTCGAAGGGGATCTGCACTTCGATGTAGCTCCCCGGAGCGGCTTTTCCGATCGCCGCCTGGATTTCAGCACAACATAATCGAACTCGCGACCATTTCGTGGTGCCGCACAGTACAACCAAGGCGATCTTCCTTTTGGCGAGATTCTGCTGGTAACGAATCTTGCGGTCGGTGGTGAGTAGAACCTGGAATCCAGCGTCTTCCGCTGCCTTCAACAGTTCGCCGTTGCTCAACTGGTCCCAGCCCAGAGACATGGCGCGAGTGACCTTGTGCCCAGACAGCTCGCGGGCAAGACCGCGGGGAGTGCCATGATCAAAGAGAACCAGCATTGGCGGGGTCCGATGCGGAAGTGGCTGGTTCACGGGCGGAAGACTCGATCAAACTCCTCGCGACGAAATCGAGAACGGCCTGGATCTGCTCCCGGGTCACGTCAAACTGCTCGACAACCTCGTCGATGCTCATGTCTTCAAGGTTCTCGAACACCGTGGCCACGGGCATGCGCGTGTTGCGGAAGACCCACGCGCCGCTGACCCTGCCCGGCACGCTCTCGACAGCGGGGCATCGCGACCAATCCAGGACTGCCATTGCTGTACCCCTCCATCTCCATTATTGCTCTATCTTGAGATCAGGTTTCTGCCGAATTACAAGATCTTCTTCCCGAACGCGGAGCAAGCCAGCTCCACCGCCAGATCCGCCGTCCGGTTGTGCTCGTCGATCACCGGGTTGACCTCGACCATCTCAAAGCTGAGCAGGCGGCCGTGGTCGGCGATGATTTCCATGGCCAGGTGGGCTTCGCGGTAGGTGGCGCCGCCCCGGACAGGCGTACCCACGCCGGGCGCATCCTCGGGGTCGATCCAGTCCATGTCGAGCGACACATGATACCCCGCGGTCCCGCGTCCGGCGGCCCTCAGCGCCTCTTCCATCACAGTGCGCATGCCGCGCTCGTCGATGTCGCGCATGGTGTACACCTCGGCCACGCCGGCGCGGCGGATGTTGGCGCGCTCGGCCGCGTCCACGTCGCGGATGCCGATGAGGACGGCGTTCTCGGCGGCGATCTTGGGCGAGTAGCCGTAGAGGCCGCCGAGCGGCTCGGGGCCAAGGCCCAGCAGCGCGGCCAGCGGCATGCCGTGCACGTTGCCGGAGGGCGACGTGTCCGGGGTGTTGATGTCGGTGTGGGCGTCGATCCAGACAATGCCAATCTTCTGGCCGCGGCGGCGATAGAACTCGGAGACGCCGGAGACCGAGCCCGCGGCGATGGAGTGGTCGCCACCCAGCACCAGCGGGGTCATTCCCGCATCGAGGGCCTTGATGACGGCATCGCCGGTGCGCGAACAGATCTCGGCGATCTGCTTCAGGTAGCGTGCGTTTTCCGCGCCGTACGCCTGCGTTTCAGGGATCTCGACCTTGATGTTGCCGCCGTCGGTCACGTGGTGGCCCAGGGCCTCAAGGCGCGCTTCCAGGCCGGCCACGCGGATGGCCGAAGGACCCATGTCCACGCCGCGGCGGCTGGCGCCCATGTCGAGAGGAACGCCGAGAACCTGAATCTGGCGGGTGGGCAGGGATTGCAGGCCGCTGACGGAAGCGGCAGGGAGGGAATCAGGAATCGGGGAATTGGTAGACATGACCTAGCTTTTCCTGTTGGCCGGAGACGTCTCCGGATCGAAGGGGCGACCAAAGGGCGCATTCCCGAAACTACACTGTCAGGCCATAACGGCGCTAACAACTTCAGCCGGAGCAAGATACCTCGAAAGGGCTATTACACCAGATTCCGGTATGAGTAAGATAGAGAGCAACAAAATCTAACCGAAGTTGCCAGGAGAGCAAGCCAACCCGTGGGGGCTGTTTCCCGGCGGGATGGAAATCGGTTTTGGCTGGAACATTTACCCCTCGGTCTTGCGCTGGATGAAGAAGTGGGTCATTGTCGGAGTGCTGTGCGCAGCGCCGGCTGCAGCGATGCAGGCGGCACAGATGGCTCCCCTGACCTCGCTGAACGAAATCCATCTGCTCAACAACGCGCAGGCCGCCAGGCATGTTCCGGTGGATTTTGAAGCCACTGTCACCTACTACCGCGGTTATGAATCCACGCTGTTCGTCCAGGACGGCGACGCGGCGATCTACGTGCAGCCGGCATCCGAGTTGAAACTCGTCCCCGGGGACCGGGTGCGGATTCGCGGCACGATGCAATCGAGTTTCCGGCCATTCGTTGTGCCGGAGTCCATTACGGTTTTAGGTCACGGTGCGCCGGTGAAGCCGGTGCCGGCTACCTATGACGATCTGATTCATGCCCGCCGGGATTGCCAGCTGGTGGACGCAAAGGGACGCGTCTTGTCGGCGGATATTGTGCTAAGCTCTGACCGCCGCAGCACCAGGTTGCTGTTGCAGATGGACGGCGGAACCGCGGCGGCGGAGATCGACAGCGACGACCCGGCCAGGCTGAGCGAGTTCCTCGACGCGGAGATCGAGCTTTCCGGCGCCGTCTCGGGCAACTTCGACGGCAAGATGGAGATGACGGGCATCGTGCTGCATGCGCAGGGCATGGACCAGGTAAAGGTGCTGAAGAACCCCGGCAGCGACCCCTGGAGCACGCCGGTATCGCCGATCAACGACTTGATTGCCAGCTACAGCGAGATCAGCCGGTCAGAGCGGGTACGGCTGCAGGGGTCCATTACCTATTACATGCCGGGCTCCGCGGTGGTGCTGCAGAACGGAACTCGCAGCGTGTGGGTGAACACCAACACGCGCAGGGATTTGCAGATCGGCGACCAGGCGGATGCTACAGGCTTTCCCGATTTCCATGACGGCTTCCTGAAGCTGGCCGATGGCGAGGTGCGCGACAGCCGCCTGTCGGCCCCGGTACAGCCGGCAGAGGTGAACTGGCGCGACCTGTCGCAGAGCCACCACGTCTTCGACCTGGTTTCCATCGAGGCGCGGGTGGTGGAGACGGTGCGCGAGGGCGGCCAGGACGAGTACGTGCTGGAGAGCGACGGGCACCTGTTCACGGCCATCTACCGGCACCCGCCGAATACGAGCCTGTCGCCGACGCCGCTGCCGGAGATGAAGCCGATCGCGCCCGACTCTCGCGTGCGGGTGGTGGGAGTCTGCATCCTCGAGGATTCCAATCCCTTCAACGTCAATGTGCCTTTCGATCTGCTGCTGCGCAACTTTGACGACATTACGGTAATGGCCCCGCCCTCGCCGGTGACGGTGGCGAACCTGGTCCGCCTGGTGAGCACGCTGCTGCTGCTCATGCTGGCGATGAGCGTGTGGGGTTGGATGATGCAGCGCAAGGCGCGGCGCCAGACCTCGGCGCTGGCGGCGCGCATTGAGGCGGAAGCCGCGACGGAACGGCACAATGGGCTGATCGAGCAGCGGCGCAGCCGGATCCTGGAAGAGATCAACGGCGCCCGCCCGCTGGCCCAGGTGCTGGAAGAAATCACGGAGATGGTGTCGTTCATGCTGAATGGCGCTCCATGCTGGTGCGAGGTGACGGACGGAGCACGGCTGGGAAACTACCAGCCGGAGGGCCATGGCTACCGGGTGGCGCACGAGGAGATTCCGGCGCGCGTGGGGCCGGCGCTGGGGATGGTGTGCGCGGCGCTGGAGCCGGAGTCAGTTCCCGCGGAACAGGAGAAACACGCCCTGTTCCTGGGAACGCGGCTGGCCACGCTGGCCATCGAGACGCACCGGGCGCACTCGGACCTGGTGCACCGATCGGAATTCGACCTGCTCACCGAAATCCACAACCGCTTCTCGCTGGACAAGCAACTGGAGGCGCGCATCGCGCGGGCAAGGGACACGGCGGGGATCCTCGGCCTCATCTACGTGGACCTGAACCACTTCAAGCAGGTGAACGACGTGTACGGCCACCACATCGGGGACCTTTACCTGCAGGAGGTTGCGGCACGGATGAAGCACCAGCTCCGCGCCGGCGATCTGCTGGCCCGGCTTGGCGGAGATGAATTTGCCGTGCTGGTTCCCTCGCCGCACAGCCGCGCCGATGTGGAGGAGATTGCCACCCGTCTGGAAAACTGCTTCAGCGAACCGTTCTCTGTGGGCGCGCACGTGCTGAGCGGATCAGCCAGCGTCGGGGTTGCCATGTATCCGGATGACGGAACCACCAAGGACAGCCTGCTGAGCGCGGCCGATGCTGCCATGTACGTGACCAAACACACGCGGCGCTGAATGGCGGCGGTACTGGCGCAGCGGATTCCGGCAGGGGTACGGCCGTGGGCTTCTACTTCCCGGGCAGCTTGGTCTGCAACCGCCCGCGAGAAGAGAAAGTCCACCGTGGGAACATGATTTGCGTGAGCTAAATCACATATCGGTCGGTCAGTCCTTCGTAAACTGGGGTCAAAGTGATCCTGGCATGAGCTGTTTTCCGGCAAGTCTCCCTCTTCCCCTGTCTCCTGATGCGGGCAGGGGGCAAAACGGACCTGCCCAGGGCGGCGGCCGGCTGCATTGGGTTAGAAACTATGTTTTCCAAGGACTTCCGGTTTCTCGCGGCGCGGGTAATGCGCCAGCGATCTTTGCCGATAACTCAAGTGGAAATGTTTCCTGGAGGCAGACCTGCAGGCAGATGAGGAAGCATGTTGCAGCCATGGTGCTGGTACTTTGCGGAACGGCCGCTAGTTGGGCGGACGCGGCCCCGCGGGTGCTTCGTTCCGTAGAGGCTGTGCGTACCTTGAGCCACCAGGACGCGGCACGGCATCTGCCGGTAGACACCATAGCGACGGTGACGTACTTCAGGGGATTTGAGAAGACCCTGTTTGTTCAGGACGGCGATTTCGGAGTATACGTGACTGCCACGACGAAGCTGCACCTGGCACCGGGAGACTTGATCCGGATCCAGGGCACGACGGAGGACAGCTTCAATCCGATTGTTGTCTCCAACGACCTGACGGTAGTGGGGCATGCGCAACTGCCTGTGCCGGTGCCGGCAACGTGGGCGGATCTGGAGGACGCCAAATACGATTGCCGCTGGGTGACGGTGCGCGGTCGGGTGGCCGTGGCGGAGATCGGCAGGACTTCCGGAATAGAGATCACGCACCTGGTGCTGAGCCTGGACGGCGGCGTCGCCGACATCGTGATGGACGGCAACGACCGCTCCCGCCTGGCTGAGCTGCTGGACGCGCAGGTGGAGATGCGGGCGGTGGGGGGCGAGATTTTCGACGGCAAAATGGAGCAGACGGGTGTGCGTCTGCATCTGCCGTCGTTGGATTACGTGCAGGTGCTGGAGCGGTCTCCCGTGGATAGCTGGAAGCTGCCGTTGACGCCCATCGACCAGGTGATGCGGGGCTACGACGTGGTGGAGAAAACGCCGCGGGTTCGGGTTGAGGGCATCCTGACCTTCTATCACCAGAAGCGAATGGGCGTGCTGCAGGACGGCGCAAAAAGCATCCGCGTGGATACGTCGCAGATCGACCGCCTGAAGGTGGGGGATCGCATGGAAGCGATCGGGATACCCGCGGTTGAAGATGATCTCCTCACGCTGAAACTGGGGTCGATCCGTAGCATCGGGACAGCCCCGCCGCTTACGCCGCAGCCCCTCACGTACGACGAGTTGGCGTCGGGGAAGCATCCCTTTGACCTGGTCACGATGGAAGGCACGGTTGTGACCCAGGTGCGGGAGCAGACCCAGGATGTGTGGGTGATCTCAGCCGGTGGGAACCTGTTCTCGGCCACCCTGGCCAGCCCGTTTTCGTATATTTGGCCGCTGCCCAACATTCGTCCGCCAATGAGGGAGATCCGGCCGGGGAGCCGCGTACGGGTCATCGGAGTGGCGGCAATGGAAGCCGGGAACCCGTACAACGGGCCGGCTGGCTTCAACATATTTCTCCGCTCCGAAGACGACGTGGCGGTGCTGGCGCAGGCTTCATGGCTTAACGTGCGCAATCTGCTTGGCGTGGTGATCGCGCTTCTGCTGGTGGTGCTGGCCGTCACCGCATGGGTGGCGCTGCTGCGGCGCAAGGTGCATCGCCAGACCGCGGAGCTGGCCAAGCGCATTGAAGCCGAGGCGGCGCTGGAACGCCGGCGCAGCAAGATCCTGGAAGACATCAACGGCGTCCGGCCGCTCACCGAGATCCTGGAGCAGGTTGCGGCGCTGGTCACCACCAGCCTGAACGGAGCCAGCTGCTGGATTCAGGTGGCCGATGCTAAGCCGGTGGGAACCACCGCCCAGGATGCGCCGGGATTGCAGATCGTGCGCCAGGAGATCCGGTCGCACACCGGGTCGCTCCACGGAACCATCTACGCCGCTCTGCGGGAGACGGC
>DASZLE010000069.1:0-8248 GCA_035552475.1 Occallatibacter sp.
CCGACCACTGTTACTTGATAATCTCCGAGATCGTTCCCGCGCCCACTGTGCGTCCGCCTTCGCGGATCGCGAACCGCAGGCCCTTTTCCATCGCCACCGGCGTAATCAGTTCAATCGCCAGTTCCACGTTGTCGCCCGGCATCACCATCTCGGTGCCCTCCGGAAGCTCCGCCACACCCGTCACGTCCGTCGTCCGGAAGTAGAACTGCGGCCGGTAGCCCTTGAAGAACGGCGTGTGACGGCCGCCCTCTTCCTTGCTCAACACGTACACCGAACCCTTGAACGTGGTGTGCGGCGTGATCGATCCCGGCTTGGCCAGCACCATCCCGCGCTCCACGTCTTCCTTGGGAATGCCGCGCAGCAGGATGCCCGCATTGTCGCCCGCCAGGCCCTCATCCAGCTGCTTCTTGAACATCTCCACGCCCGTGCACACACTCTTGCGCGTCTCGCGGAAACCAACGATCTCAACGTCCTCGCCCACCTTCACCTTGCCGCGCTCAATGCGCCCGGTGACCACCGTCCCGCGGCCCGAGATCGAGAAAATATCTTCGATCGGCATCAGGAACGGCTTGTCGATGGAGCGGTCAGGCTGCGGAATGTTCTTGTCCACCGCATCCATCAGCGCATCGATCTGCGCTTCCCACTTGGCATCGCCGTTCAACGCGCCCAGGGCAGAGCCGCGCACCACCGGCACGTCGTCGCCCGGGAACTGGTACTTGCTCAACAGCTCCCGCACTTCCATCTCCACCAGGTCCGTCAGCTCTTCGTCTTCCACCGCGTCGCACTTGTTCAGAAACACCACGATGTAAGGCACGCCCACCTGCCGCGCCAGCAGCACGTGCTCCTTGGTCTGCGGCATCGGTCCGTCGGTCGCCGCCACCACCAGAATCGCGCCGTCCATCTGCGCCGCGCCCGTGATCATGTTCTTGATGTAATCGGCGTGCCCGGGGCAGTCCACGTGCGCGTAGTGACGGTTCGCCGTCTCGTATTCCACGTGCGCCGTCGCAATCGTGATCCCGCGCTCCCGCTCTTCCGGAGCGTTGTCGATCGAATCAAACGACCGGTACACAATCTTCGGGTTGTGCTTCTGAAGCACCTTCGTGATCGCCGCCGTCAACGTCGTCTTGCCGTGATCGATGTGCCCGATCGTCCCCACGTTGCAGTGCGGCTTCGAACGATCAAATTTTTCCTTCGCCATAAAAGTCCTGAATCCCTTTCGTAGCTCTTACTGCCCGTTGCATGCGTGGGGCGCCGGCGTTCCGGCTCCAGCCCCAAAAAACCAGTTCTCAGTTTTCAGTTCTCAGTTTCAGTCTCTCTAGCCAAACATCCATGCTGAGAACTGAAATCTGACAACTGACAACCTATTTCCCCTGCGCCCGCCCGATAATCTCGTCGGCGATCATCCGCGGCGCCTCTTCGTAACGCGCAAACTGCATTGAGTACGACGCGCGGCCCTGCGTGCTGGACCGGATTTCGTTCACGTACCCGAACATTTCCTTGAGCGGCACAATCGCCTTGATCACCTGCGATCCGGCCGCGTGCTCCATGCCTTCGATCCGGCCACGCCGCGAGTTGATGTCGCCGATAATGACGCCCATGAACTCTTCGGGCACCGTCACTTCCACAGCCATCACCGGCTCCAGCAGCACCGGCGACGCCTTCCTGGCCGCTTCCTTGAACGCGATAGAGCCGGCGAACTTGAATGCCATTTCGTTCGAGTCCACTTCGTGGTAGCTGCCGTCAAACAAACTCACCTTGACATCGACCATCGGGTAGCCGGCCAGGATGCCAAGTTCCATCGCGCCCCGGACGCCCTGGTCGATCGGCTTAATGTACTCCTTCGGCACCGAGCCGCCTTTGATGTCGTTAGTGAACTCGTAGCCCGCGCCCGGCGTATTTGGCTCGACGCGCAGTTTGCAATGGCCGTAGTTGCCCGAGCCGCCCGTCTGGCGAATGTACTTGCCCTCGGCCTCGGCATGTTTGCGGATGGTCTCGCGGAACGCCACTTTGGGCTCGCCCACGTTGGCTTCAACCTTGTGCTCGCGCTTCATGCGGTCCACAAGGATCTCGAGGTGCAGCTCACCCATGCCGCTGATGATGGTCTGGCCGGAATCCTCGTCGGTCCGCACCTTGAACGTGGGATCCTCATCGGCCAGGCGCGACAGAGCGATCGCCATCTTCTCCTGGTCGGCTTTGGTCTTGGGCTCGATGGCCACCGAGATCACCGGCTCGGGGAACGTGATGGCGCCCAGTGCGATGGCATGATGCGGATCGCACAGTGTGTCGCCGGTCTTCAGATCTTTGATACCTACGCATGCGCAAATGTCGCCGGCGAGGACTTCGTTGACATCCTCGCGCTTGTTGGCATGCATCTTCACCAGGCGGCCGATGCGCTCGGTCCGGCCCGTACGCGGATTCATCACCGTGTCGCCGGTCTTGAGCGAACCCGAATACACGCGAATAAACGACAGCTTGCCGAACGGATCGTTGATCAGCTTGAACACCAGGGCCGACATCGGCTCGCTGTCTTCGACCTTCCGCGTTTCCTTGTGGTCGGGATGGTGAGGATTGATTCCCTCCACCGGAGGCTTGTCCAGCGGGCTGGGCAGATAGTCCACCACCGCGTCCAGCAGCGTCTGCACACCTTTGTTTTTGAACGCCGATCCGCAGATGACCGGAAAGACCTTCAGGTCCATGGTCGCCTGGCGGATGCCGGCCTTCAGTTCCGCAATCGACGGTGTCTCGCCTTCCAGGAACTTCTCCAGCAGCACGTCATCGGTCTCGGCAATCACTTCGATCAACTGCAGGCGGAATGCTTCGGCTTTCTTCTTCAGATCAGCCGGAATCTCTTCAACCGAAAACTCCGCGCCCATAGTCTCGTCGTGCCAGAGAACGGCCTTCATTTCGATCAGATCGATGACGCCCTTGAAGTTCGCCTCGGCGCCGATGGGAATCTGCAGCGCCACCGGCCGCGCGCCCAGGCGCTTGCGGATGGTGTCGATCACATGCTCGAAGTCCGCCCCGTTCTTGTCCATCTTGTTCACGAAGCAGATGCGCGGAACCTTGTATTTATCGCCCTGCCGCCACACCGTCTCGGTCTGTGGCTGCACGCCGCTGACCGAGTCAAACAGGGCCACGGCGCCATCCAGAACACGAAGAGAACGCTCCACCTCAGCAGTGAAGTCCACGTGTCCGGGCGTGTCGATGATGTTAATGCGGTAATCCTTCCACATGCACGTGGTCGCTGCCGACGTGATGGTGATGCCGCGCTCCTGCTCCTGCTCCATGTAGTCCATGGTCGCGGTGCCCTCATGCACTTCGCCGATGCGGTGCGTGATGCCCGTGTAGAACAGGATGCGCTCTGTCGCTGTCGTCTTGCCGGCGTCGATGTGCGCCATGATGCCGATATTGCGGCAACGATTCAGAGGTATGGTGCGTGCCACGTCAAATCATCCTTGCGGGCGGGGAGGCCCGCGGTTAATTCCTAGCTGCTAGCTACTAGCCGCTAGCTTCTAGCTTGATTCTCGCGGGACCGCTCTCGCCGCCCCGATTCCTGTCTCGGCTGCCGTAGCTAGTAGCTAGAAGCTAGGAGCTAGCAGCTGAATTCTTACCACCGGTAATGCGCGAACGCCCGGTTGGCTTCGGCCATGCGATGCACGTCTTCCTTCTTTTTCATCGCGCCGCCGCGGCCGTTGGCTGCGTCCAGCAGCTCATTGGTCAGCTTGTCGGTCATGCCCTTCTCGCCGCGCGCCCGCCCATAGGTCAGAAGCCAGCGGATCGCCAGCGATGTCCTTCGGTCCGGGTTCACTTCGATCGGCACCTGGTAGTTAGCGCCGCCCACGCGCCGCGTCTTCACTTCCAGCAGCGGCTTCACGTTCTCCACGGCCTTCTTGAAAAGCTTCAGCGCGTCATCGCCGCCGCCCTTTTCCTCCATGTTCTTCATGGATTGGTAGAAGATCGACTGCGCAGTCGACTTTTTGCCGCCCCACATCATGGAGTTCACAAACTTGGTCACCAGAGTCGACCCGTAGACCGGATCCGGCGCCACTTCCCGCTTCGCAATGTGCCCTTTTCTCGGCATAATCCCTCAAAAAACAGCTATTAGCTTTTAGCCGTTAGCTCCATTTCATTCGCTCCAGCCGCAATCGCTCAATCCGTCGCTGCCGAAGCTAAAAGCTAACAGCTAATCGCTGGTCTTACTTCTTGCCCGCCGTCGCGCCGCTCTTGGCCCGCTTGGCTCCGTACTTCGAGCGGCCCTGCTTCCGGTTGGCCACGCCCACAGAATCCAGGGTGCCGCGCACCACGTGATAGCGCACGCCCGGCAGGTCCTTCACACGACCGCCGCGGATCAGCACAATTGAGTGCTCCTGCAGGTTGTGGCCGATGCCTGGAATGTACGTGGTCACTTCGATCCCGTTCGTCAGCCGTACACGCGCTACCTTGCGGAGCGCCGAGTTCGGCTTCTTGGGAGTCTGCGTATACACCCTGGTGCATACTCCGCGCCGCTGGGGCGATGCCTGCAGCGCCGGCGACGCCGTCTTGTACCGCGGGGCCGTCCGCCCCTTCCGAACCAGCTGATTAAATGTCGGCAAACCGAAACTCCTTACCCAAATCCTGCACACTCGTTCAAGCAGCCACGCACAGGCTCTTCGGGCTGTCCTCGTTTCTTTAGAGCCGTATCGGCCCATCGAAACGCACAGAAGCCCAATTCCTGCTTCGCGTCTGCCTGCTTCCCATCTCAGACGAGAACTGCGACGGTGGCCGCGCGTTTCCCCTCAAAAAGGGGAAAGCCAACTCCGTTTCGCGGTTCCGGCTTGCATAGCCCTCCAAGGTGGAGAACGCGCAAGCACCGTAGCGATCATTCGCGATCCACAGCACGGAACGAGCCATCCCGGTCCGTTGCAACTACCTGCCTGTGACCGCTTTGTCCCTGCCCTTTGCAAGAGAAGAGCCGACCCGGGACATGTCTGGCCGGCGCATCTTGCCGTCTGGCCTCGGAACCAGCCCGCTCGACTGCCGGGCGGTCCCTACCCCTCCCCCGCGATGACACACGGAAAGAGACGTTCTTGCGGAACCCTTTTACAATATCAAGAATCCCGGGATGGGTCAACGCTTCCCCTCCTGAGAGATAATTTCCAGAAATCTCCGCCCCCCTGCAACTCCTCTTCACGCCCTCTTCCGTCCGCCAAGTTCTATTTTTTCAAAAAGGCTCTTTCTTGTCGCCGCATCTTCGGTATACAGTAGGTGCCATTCCCGGGATTTTCCTTTCTTTTCTGGCCTCTTCCCCCTGGTTAATCACCGCCGGTCAGGAGATCTCTCCATGCTATTTCGGCCTTTGCCGACCCGGTTTGCTCGCTCAGTATCGTTCCGTTCCGACCGGTTTCTCGCAGCGAATTTCAACACCATCGGCGCCTTTTCGCAGCCCGCTCCACCCGGCTTCCACTCGCCATGCACGCGATAACCATCTGTTTTTCAGCAGGTTAGCCAGAGATTGAATCGCATTCAGAAAGATTAAGCAGAATTGATTTCCGCTTGCACCCCAAAAGGATTTATTTTGAGCCGGCTTCCCGCGCTGCTCCATTTCCTTCTGCACGGCAGCCTGATCTTCAGGAGATCGAACGTATGAATCGCCATCCCATCGCCGTTTTTTGCCCTTCGCAACCCGCCTGTTCTCGCCGCATCTCGCGCTACGCGGCATCAGCACTTTGCGCCCTGGTCGGCGTCGCCTTACTCTGCGTGCTCCCGTCGGCGCCAGCCCGCGCCCAGGCGCCCGAATCCGTCGTGTCGCTCTCCGAGCACACGCCACCGCAGATCCTGGACGGAACCGCCGCGCGGATCGGCCACTACAATTCGGCCCAGAAGCTGCGCCTCACGCTGTCCATCAAGCCCCCGCACATGGCTGAAGAAGAAGAGTTCCTCCGCGAACTCGCGGACCGCACCTCGCCCAACTTCCACAAGTTCCTGAGTCCCGACGAATGGAACGCGCGCTTCGGACCCTCCGTTGCGGATGAGCAGGCCGTCGTGGACTGGGCCGTCAGCCAGGGCTTTACCATTACCAAACGCTTCAACCACCGCCTCATCGTGGACGTCGAAGCGCCTGCTTCCGTCATCGAAAAGGCCTTCGGCGTGACCATCGACAGCTATCAGGTAGGCGAAGAGGCTGACTTCTCCAACGACCGCGATCCTGTGATCCCTGCCCATCTCCAGGGCGTCGTAATCAACATCCAGGGCCTCAATAACATCCAGCGCGATCACGGCTCCCGTCCCGGGCCGCATACCAAGGCCGCCGACTACGCCGAAGGTCCCGCCTATGTCGTGGGGGCCGAGGACCATGCCGACGCCAAGGCCCCCCGGCCGGCTCTATCCACAACTTCAAACGACGTCTCCAACTCAACCCTGTTCACTAACGGCTACGCCAATCCCACCGAGATCTATAGCTCCCAGGTTTACAACTACGACGGCCTGCAGAACCTCGGACATTGCTGCAACCCTCACAACGACTCCGGCGGCACTCCCAACGTCTCCAACATCGCCATCGCCGCATTCGGCAACGTAAATGGCAGCGATATCGTTGGCTTCGCGGCCGCCTATCCCTATCTTGCCTACGACTGGACCTACTACGACATCGACGGCAGCATCAACTGCACCACGGATCCCGGCGATTGTCCCAGCGGCGAAACCACCCAGGATACCGAGTGGACCATTGCCACTGCCAACAGCTTCGGCTCCTACCTCGATACCTCCCACATCTACGTCTACATCGGAGGCAACTATAACAACAGCACCTTTACCGACATTTACTCCCACATGCTGAGCGACAACACTGCGCGCGTCTTCACCACCAGTTGGAGCTGCACCGAGGTCTACGGCTGCTCCACCTCCACCATGGACGCCCGACATAACATCTTCAATTCAATGGTCGGACAGGGCTGGACGCTGATCGCGGCATCCGGCGACCGCGGCTCTGCCGACGACTGCAACTTCAATAATCCTGCCCACGAAAGCGCTGCCTATCCTGGCTCCGACTATGATGTGCTGGCTGCGGGAGGCACCCAGTTGATGGTTTACTCCGATGGCAGCTGGGATTATGAACACGGCTGGCAGGGGGGAACCTTCTCCGGGGCCTGCGGAGAGAATGACGGCGGCTCCGGCGGCGGCGTCAGCTCCTACTATGGGAAGCCGGGCTTCCAGAGCTACTCTACCTGGAACAGCCGATCCAAGCGCTCGGCCCCCGACATTTCACTCAACGCCCTCGGCATCGGCCAGAACCTCTATATCAACGGCAACCTCCAGTGCTGCGCCAACGGCACCAGCATCGTTGCCCCCGAGCTCGCCGGCTTCTTTGCCCAGGAAAACGCCTACCTCAATTACATAGGCCATGTCTGCGGCACCGGCACCTCCGCCTGCACCCCCGTCGGCAACCCCATGCCGTTCTTCTATCCCGCCGCCTACTACAACGATGCTTCCCACTTCCCCTTCTACGACATGCTCACTGGCTGCAATAACAACGACATCACCGCCGCGGACGGCCTGGGCTACTACTGCTCCGGCACCGGCTGGGACTACGTCACCGGATGGGGCTCGGCCAATATGCTGCAGCTGGCCTGGGCCATCAACTGGTATCTAATCCCCGCCAGCGGCACTCCCAGCCTCAGTTGGTCCGGCCCCACCACCGGCAAGTGGTACAACTCCGACCAGATTATTTCCTGGACCGTTAACGACTACGGCGGCGGCACCTACCCGGGTACCGGCATCGGCGGGTTCACCCAAGGCTGGGACTCCATTCCTCCCGACTCCGGCTCCAAGCCCCACGGCGGCACCGGCGATACTTTCTGGAGCGGCCCTCAATATGCCAACGCCAGCACTGGCTGTCTCTCCTTCGCCGGGGCCGGCGGCTGTGCAGGCGGTGCCTCACAAGGCTGCCATACGGCGCACGTCCGCGGCTGGAACAACCAGGGATGGACCACCGGCGACGCGACCTACGGCTCCGTCTGCTACGACACCGTGGCGCCCACCATCTCCATTGGCACTAATCCCGGCACGTCGTACACCGCCTGGGTCAACCAATCCGTCGTCGTCACCTTGACGGCATCCGATTCCGGCGGCGGCAATGCGTCGGGCATTTCCACGACCTACTACGCGATCAACTCAGGTTCGTGCTATCCGGGAAATCTAGGCCCATGCAGTGTCTACACCGGTCCATTCACCATCTCCGGGCAGCAGCAGAGCTACATCTACTACTTCACCG
>DASZLE010000070.1:0-70623 GCA_035552475.1 Occallatibacter sp.
ACGGTAACGCAGGGATCGGGCATCCCGGAGGGATGCTGCGAGAATAGCCCCGGGTAGAGTCCGCCGTGCAAGCGGCGGACGGCACCCGGGGGGAAGCGCCCAAAACCATCGCCGCGTCCTGTAGGGACGCGATGACGCTCGCCAGGTGGCCCATTCATCCATCGGGAGCTGGCCCCGCCCATCGCGGCCTTAAAGCTGCGATGAATGGTGCACAGACTTCCCTATTTGCGATGCTCAAGCGGGTGGCTGGATCGGTGAGTGGGCCACCTGCCGCTCGCGGCGGCCACGGCCGCGCTGATCCCTGCGTGGCGAAGCAGCCCATGACCGCTTTGAGAAAGGAATAAGTGCCCGCCTTGCCTCAATAGAACGGCAGATAAGCCGTCGAATTACCCCCGGTAATAACAGAGGCTCCCTGGTTATTCACCACATGCTCTATTCCGGAGTTAGCGGTCGTACCCAGGTTATAGGTCAGTGCATCCGTCACCGTAACTCCTGAAGCCGCAGGGACCGTAATCGCGCTATCCAGAATGATACCCGTCGCAGTAAAGTTAGAGTACACGCCCAAGCCGTAAGCCTGGTGATTCGCCACCGAAGGCGAGACCGAATAGGGCGAAAAACCTCTGGCAGTTCCATTCATCCACGCGCTCTGGCTGGGAACGTCATAGGGTGGTTCATCCTGGAAGAAGATGTTTTCGCCGTAGTTGCCGTTCCACACCACCTGGTTCTGCTGATAGTGCTCCACGGCCAGGCCGGTGGCGACGACATAGTCTCCATTCACAACCAATCCATGCGCTGCCGTGTTTTTCGTCCAGCCCACGCCGGTTCCATGGTCCGCGCGCCATAGCCACAGGTTGTCAAGGATGACGTTGTCGCTGTCCACTTCAAGGCTGGTGGTCGCCGTTCCCGCAACGTATCCGCCAACTCGAATAAAGATGTCGGAGAGCACGGTCGGATTGGAACTGTGACTGACCCGGGTGCCTCCCGGAACGCCTACCTGCAGTTGTACGGCAGAGTTCACCGTGCCGGCGTCGATGAGCAGTCCTGAAACGCTCACTCCGTCCACATCGGCAATGGTGATTGCGGGTGTCCCCGTCTGCGGCAGAAGGTCGGCATATCCAAGGCCGAGTACGATCGTGTCGGCATTGGTCACATTGATGGAGCCGGAGTAGGTGTATTGGCCGGGCGTCAGGATCAGGTTCTGGCCGGATGCCAGCGCCGCATTGATCTGTGCCAGCGTGCTCGATGGTGTGGCGATGAAGAAGTCGCTGATGGGCAGAGAATAGCCGGTGCCAAGGCCGCCTCCGGTCCAGGTAGCACCCGACGAGTTCGTTTGCAATGTCGGCACGAAGACCCAGTAATTGCTGCTGCTGTCAACATAGATAAATGGCTTTTCGCGAGATTGCGGAGTTGTGCTCAGCACCGTGTTGTCCGGGACCGAACGCGGATCAGCCGTGGCAAAGGTCTGCGGCGGCGCTCCAATAACTCCGGAAAAGACCATGTTATCGATGTGGCCCTGGGTCCACACGTTCAGCACATCGTCCCAACTGCCGATGTTACTGTTGCGCGTGTACCACTGTTGCTGTGAGCAGGGATCCATATAGCCGGTCACCACAATGTCGGAAACAAATCCGCCGCTGGCCCATCCGCAGATACCGCTGCGTAGTTCTGAACCGTCCAGTTGCAGGTTCCCATTCACCTGTAGGCGCCGCAGGGATGTGCCTTGGGAAACGCCCCATTGCAGCGTATTCGGGGGGTTGTTCTGCGATTTGTTATAGCCGGGATTGATGGTGAAGTTCGACATCGAGCGCCAAAACGTTGTGGTCATGTTGTTGGAAACTGTGTGGCCGTAGTTTGGCGTGATGTAACCGTTGATGACCACGGAGCTGGGGTTCATGCCAAGGCCGTAAACGGCCTCGTTGAAGCCAATCCCGGCTTGGAGGTTGTATGTGCCCGGCTTAAAGAAAATCGCAACGTGTCCGGTGCCGAACTGCGAAATGCCGCTCACCACACTCGACGTGAGGATCTTCTGCGTTGCTGCGTCTGACCCGGGGCTGAAAACGTAGACGTTGGGTCCAAAGATCGTGTTGTTCTGTGCCAAAGCCGATGATCCCCACGAGAGAAGCACCACGAGGGTCAGGCCAAGCAACAGTTCGCTCGCGACGGTGTATCGAGATAAGCGGTTTTTCACTGAGGCCTCTTTTCTGATTCTGGTATTGAACAGGTTGTGTGCTCAACCCATACCGGTGCGAATCATACTCCTCAGGCACGTTGAAACGCCTGCCAAATAGGGTTGGCCGCCTGAGTCGCAACGGGGCGATTCCCTGGCAGGCGGCCCACTCACCGATCCAAAGGCCAGCACTCATGCGCTCGGAGCTGTGCCCCGTTCATCGCAGCTTTTCGCGATGAGCGGGCGGTCCGCGCAGGTGGCCCACTCACCGATCCAAAGGCCAGCACTCAAGCGCTCGGAGCTGTGCCCCGTTCATCGCAGCTTTTCGCGATGAGCGGGCGGTCCGCGCAAGTGGCCCACTCACCGATCCAAAGGCCAGCACTCAAGCGCTCGGAGCTGTGCCCCGTTCATCGCAGCTTTTCGCGATGAGCGGGCGGTCCGCGCAGGGGTCCCAATCTCCGATGGATCGGTCCATACCTGGTACCCCGGTCGCCGAACCTCGCGCCAGTTAGGACTCCCACCCCATAGGTTTCAGAAATCTTCTATTGACACACTAAGATTACATGATAATATCGTACTAAATACTGAAGCTCAGCCCGTGGCAACACCCCTCCCCAGTCAAGCTCCGGACCCGAGTCAAGATCGGAGCGTTCCACCTGTGCTGATCAACCAACCCATGAATCCCCAGTCACACGCTGGAACCACTCAGCCCCGGCCCGGGGTTAGCACCCCCCTCCCTCCCAAAGGTAACCATGCGGACCCCGCTACCTTGGCCAGCTTCGCACTGCACAGCGAACAACCGGCGAAAACACACCCAACCAAGACACCGGATGCCTCTCCAGGAGCACCCCCCCTCCCCACCATTGGTAACCACCCCGGCTTCGCCAAGTCGCAAGGCAGCGAAGAGGTAGCGAACCAAAAAATGCAGAAATCGCATGCATCTCTCTGATTCCGCTACACATCCTCGTTTTTTTATTGCGCACCGTGATTCAGATCACCGCGCGGTGTAGTTCTGCGCGTAGGAATCGCGGGGTAGTCCCAGGCTGCGTGCCCTGCGTGCCAGCGCATAGGCCGCGTCACGCTGCTGTGCGCCGCCAATGGTGACCAGCCAGGGCGCTCTGCCGTTGGGCGAGAAGACCTGCGGCTGAAGGTCAGGATGCTTTTGCGCCAGCGTGGAAGCCTTCTTCTGTGCCTGGTCCTGGCGGTTGTAAGTAAACGCCACCACGCGCCACTGTGCTCTGCCTGGAGTGACTGCGGAAGACGCCGGCGCGGGTAAGGAAGAGGCTGAGCGCGGCGGCGCCGGCGACGGGGTTGGCAGCGGCGGATCCGGTGTTGCCGCGGCGGGCGTAGTGGGAGTTGGAAGCGCGGTGGCGCCCGCGTGCTGCCCGAACCAATGATGCATCAGGAGCCAGCCGCCAAAGACGACAGCGGCAAACAAGGCTGCGGCGGCAAGCCAGCGGCGAAAATCGTGCTCCGAAAGACCGAAGACGACGGGCAGTTCCATCGACGCTCGCCTGCGGCCGGGGAGTGAAACATCGGTTGCGGCTTTTGCGTCATTCGGCATGGATGTCTCGGGCCGGATCTCGGGCTTCGCCGGCGTCTCGGGCTTGGAGAGGGTCTCAAGCTTCGCGGGAGAGCTCGACTCAAGCGACCGGCTGGCGACATCGCGGGAATGAGCCATTGCCGGCGAAACGGCCTGCTGTGCTGCCGGCGGCATGGCTTTGGGTGACGCCGGCTGGGGTAGCGATACTTTTGGCGGCGCCGCTTTCGATCCGCTGCGCTGCGCCAGTGCAGCCTTGATCTCAGCAATACCCCACTCGCCGCTGATTCCCTTGTTCACAATCTCGCCGAAGGGTGCGGACAAAGCCTGTTGCCGGGGCGGGTGCGCCAGCCGCGGCCCGCCCAGCAGAACCTGCTCGAGCACTACCGCCAGGCCGTGGACATCGCGCCGGCGAGCATCCAGGCCGGCTGCGCCTTCAGGCGTCTCGCGAATGCAATCGCTGCGCAGCTTTACATTTTCGCCCACGGCGAAAATCGTGCGAGCTTCCACGTGCTCGTGGACAAAGCCGTTCGCGTGCAGCGTCTCCAGGGCGGACGCGACACTGAGGCCAATCTGGGCGGCATCGGCGGCGCTCAGGCGCCCCCGTTCCAGCACCTGGGCCAGGTTTTCGTCCACGCGCTCAAACACGGCATAGACGGCGGTGATCCCGTCAGCCTCAATGAGGAACTGGCCGAAGCGGTCGATGCGGAGGAAATTGGGGTGGCCCAGAGTCTGGACACCGCGCCACCGAGCCAGGATTTCGTCCTCATCGAAATGGCATTCGATGAGGCGAATGAGAACGGATTCGCCGTGTGCGTTGAGCGTCGAGAAGAACGCGCTGCGTCCTTCGGTCTGGAGCAATCTTTTCAGTGAAAAGGCGCTATCGATGGTTACGCCTTCAAACTCCGTCCACAGATCCATGGGGGTGCCTGCCGTATCGAGTGAATTCAGTTCAAGGCAAGGAGCTCGGGGGCTTAAGACTTCAGATAAATATCGCGGCGCGAGACGCGGTTGCGTACGTAGCGGCTCTTATGTTCATTCAATTATCAACCATCGGGAGCCGGTTGGGAGGTGCCGAACCAGATTCCGTTTGATGGTGCGGGGAACAATCGCCGTGATTGTCATCACGACCCAAGCGGCGCGTGTCTTTGTATGATCGGCATCGCCGGCCTCCGCCCCATGCCCTGCGCTACTCTCCGCTGGAATGGGCCGGGCAGCCGAGCTCTTTCATCTGAGGGGTACCATGTCGTTTGTTCTCTGGATGTGGGTGATTTGGATTGCATTGCTTATCGTCTTTATCGGTTTCCGTGTTTATGTTTCCAGAATGAGCCGCAATGAGGACGACCATCTCGCCCTTCAGGATTCCTCCGCTCATCTGGGGCGGGAGCAGGCAGCTATCGCGGCGCAGCTCGAGGGCGCCAGGCCCGTCGGCCGCGCCATCCTCGCGGTGTTTAGCGCCATGACAATCTACGTCGCGGGCTATTACGTGATCGATATGGTTCGCCAGTTCCGCTAGGCGGGGGTCAGAGCAAGAGACGGAGCGCAGCCCCGGGACCAGACTGGGGCGAAGGTACGCTGTGCTCTGTGACAATCTACCTTCGAGTTTAGGAATTTGACATCATGATGCTTCATGATTGATCATCATGATGTGCGAACGACTCTGACTCTCGACGACGATGTGGCCCGGATGGTGGAAGAAGAGTTGCGCCGGTCCGGCGATACCTTCAAGGGCGTGGTGAACGGCCTTATCCGCGATGGGATTGTGGCGCGGCGCAACCCGCAAAAGCGGAAGCGCTTTCTGGTCAAGCCCCTTGCGCTCGGCACCGGGCTCGGCACGCGTTATCGAAACGTGAATGAGCTGATCGAGGCCCTGGAAGGACCGGCGCACAAGTGATCGTTGTCGATGTCAAATTGCTCATCTACGCTTACGACAGCACCTGCCCGGAGCACACCGAAGCCAAAAAAAGTATCGAGGATATCTTTTCCGGCACAGAGCCTGTAGGCCTGCCGTGGCAGACCATTTCCGCATTCCTTCGCATTCTGCCGCACCCGGGCATTTCGGGCGGCCGATTGAGCATGGCGCAGGCCGTCTCCATCGTCGAGGGCTGGCTCGCATTGGCCCATGTACAGCCCATTGCTCCCGGCCGCGGGCATTGGACTCATTTCCGGGAGATGCTCCTGAAGACCAACGCGCGTGGGAACATCACAACCGATGCGGCCCTGGCAGCCATCGCGGTGGAGCACGGCGGAGTCCTGTATACCAATGACCGGGATTTCGCCCGCTTCCCCGGGCTGCGCTGGGTGAATCCGCTGGAGAAGCCGTAGGCACGAGATGGCTGCTCGGCCGGCGACGTTTTATGGGCGGGGCGTCTCAGTATGTGAGGGTTGCAGGGTGGGTTACTTGCTCGCTTCCTCTCCGTGGATTCTTTCATCGTTTTTTCATGCGTATGTTAACGAGGCGTGACACGTTCCCACGAACATTCCCCTCGTTGCCCCATGGCTCAGGAGGCCATGAAAGCATGAAGAAACGCACTCCCTACTTGTACGCCGCAGCTTTTGCCGCGGCATTGGCTCTCGCGTCATTTGCCGCCGCCCAGGATGGCGCCCGGCAATTCGATCCCGGTCACCAGCAATTCCACGGTTTTGTGCCCGGCAGCATCGTTGTCAGCGGCACCGTGTATGCGGGCAATGCCAGCACCGTTATCCCCGGTGAAACCCTCCCCTTCGGCTGCCAGGCCGGCACCGTCAACGTGCCGCTGACCACCTCCGGGACTACGCCCGTCGCAGTCACCTGCGGCTCCGCCAGCGACAACGGTGAATATCCCAACACCCACGACAGCCACAATGTGTGGAACAACTCCAATACCGATGGCAGCTTCGGCGTTTCCTCTCCCATCGTTCTTTGGAACCTGAGCCCCCGGGGCAACTTTATAGGCCAGCTCAACGTTCCCAGCGACCAAATTGTGACCAGCTTCAGCTCCAAATCCGAGCTTGCGCTCAATCGCTCGGCCGACGGCAAGAGCCTCACCTTGATGGGCTACCGCGGCGGCCCCGGCTGCCCCACTCTAACCCTGTCCAACGGCATCCTGACCCAGGGCGCCAACGTTGGCCCCATCTCGCCGACGGCAGCAAACCTGCTTGACGTCTCCGCTTCCAGCACGCCCGGCCTCTGCGACCCCACCGATCCCGCCGTCGCCACCTACGCCAACGCGCCCAACCCCACCGCCTACTACCGCTCCGTCGCTGAAGTCGACCCCTGGGGAAACATCAACTACACCGACGGCGATGCCTACAGCGGCGACAACTCCCGCGCTGCCATGAAAGCAGACAACTGGCTGTACTATTCGGTGGGAAACGACAACAGCGGGAACCTCTCCAAGAAGCAGATGGGCCAGACGCCACTCGGCTTCGACCTCTCCCACTCCACCGGCGCCGAATTGTTCGTTCCGGGCGCGTTGCCGCTGGTCCCGCCGGCCAACAACATGATTTCCTACTTTGTGCTCTCCGGCGACAAGCCCGGTAAAGATACGAACTTCCGCGGCTTGACGATCTTCAACGACACCCTGTACGTGGCCAAGGGCAGCGGCAGCAACGGAATCAATACCGTCTACCAACTCGGCGCTGCGGGCACGCTGCCCACCACCAGCAATGCCCCAGCCAGCGGCCTCAACGCCGAGCCCTACACAGTCCTTCCCGGTTTCCCCACATCCACTTCCACCACGGCCGGCACCGGCGGCTACTATCCGTTTGGGCTCTGGTTCGCCAACGCCAATACTCTTTACGTCTGCAACGAGGGCGACCTGGCCTACACCAGCGGCCAGGTGATCGGTGGACAGGTGAACGTTGCCGATGCCGGCACGCTAGCCACCGCAGGCCTGCAGAAGTGGGTCCTCACTACGCCGCAGGGCGGCAGCCCCACCTGGGTGCTCCAGTACACCATCCAGAACGGACTCAACCTGGGCGCGCCCTACAGCGTCCCGGACTATCCTTTGTCCATCGCGCCCGCGACGGGCGGCTGCCGCAACATCGCCGGCGCGGTGAACGCGGATGGAACCTCGACCATCTACGCCGTTACTTCCACCATCAGCCAGAACGGTGACAACGGCGCCGATCCCAACAAGGTGGTAGCGGTCACCGATCGCCTCAGCGACACTCAGTTGGCGACCAGCGGCTTCCTGGACACGTTCGTCACGGTCCGCTCGGCCCACGCCGGCGAAGCATACCGCGGCGTCGCCCTGGCCCCAGAAGACTTTTGATTTCAGATCGAGACGAGCTACCGCACTGTCAACCAACGAGGCTCCCCGGGCAATGCCAAGCCGGGGAGCCTTGTTTCCGTCCAAAACTTTATAATCAATGATGGGCCATCCTGCGCTGACCCTGCTGTGGGCCGCACAGTGCATGCTGGCCGAATTCTTGTGCCGGACTTTTCCCCTTGACTGACGCCATTCTGGACGCGAAAGAAGCACCCGCGACATTGACCGCGAATGAAGCGATCGTGATCCGCGGCGCGCGCACGCACAACCTGAAAAACATTTCCTGCGAGATTCCCCACGGCAAGCTGACCGTCATCAGCGGGGTCTCCGGCTCCGGCAAATCCTCGCTGGCCTTCGACACCATTTACGCCGAGGGCCAGCGCCGCTACGTGGAGTCGCTCTCGGCCTATGCGCGGCAGTTTCTGGAGCGCATCGAAAAGCCAGACGTGGACGAGATTGACGGCCTGGCGCCGGCCATCGCCATCAAGCAGAAGAACACCACGCGCAACCCGCGCTCCACCGTGGCCACGGCAACGGAAATCTACGATTACCTGCGCCTGCTGTACGCGCGCTGCGGGACGGTGCATTGCGTGTATTGCGACGGAGTGGTGCGGCGCGACAGCGTGGACGAGATCGCCGAAGCAGTGATGGCGCTGGGCGAGGGCACGCGGCTGCAGGCGCTGTTCCCGGTGAAGGCATCGCCTGTGGCGGAGGCGCCGCGCGCGGAAGAACCGAAGGCTGCGGTAAAGAAGACCCGCGCATCGGCCGCGAAGGCGGCAGCAAAAGCAGCGGTGGAAGGACCGATGACCGATGCGCTGAAGGCGCGGCTGGGGGAACTGCGCGCGGGCGGGTTCAATCGGCTCTACCAGCTTGGGCGCATCTTCGAGTTTTCCACGCCGGAGTCGCTGCTGGAGATTGACTTTACGCTGCCGGTGTTTGTGCTGGTGGACCGCATCGTCGTCTCCGAAGAAAATCGCGCGCGGATTGTGGATGCGGTGGAGATCGCCTATCGCGAGGGGGGCGAGGTGATCTTCGAGGAGGCGGTGCGGGCGCCGGACGCTGTCGATGGTTCCCAGGTCCCCAAAAGCGAGGGACCTGGGGCACCCCAAATTGAGCCGCGCCGGTGGAGGTATTCGGCGGCGTTTGAGTGCGTGAATTGCCATCGGCCGGGGCGTGAGCCGGAGCCGCGGCTGTTCAGCTTCAACAATCCCTTCGGCGCTTGTCCTCGCTGCCAGGGATTTGGAAATACGGTCGACTTCGATTTGAACCTCGTGATTCCGGACAAGGGACTGACGCTGAACGGGGGAGCCATCGATCCGTGGAACCGGCCCAAGTATCGGAACTGGTTTACGGAGCTCAAAAAGCAGGCGGCGGCGCTGGCGGTGCCGCTGGATGTGCCGTGGCGCGAGATGAGCGAGGAAGCGCGCGAGACGGTGCTGCGCGGCAAGGGGTCGTTTGAGGGCGTGTTCGGGTTCTTTGCGCAGATGGAGCGCAAGAAATACAAGCTGCACGTGCGGGTGATGCTGAGTAAGTATCGCGGCTACGCGGAGTGCCCGGAGTGCCGCGGGCAGCGCCTCCGGGCGGAAGCGCGCGCGGTGCGGATCACGACTCAGAAATATGGAGGGCTGAACATCTGCCAGGCCACGGCCCTGACCATCGGAAAGGCGAAGGAGTTTTTCAGCACGCTGACACTGTCGCCGATGCAGGAGGACATTGCCGGCGACATTCTGAAAGAGGTGCAGCAGCGGCTGAAATTCCTGGATGCGGTCGGCCTCGAGTATCTGACGCTGGACCGGCTGGCGTCGACTTTGTCGGGTGGCGAGGCGCAGCGGATTCAGCTGGCCACGTCGCTGGGGTCGCAGCTGGTGGGCGCGCTGTACGTACTGGATGAGCCGTCGATTGGGCTGCACACGCGGGATACGGACCGGCTGATCCGGATCCTGAAGGACCTGCGCGACCTGGGCAATACCATCGTCGTAGTCGAGCACGATGCTGACGTGCTCAGGGCGGCCGATCATCTGCTTGACCTGGGGCCGGGCGCAGGCGAGTTTGGCGGCAAGGTGCTGGCCGAAGGCGTGCTGGCGGAGATCGAGGCGAATCCGCATTCGCTGACGGGGCGGTATTTGTCAGGGCAGATCAGCATTCCGGTGCCGACGCGGCGAAGGACGCCTGGACGCGAGAAACTGGTGCTGAAAGGCGCCTTCGCGAACAACCTGCGCGGGATTGACGTGGAGATTCCGCTGGGGATGCTGGTGGCTGTTACGGGAGTATCGGGGTCGGGCAAGTCGACACTGGTGCACCAGGTCCTGTATCGAGCCGTAGCCCGGGCCCTGGGCCAGAGCGATGGAGCCGACCCTTCAGCCGTGTTCAAGAGCCTGTCAGGCACGGAGCGTCTTAACGACGTGGTGCTGGTGGATCAGACGCCGATCGGGCGGACGCCGCGGTCCAATCCAGTGACTTATCTGAAGGGGTTTGATTTGGTGCGGGAGATTTTTGCGTCGCAGCCGGAGGCTAAGCGGATGAGCCTGACGCCGGGACATTTCAGCTTCAACGTGCCGGGTGGGCGGTGCAACACGTGCGAGGGCGATGGGACGGTGACGGTGGAGATGCAGTTCCTGGCGGACGTGGAGCTGCCCTGCGAGGATTGCGGCGGGACGCGGTACCAGGCGCGGGTTCTTGAGGTTCAGTACAAGGGGAAGAACATCCACGAAGTGCTGCAGATGACGGTGAAGGAAGCGCTACGGTTTTTTGCCGGGCATCAGCGGCTGCTGGAGAAGCTTGCGGTGCTGGACGAGGTGGGCCTGGGATACCTGCGGCTGGGGCAGAGCGCGACGACGCTGAGCGGCGGCGAGGCGCAGAGAGTGAAGCTGGCGGCGCACCTGGCGTCAGTGCGCAACGCAAACGCGAATGCGATGCCGAGCCAGGCGAGCCGGGTGCTCTACATCCTGGACGAACCGACAACGGGACTTCACTTCGACGACGTATCGAAGCTGCTGACGGCGTTCAAGAAGCTGATTGACGGCGGCGGATCGCTGGTGGTGATCGAGCACAACCTGGATGTGATCAAGAGCGCGGATTGGGTGATCGACCTGGGGCCGGAGGGCGGCGACGGCGGCGGGCGGATTGTGGCGGAGGGGACGCCGGAGGAGATTGCGGAGAATCTGCATTCGCATACCGGGCATTGGCTGCGAAGAGTGCTTTAAAAGAAGGGACAAGGGAACTTCGGCAACCGCAATCCCATCGGCCATCGCTTTGGCTATTCGGGTCCGAGCAAGACTCCTCAGGACGGAGCGCATGAGATCGTCGGCATGGTGGAAGACACCACTTACACCAGCGTCTACTGGAAGAACCACGCAATGTATTTCCTGCCCCTGACGCAGCGCGCCGGTGTCGCCAACGACCCCGAATTCACCATCGACAAAGACCTGTCGTTGTACGCCGGGGCAATCGTCATCCAGGCGAGCCATCCTATCTAATCCCGCTGTGCTCATAGCCAACCTCTCTTCGGATGGTTCACGGCACAGTGGCATTCCAACGTTCGCGGTGGTTCGTTTTGTCCCGCGTTCGAACACGGCCTTTGTTTGGGATTCGTCCTTTGTTTTTGGATGACGGCGGTGAGGAGCGGGGAGGGGCGCGATGAGCGAGGCTTCAGGACACACAGACAGGCGGGTCGGGGCGAAGGGAAGGAACGGAATGGACCGGTGCGGTGTCTAATAGGAGAGTCTGAGTTTCCCCTGGAGAGGCCGTTGATGCACTTGGTGCGATGGTGGGTGATGGTGGGGTTATTGTGCGCGGCTGGTGCCGGCCTGATGGGGCAGAGCGCGCCGGCGGCACAAAAACCTGTGACGGGAGATCCGGCGGCGCCATCGGCCTCGCCTGGCGCAGCGCAGCCGCAAGCCATTGCGCCGAATACGCCGGCATCGCAGGCCGTGACGGCGGCGCAGAGCGGCGTGGTTCCTGCTGCAGGCGCGGCGGAGGTGCCGAGCCCGGCCGCCGAGTACAAGGACGCGATGCACCCGCTGGAAGTGGTGAGGGGGGCGCTGGACAACTGGTCGGACGCGGAGCTGGGCGCGCTGAGCGTGGGGATGCACCGCGCGCGAGAGGCATGCGAGGAGCGGAAGGCGGAGGACTACGCGGGCGATGACCTGTACGACCTGGCGCGGCTGTGCTCGTTCGGGCAGGACTGGAATGATGCGAACACGGCGGCGACGCGGTATATCGACAGCCATGCGGAGCCGTGGCGGGCGCAGGCATACGCGGTGAGCATTAACGCGATGGTGCACCTGAACGGCGTGGATACCGCAGTGCAGATTGCCGAGGTGATGCTGGAAAAGCTGCCCTATGACGCAGAGGTGGCGTACGCAGTGCGCTACCTGAAGGACTACCTGGAACAGTCTGGCAACGGGCAGGCAGTGAAACTGGCCGGGGAGGAGCATGCGGCGATTGTGCAGGCGCTCAAGGGCGGCACGGCGTTGAAGGCTGCGCACGGCGACGCGGTGATGAGTTTGGGATTGCTGTACGACTCGGCGATGGACCTGGCGTTCTTTGACAAGTTTGTGGGGCGGGAGATGGCGGCGGAACAGGCCGCGGCCGAATGTGATGCCGCGCTGGGGAAGGCGGCAATTGCGCCGGAGGACCGGCGGCGGATTGACGCGGTGCGGCAGCAGTACGGGCTGATAGGGGCGAGCTTGCCGTCGTTTACGGTGACGCGGGCGCTGGAGTCGGCGAAGGCAAAGCCGGCGATTGAGGGCGATCTGGGCTCGGGAACTGTGCTGGTGCTGTTTCCTGACTGGTGCGCGCAGTGCCGCGCCATGATGAAAACGCTGACAGAGTTTGCGCGGGTGAATGCGACGACGCCGCTGCACGCGTACGGACTGATGTTCAGCGAAACGGGGGACGACGCAGGCCTGGCGGAACGCGAGGCTATGTATAAGAGGTTGGCTGGGACGCAGACGTTCCTGGTGCCTGCGGAGACGGCGAAGACGCTGGGGGTGCTGGATTTTCCCACGGCAATTGCAGTGGACGGCCAGGGGATCATTCGCTTTATTGGATTGATTCCCCCGGATGCGTTTAACGGCGATGGTTATATGGAGAAAGTCCTGATGCGGATGGCGGTTGAAGAAGGCCGGGAGATGGGAACCGGCGGGCGCGAGTAGCAGGCACAGAATTATTGGGCGTAGGTGCGGCCTTTCCAGTTCAGCTGCTTGAAGACCTTGAGCTGGAACCAGCTTCGATAGAGAAGGAAGACGAAGAGGGGCAGGCCGAGGGGCGAGAGCGCGCAATCGGCAAAGGGAAAGTTGGACTTGGCGACGCGATTGTAAAAGCGGAAGAGCGTGCGCACCCAGAGCAACGCGAGGATCCAGCCGGCGCCCAGCCACTGCAGGCTGTGGGCGCTGAAGCGGGCGCTCCACAGCTCGACCGTAAGGATGGGCAGCAGGAAAAGGAGCAGGAAGTCAATGGCGCGCCAGACCGCGAGTGAGAGCGCGTTGTTGAAGAGCAAGGCGAGGTTCTTGGTCCAGCCTTCGACCATGGCTGGAGTGGAGCGGTACATGCGGGTGGAGATGGCGTCTTCAGCGTAACGGAAGCGCAGGCCGACGCGGCGTCGCTTGGCGAGGAAGGCGAGCTCGACGTCTTCGAGGACGCGGTCGTGCACCGCGGCGTGGCCGCCGAGCCGGCGATAGGCTTCACGCTCTACGAGCAGGTACTGGCCGTTTGCCGCGGCGATGCGCTCGGCGGGATCGGAAACCTTGGCCGGCGGATAGGCGACCGCGAGCTCACAGAAGATGAGCGGCATGAGCGTGCGCTGGACGAAGCCGGAGACGATCTGACGCGGCGAGTAGCTGAGCATTCCGGCCTTGTGGCGGATGGCCTCGTGAATGCCGTGGCGCAAGGAGCCGGGCTCGTGGATGGTGTCGGCATCGGTGAAGAGTAGCCAGCGGCCGCGCGCCTTGCGGGCAGCGGTCCAGACGGCGTTGGCCTTGCCGGTCCAGCCAGGCTGGAGCTTGCCGGCTTTGATGACGGCGACGCCGGAGAAGCCGTGCGCAATCTCCGCGGTGCGGTCGGCGGAGTCGTCATCGACTACGATGAGGTCCCAGTCGCGGCCGAGCTGAAAGATGTCCTCAGATTGCGCGACGAGGGACTGGAGGCAGGCGGCGATGGAGGCTTCCTCATTACGCGCCGGGACGATGACGGTGAGCTCGATGAGGGGGTCCGGCTCGGGCTGATCGAAGACGGTTCCGGCACGGGACAGGTGCTCATGAGCTTCAGGGGGATCGCTGGAGAGGCCGAGGACGGGCTTGACGTCAAGTGGCGCGGAGCTTTCCGGTAAGTCGTTGGGATCTTTCGGCATCGTGTCAGTTCACAGTTCGTCGTTCTCAGTTCGTAGTTCGGGGTTAGTCCGTTCGGGAACGAGGTGTGACGGATGTCATTCCACCACCAGGCTCCCGCTCCGTATTATATGAATGTGTTTGAGCGCCGATTCCAGTATTTGCCCGGAGCCGTATTGCTGGCGTCCCTTCTCCTTCTTGAGGGGTGCAACCGCGGCGCCCATCCGGTACAGGTGGGCAAAAGAGCTCCCGATTTCACGGTAAGCGACGGCGCCAATACCATTCACCTGGCCAGCTATCGCGGCAAGGTGGTTCTGCTGAATTTCTGGTGGAGCCAGTGCCCGCCGTGCATCGTGGAGACCCCGGCCCTGGAGCAGCTTCATCACGACCGGCCGGATCTGGAGATCGTGGGCGTGAGCATCGACACGGATGCGGATTCGTATCATCACTTCCTCACCCGCTACCACGTGGATATCCCCACGGTGATGGATCCCGGGCAAACGGCAGCCAAGCTGTACCACACCGACGGATGGCCGGAGACCTACATTATCGATAGGCAAGGGATTATCCGGCGCAAGGTTGTGGGTGATCCCGACTGGAACAATCCTGAGATTCGGGCGTTTCTGAAGGGAATGTAGGAACAAGTTTTCAGTTGCCAGTTTTCGGTTGCCAGTCCCCTTCCCGTTCGCCGTCAGCCTTCAGCCGTCCGCGCCTGATCCATTTGTGCCACCAGCATCTCCTCAATCAGGAAAGCCTACCGAGAATTCTGTTGACATTTTCATGTTCTAGTGTACTATTTCTCTAGTACATTGATTTCGCGATGAACCGAGCCTCCAACTCGCCTTTCCGATTCCACCTGGACCCGAACAGTGGTGTGCCGGTCTACCGGCAGATCATCGACCAGGTGCGCGGCGGCGTGGCTTCGGGGGTCCTGGACGCTGGGCATCAGTTGCCCACGGTGCGGCAGCTTGCCGTGGATCTGGAGATCAACCCCAACACAGTGGTGCGGGCGTACCGCGAGCTGGAGCTGGGGGGACTGCTGGAGACGCAACAGGGAACGGGAACGTTTATCAGCGAGAAGAAAGTGGTGCGGGCCGACGCGGAACGGGAGCGGCAGTTGAGCCAGATTGTGGCTGACAGCGTGGCGCGCGCGGGCGCGGCGGGATTCACCGTTGTGGATTTAATGGAAGAGCTGCGGCAGTGGGAAGGGCCGCGCAGGAGGTAAGACGATGCTGAATGTTAGTGCACAAAGATTCAACCGGGTTGCAGTAACCGTGTGCGTGCTATGCATGGCCGCCGGAGCACTGGGGAGCGCAGCGACGAACCGGCCGTGGCCTGTGGTGGCAGCCGTGCTTGTGGGCCTGTACCTGTTGTTCTCCATCAAGGTGGTGCAGCAATGGGAGAAGGGCGTGAAGCTGCGGCTTGGCCGGTACGTTGGACTGCGCGGGCCGGGGCTGTTTGTGATTGTGCCGGTGATCGAGACGCTGGGAATGTACGTGGACCAGCGGGTGCGCGTGACCAGCGTGACTGCGGAGTCAACACTGACGCGCGACACGGTGCCGGTGGATGTGAATGCGATCGTGTTCTGGCTGGTGTGGAACGCGGAGAAGGCGACCCTGGAGGTCGAGAACTACCTTGAAGCGATCACCATGAGCGCGCAATCGGCGCTGCGGGAGTCGATCGGCCGGCACGAGCTGGCGCAGATGATCACCGATCGCGAGGCGCTGGGACGGGAGTTGCAGAAAATCCTGGACGAGAAGACCACGCCTTGGGGAATCACGGTGCAGTCGGTGGAGATTCGCGATGTGAGGATCCCGCAGGCGCTGGAGGACGCTATGTCGCGGCAGGCGCAGGCGGAGCGCGAGCGGCAGGCGCGGATCATCCTGGGACAGGCGGAGACGGAAATCTCAAACAGCTTTGTGCAGGCTGCGAGCGCGTATGCGGAGAATCCCATCGCGCTGCACTTGCGGGCGATGAACATGCTGTACGAGGCGATCAAGGAAAAGGGATCGATGGTGATTGTGCCGTCGTCGGCGGTAGAGACGATGGGGCTGGGCGGATCGCTGGCGACGATGGCTGTAGCCAAGACACAGGGTTAAAAGAGCTGTGGAGGTCATCCGTCGCCGGCTTCCCGGCTTGCGGATGGTGCGCAGCGACTACTGATGCATACGCGTTCGACTGTTATCCTTTGGCTATGACGAACGTGGAGATTCTGTTCCGGTATGCGTCGCAGCCGACGGAAGCTGTAGTGTCTGCGCTGGGCGCGGCGCGGGATGTGTACGGCATACGGCAATTGAAGTTTGACCGCGAGGCGAAGACAGTGCGCGTGGAGTATGACGCGACGCGGCTGAATGCGGGCGTGGTGGCTGGGTTGTTGCGCCGGGCGGGGATGGAGATTGTGGAAGAACTGCCGCTGATTCCGCCGCCTGCGCCGGCGCCGGAGCCCGCAGCGGCGGAGCCGGTGAAGGCCTAAGAGGTTGCTCGCGCGGCCCTTCGCGCTGGCACGCGCCATGATTGCGTGAGCCTGCGATCCTTGATAATCTAGTTCAGGTTCTTCTGAACCGCGAGTGCGCCCGTAGCTCAGCTGGATAGAGCGACTGACTACGAATCAGTAGGCCGGGAGTTCGAATCTCTCCGGGCGCACCATATCATCCCCAGAACATTCCAAAGGCAACCTCGGATCCTTCCCCTTCGCTCCTCTCAGGGTCAGGATGACAATCTCGCGTTGGTGCGAGCCTTGCCCTGGCGCGGACGATGACGGTTTGCGATAGCGCGAGCGCGGCCGCCGCCGGTTCATGGGCGCGCGAGTTGCTTATAGCGGAAGCAGGTTACGTCGTGGTCGTTGACCATGCCGACTGCCTGCATGAAGGCATAACAGATGGTGCTGCCAACGAACTTGAAGCCGCGCTTGAGAAGGGCCTTGCTCATGGCATCCGATTCCCTGCTTCGCGCCTGCAGATCTTTCATGGAGGCGACGCGGTTCTGGATGGGCGCTCCGCCGACAAACTGCCAGATGTACTTGTCGAAAGATGCGAATTCCTGCTGGACGGCGAGAAATGCCTTCGCGTTTTGAATGGTGGCGGCGATCTTGAGGCGGTTGCGGACGATGCCCGGATCTGCGAGGAGGCCCGCGACGTCCGCGTCGGTGTAGCGCGCAATCTTCTTTGGATCGAAGCGGTGGAAGGCCTTGCGATAGTTCACGCGCTTGTTCAGGATGGTGGACCAGGAAAGGCCGGCCTGGGCGCCTTCGAGGATGAGGAACTCGAACAGGGTGCGGTCATCGTGGACGGGAACGCCCCATTCGGTGTCGTGATAGGCGGACATGAGCGGCGTGCCGGCGCTCCAGGCGCAGCGGAGGATGGAAGTCGAGGCGGACATCTCAGTCGTTTCTCGCGGGCAGGATGATGAGGTCGATGCCGGCTTCGGCGAAGATGGTGCGGGTGATTTCGAAGCTTTCGGCCCAGCGCTCGTTGTTGTTTTCATACGTGACCACGCGCTTGATGCCGGACTGGACAATGACGGCTCCGCAGTTGGAACAGGGCATGAAGGGGACGACATAGAGAGTGCAGCCCTCGAGCGGCTGGTGCGCGGAGAGGATCGCGTTAAGCTCAGCATGGATGATGGTGCGGTACTTCGTCTCGCGGTCATGGAGGCGCGCGGTGGAGTCGTCAATGCCGGAAGGATGGCCGTTGAAGCCGAGAGAGATGACGAACTTGCCGCGGGTGATGACGGCGCCGACCTTGGTGCTGGGGTCCTTGCTCCAGGTGGAGACCAACGCGGCCATGTCGAGAAAACGGCGATCCCAATCGCTCATTGGTTCCCTTCCCTCAAGTTTCGAAGTACAGGGTAACAGCCGACAGGCGAGGGTCAAAGCTGCGATGGGCGAGGCACGGAATTGCAGCGCGAACGGAGACGCCGTTGCCAGCGAGGTATCACAATGTGGTAATATTCACAATGTGGCACAAAAATGCGCCCTAATTTTCGTCTAACTTATTGATTATAAATGGCTTTTTATCTTAATTTTCCACATTATGAATCCTTGCCAGGGGGGTAGGGGGTGCTTTTTTTTCCCCCCTCCAAGCCGAAAGCCGGAACCCTGACGGCCCCGGCTTCACTGTTTTGTATTGTAGCGTATTTCTGATCATCCGGTTGTGCGTGTCGTCACATGGCGGCGCCGTTCACTCCGTTTCCGCGGAATCTGTCGAGACTGTCGTTCAGCTTGCTGCCGCGCCAACCGTGGTTCATTGTGCCGGGAATCACATGGCAGCTTGAGCTGGATTCTGCCGGTACATTGGGGGCCCGCAAGCGAGACTGAGGGGTTCCATGCCTGCGCGAAGAGGGCAGATTCTCATTGAGCAGAAAATGTCTGGGCCAAGACAGGATTTCAATTGACAGTGAATTCAACATATAGGTTTAATCTCACAAACGTTAGTCCCCATCCCATCTCCCAATGTATTCATCTTGTTGTTGACTCTTCGAGCGGGTATTTCCGCAGTGGTTTGAATTAAACGTTGCCAGCGGAGCACCGCGAACAACCCACCTTCCCTCGCACCTGCTAATTCTGGTTGCTTGAATCGTCAGGTGCAGAAAGAGAAATCCATGCAAGTAATGAGAAGACTCTTCTCGAGCCTTGGCGGGCCGTCGATCCTTGCCTTGTCGACCCTGCTGATCCTGATTCCGCTCTCCATGGGGCGGTCCGCCGTTGCACAAACTTCCGCAACGCAAGCCGATCAGGGAACTGAAGTCGCGGTGGGTGCGGGGGTCCCGGTGATTCCGCAGCAGGTGCGCTATAACGGCAAGCTGGCCAACCGCGCCGGGCAAACGGTGGATGTTGTTTTTCGCATTTACGCGGTTCCGGAGGATGGCGAGCCGCTTTGGACCGAGACCCAGCGGATTCCTTTGAGCGAAGACGGTTCGTATTCGGTTCTGCTGGGCAGCGCCGATCCCAAGGGTCTTCCGCAGGGGGTGTTTGCCGCGGGCATGGCGCGGTGGCTTGGAGTGAGCGTGGAGCAGGCGCCGGAAACCGATCGTGTGCTGCTGGCCAGCGTTCCATATGCGATGAAGTCTGCCGACGCCGAAGCGCTGGCAGGACACGCGGCAGCGGATTTCGTGACGCAGGAGCAATTGGCCCGGTTGGAGGCGCAGCGTGCACCGGCTCTGTCTCCGGCTGCGGCAATCTCGAATACTTTGGGCACGGTGACCGGATCGGGTACCACGGGCACGATTCCGCTGTGGACCGGCGCGCTGACCCAGGGCAACTCGAACATGGTTCAGGTGGGAAACAATATTGGCATCAACGAGGCCACGCCGGCAGCCATGCTGGATGTGGGCGGATCGGAAATGCTTCGCGGAACACTGACCATGCCGTCGATAGGCACGGCAACCACATCGGGTGGCTCGTACTCGCAAATCATGCAATTCGATGCCAGCGCGTGGTCGTCTGCCACCAGCGCAGCGGTCACCCCGATCTTCAAACTGTATGCGTTTCCCGAGGGCAATAACACGGCCAACCCTTCCAGCACCTTCTTTTTCCAGTACCAGCTGGGGGCAACAACCACGAACGTATTGTCGGTTGCCAGCAACGGATTGATGACCACCAACGGCGGTTTGGCGATGAGGCCGCAAGCCTCGGCCACCGCGTCGGCGGCGGTGAACTCTCCCCAGTTCGTACTGGGGGCCAGTTCCTATTCCAGCGGAACCTCCAGTGCAGTGGCGCAAAACTTTGTCTGGCAGGTGCTGGCCACGGGCAACAACACGGCCACGCCTTCGGGCAATCTCGCGTTGCTGTATGGATCCGGGACACACACGCCCGCGGCAACCGGCCTTTCCATATTGCCTACCGGCATTATCAACTGGGCCGCAGGCCAGACCTTCGGCGGCGCCGGCGGCGGCACCATCACTGGAATTACGACCTCAAGTCCGCTCACCGGCTCAGGCACCTCAGGCTCGGTCGCCCTTGGTCTTAACCAGAGCGCCCTGGCTACCAACATCACTCCCAACCTCGAGACCACCTTCGATTCCAGGTACGCAAAGCTGTCCGGGGGCAACGTCTTTTCGAGCTACCTTCAGGCCCACCAGACCAGCGGCCCCACCAATGCCGCGGTTCTCGGTTCGGGCACCAACGGCTCGGTTGGCGCCTTTGGCAACTCCGATACCGGGTTTGGAGTACAGGGAGAAAGCACCTCCGGGTATGGCGTGTATGCACAAGTCACGAATCCCACCTATGGGTCCGCGGGGGTGCTGGGCTTTACCGGTGCCGCTTTGAGCAGTACCTACGCCGCGGAAAAGGGAATCGCCAACGCCGGTGTCTGGGCCGACAATTCCGGGGGCGGCGCGGGCATTCCAGTGGCGCTTTTTGCCACGGCCGATGATGCCTTTGGCGAGGTCGTTGTCACAAACGGAGTCAGCTACCCGGCGATCATTGTGACGAACAACGGAGGAACAAGCGCCCAGTTCACCGCAACGCAGGGTTATGGCGTAGACGCCTCCACTACAACCGGAACCGGCGTATTCGGGGCAACCACCGGCTCCGGACTTGGCGTGGAAGGCCTCAACTCGTCCGCCGCGGAGCAAGACGCGGGCGTTTTGGGTATAGCAAACTTGTCAAGCGGCATCTACGGGAGCTACGACATCTACGCCGGGGTGTGGGGCGACACCGGTGTCAGCAGCACGGCCGTCGCGCCGGCATGGGCGATCGGTGTTCTGGGCACTGCGGACGACAGCCACGCCGGCGTCTTCATCAACGACAGCTCCAGCTGGTCCACGTTGTACCTGCAAAACAATTCCACGGGCGGCACTAGCAATTCCGCGGGCGGCATTGGCAGTTCCGCGGGCGGTTCTGGCATCTTCAATACACTGATGGCGTCCACCGCGGACGGCACTTGCGGTATTGGCAGCGGCGGCAGCTTGAGCTGCACCGGGCCGATCAAGTCTCTAGCCAGCGCATCGAACGGCGCGCGCACTGTAGAAACCTACGGAGTGCAATCGCCGGAGAACTGGATGGAGGACTTTGGGACAGGCCAATTGCAGAAGGGCGTGGCGGTGGTCACGATCGACGCGACCTTTGCGGAAACGGTGAGCGAGACTGCGGACTATCACGTCTTCCTCACTCCGAGGGCGGATTCCAAGGGCTTGTACGTAATCAACGCAACGCCTACCAGCTTTGAGGTGCGCGAGTCGGGTGGCGGCACCTCTTCGCTGAGCTTTGACTACCGCATCGTGGCCAGGCGCCGCGGTTATGAGGCGCTGCGGCATGTGGATGTGACCGAGCGCTACAAGGCCGAAATGAAGGCGGCATCGATGGCAAGAGGTTCGGGCCTCGTGCGCAGGCCGCCAGCGATGGCGATGTCGCCCTTCAAAGCGGCGCTCGACTCTAACCCGCGCATCGTGACGGCTGCCCGGCGGCCTGTTCCGCAAAAGCCTATGAGTCGGCCGGCGAATACAACAAGCCATCCATGAGGGGGCAGGTTGGATTCCTGGAGCAACGAAGAAGAGCCATGGCCATGCGGGCCATGGCTCTTCTTTCAGGAGGGAATGCACCGCTATCACCGCCACAAGATCCGGCTCTATGGTTTGTATTCGCCGGCGCTGGTTACGGCGAGCGTGGCCTGGACGGGGAGGTTGTCGCTGGAGCCGCCGGCCAGGATGCGAATGGATTCTTTCTCTACGCGCCACTCGTGGGCCGCAGCGTCCCAGTACGCCAGGTCGCGGGGCTTGAGGTCGAGGACGACGTCTTTGGTGGCGCCGGGCTGGATGCGAACGCGGCGGAAACCCTCGAGCTGGATCTGAGGGCGGCCGACAGCCGAGCCGAGATGCTGCACGTACATCTGGACTACTTCGTCGCCGGCGCGATGGCCTGAATTCTTTAGGCGGACGGTGACGTGTACGGTGTCGTCGGGGCCGGAGTTGGGCAAGCTCAGCGACACGCCCTGATACGCGAAGGTGGTGTAACTGAGGCCATAACCGAAGGGATAGAGCGGCTTGTCTTTCGAGTACAGGTACGTGCGGCCGTGGAGGAGGTTGTAGTCGAGGATGGGGAGGAGCTGCGCGTCGCCGGTGGGCCAGGTCTGGTTGAGGCGGCCGGCGGGCGAGTAGTCGCCGAAGAGGACGTCGGCGAGGCCATGGCCCTCTTCCTGGCTATTGTGCGTGATGTGGACGATGGCGGGGACATTCTGCTGGCTCCAGACGATGGCGTAGGGGAAGCTGGAGCGGAGGACCTCGACGGTGTGCGGATTGGCGGCGTAGACCTGCTTGACCAGGTCTTCCTCTTCGAGCGCGATGGTTTTGCGGTCCACGTCCTCCTTGCCGTTGGAGGGTGTGGGGCACTGATCCCAGCCGGCGTTGCACTCGGGATGGTTTCCGACGACGACGATGGCCACGTCGGCCTGCTGGGCGAGGGATTTGGTTTCGGCGGGGTTGGAGCCGTCTGCGTAGAGGACCTTGATGCTCTTTCCGGCGGCTTCGCGGATGCCCTGGAGGATGCTGACGGAATACGGCGGAGTGCCGCTGTACCAGTCGAGGAGAACGGTGTCAGCCCACGGGCCGATGATGGCGATGGTCTTGAGCCTTGCGCGGTCGAGGGGCAGTGTAGCGCGCTGGTTCTTGAGAAGGACGATGGATTCGTCGGTGGCCTGGCGGGCTAGAGCGTGGCTGGAGGGCTCGTCCCAGGGCGGAAGCGAGCCGCCGGTTTCGCGGCCGATTTTCTCATAGGGATCGACGTTGGGAGGGTCCAACTCGCCCAGGCGGAGGTAGACGCGGAGCAGGTTCTTGAGGCTGGCGTCCATGTCGGCCTCGGTGAGCAGGTTGTCCTGAAGCGCCTTGGTCAGGTCCTCCTTGTAGCGGTCGAGGAAGTGATTGATGCCGGCTTTGACGGCTGCGGCGGAGCCCTGTTCCTTGTTGGGAAAGCTTTTGTGCGCGCTGATGAGCAGGCCGAGCGCGCCACCGTCCGTGCAGATGAGGCCGTCGTTGCCCCACTCTGGGATCATGACCTGCTTTAGGACGGGATGGATCGTCATCGGGATGCCGTTCCAGGAGTTATATGCGGCCATGACGGCGCGGGAGCCGCCCTGCTGAAAGCCCATGCGGAAAGGGACGGAGTAATACTCGCGAAAGAGGCGCTCGTCGAAGTCGGAGGAGGTGAAGGTGCGGCCGTCTTCGTTTTCGTTGGCGAGGAAGTGCTTCATGAGGGCGGCGGCCTGCCAGTGTTTGGGATCGGGACCCTGGAGGCCGTGAATGAAGGCGACAGACATGGTTCCAACGAGGTAGGGGTCTTCGCCCATGGACTCCTCGGTTCGGCCCCAGCGGGGATCGCGGCTGAGATCGGCGTTGGGAGCGCGAACGACTACGCCGCCGAAATCGAAGGTGGGATTCTGGTAGTAGTAGCGGGCTTCGCGTCCCTCGAGCGCGCCGATTTTCTCAAGCAGGTCTGTATCCCAGGTGGCGCCGAGGCCTTTCTCCTGCGGGAAGGTAGTGGTGGGCAGAGGCTGGCGGCCGCGCGGGCCCCATCCGCCGGGAGGTCCGCCGACGCCGCCGAGGGCGAGACCGTGCAGGCCCTCCACCTGTCCGGAGAAGACGAGGTTGAGACGCGGGAATTTTGGATGGTCGGACATCAGATCGACTTTTTCGGCCAAGGTGAGGCGGCCGAGCAAGTCGGAAATGCGCTGATCGTCAGGGAGTTTGGGATCGCGGAAGGGATAGTCAGGCTGCGCGGCTGATTTGACCGATGCTGCGGCAAAGAGAAGGACGATGAAGCAAAACGATTTTCTGGCGCAGGCGCGCAGGAGCATGGCTGGCCCTCCGTAAGTGAACAGCGAAGGGTAACACACGAGGGAACAGGGAGCAGGGAGAAGGGAGCAGGACATGAGCGGTTGTTTGGCGGAGTGCGTCCATCCGTTATAGGATTCTTGCGGGCGGGTTGCCGGGGGCGGCTCGCCGTATGAGGGCTCTCAAAGCTATGATCTGCACGACTTTTTGCGAAGTTGACGGCGAGCGACCGCGGCGCCAGGCTACGGTAAATGGCTTCACCCTGATGGAACTGCTGATCGTGATGGCGATTATTGCGATCCTGATGCTCATTGCCATTCCTACGATGGGGAACATGACGCGCTATGCCAACGAGACGTCGGCGCAGCAGTCAGTGCGCGCCATCAACATGGCGCAGAGCCAGTTCAACAGCACGTTTCCGTCGAATGGATTCGCGTGCACATTGACGGCACTGGGCGGCGATTCGCATTCCGGGCCGCCGACGGCGACCAATGCGGAAATGCTGCAGCAGGATTTGGCGGGCGGAATCAAATCGGGGTACCAGTTCACCATCAGCAACTGCGTGAAGAACACGGCGACCGGAAGCGACCGCGTGACCGGCTACACGGTGATGGCGCAGCCGCTGACCGTGGGCAAATCGGGCAACCGCACGTTCTGCAGCGACGAATCCGGCCAGATCAAGTTTGATCCGGCGGGCGGCACCAACTGCACACAGAACCTGGGGCAGTAATGGCGGGGATTTTGCGGGCCGGAGGAAGGCTGAGTGGAGTTACACTCGCCGCGGTGCTGTTTGCTCCTGGGATTCTTGCCCAAACACCTCCCAACGTGCATGAACTGGCGCGGCGCGTGGATAAGCACTACAACCAGCTACATACGCTGAAGGCCGGGTTCACGGAGAGCTACGCGGGCATGGGCATGCAGCGGAGCGAGAGCGGGACGCTGCTGCTTTCGAAGCCGGGGCGCATGCGGTGGAATTATTTGTCGCCGGCCGGCAAGATGTTTTTGCTGGATGGGAAGTACGCGTGGTTCTACAAGGACGGCGACCCGCAGGTGCAGCGGATTGAGGCGAAAAAGCTCGACGACTGGCGTTCCCCGCTGCGGTTTCTGCTGGGACATACGGAATTGGAAAAAGAGATGGAGCACCTGATGCTGGCGCCGGCGGCGAATGGCGGATTTACGTTGACGGGCCAACCGAAAGGCCAGGAGAACCGGGTGTCACGGCTGGCGCTGACGGTGACGCGCGACGGGGCCATTACCGGGATCGAGATTGAAGAGACCGACGGAGCCATTACGCGGTTCACGTTTACCGATGAGCTAGCGAACGCGCCCATTGCGGCGAATGTGTTCCGGTTTACGCCGCCGGCGGGGGTGCCGGTGGTGGATGCGCTGCCGCCGGTGTGAATGGATCTTCGAGGCATGATGCGCGCTCTGTCTATTTGAGCTGTCGCATTCCTGCCGATTTTGAAGCTGCCCGATCGAACGTGAGTGTGTGATCGCAGCCGGCTTTGTTCCCTGACCGCTCAATCAGGTAATCGGAAAAATTCGATCTTCCCGATGCGAAACGATCGACCGCGTCGAGGACTGTATCCTGATTTTCCAGTACCAGCTCTGAAGCGCTTGTCAGCTTTCCAAGGCAATCGATCAATTCGAGCTTCGATATGTGATACCGGGCCTGCAATACCCACGCGAATTCGGCCAGAGCAACGAGCGAAATAAATCCTTGATCCTGGATGGAAAACGATGCGAAAAGCGATCCGGCCTTTCGGAATTGAACCGGATCGTCTTCGACGAAAAACCGAACGGCTATATTCGTATCTAAACCAATCATGCTCGACACCTACTCATCGAGTTTCAGCATCCCTGCCCATCCCTTCGCGATGGTTTCGTTCATTTCGTCGATCGTGACCGGTTTGCCTTTCCACTTGAACATTCCGTGAAACTCCATGATGGACCGATTCTCAGGCTTAAGCGCGATCTCACCATTTCTCTTCTTAACAAAGCGAACGCGATCGCCTGCCTTGAGTCCCAGTTCTCTCCGGATTTCGACCGGTAGGGTCACCTGGCCCTTGGATGTCACTGCAGCGCTCGCCATCGGCTCAACCTCCGCACCCATTGTACTCCTTACCCGAGGTAAGGAGAGGATGCGTTCGCCCCCGCAAGGCTATCCTTCGTACCTGTAAAATCCTCTCCCCGACTTGCGCCCCAGCCAGCCGGCGTCGACCATGCGCACGAGCAGCGGGCATGGCGCGTACTTCGGGTTGCCTAAACCGTCATGAAGGACGCGCATGATGTCCACGCACACATCGAGACCGATAAAGTCCGCGAGGGTGAGGGGGCCCATGGGGTGGGCCATGCCCAGCTTGAAAACCTGGTCGACGGCTTCGGCGGTGGCCACGCCCTCCATCACCGCGTAAGCCGCTTCGTTGATGAGCGGCATGAGGACGCGATTGGACACGAAGCCGGGCGCATCGTTGACTTCGACCGGCGTTTTGCCGAGACGCACGGCCAGATCGCGGACGGTAGCGAAGGTCTCATCGCTGGTAGCCATGCCGCGGATGACTTCGACCAGCGACATGACCGGCACAGGATTGAAAAAGTGCATGCCGATGACCTGCGCGGAGCGGCTGGTCTGCGCGGCAAGTTTGGTGATGGAAATGGAGGACGTATTGGTGGCGAGAATCGCGGCGGCGGGAAGGATGCGATCGAGGGAACGGAAGAGCTCCGCTTTGAGGTCGTAGCGCTCGGAGGCCGCCTCGATGGCGAAGTCCGCCTTCGCGAGGGACTCACGGTCGGTGGTGGGCGTAATGCGCGCGAGAGTCGGCTCGACGTCGGCTTGGGCCAGCTTCCCCTTCGCGGCTTCGCGGCCCAAGTTGGCGCGGATTTGCGCGAGCGCGCGATCGAGGAAACGCTGTTCGACGTCGCAGAGCAGGACGCTGAATCCGGTGCGGGCAAAGACATGGGCGATGCCGGAGCCCATGGTTCCGGCGCCGAGGACGGCGATGGTCTGAATGTCGGGCATGAGCGAAAAACTCCGTGACCATCAGGGAGTGTAGCAGGCTGGGCGGGACTATCCGGCAGATGGTCGTTGGATCAGTTTCTGGAAACCGTTCCTCACGGGGCTAGAGAGGCTGCGGAAAAACTGGAGAAGCGGGCTGATTTGCAGCGAAAGACCTCAGGGGCTAACGCCCAAGTCTATTGTTTGCGCCTTTGCGGCACGACTGAAGTCGTGCCCTGACACGCTTTTTCCCACTCGCCAGCGTTTGTCCGCAGCCTGTAAAGCCCGCGCTCATTTTGGGCCGTGTGCGGCGGGACTGAAATCCCGCCCTTACGCGTCACTCGCCATTCACTTCGTTGCCAGGTCCCATTCCTGCTGGCCGCGCTCCAGTACGGCAGCGCGATCCTCGGGAAGAATCCAGCGTTCTTTGATCAGCTCGTCGAGCGCGGCCGTGTATCGAGCGAGGTAGTCGTCGCGGTTCTTATATCGCTCTTCGACAGATTTGCGGGGATCGCCGGTGCGCTGGCGGACTGCGGCCGTTTTGGGAAATGGAATCCAGGAGGCCTCAAAGGCGACGCGCTGGTCCGGGGCGCCGATGGAGGGATCGCGCAGGTTCCACGGCGCGTAGGTGGCGAGGGGTGCCGCGAACTCGGGCAGGCGGACGCCGTCGCGCTCGTTTCCGTCTTCATCCGCTTGCGGCACAAGGACGGGAAAGGGCTGGCCGACGATGGGCGGTTCGAGGCTGAGGATACCTTTTTGCCAGGCGGGACCAAAGTTTAGGCGATACGCTGCGCTGGCTTCGTGCGGTAGATGAATGCCTGGAATTTTCGGGAACGCGTACTGATCCAACGCGACCAGGTTGCGGTCGGCGATGCGCGGATAGCTGCTGGGCGGGGGCGGCGTATTGCTGCGCACCCACGCGTCCATGTTGGTGATCATGGCGCGCCAGAAATACTTGATGGGAAGCGGCGATTGCGGTTGCTGCCCAGCCAAGTCGCCAGTTCCCTTCTGCGGAGGAAAGGGCCCGGAGAAATGCTGCAGGCCGGTGAAGTGATAGATGCGAACGTCGGGCGAGATTTCGGCGTCGACCATTCCATCTGCCGAAAGATGCTTGTACCCGGATCCACGGTTGGGATCGGGCGCGACGTGGATGAGCGCGGCAGCGCGGCCCCAGTATTCGTACGAGGTATTGGAGAAGAAGATTTTTAGAACAGAGCGCTCGCTGATTTCGCGATCGAGCAGACCGGTTTTGGCTTTTTTAAGGGCGCTGGCGGGGTCGATTTCAGGCAAGTCAGTGAACGGGAAAATGTCAGAAGGAAAGAAGATGGAGGAGGTCGGCTGGCCATCGCGCGATGGCTGCGCAAAGCGATAGTTGAAGCTGCCGCGGCCGGCGCCTGCCACGTGCGCCAATACGCCGTCGAGGGCAATGAACCCGTTTTCGTCGCCATTGAAGCCCTGGTAGATGTAGTCGCGCAGGAAACGGCCGTTCTGCGAAATTCCTTCGCCGTAGACCCGCTTCGCCGGCGCAATGGTATCGGCCGAATGCTTTGACCAGGAGGCGAAATCGCGGATGGCAATGAAGCCGAGACCGGCCACGACCGGATCCTGGACAACGTACACGTACTCGTAAATCTTGCCTGGCTGAAAACCGCCGTTCAGGTGGATGTGCCGATCGCTGGGGGCCAGCTTGCCCTCAACCATGTGCGCAAACCGCCATTCCGAGCGCGGGATCACGGTGCGCTGAGCTATGGGCGAGTCCCGCACGGTGAGTACATTGCGCGGATCGTCGGGGTTGGCGACGGGATACTCCGAGCCACCGATCTTGCCGAGGATCAGGTGTCCGAGCGGAATCTCATCCATGGGATGGGAAGGCATGAGATCGCCGCGCAGCAGGCCTGTGATGGTCTTGCCGTTCTCTTTGGCGATTGGCGCATAGAACCGCAGAGCGTCCTCTCCCGCGGCATCCCATTGCCAGCCAACCGCGGCGATGGTGAAGCCGTTGCGCAGCAGCCAGGCATCTCCCGCGCTGTGCGCCAGGTCCCAGTCGCCGCCATCGACGAGCGCGATGATGCGGCTGTTGCCGCGATTGGGAACTTCCAGCAGCATTGAACCGTTCGCCTTGCTCGCATCTTTGGGGCGAATGACGATGAAGTCGGCGGAGAACTCTACCGCGCCGTCTTTTTCGTTGACGGCGTTCGCCAGATCGACGACGGCCGTATTGTGCCAGTTGGCGACGGGCACGGAATAGTGGACGCGCCCGACGATGCGTTCATAGGCGCCGGCATTGCCAAACTGCTGCCCGTTCAGGACGTCCGCGCGCGAGGTGATCTCGACGCGAATGACGCGGGCAGAGAGCTGCGGGGCGACGGCGAATGTCAACAGAAGGATGACGTAGAAGAATCTTGCCAGAGAGCGCATGCGCCGAAGCATAGCACGGCGGAGAAGCGCAGGGAGGGTCTCAGGGTTTTGCCGGAGCGCGCTGCGAGCCGCGGAAGAGCTTCCAGAACTCGATGAAGCCTTTGAGCCGGACCACCTGGAAATAGTCGCTGGCGATGAAGTAGAAGACCGAGACGATGAGCCATTCCTCGTGCAAGGTGCTGGCGCCCACCTGGTCGGCGAAGGGGATCAGAACAGCGGAGAACACCATGGCGAGCACCAGCAAGCAGAGCTTTGCGATCCCCATTACCATGTTAATTTCCACCAACTTGCTGGTGAACGTCTTGCCCAGCTTGAGACTCTGCCAGAGCGATCCCAGAACCGTCCGGTCCTCGAGAAGGAGCAGCATGGGCGCGATAGCCACCCACCAACTCACCAAGGCCCACAGCGAAAAGAACCCCAGCGACAGAAAGATGGCCCACACCGCGTATCCGACCAGGTCGGGACTGGAGCCATTGCCGATGTGTGTTCTCGCGGTCCATGCAATCGAGCTCCACCAGGTCAACCCGGTCAGGACCAGGACGGCGAGCCATACTGCCTGCGACACCATCATGGCCATCGGCCGGAACGGCAGCCGCGGCTCCAAGCGCTTGAGCACCAGGTTTCGCCCGATGCCTGACACCGCGATCCAGGCCAGCGCGGCAGCAGGCGCAAGCCAGCGCAGGACTTCCACCACGTGCGGCCGGTACAGGTCCCAGGCGACGGCCACCTTCACCGAGGACAGCCAGGGATTGGAGATATCGAAGTCGCTCAGGCCAGTGGCATCGGGAGGAAGCAGCGCAAACAGCTTCTGTACTGCGACGTAGCAAACAAGAAGCATGGGTATGCCGAACACCCATCTCCACAGCACCTCCAGCGCGGTAAGCGAGGGGCGGGTGAACACCCAGCCCATCTGCTCCACGATGGTCTGGGTGCCGCGGACGCGCTCCCTCGTCACTTTATCTGACAACAAGATTCACCGTTTTCCCCGGGACCACGATCACCTTGGCGACTGTTTTGCCCGCGATGCGCGACTGCACTTTGCTGTCAGCCAGCGCGGCCGCTTCAATGACGCTGGCAGGCGAGCCCGCCGGAACGCGGACGACATTCACCAACTTGCCGTTCATCTGCACCGGAATTTCGATTTCGTCTTCCTTGGCCAGCCCCGGATCACTCTTGGGCCACGGCGCGCGCAGTACTGCTCCTTGTTCGCCTAGTTCTTCCCACATCTCCGCAGCAAGGTATGGCGCAAAGGGCGCGAGGAGGAGAACGAGAGTCTGCAGCAGTTCGTAGATCACGGGCGCGGGAACCTCACCCGACGCGAGCTCGGCGTCGGCTCCCTGCATCTCGTTCACCAGTTCCATGACGGCCGCGACGGAGGTATTGAAGTGCCAGCGGCCTTCGAAGTCCAACGTGATCTTGGCGATGGTCTGGTGCAGCTTGCGCAGCAACTTCAGTGAAGTACCGCCGGGCTGGCCGGTGCTCTGCACTTTGCCTGCGCGCGCCTTCTCTGAATGCCGCATCACCAGCCTGTAGACGCGCCCCAGGAACCGGCTTACACCCGCAACGCCATCCTCCTGCCAGTCCAAGTCGCGGTCCGGCGGCGCCGCAAACAAGGAGTACATGCGCGCGGAGTCAGCGCCGAAACGGGCCACCATGTCGTCGGGCGAGACGACATTGCCCTTCGACTTGGACATCTTCGCGCCATCTTTAATGACCATGCCCTGCGAAAACTGCCGCCGCACCGGTTCATCGTTCGTGATCATTCCCAGGTCGCGCATCACCTTGGTCCAGAAGCGTGAATAGATGAGGTGAAGGATGGCGTGCTCGACGCCGCCGATGTACTGGTCGATGGGGAACCAGTGCTGCACTTTCGCGGAGTCGAACGGAGCGCTCGCGTTTTTCGCGTCTGTGTATCGGTAGAAGTACCAGCTCGAGTCGACGAACGTATCCATGGTGTCGGTCTCGCGCCGCGCCGCGCCGCCGCATTTAGGGCAAGTCACGTTCACGAACTCCGGCACCCTGGCCAGCGGCGAGCCACCCTGCTGCGTAATCTCGATCTTCTCCGGCAGAATCACGGGCAATTGCTCGTCGGGCACGGGCACAATGCCGCATTCTTCGCAGTGGATCATGGGGATGGGCGTGCCCCAGTAGCGCTGCCGGCTTACGCCCCAGTCCTTCAGGCGGAAGGTTACCTTCGCCTCGCCAAACCCCTTGGCGGCAGCCACCTCCTGCAACTTGTTCTGCGCCTGCTCGCAGGTGAGGCCGTTGTATTCGCCGGAATTGACGAGCACGCCATCTTCGGAAAGAAACGGAAGCTCCGTCTCTTCCGCATCGGCATTCGCCGGCGCAATCACGCGGCGGATGGGGATGGTGTATTTCGTCGCGAATTCGAAGTCGCGCGCATCGTGTCCGGGCACGCTCATGATGCCGCCGGTGCCGTAGTCCATCAGGACGTAATTCGCCACCCAGATGGGAACTCGCTCGCCACTGTACGGGTTGATGGCGAAGTGTCCCGTGGGAACACCGTGCTTTTCAATCGCGCCCACATCGCCGGACTCGCGCGCTTTCTTCTGCTCATCCAGGAGCTGGGTCACCTGTGCAGCGAGGCCGGAATCCGCATCCGCCATCTCCTTCACCAGCGGATGCTCGGGCGCAAGCTGGACGCTGGTTGCGCCGAAGATGGTGTCTACGCGCGTGGTAAATACGCGGATGCGCCGGCCCGCGGGAATCACGTCCGGGATCCCGCGATCCTCCTGCCCCTTCACCGCATCTTCGGCAAGGAAGAAGTCGACCTCTGTGCCCTCACTGCGGCCGATCCAGTTGCGCTGCATGGTGCGCACCTTCTCCGGCCAACCGTCCAGCTTGTTCAGGCCATCCAGCAGTTCCTGCGCATACGCGGTGATGCGGAAAAACCACTGCACCAGGTCGCGCTGCTCGACAATTGTGTCGTCATGCCGCCAGCAGCGGCCGTCGATGACCTGCTCATTGGCCAGCACGGTGCAACACTCGGGGCACCAGTTCACCTTGCTCTTCTTGCGGTACGCGAGGCCGCGCTCGTACATGCGCAGAAAGAACCACTGGTTCCAGCGGTAGTAGTCGGGCAGGCATGTCGTGACCTCGGTAGCCCAGTCAAATCCCATGCCAAGGCGGTTAAACTGCCGCTTCATCGCCGCGATGTTGCCCAGCGTCCACTCGCGCGGCGGCGTGTTGTTCTTGATCGCGGCGTTCTCCGCGGGCAGGCCAAACGCATCCCAGCCCATGGGGTGCAGCACGTTGTAGCCGCGCATCCACATGTGGCGCGCCAGTGCGTCGCCGATAGAGTAGTTGCGCACGTGGCCCATGTGAAGCTGCCCGCTGGGATACGGCAGCATCTCCAGCACGTAGTACTTGGGCTTGCCGCTGTCCACAGGATCGGCTGCGTACAGGGCCGGGTCCGCGGCCCAGCGCTGTTGCCACTTTGGCTCAATTGCAGCCGGGTCGTATCGAATTTCTTTCTCTTCCGCCATAACTTTTTAGTGTAAATGGAGGGCGGGAGAGCACGGCTTCTTGCCTGCCTGGCCTACTTCTTCGGGCGCGATTCCGGCGGCACGAGTCCAGCTACGCGGTAGTAGACGACGAGCTGGCCGTAGTGCTCTCCGGAATGCTCCATAAAGCCCCAAGCTCCTTCTGAAAAGCGCACCTGCCGGTTCGAGAACGGATCAACCCACAGATCATTGAGACCGCCATCACCTTTGCTTTGGATCAGAGCCGCTCCATCCGCGAAGGACTGCTTCACAAAGTTCACGACGTCTGCTTTGGTTTTGTAGTCAGATCGTTTGGGGTCGCCGGAGGGCGGTCGGAGGCCCTTCACCGGGTTGATGAAGAAGTAATTCGCGCCGGCAGCATGCAGGAGTTGCTCGGCAAACGACCGCTGAGCCGGGCTTGGCTTGAAGTCGTACTTGTCTTCGGGAAAGTCCTCGGCCATCGCGATCAGTTTTCGGCCAATTGCGTTCCAGTTATCAAGCAGAACCCTGGATGGGCTTCCTGGGGGCTTAGGGGCGTAATCCGTCACGGGCGCTGCCTGTGCGTTTGCAAGCGGGTGGAACAGCGTGGCCATCAGGATGAGGAGAAGATATTTACCGCTGCTTTTCACGCGAGAACTCCTCTGCACCAAACAGTAAAACATTCCTTGATCCGTTGACGACAGGATTTTTTGCTTATGGCCCCGCAAACCTACGCAGATTGAATCAGGCTCTTCAGCACCCTCACATTCCGCTCCTCGTCGCCCGGCTCATCTGCCGGCGTCTCCGCAATGAACGCCGCGTGGGCAAATCGTGCATCGTTCAACAGCCTCCGGAAAGGCTCTACGCCAATCGTCCCCTGCCCGATGTGCTCGTGCCGGTCCAGCTTCGAGCCCCGCGCCGCCTTTGCGTCGTTGCAGTGCCACACACGGACTGCGTCGAAACCTACGGTCGCTTCGATCTGGATCATCGTATCTTCGTAACCCTGGTCGCTCACAATGTCGTATCCGGCCACGTGCGTGTGGCACGTATCCAGGCACACGGCTACCGGCGCGTGATTGCGCAACAGCATGACGAGTTCGGCTACCTGGTCGAAGCTGCCGCCCAGGGAACACTCGGCGCCCGCCGTGTTCTCAATAAGGATGGAGAACTGCGTACCCTGCCACGGCAGCCCGTCAATGGCCTGCTCGATCGACTCCGCCGCCAGCTTCAGGCCTTCGTGGCGCGTCATGCCCTTCCACGAGCCCGGATGCAGGACCAGGTACTCGGCACCGAGCGCCAGCGCCCGCTCCATCTCACCGCGGAACGCATCCACGCTCTTTTGCCGGACATCCTCGGTTTGGCTGCACACGTTCACCAGGTAGCTGGTGTGGATGACCAGCGGCCCCACGTCGTACTCGGCGCGCAACGCGCGCGTTCGCTCGCATTGCGCCGGATCCAGCTTGGCAGCGCGCCACATCCGCGGGCTCGATGAAAAGATCTGCAACGTGTTGGCCCCGATTTCCCGAGCCCTCACGATTGCGTTCGACACGCCGCCCGCCGTACCTAGATGGATCCCGATCCGCTTGCTCATTGCAACAGTTTAATGGTCATTGGACGCCCCATTCCAGACGTGTTTTGCATTTGCGGCGAAGGTTGGATTCGCAGCCACGCCAGACCTTACACTAGTTTCATCTCCTCCGGATCCCACTTCACCACCTGACCGCGCTCGATGCTCAGATTGCTCAGCAGTGCTGCGCCTGCCGCCCGATATCCGAACACCGCATCCTCCACCGGCTGCTTGCGTGTGCGTACGCTCGCAAAGAAGTTGCGGAAGTGGTCGTAGCTGTCAGAGTAGCCCTTGGGCGCCGTGAACTTCTCCGAGCCGGCTAGATCGTCCTTGCCGGAGTGTCGCGGATATTTTTTCTCGTAGGCGGCGATGATCTCCTGCTGCATCGCCTCCGGAAACGTCTCCACCGTGTAGCCCGGTGCAGTCTGGCGCGGCACGCGGGTCAGCGTCACGCCCGACCAGCCAATCTCGATTGTGCCCTCCGAGCCTGTAAAGAGCAGTCCTTCGCTCTCCTGGCCGCCATCCACAAAGTTCACGTGCAGGCTCAGGTTGAAACCCTCGTTGTAGTCGAACAGCCCCAGCATCACGTCGGGAGCGTCGCGTCCGTCGTTCCAATAGCGGATGGCGCCTGTGGCCATGCCGCGCACCGGCCCGTGCGAGCCGGTCACAAAGTGCGTCCCGCTGAACAGGTGCACGAACAGGTCGCCGGCCACGCCGCTTCCGTATGCCTTCCATTTGCGCCACTGGAAAAACTGCTCCGCGTTGAATGGAATCTTAGGCGCCGTCCCCAGGAACCGCGGCCAATCGCAGGTTTCGGTTGAAGCGTCCGGCGGCACAGTGTAGTCCCATGCGCCCATCGCCGAGTTGCGGTCCCAGAACGCCGTTACCATGTTCAGCTTCCCGATCGCACCCGCCGCCAGCAGTTCCTTGGCCTTGGCATAAATGATGGAGCTGACGCGCTGGCTGCCGATCTGCAGCATCCGACCCGTCTTACGCGCGGTTTCGATCATTTCCGGTCCGTCCGCGTACAGATGGATCATCGGCTTCTCGCAGTAGACATCCTTGCCGGCCTTCATCGCGTCCACGCTGGCCTGCTTGTGCCAGTGGTCGGGAGTGCCGACGATGACCGCGTCCACATCTTTGCGCGCCAGTATCTCGTTGTAGTCGCGCGTGGTCTGAATGTCGGCGCCCCACAGTTCCTTCGCGCGCGCCAGGCGGCCGTCGTAGCAGTCGGCCACGGCCACAAGCTTCACGCCTGGAACCAGGATGGCCGTCTTGGTATCGCCCATTCCCTGCCCGCCCGCGCCGATCAGCGCGATCTGGATATGATCGTTCGCCGCCACCGGCTTATCCGGCTCCTGCTCGCCGGCGAGCAGATGCATCCCCGGCATCAGAGTGCCTGCCGAAACCACACTCGCCGTCCGCAAAAAGCTCCTGCGATTCCAAAACTCCATCGATCCCTCCAAAGCTCCTCAAAAGAATTGCCGCATACAACAATACACGCCTGCGCGCAGCCACCACGTCATCGTGCGAGACTTGCGGAACTCCAGTCTCAACCGTGCTCCAACTCCGCGTGTCATAATCTCCCCGTGATCTGGCTCGGCAACAAACGGGGGAATCTTGCGGATTGGGTCACCCAGAGATGGGTCTGCGCTACGGGACGACGCATCCGTCTGTCCGATCATCCCTGGCTGGATGGACCGGTCGGCGGGACTCGCGGGATCGGCAGGAATTTCTTTGAGGAGTTCGCAGCCGGGAAGAACTACGAGCTTGTACGGAGTGGCGTCCTCGGTCTCATCCCCGACTTTCGCATCCTTGAAGAAAGCAATCCCTCACTCAGCCGGGTCGCCGCGCCCGTCCGGCTCTTCTACGAGCAGACATCGCAATTCGATCTCGATGTCTGGTCGGAGTGGAAGGGCGTCTTCCGGCCGTTCGGCAACGCACTGAGCCTCATCTTCAGCAAGCGCCTTCAACAACTCAATGTCCCGTTGTCGTCGCTCGACAGCGCCAAAGGCATGACCACCAGCGTCGTCCAACTTCGCGATCCATCCACGAGCGGCGCTATCTGCACCGCCTGGGTGCGCGAACTTCACGCCACAGGCAACGTCGTTTACGCGGGCGGCTATAGCGCCGCCAAAGTGCCCGGTCACCCCAGTCCGTGTGTCAAGGTTGATTTCCCTCTCCCCAACGGGAGCGCGATCGTGCTGATGAAAGCCGAAGCAAACTCCGACAATTCCCTATCTCTCAAATCGAACGGCAAACGCTTCGGCGATCCGGGATTCTACTTCGTCGTTCACGATGGCAAAGGCGCCGCATGGGCGCGCTACGTGGCCAGCATGAAGGAAGAAATTCGCGTCTACGAGGCCGAAGAGGGCATCGTCCGTGCCGATCACTTTTTGCGGCTATGGGGCGTTCAGTTCCTTCGCCTTCACTACAGAATGCGCAGGCGAGCCGGCAGCTAATCCGACTTTGTTGAGACAACATCATTACGCCTGCTTATCGATTCACTAACTGAAATAGATTTGCCTTATATAGCACCGCCGATGAACACTGGCATCTCAGGAGGTTTCGATGCTCCAGACCTGGGATCCGCAGGCCTACGGCCGCGAAGGCGCATTCGTTCACCAACTCGCCGGCGGCGTGGTCGACTGGCTCGCGCCGCAACCCGGAGAGCGCATCCTCGACCTCGGCTGCGGCGACGGGCAGCTGACTGCGCAACTTGCTGCTGCCGGCGCAGCCGTCACCGGGGTCGACGCCTCTCTCTCCATGGTCGAAGCCGCGCGAGGCCGCGGCATCAGCGCCGATCACGCCCAGGCCGAAGAGCTTCCCTACCCCGACACCACGTTCGACGGCGTCTTTTCCAACGCCGCCCTGCACTGGGTCCGCGATCAGGACGCTATGCTTTCCGAGGTTCATCGTGTCCTCAGGCCCGGCGGCCGGTTCGTTGCCGAGATGGGCGGCCATGGCAACATCGCCTCCATCCGCGTCGCATTCTTGGCAGTCCTCGCCCGTCATGGATACGGCGAAGCCGAAGATGGCGTGAACTACTACCCCGCGCCCGCTGCTTATCGCCGCCGGCTTGAGCGCCACGGATTCACCGTCGAGCGCATGGAGCATTTTCCTCGTCCCACTCCGCTGGCAGAGGGCGGCATGGCCGGCTGGCTGCGCACCTTCCGCCGCGGCGTGCTGGACACGCTCCCGCCTGACTTACGCGACACCGTTGTGAACGAAACCTGCGCGCTGCTGGAGTCGGCTCTGCGCGATGAAGATGGTAACTGGGTAGCCGACTATGTGCGCCTGCGATTCATCGCCCGGGCGGAATGCAGTCCACGGCAACAGTTCCGCGCGCTTTGCGCCATCGGTTTAGGGGATAGAGCCTACTGCAAAAACGTGCGCAGGTAAAAACGCCGGGCCTCTACAATCGCGGAATGCGCAGCCGCCGATACAGCTCTTCATAGAGCAGCCCCCGCCCCGGCGTGTACGGCTGGAACCATTCCCCGTCGATCACCAGTTGCGGAATGGCTCGCTTGCCCACGTGACGCAAAACCTCCGCCGACGCCGCCGGATCGGTGTCCACGTTAATCTCCGTATATTCCAGCCCGTGCGTGTCAAGAAACTGCTTGGCTGCCCGGCAATCCCGGCACCAGGAAGCCGTGTACACCTGAATCTTCATACGAGCTCTATTTTACTTTGATCGGCCGCATCAAGCTCTCTCTTGCACTCCATGCGCAGCCATAGGTTGCCCTACCCTGCTTAGCCTGCGTGTTAAGGGCGATGCGTTGACCTGGCCGTCGATTGGCTTCCCGATCGTTGCCCCTTCGCGGTACTATCGTTTCGATGAACGCGGAAGACATCAAGCACCTTCTTCAACTCCGGCCCCATCCTGTCGAAGGCGGCCAGTATCGCCGTACCTACGCTTCCGCACTCGCCATTGACGCGCCGCAAGGCCTCCGCCCAGCCAGTACCGCCATCTACTATCTCCTGGAGCCGGGCGCATTTTCCGAAATACACATTCTCGCTTCCGATGAGGTCTTCCACTTCTATCTCGGCGATCCGGTCGAAATCCTACAGCTCTATCCGGACGGTACCTCTATTGTCCTGACTCTTGGACCGGATTTGAAAGCGGGCCAACACGTCCAACTGCTGGTCCCAGCCGGCGTTTGGCAGGGCACGCGCCTCCTCGGCAAAGGGAAAGTGGCGCTGCTCGGCTGCACTGTCACTCCCGGCTTCGATTTTGCCGATTACCGCAGCGGCTCTTTCGCGGAGCTCGCCGCAAAGTGGCCTAGCCAGGCTGAACGCATCCGCGCGCTAATCCACGGCTAGCGCCGCTCGCGGAAGAAGCTCCGCAGCAATTCTCCCGCCTCATGGGCCAGGATTCCCTGCTCCACCTGCATCTGGTGGTTCAGCCGCGGATGGTTCACCACGTCCAGCACCGATCCCGCCGCGCCTGCTTTCGGATCCGCGGCAGCATAGACAAGCCGATCAATCCGCGCGTGGATCATCGCACCCGCGCACATGGCGCACGGCTCCAGGGTCACGTATAGCGTTACTCCGTTGAGACGGTAGTTTCCGAGAGCAGTTGCTGCTTCACGCAAAGCCACCATTTCCGCATGAGCGGTCGGATCGTTCGCGCGCAAAACGCGATTTTGTCCTAGCGCAATGATCTGGCCATCGTGTACGGCCACTGCGCCAATCGGCACCTCGCCCGCGTCGGCCGCCTGCCGCGCCTCTTTGAGCGCCGCCTGCATGGCTTCGTGATCGGTCGTCATGCCGCGCCCTCTGGTGACGTTTTAGGCACGCCCGCAGGCTGTTGCTGCGTCATGCAGTGCAGCGCCCCCAGGCCCCAGATCAGGTCCACCGAGTGAATCCCGATCACCTCGCGGTCCGGAAACACCTCACTCAAAATCTGCAGAGCCAAGCGGTCCCGCGCGTCGTGGAACGTGGGCATCAGCACCAGGCCGTTGGCCGCGTAGAAGTTGGCATAGCTCGCCGGCAGCCTCTGCCCGCGGAACACCACTGGCCTCGGCAGCGGCAATTCGACAATGGTGAACTGCTTCCCTTCCCGCGTCCGCGCCGCCTTCAGCCGTTGCAGGTTTTCTTTCAACGGCTCATGGTTGGCATCGCTCGCATCCGGCTCAACGGCGGTCACAATCGTCTCAGGCCCCACGAACCGGCTGATGTCGTCCACGTGGCCGTGCGTATCGTCGCCAGCCACGCCGCGTCCGAGCCAGATCACCTGTTCCATCCCGAGGAAATCCCGAAACGCCTCCTCCATCCGCTCGCGGCTCACCCCAGGATTCCGCTGCTGTACTTCGCTCAGCAGGCACTCTTCGGTGGTCAGCAGCACGCCCTCGCCATTGGTGTCGATCGACCCGCCCTCCAGCACCAGTTGCCGCCGGCCATCCGGCAGCTCGATTGTCGGCTCCCAAGCGCGCATCTTCAATGCTTCAGCCACACGGCCCGGCAGAAGGTCGTCCTTGTGCCAGTCGTCGTACTTTGCCCACGCATTGAAGCGCCAGTTTGTAATCGCAACGCAGCCCGCGCCATCACGAACAAAAATCGGTCCCGAATCCCGCGTCCACACCCGGTCCGTCGGCCACGCTTGAAACGTCACCTGTTCCAGGTTCGCGCCCGCGCGCTTCAGCAAGCTGTTCGCGCGGCTCTCTTCCTTCGTGTCCTGCACAATCAGCTGCACGCGCTCGTGCTCAGCCAGCAGCCGCACAATCTCCGCGTAGAGCCACGGAATAGGCTGAAACTTCCCCGGCCAGTCCTCAGGATTATGCGGCCACGCCAGCCACGTCGCCTCGTGCTGGTCCCATTCCGCCGGCATGCGATAGCCCAGCTCGTGTGGCGTCTGTTCCGGTCGCTCGCCCATGACTATTCGGCGTCCTCGTCCAGATCCCACTGCCCGGCAGGATCCAGGAACCGCTTGGTGATCGGCGCGTACGCGTCAATCCTCCGGTCGCGGAGGAAAGGCCAGTTGCGCCGCGTCTCCTCCATGAGGGCCACGTCCACCTCGCCCACCAGGATCTCCTCGCTCGTGTGCGACGCCTTCGCGATCAAGCGCCCGAACGGATCGGCCAGGAAGCTGCCGCCCCAGAACTCGAGGCCCGGCCCCGCTGCACGATTTCCCATCACGTCGCCATTCTCGTTGCCCACGCGATTCACGGCGGCCACGTACACGCCGTTGGCAATCGCGTGTGCGCGCTGGATGGTCTGCCACGCATCGTACTGCGCCGAGCCGAATTCCTCTTTCTCCGCCGGGTGCCACCCAATCGCCGTGGGGTAGAACAGGACCTCAGCGCCCTGCAGCGCCGTCAGCCGCGCGCCCTCCGGATACCACTGGTCCCAGCACACTAGTGTCCCAATTCGACCATGCGGCGTATCCACCGCGCGGAATCCCAGGTCTCCCGGCGTGAAATAGTACTTCTCGTAGTAGAGCGGATCGTCCGGTATGTGCATCTTCCGGTACACGCTGGCGATCTTGCCTTCCGCGTCCAGCGTTACCGCAGTGTTGTGATAAAGCCCGGGCGCACGCCGCTCAAACAGCGACGCCACAATCGTCACTCGCGCCTCGCGCGCGACTGCGCCCAGCTTTTCCGTCGACGGGCCTGGAATCGGCTCCGCCAGGTCGAACAAACGCAGATCCTCACGCTGGCAGAAATACTGCGTCTCAAACAGCTCTGGCAGGCACACCACCTGCGCGCCCTGCCGCGCCGCCTCGCGCACATGCTCCATTGCAGCTGCGAGGTTCGACTCGGGATCCGGCCCCATGCTCATCTGCACCAGGCCCACTTTGTATTTCCGCTTGCTCTCCGCCATCGCTCCTCATGCAACAAGGCCAATCCCGCGGCGCGGAATTGGCCCCTCTGGCTAGCTTCAAATTGGCCCTAGTTTTCGTCCAGGATCAGCACTGCGGCCGCAATCGAGGTGGTCCACAAGCCGCGCTTGTCCCCTACAGCCGACTGCGTCACGTTGCTGGTGCGCACAATCTTGTTCGAGATGCGGTAGATTTCTTTCTTCTCGTCCCAGCTCTTGTCCGAATCGAACTCCACATCGAGCGTAGTCGCAAGCATCTCCGCCGCCAACTCCTCCGCGTACTCGCCCGCCTGCTCTTCCGTCTCGCCAAAGCTGTGGTGCTCGCTCAGGTAGCCATAAGTGTTGCGGTCCGCCGGAATCGCCACTCCGATGCTTGAAACGATCAGCCGATGCGGCTCCCGCGTCGAGTTCTCCGCGATCACGGCGAATACCACTTCGCCGTGGTTCAAATACTTCAGCCCTTCCTTGCGAGAAAGGACCTTGCAGCCCGGCGGAAAAATCGAACTCACGCGGACCAGATTCTGTGAAGCGATGCCGGCATCCCGAAGGGCCAGCTCAAAGGAGGTTAGCCGCTCCTTGTGTTTGCCGACTCCCTTGGTGAAGAACAGCTTCTTCGGGACCATGCTTTTTCCCAATTTCGATGTACCCTCCATGAGGTTAAAATCTGTGTTTCCTACGACAGGTTCCCGGTTGAGTTTAAATCATATTGTCCCGCCGTAGGACCCACCGCCGAATTTAAATCTGTTAAATCTTTGGTGGCACTTTCAGGCGACTCGACTCCCTGTTCTCTTTCCCTCTTCCCGGTTCCCTGCTTCCTAATTCCTCCCTTCGTTACCCTCCGCAACCTTTCTTCCATTCCTGTGTTCAAAACTGCATGAAGTTGCGCCGCCTGTTATTCCTTGCCGCAGCCTGCATGATCTCCTGTGCCGCTTTCGCCCAGGCCGCGCCTGCTCCAGCGCCACCCGATGACCAAGGTCCCGTCGTCCTCGACTGGACGCCGCCCGCGCTCTCCGCTCTCAGCTCGCAGGCAGCCGTCAAGAACAGCTTCACCTTCGACCGCAACATGCTGCAGGCCGCCGCTTCCGTCATGTCCAGCGACGACCCGCCCACCCGCCAGGCCATCAACCACCTCGATGGCATCAGCGTCCATCTCCTTCGCTTTGGACAAAACGGCATCCCCGATGAAGACGCAGTCAACGCCATCCGCGATTCCTACCACCTCCGCGGCTGGAAACACGTCGTCACCACCAACCAGGCCGGCGGCCCAATGCGCGACGGCACCACCGACGTCTGGGTCGTCATGGACGGCGTCAATCTGCGCGGCGCTGTCGTTCTCGCGGAGACTCCCAGGTCGCTCACCCTCGTTACCGTTGCCGGCAACCTCAGCCCCGTCGACCTCCTCCATCTTCGCGGCCACTTCGGTATCCCCAAATTCGACGGCGGGGATCTGGGCACGACGAAATAACCGAATTCAGAGCATCTTTCTCAGCGTCTCAAGCCCCACAGGCTGCAGATAGACGCCTAGAAGCCGCCGCACCCACCACGCCCCCGTCTCTCGCTTTTCCTGTGGCGTCGAGTAACAGTAGCGATAAAAGAGCGCACGCACCGTGGCCGGCGGTTCGTCGGGAAACGGATTCTCACGCATCAGCCGCAATATTTCCCGATCGCCGACCAGCAATTTCCCGATGAACCGCATAAACCACAGATCATGCCGCCACACGCGGATTCCGTCGCCCGTCACCGCAACCGCAAACGGCAAAAACCAGATCAGCCAGTCCAGCCGCAGATGATACGGCGCAACCTGCGGCGGCCTCCGCTTCACGTCGCCCGGCTTGCCTTTGAACCCGTACTCCCGCCACTCCGTAACCGGCGAAATTACGCGATCCGCGCTTCCCTCGATCACGATCTCGTACCGTTCGCGCCCCACCTGCCCGAATGCCCCATACGTATTCACCAGGTGCAGCGGGTTGTAGCTGTAGTTCATCAACTGCTCCCGCGAGAAGAGGTTCATCACCGGCTGGACGCTCAATGCCAGCGCCGCCACAACCAGCGCATAAAGCACAATGTCGAGCGCCAGCGGCCGCGGTAGCATCGCCGGCGAGGCGAGCCGCAGCGCGGAGCCAAGCACACGATCATCCAGCGCGGAAACCCCCAGCACTGCCGTCAGCCAGTTCAGCCAGGAGTAGTTCCCGCTCACAATCAACAGAAGTTGATGAAGGATGGACAGTCCGCCTGCAATCGATGCAATCGGTTGCGGCGCAAACAGCGCGAACGGCACCACAATCTGAACAAAGTGGCTGAACAGCACGGAATAACGGTGCATTGGCGCCGGAATCCGATGAAAGTACCAACTCAAGGGATTCGGCAGTGGCTGTGTTTCGTAGTGGTAATAAAGGCAGGTCAGGTCGCGCCAGCACCGGTCGTGGCGCAGCTTGATCAGTCCCGCACCCATCTCCGTACGGAACAGCATCCAGCGCAGAATCAAAACCGGAATGACCGACGGCTGCACCCGCGCAGACCCCAGAAACGCGGTGAAGAATCCCGCCTCCAGCAGCATCGACTCCCACCCGAATCCAAAAAACTTCTGCCCCACGTTCACAACCGAGAGATAGAGGAACCACAGCAGCAGCCACGCCGTCATCGACAGCCAGACCGGCCCAGCCTCCGTCAACCCCACCACCGCGCACGCTGAAACCAGCACGCCCGTCCACGCGACCAGATCGAGCAATTTGTCGGAATAGCGCCAGTGAAACAAGCTCGGCGCCTCGCGGAACCGCACCGTGCGCAAATGTGCCGGCACAGGCAGCAGCCCACGCTCGCCCAGCAGCGGCTTGAATTGCCGCGCCACCGTCAGGAATGCAACCAGGTAAATCGCCGCCATCCCGCGCTCGAGAACCAGCCGCGCAACCCAGACGTGTCCGAAATAGCTCATCCCGAGCACGCTCGACTCCAAGAATGTTGGATGATTCCTGCCGCCCCGGCGCAAACTCCGCCTGGGATAACCTGCTAAATTGTCGGCGCCGCGTCCTTCACTGCACCGTGAGAGCAATCGTAGCCGTCTGCGTCATCGATCCTGAAGTTGCGGCAATCGTAATCGTGTAGGCCCCGGCGCTGGTTCCGGGATTGGCCGGCGGCCCGCTTTCGATTGGCGCTGTCGTGCCTCCGCTTCCGCACCCGACCGCGATAGCCAGCATCACCACTCCAAACAGCGCCAGCCACACTCGCCCGCGCCTGCGCCGCCACAGTATGCATGCCAGCGCTGCTCCGCCCGCGCCCCAGGGCCAACTTAGTCCCGCCGCGCTGCTTGCTGTCGCTGTGCTTGCAGTTGTGGTCACGGTGATGGTAGCCGTCTGCGCGCTCAATCCGCTAATCGTCACGGAGGCGGGCACACTGCACGCGGGAGGATCGATCCCCGTCGCCGGCGTAATCGCACAGTTCAGGTTCACCGTTCCCGTAAACAAGTACCACGGCGTCACCGTAACCGTTGAAGTATTCCCTGCAGCAGCGCCAGCCTTCACCGCCACTGGCGTCCCCGCGACGAGTGAGAAGTACGGCGCGGCCGGCGTCAGGAACGAGCTGATGGCGCCGAGCGTTGTGCCTGCGCTGTTCCGCGCCACCACGCGATAGTAGATCGTCGAGCTGTCATCCAGCCCCACCAGGTTCGCGCTTACCTGCACCGGCCCGCTCCCAGTGCCGATGTCCTCGGATGTTGTCTGGCTCGCACCCGCAAGCGCGTTGCTCTCGCCGTAGATAAACCATACGTGCGTGTCGGCCCCGTTCGGATTCACCGTGCCGGCTATCGTCGCGCTGCTATCGGTGATTGTGCTTGCAGCTCCGGTTGACGCAGCCGGGGCCGTTGCCACGGTGGCTGCACTCACCGTGATCGACGCCTTCCCCGATCCTCCCGCATACGTCATCACGCTCGCCTGGTCTGGCACATATGCCGCAGTCAGGCTGTCGGTCCCGGCCGCCAGCGATCCCGCTGGGAAAGAAACTGTCGCCGCACCCGCAGCCAGCAACACCGGCCCCGAATCATAGGTTCCACTGGTCAGAGTCACGCTCCCCGTCGGCGTCGGGCCTCCGCCTTGTCCGGCCACTGTCACGGTCACAGTCAGTGTCTGTGCCGTCGTGACGCTCTGGCTCGCCGGAGCTAACGTCACTCCGGCCGGAAATACGCCCTGGCCTGACAGCGGGATGCTATGCGGCGATCCATTCGCGGCAATGGTTACGGCAGCTGTCATGGCTCCCTGCGCGGAGGGTGCAAAGTGAGAATCGATGGCGCAACCCGCTCCCGCGGCTAGCGTTGCCCCACACCCATTTGTGATGCCAAACGCCGCCGCATCCGCACCTGTCACCGCAATCCTCGCAATGCTCAGCGCCGCGCTTCCCGTATTCGTCAGGGTCAGATGCTGCAATCCGCTGATGCTACCCACCACCTGCGGCGCAAAGTCCACGCGTGGCGCCGACAACGTCACCCCCGGCGCGTTTCCGCTCAAAGCAATGGTCTGCGTTGCATACCCAGGGGCGCCCGCATTCATGCTGTTGTCCACCAACGCTAGCGTGCCCGCAGCGCCTCCCGCTGCCGTCGGCTGAAAGCTGATCGCAAGCAGGCACAACGCGCCGGGCGCCAGTGTGGCGGCCGATCCCGTGCCCGCCGTCCCCACTGTGCAATCTCCCGCTCCACTCGAACCAAGGGTGAACTCCTGCGTGACTGTGGGATTCTGGCCTGTAGCCGGAATCGGAAAGTTCAGCGCCGCATTGCCGCCATTCTGCACCAGCACTTTCTTTGGACTGTCGCTGCTCGTCGCACCCGCGTCCGTTGCCGCAAAGTTCAGCTCCGGTCCCTGCCCCCGTAGCACTTCGACAATCCTGTTGTTGCCTGAATCGGCGATGAACAGATTCCCCGCTCCATCCAGCGCGATCCCGATGGGATCGTTCAGACCTACTCCATTGGCCACCGGCTCAATGGCAAACGCCGCGCTTCCATCCGCCGGCGCCTCCACCACTCGATTGAGTGAGTCCGCGATGAACAAATCTCCCGCGGCATCCACCGCGACCCCATACGGCAACGTCAGCCCCTGGCCGTTCACTGTCGGATAGACCCCCACCGCTGGACCTCCGCCCGCTGCAACTTTCACCACGCGGTTCGCAAAGTAGTCCGCGATATACAAATCGCCTGCCGCGTCCAGCGCCACGGCCACCGGGTAAATCAACCCCGCCCCATCCACCGCCGCATCGATCAGCACCGGCGTGCCGCCGCCCGCGGGAATCTTCAGCACGCGCGCATTGTCCACATCAGCCACGTACACGTTCCCGGCTGCGTCCGTCGCCATCCCGCACGGATACTTCAGCCCCGTCCCGCTTACCGTGGGATTCATTGCGACGGCTGCGCTTCCGTCTGCCGGAACCTCCATCACAACATCGCCATCCAGATCGGAAATGTACAGGTTCCCGGCTCCATCCACAGCCACGCCGCCCGGGTCGATCAGCCCCGTCTCATTCACCACTGGCTCAATCGCAATGGGGTTTCCGCCCCCGACAGGCACCTCCACCACGCGGCCGTTCCGGTTATCCGCAATGTAGAGGTCACCCTTGCCGTCTGCTGCCACTCCAAACGGATTATTCAGCGGACTCCCATACACCGACGCCAGAATCCCAATCGTGGGAGCAGGATTGAAGATCGCCTGCGCCCCGGTTCCCATGCCCACGAGGTTCGCCCCTGCGATCGTCTTGCCGGTCGCGTCTCTGAGTGCCGCCTGCCCGTAGCGAGTGCCTGCGTATGCCGGCTTGAACAGCACGTCCACCGTGCATGCCTGCCCCGCGGCATAACTCGCTCCCGCCGCACAGGAGCCCGTCCCCGCATCGCTGAAGTCGAGCCCCACTGCGCCCTGCGCCACCACCCACACGCTTCCCGCCGTCGCCGATGCCGGCACCGTCAGCGTTACCGTTGCGATCGCGCTCTGGCCCAGGCTCACCGCGCCGAAATTCGTTTGCGCCCCGGCTGTCGCCACCGCAACCATCGCCAACGACACCGCCTGCAAGAGTCCACGCATTCTGGGGAACCTCCGCGGCGCGCATCAACCGCAATTAGCCGAAACGTACTGGTAGATAAGGGAAAGCCGCACCCATTATGCGCGGCCATGAATTGGCGTGGCAAGCACCCGCCGCCGTTCAGCCGCACAGCAAACGCAATCTCCTTGTCGATTGGCTGAACCTATCGACACCATTGATACGATCACTCGTTTCTATCGGGGTCCGGCTCCTATACTGAACAGGCAACGCATCGGCTATCAAAATATGGAGGAATTATGTCCAGCGAATCGAAGTGCCCGTTTTCCAGCGGAATGATCGCTCATACAACGGGTGGGGCCAAGGGCAACCGGGACTGGTGGCCCGAACAGCTCAATATTGGAATTCTTCATCAGCGTTCTTCGCTGTCCGACCCCATGGGCGAGGAATTCAACTACGCCAGGGAGTTCAAGAGCCTTGACCTGGATGCGGTTGTCAAGGACCTGAACGCCCTCATGACCGACTCGCAGGACTGGTGGCCGGCGGACTTCGGCCATTACGGGGGGCTGTTCATCCGCATGGCGTGGCACTCGGCGGGAACCTATCGCATCCACGACGGGCGCGGGGGAGCCGGCCGCGGCTCGCAACGATTTGCCCCGCTGAATAGCTGGCCGGACAACGTGAACCTGGACAAGGCGCGGCGGCTGCTGTGGCCCATCAAGCAGAAATACGGGAAGAAGATTTCCTGGGCAGACCTGATGATCCTCGCCGGAAACGTGGCCCTCGAGTCGATGGGCTTCAAGACATTCGGGTTCGGCGGCGGGCGCGCGGACATCTGGGAGCCTGAACTCGACGTGGACTGGGGCCCGGAGGCCAAATGGCTGGGCGACGAGCGTTACAGCAACGACCGCGAGCTGGCCAATCCGCTGGCGGCGGTGCAAATGGGCCTGATCTATGTGAATCCCGAAGGACCCAACGGTAACCCTGACCCGGTGAAGGCTGCGCGCGATATCCGCGAGACTTTTGCGCGCATGGCCATGAACGACTACGAGACGGTGGCGTTGATTGCCGGCGGCCACACGTTTGGCAAGACGCACGGCGCCGCGGCCGCCAGCCACGTTGGCGTGGAACCGGAAGGGACCACGGTGGAGGAAATGGGGCTTGGCTGGAAGAGCACCTACGGCACGGGGATGGGCAGAGATTCCATCGGCAGCGGACTGGAAGTGACCTGGACGAAGACGCCGACAAAGTGGAGCAACAACTTCTTCGAGAACCTGTTCGGCTTTGAATGGGAGTTGACCAAGAGCCCGGCAGGCGCGCACCAGTGGAAGCCTAAGGGCGACGCCGGCGCCGATTTGATTCCCGATGCGCACGACCCCTCAAAACATCACCAGCCGTCGATGCTGACGACTGATCTCTCGCTCCGATTTGACCCAGCTTATGAGAAGATCTCGCGCCACTTCATGGAGCACCCGGACGAGTTCGCCGACGCGTTTGCCCGCGCGTGGTTCAAGCTGACGCATCGCGACATGGGCCCGCGCTCGCGCTACCTGGGCAAACTCGTGCCGACGGAAGAATTGATCTGGCAGGATCCGGTGCCGGCTGTCGACCACGCTTTGGTCGACGACAAGGACATCGAAACGCTCAAGAGCCAGATCCTTGCGTCCGGCCTGTCCATCTCCGCGCTGGTCACCACCGCGTGGGCCTCCGCGGCGACCTTCCGCGGCAGCGACAGGCGTGGTGGGGCCAATGGCGCGCGCATCCGCCTGGAACCGCAGAGGAACTGGGAGGTAAACCAGCCGGCGGAACTGGACAAAGTGCTCGCCGTACTGGAAGGCATCCAGAAGACGTTCAATGCGGCGCAATCCGGCAATAAGAAAGTGTCGCTGGCGGACCTGATTGTGCTTGGGGGCTCCGCTGCGGTGGAAGCTGCCGCGAAGAAAGTCGGCCACGAGGTGAAAGTGGCCTTCATACCGGGCCGCACGGACGCCTCGCGGGATCAAACCGATGCGGCGTCGTTTGCGGTGCTGGAACCGATGGCCGACGGTTTCCGCAACTACGTTCGCAAGGGCGTGGAAAGCATAGCCGCCGAACTGCTTCTGGATAAGGCGCAATTGCTGACCTTGACGGCTCCGGAGATGACGGTCCTCATCGGCGGCATGCGTGCGCTGGGCACGAACTATGGGCACACGCAGCTGGGCGTGTTTAACACGCGGTCCGAAACCCTGACCAATGACTTCTTCGTGAACCTGCTCGACATGGGCACGAAGTGGGCGAAGTTGGAGAAGCAGGAAGGCGTGCTGGAGGGCCGCGACCGGAAGACGGGCGAGCTCAAGTGGACGGCCACGGTCGTCGATCTCATCTTCGGCTCCAACTCGCAACTGCGGGCGCTCGCCGAGGTGTACGCGAGCAGCGATGCGCAGAAGAAGTTTGCGCACGACTTCGCCGCGGCATGGAGCAAGGTAATGAACCTGGATCGCTTTGACGCCCGCCTGGCAACAGAAGAGAGGACCGAGGAAGAAGTCCTGGTGTAATGCGCATGCCCTAAACCCGAACAGCTCCGGGGCCACCCCGGAGCTGTTCTTTTTTCCGTGTGCGGCACAATGGCGCGCCGTCTCAGAACCAACATTATCTCAGTGCCGCCGCCGCAATCGTGCACAATGGCACCATGCGCACCGTTCCTGCTCTTCTGCCCGCATTCGCCCTGGCCAGCCTCCTCTCTTCCCTTCCCGGCGCAGCCCAGCAGACGCGCCCCACGCCGCCTGTCCGCGATCCTCACACGCCCGGCTATCCTGCGGCGACCGATCTCCCCGATGGCGCCGTGCCCGCACCCAACACCGATGGTAATTTCGTCATCGGCGCCACGCATGCGCCCGCGCCCGAATCCCTCGCCCACGACAAAGGCCTCCAAGGCAAAATCGTCGAATTCACGATGCTCTCCGCGGAGAGCAAGTTCTATCCGGGCATCGCCAGGGATCCCGGCACCTTCGGCACTGCCAACCCCAATGACCCCTCGCGTCTGATTATTACCACCAGCCATCCAGCGCCGTACACGCGAAAGGTCGCCGTCTATGTGCCCCAGCAATACGTCGCCGGCACGCGAGCTCCATTCATCGTCGGAGCCGACGGCCCCGACCGCCTGCTATTCACGGTCCTTGACAATCTCATCGCCGAAGGCAAGATCCCGCCCATCGTGGCCATCTCCATCGCCAACGGCAGCGGCGACGCGCAGGGCAGCGAGCGCGGCCTGGAATACGACACCATGTCCCCTCGCTACGCCGAGTTCGTCCAGAAGGAAGTTTTGCCGCGCGTTGAAAGCGAGGCGCACGTGCGCCTGACCCGCGATCCCGACGGCCGCGCCGCCATGGGCGCCAGTTCCGGCGGATCATGCGCGCTCATCATGGCCTGGTACCACCCCGAGTGGTATCACCGCGTCCTCACCTACTCCGGCACTTACATCAACCAGCAGTGGCCGCACAGCGACGCGAACCCGCACGGTGCCTGGGAGTTCCACGAGCGCCTGATTCCGCAGAGCCGGCGCAAACCGCTGCGTCTCTGGCTCGAAGTTGGCGACCGTGACCTTTACAATCCCAACATCATGCGCGATGGAATGCACGACTGGGTGCTGGCCAACGAGAACATGGCCCGCGTTCTGGCTGCCAAAGGCTATCACTACCAGTTCGTGTTCGCGCGCAATGCGGGCCACGTTGACCGCGCCACCCGCGAGCAGACTCTCCCTGAAGCACTCGAGTACCTCTGGCAGGGCTATCATGCCCGCAAATGACGAGCGCCTTCCGCTACGGTTGCGGTTCGCCGTAGCGGAAGAGCTTGTGATTCACGTCGGGCCAGAATTCCTTCAGGAAGAATGTGAACGCGTCAATCCCGACGTCCAGCCCCCAGCTCTCGGCGACGTTGGAGAAGGTCCTCTCCCTCGACGGGTAATAGAGAGATGAGATCCCCGCCGACGCGCCAGAGCCCATCACCTCGGATATATTGAACGATTTGCCGCCGGAATCGGTACGCGTCACCACAGCCCGGCTTACCGAGTAGCCAGTCCGCTTGAGGAAATTGCCGCGTCCCAGCGTATAAAAACGATTGTCCTCGTGGGTGACCGCGGGGAATACGAACTCCACCACGTAAGTCTCTACCGAATGGTCCACGGCCGAGTGCCATAAGTATCGGCTATAGCCCACCGCGCCCTGGCCGAACTCCGGCGTGGAATTCCTCGCCATCCCGAGTCCTGCTAGCGCCGCCGGAATCACCACCGCGGAGTAATCGAACGAGTCGTGCGTGGTGTCCATGAACTTTTCCCTCACGGTTTGCCCCGGCAACTTCTCATCCGTGCTTACTGAACGAAAGTTGGGCATGACCCCGAGAATCCGTTTGGTCTGATGCAGACGGGCCGGTTGCGCAGCGGGCAGCACCGAAGGATCGTCGGGGAGGTTCGCGGCCGATGACGGTGTGCCGCTGGAATTGACTGGCACCAGCGCGGGAGGATCCTGCGCCTTCACTGCCGATAGACCAAGGAGACAAAACAGAAGGAAACTGCCGCTCGCAATTACCCTCAGCCTCATGAACGGATGTTCACACTGGCCGAAACGCCTGCCGAATATGCCGGGGGAGTATTTCAGCATACGTATCTGACTCCGCAACCACCCTTGCGATATACAGAATGACGAAAACCATCCAGGTTTGACCAAGGCCGACCAGGGAAGTGCCTAGATTATGCGCCCGGAACGGCAGATTTGCCGCAAAAAAACACAGCCCGTCGTACTGGCAGGCCTGAAAACTGACTTTTGGTAACGCTAACGGTTACCGAAAAGGCGTCCGAATTGCACGTTTTGGCAAGAAAACTCAAATTCCGGTACATTTCTTGCCCACAGGATTGCCCCCTTTGGGAATATCACCAAGCGTATCGACACCCCTGAAGGCAAACGCTACCCAAAGCGGCTATACCGGATTGCCATGCACGACGGAGAAAGCGCGCTTGAATCGGCGCTTCTGATGCCGCCGGAAATGCTCATCACCGACGTCGTGCTGCCCGAGATGACAAACCCCTCGTAAACTCGTGTCAGCTTACTTCCGCTTTCGGGTTCTCTTCGGAGGAACGAGCTTGGAGACGAGCTTTTCGAGTTCCGCCAGGCGACTCTTCAACTCCGCCACATTCTCCGGTTCGGACTGTTTCACATTCGGCTGCCGAGGTTCTTTAGGTTTCCCAGCGCCTGTGGAGCGTTTTCCATTGTCAGGCATTTCTTCGGTACCAGGGCGGATATTCTGCATGAAGTCAAAAGGGATCAGAGGATTCGGCATCGCGCGATAGGCGTTTTGATAGACCTCGAGCATCGCCTTCATGTACTGCAGTGCACTCTCCTGGCTTGCCCGGCCAGACGCAACTACCATTTGGCGCAGCAGGTCGAGGGGAAAGCTGGATTCCGGTGTCTTGGCATCCTCGACAATGATCTGGGTCAGGATGAGCCGCGTAATGTCTTCGCCAGAGGAAGCATCGACGACCTGGACGTCGTTCCCCTGCTGCAGGAGCTGCGCCACCTCTTCGAGGTTCACATAACGGCTGTTGGTCGTGTCATAGAGGCGCCGGTTCTCATACTTCTTGATCACGACGGTCTTTTGCACCATAATTTTCCAATTCTACCCCTTGACAGCTTCGCGGGAAGCGGCGCAGCATAAATACATGCTGCACTGCAGCATTACACGCAGCGCAGATGAGCAGAATGGAGAGCGATATGGAAACGAAGGAAGCGAAAGGACCGGTAACGGCTGCGGAAGGGATGAAGGTCGATGCGATTGAGTCGATGACCGAGCTTTACACCAATGGCATCGAGCGTCTGGCAGAGGTGCAGAAGAAAGGGCTTGAGATCGCCGTAAAGCACAATACGGAAGTGGCAAGCGCCTGGAAAAAGTTCGCGCTGCCGATGCCGGGCGTGCTGATGCTGGACCTGGCCACTACCGCGTTTGAGAGGTTTGCAGACACCCAGAAGGGCGCGATCGACCTGATGGTGGAGCAAACCCACACCTTCTCGAAGCTGGTGAAGGAGCGGAAGGTCAAGACCACCGACACACTTGAGGAAGGCAAGAAGAGGGCCAAGGAAGCGATCGAGCACTCCGTCGAGGCCCAGAAGACGGCGCTTGACTACACGGCAAAGCAGACAAAGGCCGCATTTGAGACCGCCAAGCAGCAACTGGGTTATGCCGGCACACCGGCGGGAACCGCAGCCGACTCGATGGAGCGCGGAATGGACATCCTTGTCGAGGCGCACAAGGACTTGCTCGACTTGGTGGCGGAGCCAGTCCTGCACTAGTGCGCTAGGGATAAGCCAGAGGCGGGGCGGATGGTGAGTCATCCGAGGCGGTGCGAATTGAGAAGCGCCGGCGGGCAACATCCGCCCCGATTCGGGTATATGCTTTGTGTGCAATCGAGGCGGGGGTAGACATGGCTGTAGAAAAGGAAGCGACACCCGTCGATCCATTCGAAGCCTTTCGCAAGATGAGGGACACCTATCTCGAAGGCATGTCGAAGGTGATGATCGATGCGGTGAACACCGAGGAGTATGCACAAACGACCGGCGCACTGCTGAACAACTATCTCACCTTGTCTGCGCCCTTTCGCGAAGCGCTGGATAGAGCGATGCTGATGGCGCTGGAGCAGTTCTCGCTGCCTTCGCGCCAGCAGGTGACGGCGCTGGCGGAGCGCTTTACCAATCTTGAAATGCGACTCGATGACTTGGATGCCAAGCTGGACCGAATCGTCGAGTTGTCATCTGTCCCGCGGACGGCCGCTGCCGGCGGAGTGAACGAGAGAAGGCGGACCGCTGCAGCGAACGGAAAGTCGCGCCCGGCGACAAGCGGAAGATCGTAGAGGTCGATATGGCAGGAGCTGCAGAATTGTCCAACGACTGGTGTCTACTGGAGCAGAAGCTCAAGACCTTCAACAGGCTGATGACAACGAAGGCGTCGATCGGTCAGACACCCAAGGAACTGATCTGGACTCTCAACAAAGCCAAGCTATACCGTTACATTCCTGTGGTTCCAGCCGGGGAGCGATATCCGATCCCGCTGATTCTCATCTTTGCCTTGATGAATCGCCCGGCGATCATGGACCTGCGCCCAGGCCACAGCTTCGTGCAGTACATGGTTGCGAAAGGCTATGACGTTTACCTGCTGGATTGGGGAGTTCCCGGACCGGAAGACAAGAATCTGAAGTTTGACGACTACACGCTCGACTACATACCGAGAGCGATCCGGAAGATGAAGGCGGTGTCGGGAGCCACAGAGTTCAGCATGCTGGGCTGGTGCATTGGCGCGATACTGACGACGATCTATGCGGCGTTGCGGCCGGACGATGGATTACGCAACCTGCTGTTGCTGACCGCGCCCCTGGATTTTCCAGATCGCCAGGAGATGACGTTCGCGCGATGGACCGACGAGAAGTATTTCGATGTGGACAAGGTTCTCGCGACTTTCGGCAACATGCCGGGGGAGATGATCGACTACGGCGCCAAGGCGTTGAAGCCGGTGGAGAACTACGTAACCAATTACGTGAAGCTATGGGAGAACCTGGATGATCCGCGGGTGGTGGAAGCGTGGCACTCGATGAATACGTGGGTCACAGACATCTTTCCCATGGCCGGCGGTGTTTATCGGCAATTGATTGTAGATCTCTATCGCAACAATCGCCTGATAAAAGGAGAGCTGGAAATCCGCGGGGAGATGGTAGATCTGAAGCAACTGCAGGCGAACGTGCTGAACGTGATCGCCGAGGCAGATCACATCACGCCGCCGTGTCAGTCAGAAGGGCTACTGCCGAAGATTGGCAGCACCGACACCGAGATTTATCGCGTGCACGGTGGACACATCGGGATCATGGCCGGAAGCGGAGCGCACAAGCAGACCTGGCCGCACATTGATAGCTGGCTCGCGGCCCGCTCCCGCTGATGCAGTTTGTGGCGTCTACATGTAGATTCCCCCGTTAATGTTGACCTGCTGGCCGGTGATGTAGTCGCCGTCGCAGATAAGGAACGCGACAGCTTTGGCGATCTCCTCGGGCAGCGCCAAGCGGTGCATGGGGATCCTGTCCTTGATCGCTTCAAGACGTTCGACTGGGATGCGCTCCGTCATTTCGGTTGCGGTAAAGCCCGGCGCAATTACGTTGGCGGTGATGTTGTACTTGACCAATTCCAGGGCGAGCACTTTGGTGAAAGCGATGAGGCCGCCCTTGCTGGCCGCGTAGTTTGCCTGTCCGAAGTTTCCTGCCTGACCGACGAAAGACGCAATGTTGACGATCCGGCCATAGTTGCGCTCGATCATGGAAGGCAACGCTGCGCTGGTGCAGTAAAAGGCGCTGTTGAGATTAGTCTCGATGACTTCGGTCCAGTCATCGTCCGTCATCTTGCGGATGCTTCGATCGCGGGTGATACCGGCGTTGTTCACGAGGATGTCAACCCTCGCGTACGCGTCGATCACATCGCGAACCAGGCTTCTGGCGCCGAGATTCCCGGAGACGTCGCCTTGGAACACTTCGCTGGCGCCACCGGCGTCGACAATGCCGTCTCTCACCTCTTTGGCGCCGAGTAGATTGGCGCGGCAGTTGACTGCGACCGTTGCTCCGCGACAAGCGAGTTCAAAGGCAATGGCTCGCCCGATTCCGCGAGATGCTCCGGTTACGAGTGCGACTTTACCGGCTAGCGCTTTTGAAGCCGGGACCATGACTTCGGATAATGTTGCTGTTGCCATGGCATGCTCCTTTCATTTCTGCTTGGTCAATTCATGGATTGGAAAATGGCCGCGATGCCTTGGCCACCGCCGATGCACATTGTCACGAGGGCGTACTTTCCGCCGATCCGGTTCAATTCATGGATGGCTTTCACCGTGACGATAGCGCCCGTGGCTCCGAGGGGATGGCCGAGAGAGATGCCGCTGCCGTTGGGATTTGTCTTCTCCGGCGGAAGGTCCAGCTCCTTGCGAACAGCGAGGACTTGCGCCGCGAATGCCTCATTGGCTTCGATGACATCCATATCGTCGTTGCAGAGGCCGGTGCGTTCGTAGAGCTTTCTGACAGCGGAGACCGGACCGATGCCCATGAGTGCTGGGTCGACGCCGGTTACGGCATAGTCAATCAACTTTGCCATCGGCTTGAGGCCGCGTTCCCGAGCAGCCTGCTCCTCCATCATGACAACGGCCGCGGCGCCGTCGTTGATGCTGGACGCGTTGCCGGCCGTAATAGTGCCTTCCTTATCGAATGCCGGTTTCAGCCTGGCGAGATTTTCCAGGGTGGCGTCGGACCGCGGAGACTCGTCGGTATCGAACCAGGTGCTGCCTTTGCGGCTCTTAAGTTCGATGGGGACGATCTGACCCTTGAAGCGTCCAGTGAGGATGGCGCAGTTGGCGCGACGATGACTCTCGACGGCGAGTTCGTCCTGATCCAGACGAGTGATGCCCCACTTGCGGGCGACATTTTCGGCGGTCATCCCCATGTGGATTTCGTCGAAGGGATCTGTCAGCGCGGCGACAAGGACATCCACCGCCGGCGCGTCGTTCATCCGTGCTCCCCAACGCATGGAACTCAGCCAATAGGGAGCGCGGCTCATGCTTTCGACGCCGCCACCCACCGCGGCTTCGCAATCCCCTCGGGCAATCATGCCGGCGCCGGTGACGATGGCCTGCAGGCCGCTGCCGCACATGCGATTGAGGGTGAGCGCGGGTGTTTCGATGGGCAAGCCGCCGCGCAGTGCCGCCACTCGCGAGAGATACATGTCCTTCGCGTCGGTGTGAATGACGTGTCCAAACACAAGATTGCCGATTTCGGAGCTGGAGATCCCGGAGCGTTTCACACTTTCTCGCACGACATCCCCGGCAAGTTCGCTGGGAGGAATATCTTTCAGCGCTCCTCCAAACTTGCCCAACGCGGTGCGCACGGCGCTAAGGACTACAACTTGTCGATTGTTTTGATTGTTCATGGCAAAAGCCTTCCATTGATGGACTGCGGTGATGGTTGTTGAAGATTGCTGTTTCAGGCCAGAGGGCCACAGGGCTCATTTCACGGGATAAGGCAAGAGGATGGGCTGCCCGTCGTCGTCGCATTCGGGGAGGACAGAGCCTCGTACAGGGGATTGGGATTAAAGAGGTTTTCCGGGGAAAAAAGCGTGTGCAGACAGTGCGGGTATTGCGACCCAGGCAGATGCCCAAGGAGTGCCCTTTCCGGTTACCAAAGCAACAATATTTCAGTCCCGAACATCTTGCTTTATATGCACTGCAGCATTTACTATGTTGCAGTGCAGCACGTTCGCTTAGTTGAGGAGCAAGCAAATGGATTTCGGAAGAACTGATACTAAAGCGGAAACCGAGTCGGATATCCCGTTCACTCTGCAAGGCAAGACTGCGCTCGTGACCGGAGCCGGGCGGGGTATCGGGAGAGCCATAGCCAAGCGCCTGGTCGGTGCGGGGGCGCGGGTAATGATCAACGATCTTGACGAGAAGATGCTTCTGGAGTCGGAAGCGGAGCTGGCCAAGCCGGACCGGGTGAGCCACATTACCGGAGATCTCACAGATCCGGCGATCCCTGAGCTCGTCGTGCAGGCCACGCTCGCCGAATTTGACTCGATCGACATCATCGTCAACAACGCCGGCTATAGCTGGGATAACGTGATTCAGAAGACGAGCGACGAGCAGTTCCAGGCTATGCTTGACATCCATCTCTTGACGCCGTTCAGGATTCTTCGCGCCGCGTCCGGATTTATCCGGGAATCTGCGAAGAAGGAGATCGCCGCGTCCCAACGTGTAATGCGGAAAGTGGTGAACATCACTTCCATCGCCGGCACTGACGGAAATCCCGGACAGGTTGGTTACTCGGCAGGCAAAGCTGGCATCATTGGCCTGACGAAGACGCTGGCGAAGGAATGGGGGCGGTATAACGTCAATGTAAACGCGGTTGGATTCGGCCTGATCGGAACGCGCCTCGTGCAGCCCCTGACAGACGCGGGCGCCAAGATGGAAATGCACGGTCACCAGATTCGGCTTGGAGTTCAACCCGGCCTCCTGGATTCGGTTAAGAGCGCATGCCCCCTAGGTCGGGTGGGAACACCCGAGGAGGCCGCCGGTGCTGTTCTCTTTTTCTGCAGCCCACTGTCGGATTACGTGACAGGGGAGGTTCTTATTTGCGGAGGTGGGCTCCACTTCTAGCGGAGCCCCTCCCGGTTGAGTTACTCGCGGAGGAGAAGCGAATCGTCGAACACGTAACCCCTTGAATCGCGATAATCTACTTCTGCGAGTTCCACAAGTCTGCAAACGTCCAGCCAGTGCGAAAGGCTGCACTCTTGGCCGGAATCATATGAGCTCAGGTGAGGCTTGCATTGTGCCTCAGGGCGAGCAACGGGATCGGTGATCAGGGAATAGGCCATAGCACCTCCGAAGGTGGGAGAATTGGGGGCCCCCTCGGGAAAGTCTGAAGTGCCGAGAACCAAATAAAAGCACCTGCAAATCGCATGCGCAGTGACAGCCATCACGATTAGCAATCTTTTTTTCAACAGGCCACTGGTTGGTTCCGCCAGGAAACTGCTTGGAGTACGCCGTCTCGTCCGAATGGACACAACAAAGCAACCAATCACTGCTGGCACAATTCGGAGGGTGGACCAGCCTCCAAGTCGACAAACGCGAAAGCACGCTCGTCGGCTTCTTGTGTGTTGCCATACTGATTTTGTCCGATTTGGACAAGTGGACAACATGGCCTGTTGCTGGGGACGGTCAGGGCATCACCGTGAGTTCGAAGAACCAGCCCGGCCAAGAAGACCAGCTCTGAGGAGAATGCGGCGTACCTTCTTCGGCGAGATGGAGAGGCGTTCGGCGACTCGCGATATTTTCCGGTCCTCCCGCTGCCACACCTTAGGGATCACGATCTCTGCGAACTCTTCGGTGACCTGTTGAAATGTCTTGTCGCCGATCATTCCCTCGGACCATCCGCGAAGGGTATCGTTGATGCCGGATGCGCGCATAATTCGCGATTTCAATGCAGCCAGGTCGTCGATCAGATGATCGCTTTCACCTACCCCGATAAGATCCGTGGCTTCGCTGACGCAATTTCTGGCGAGTTCCCACTCCTGAAAGAAGTCGTTCGCCGCCGTCATGCCGCGGGCGATATGGGCCGCTGCGAGCAACCGCCGATTCTGCGTGTGTTTTGCAAGCGTCAACGCGTCGTCGCTGAACTGCTTTGCATGGTTCGCATGCAGGGCAGTATCGACTTCTTCGCCGAGTTGCTCTTCGATTTTGGCGTTTTCTGTTGTAGCCTGCAAAACACGCGCGCGTGCCATGAGGATCTGGTCAGTTTTCTCATGACCTATTCGGTATGCTTCGAGCGCCTCACGAGCAGCGCCGTCGATGTCTCCTCCGTCGAGATGGAGATACCCGGAGTTGACGGCCACCGTCCCGAGCCCTCCCGAGTGGCCCTGGAGGGCATAAATCTCCTGTGCTTGCTGCAACTGCGAAATGGCTTCGCCACAAAGTTGCTGATAGCGGGATCGCAAAGTGGTTGCAGTCGCGGCGGGCACAACCCGGAATCGGTGCTCACCGTCCGCCTGACCCGGTCTGAAAACTCGTGCATCAATTCTTTTGCGAAGTTGCAATGCCAGCAACCGCTTCACATAAGCGGAGTTGACCAGTGCTCGTGCGAGGTTCCGATGATGGGGATTTCCCACGGAATATATGGCGATGGCACGCTCGAAATGCTCAAGGGCTTTTGCGTATTCACCAGAGCGGCGAACAATTCGGCCTCGTGCCGACTCGATGTTGCCTCGCGCGAGGCAGTGATCGGTGTCCTTTAGAGTGACCTCTGCATGACTTAGCAACCGTAATGCCTCTTTCCTCTGGCCCTTCTGAAAGAGAAGCCAACTCTCGTGAATCTGAATGACTGAGGTAAAAACTGCGTCTTCATGAGATTTCTGTGCCTGCTCACGCGCGCACACGATTTCTCTGAATGCCAGTTCGTACTCGCCCTTCTTCCTATGCGCCCGCCCTTTCCAGAAGTGAGCGACCGTCAGGAGATGCTGGTCTGCCGCTCCGGGTTCAGCTCGCAGCACAAAATCGAGAATCTCAATAGCGGCATCCACTTCTTCAGCAGAAAGTGCCCGAAATCCCTCAACCATTCGCAGGCGGAGATAGTCCTCGAGCGATAACCTGCGGCGACATTCGGCCGGAAACCTGGCGAGCAGAGCTTCAAGAAGATGATGATCGCGGTAGCCAACGTCTACCCACTGGGCAATCAGGAGCAGTAGCTCCGTCGCGTTTGGATTGCCGGGAGCCAGTTTCTTCCAGGCGCCTTCTGCTTTGTCGAGCATGGCTATGCCGTCCGAGACGCGCCTGAGGCTAAGAGCCTCGCGAAGTTCTCTTACGAACTGAGGACCGATGGTCATAACGCGCCAACTTCTTTCGCCGTCCGTCTCGGTCCAAATGCTGCAGGATGACCCGACCTCTTGTACTTCACGGAGCCTGTTGTCGCATGGGTCGGCGCGCACGCCACAGCACTGGCCTTTCCCTGGAGGACGGCGAGATTATGACTCCATCCGGGCAAGTGTGTCCACTCGTCCGATTCGGGCTACCCGCTCTTGTGTCGTACGTCACACTGCGATTTACTCACATCACATTGTGTAGTCAGCACAAAAACTCGGTACCAAGGAGATGAACATGCGCATCTGCGCTTCTCATGAGATGAACTGGAATGCACCTCGCTGGGACGGGACGATTCGCACTTACGAGCCCGAAGACGTCAGGCGTCTTCGCGGAACTGTTCACGTGGAGCATTCGCTCGCTCGAGCTGGCGCTGAGAACTTCTGGGACATGCTTCATGGGGAGAACTACATTGCCGCCTTGGGCGCTCTGACAGGAAACCAGGCCGTTGAAATGGCCAAAGCCGGCCTGAAAGCAATCTACCTGAGCGGATGGCAAGTGGCGGCAGACGCGAACCTCGGCTGCCAGATGTATCCGGACCAAAGCCTCTATCCGGCCAATAGCGTTCCGAACGTGATTTGTTCTATCAACAACGCGCTCATGCGTGCGGATCAGATTGCGCATTCCGAAGGGCAGGATTCGATCGACTGGATGTTGCCTATCGTCGCGGATGCCGAAGCTGGGTTCGGCGGGGTTCTTAACGCATTCGAATTGATGAAGGCCATGATCGAAGCCGGAGCGGCCGCCGTCCACTTTGAAGATCAGCTCTCCTCCGCCAAGAAGTGCGGACATATGGGAGGCAAGGTGTTGGTACCGACTCAAGAGGCAATTCAGAAACTGGTCGCCGCTCGCCTTGCCGCTGACGTACTAGGCGTGCCGACGGTGTTGATCGCGAGAACGGACGCCAATGCGGCACAACTCATCACCAGCGATTGCGATGAAAGGGATGCGAGCTTTCTCACCGGTCATCATACGAGTGAGGGATTCTTTGGCTTCCGTGGCGGCCTGGATGCAGCTATCGCCCGGGGCCTCGCATACGCACCATACGCTGATATGTTGTGGTGCGAAACATCCGAACCAAATCTCAAAGAAGCGAAGCAATTCGCTACCGCCATACACTCGACATATCCGGGAAAGCTCCTTGCCTACAATTGCTCTCCTTCGTTTCATTGGAAAGCCAAACTGAACCAACGGGAACTCTCTCAGTTTCAGCGGGAGCTTGCCGGGATGGGTTACCGTTTTCAATTCGTAACCCTGGCAGGATTTCACGCATTGAATCTCTCCGCCTTCGAGCTGGCCCACGAATACGCGCAATCCGGAATGTCCGCGTATTCACAATTGCAGCAACGCGAATTCGAACTCGCCGAGCGGGCCGGATACGGTGCGGTGAAACACCAGAGATTTGTTGGCACGGGCTATTTCGACGACGTGGCAAACACCATCGCTGCAGGTCGTTCGTCGATTCAGGCGCTTCCCGGCTCCACTGAGGAAGAGCAGTTTGAACCGTCAGCAGGCAAGACGTCGGATGACTTGGATTTCGTTATACCTGTGTCAGGCGATTGATAAGAGCGCCCACTCACAGATAAGAATCCAGGACAACCCAGAGAGAGGAATCATCGAATGAGTGATACAGTGCCCGTGCTTGAGATTGCAGCCCCGAGTAAAACGACCGAGAGCGAAATCCTCACTCCTGAGGCAATGGCGCTTCTGCGCTCCATGGACCAGATATTCGAGTCCAGAAGAGTCGATCTCCTCTGCGAACGTCATCAACGTCAAGCCGAATATGATGCGGGAAAGTTGCCGCGATTCCCTGAAGAAACGCATCACATTCGCGAGGCTGACTGGACAGTAGCTCCAATTCCGCACGACCTCGTCGATCGCCGCGTGGAGATTACCGGCCCAGCAGAAAGAAAGATGGTCATCAACGCATTGAACTCCGGAGCGAATATCTTCATGGCAGATTTCGAGGATTCCAACGCTCCGACCTGGAGCAATTGCGTCGATGGTCAGAGAAATCTGCGCGACGCCAATTTGCGAACCATCGAGTTCACTTCTCCGGAAGGCAAGCATTACGAGCTAGAACCTAAGCCCGCCGTTCTTTTTGTTCGGCCTCGCGGCTGGCACATGGTCGAAAAGCATTTCCTGATCGATGGCTCTCCGATATCCGCCTCACTTTTCGATTTCGGATTGTACTTTTTTCACAACTTCCTCACCCTGCTTGATCGCAACACCGCTCCGTATTTCTATCTGCCGAAGATGGAAAGCTACCGTGAAGCGCGGCTGTGGAATGATGTATTCCTCTATGCGCAAGAATATGTCGGGATTCCGAAGGGGACGATTCGGGCTACCGTATTGATCGAAACCATTTCCGCAGCGTTCGAGATGGACGAGATTTTGTACGAGCTTCGCGATCACTCCGCGGGCTTGAACTGCGGCCGCTGGGATTACATCTTCAGCTTCATCAAGAAATTCAGATGCCATCCGAAGTTCACCCTTCCGGAGCGTAGTGGCGTCACCATGGAGCAGCCTTTTCTTCGCTCGTATGTGGAATTGCTGATCCATACATGCCACAAGCGCGGCATTCACGCTATGGGCGGCATGGCGGCCCAGATCCCGATTCGCGGCAATTCCGAGGCTAACGAGCAGGCTATGGAGCGCGTTCGCCAAGACAAGCTACGAGAAGTGAAGGCCGGGCACGACGGAACCTGGGTTGCACATCCTGGACTAGTCCCGATCGCAAAGGCAGTTTTTGACCAACATATGAAGGATCCGAATCAGATCCGCAGGCCTGCCAAGCCGACATCGAGAATCAACGAGCATGATCTGCTGCAGATACCGCTCGGTCGCATTACCGAGGAGGGGTTCGTTCGAAATGTGGATGTTGCGCTGCAGTACATCGAGTCGTGGCTTCGCGGCAACGGATGCGTCCCGATTTACAACCTGATGGAAGATGCCGCAACGGCTGAGATCTCCCGGGCACAGATATGGCAGTGGATCAGCTACAACGCGCGCCTCAGCAATGGCAGACGCGTAGACCGCCACATGCTCTCTTATGCCATTTGGAACATCCTGAATCAAACTAGACAGAGGCTTGGTACAGACCGGTTTGCCTTGTCCAAGTTCGAGCGCGCGGCCGAATTGCTCACATCTTTGTCTACTGGAGAGTTCCAGGAATTCTTGACCACCGCGGCTTACGCTGAGTTTGCTTGACAGACCTCAGGATATCCGCGCGATCTGGTCTGCGAGATTTTGCAGCCATCTACAAATCTACTGATTCGAGTTGAAATCGAAGCAGTGCCTGCCCAGCAGAGCTTTGTGTGTACTTGGGTTGTTGGTAGCGCTAACGGGAATCGAACCCGTGTTTTGAGAATGAGAATCTCACGTCCTAACCCCTAGACGATAGCGCCACGCTGGGAAGGGGATGGCCATCAGGCCACTCGTCTACTCTAACAAAATTCCCGCGCAATCCAAAGCGCCGCGCGCACCTTGTACCGCTCTCTTGTTCCCTTGGTCCCTACTTCCCTGCTCTTCAGATCCCCAGCTTCCGCACTTCCTCGTTGTAGTACTTGCGGTAGAGGATCTCCCACTCCTGCGAGCCCTCGAGGATGATCTTGCGCTGGCTGGCGATCTTGGCCCGCGCCGCTGCATCGATCCGCGCCTCTTCGGTCAGAAGCGCCTCAAGTTCCTTGCGCGCCTCCTGGCGGATGGTGTTGCGGTCCTCAAGGAACCCAACCGCCTCAATGTCGGCAAGGGTGTCGGCCGCGGTGTGCGCCAGCTTGTTCACTTTGTCCCGGCTGATCCTCATAGAACCGCCTTGTATTTTCGCGTCAGCTCGCCCTTCACCTTCTTGAACATCTCGGCGTACTGCGCGCCAGTCTTGCGCATCTCCTCGGAGTACGCATCCAGAATCATGCGCACCTCTTCGTTAATGCGGTCTTCGAGCGCCAGTTCCTCGGTGAGGGCGTGGATCACGCGCTCCTCGGTCAGCTTCAAGTCGCGCGTAGTGATGAACTTGGCGTCGATGAGGTGCTTGACCGTGCGGCGGCCAAGGTAACCAATGTATTCGCGGGAAAAGATCATGGACTAACGCTCAGGATAACGCATCGAGGCCGGGTCTGTACATTCCCTCGCGAACGTTCCTGTTCAGGAAATCACTCACATGCGTCTCGTAAGCCGGAGCCCGCCACCGGTTGCCGCAGAAACCAAGACGATCTGCGAACCGGTCCGTGCAATCTTTCCCTCTGCGGAGGCCGCATCCATCTCATAAACAACCGTCACAGCGGCGGGACCGGTCCAGCCACGCCAGGCCAGCGGAATCTCCAGCGCGCACTGTCCGGCAGAGCCGGGAACCTGAACCGACGCCTCGGCCGGCTGCAGATTCGCGCTCGCGCCCGGCGGCATCAGTGGAACCACCCGTGCCCGGCAGGCGATCAACGCCCCTGCAGGCAGCGGCAGCGCCCCGTCCCAATGCAGCCTGACCGACAGGGTGCCGCTCGCCGCCGCAACAACCGCCGCCTGGGCATCAGAGTCCGCAGGCGCAGCCATCGCGGGAATCGCCATTGACAAACAGGCCAGAAGAACCGATACGCGGGTGCGGCTCATGGGGAGTCCTCCGCATTCGCTTATCGGCTCCAGACCCGAAACAATCACCCAGACCGCGCCTCAAGCACCGTCCGGCCATTACCAAGGTCAGCCCCGCTTCTAGGCGCTCCGGTGCGGGCAGCTCTTTGCGTTCACGCAGCTCTCCGCAATCCGCAGCCGCTCCACCGCCCGCCCGTTCCTGAGGTGTTCTTCCACAATCTCCGCCGCATCCTCCAGCCGCACCCCGCCGTACCACACTGCGTCCGGATACACCACCACGGTGGGCCCGTGCTCGCACTGGTCCAGGCAAAGGCTCTTGTTGATGCGCACGCGATCGGCAAGGCCCGCCGCCTTGGTCAGTTGCTGCAGTTGGACAAAGACTTCGCTCTTGCCGTCAGAGGTGCATGACGGGCGCGGCGCACCTTCAGGGCGCACGTTATGACAAACAAAGACATGGTGCTCGTACAGGGGCAAACGGTGATCCTCCTCACTCCACTTTAACTGGAGCTGCTCGGAGGCTCGCTCCCCGCTGAAATCGTTTTCTTCCTAGAACACGGTGCTGTGATTTATTCTTCGGCGTTGCTTGCCGCCGCGCATCCGCGTCACGCTGCAGCCAAATTTCCGATGCAGGGAGCTTTCTTATGTCTACTTTTACTCGCCGTGAATTGCTTGCCACCGGAATGGCGGTTTCCGCCTCGTCGCTGTTGAGCCGCTCGGCCTGGGCCCGCGCCGCGGCGGCCATTGCGGAGAACGATGCTTCCCTTCCCGCCGAAGCACCTCGCGAGAAACTCCTATTCGATTTCGGATGGAAATTCACCTTCGGCAACGGCATCGATCCGACCAAGGATCTAGGCTTCGGCTACGGCCAGGGCGACTTTGCCAAGACCGGCGAGTTCGATTTTTCCAAGGCGAAATTCGACGCCTCCAAGTGGCGCACACTGAATCTGCCCCACGACTGGGCCGTGGAGCTGCCCTTCGTCAACGACCCGGAGCAAATGTCGCACGGGTACAAGCCGCTCGGCCGCCGCTACCCGGAGACCAGCGTGGGCTGGTACCGCCGCGAGCTCGAAATTCCTGCCGGCGACGCGGGCAAACGCATCAGCGTGCAATTCGACGGCGCATTCCGCGACGTACTGGTGTTCGTCAACGGCTGCTTCATCGGCCGCAACGACAACGGCTACGCGCCGTTCGAGTTTGACCTGACAGACTTCCTGCACTACGGCGGCACCAACTACATCATGGCGCGCGTCGATGCGAGCTTTGGCGACGGGTGGTTCTATGAGGGCGCAGGGATCTATCGGCACGTGTGGCTCATTAAGACGGATGCGGTGCATCTGGGAAAGTGGGACTCGACGGTGCGTGCGTCCTTGAAGGGAAATGCGGCTACGCTGGCCCTCGATACCATGGTGCGAAACGAGGGCAAAGAGCCGGCAAGCGCGCGCGTGAACTGGAAGATTCTGGATGCCTCCGGCGCGACGGTTGCAACAGCCGAGGCGCCCGCGCAGACGGTTGCGGCGGATGGCGCGGCGAGCTACAGCGCCGCAGCCAAGCTCGCGAACGCCGCGCTCTGGTCCACCGACACTCCGAATCTTTACACCGCGATCGTGACGGTCGAGGCCGGCGGCAAGCCGGTCGACGCCGAACGCATCACCTTTGGTATTCGCACGGCGGAGTTCACCGCGGACAAGGGCTTCTTCCTCAACGGCAAGCCGCTCAAGATCCAGGGCACCTGCAACCACCAGGACCACGCGGGCGTGGGCGCGGCGGTGCCGGACCGGCTGCAGTATTTCCGCATGGGCGTGATGAAGGAGATGGGCTGCAACGGGGTGCGGACTTCGCACAACATGCCCACGCCGGAGTGGGTGGACGCCTGCGACCGCATGGGCGTGATGATGATGTGCGAGACGCGCCAGATGAGCTCGAACCCCGAGGGCATGGCTCAGCTTGAGGGCATGGTGAAGCGCTATCGCAACTCGCCTTCGATCATCCTGTGGTCTGTCGGTAACGAGGAATGGCAGCTTCAGGGCCCTATGGCCGAGCAAGGCGCGCGCGTCGCCGGCGACATGGTGCGGCGCTGCCACGAGCTGGACCCGACCCGTGTAGTCTCCGCCGCCGTAAACGGCGACAACCGCAAGGGCGTGACCGACGCGTTCGACGTTGTCGGCTTCAACTACGGCCTCGAGCGCCCGGACAAGTACCACGCCGATTTTCCCAAGCGGCCCATCTACGGATCGGAGACCTCGAGCGCCATCAGCACGCGCGGCATCTACGTCACCGATCCCCTGCGCAACTGGGTCAACTCATACACCGGCGTAGTGCCGTGGGGCGAGACGCCGGAGACGTGGTGGACCTTCTACGGCACGCGCGACTGGGAAGCCGGCGGCTTTGCCTGGACCGGCTTCGACTACCGCGGCGAGCCTACGCCGTACGGGTGGCCGTCCATCAACTCGCAGTTCGGCATCGTGGACATGTGCGGATTCCCCAAGGATTTTTTCTTCTACTACAAGGCGTGGTGGCGGAACGAGCCGTCGCTGCACCTGTTTCCGCATTGGAACTGGGAGGGCCGCGAGGGCGACGAGATCGCCGTGTGGGCCTACTCGAACCTGGACGAAGTTGAGTTGCTGGTCAACGGCAAGAGCATTGGCAGCCAGAAGGTGCGGCACCTGGGCCACGTGGAGTGGAAGGTGCGCTATGAGCCGGGAGTGATCGAGGCGCGCGGCTCAAAGAATGGCCAGGTAGTGCTGACTGAAAAGCGCGAGACAACGGGCGAGCCGACGCAAATCCGGCTCTCGGCAGACCGCACGGAGATTGACGCGGACGGCGAAGACCTGGCCGTCATCAAGGTGGAGGCGCTGGACAAGGATGGCCGACTGGTTCCAACGGCGATGAACAAGCTGGCGTTCAATGTGTCCGGCGCTGGCATGCTCATCGGCGTGGGCAATGGCGACCCAAATTGCCAGGAGAGCGACAAGGAACCCAAACGCTCGCTGTTCAACGGCCTTGCGCAAGTCATCGTGCAGAGCATGCGGCAGCCGGGCGAGATTCACATTGAGGCGACCAAGGATCCCAAGCAATGGGATGCGCCGGAGCTGACACCGGCGAAGTTGACGATTACAACCAAGGCGGCGAACCCGCGGCCGGCGGTGCCGGTCGTGCAAGAGAGCTGAGCACCTCTCAGGCGAACGGTAGCCATGGCTGCCTTCCAATCATCGCCGGCGACTGGTGCGGCTCTGTTCCGCGCGCCGGAGGGCCGTCGTAACGGCCGCCCAGTTTGTGCTCGCGGCAGATGGACTGGACCAGGTCGCCGACACGCTTGCGATACTCGGCAGAAACAAAAGCGCTGGAGCCGTAGCGATGCTTGTAGGCCGCGAGCTGCTGCGGAAAGTGCTCGCCGACGAACTCGAGGAACGTGGGCAGCGAGCAGGGTTTCAGGAAGAGTGCACCGGAGCCGAAGAATCTGGCATCGGCGGTTTTCGCAGCGCGGGCCACTGCGTCAATGGAACGGCGCGAATCAGTGATTCCGGGCATGAGCGGCGAGCAGAGCACTCCGGCGCGCAGCCCAGCTTCGCGCATCCGCGCCAGGGTACGCATGCGCAGGTCGGGGCGTGGCGCGCGGGGCTCAAGGACGCGGGCGAGCTTCACGTTCATGGTCGTCACGGTGTGCGCCACCGTGAGCTTGTGGCGGCGGGCGATCTCGGTGAGCAAGTCGATGTCGCGCACAATCAGCGTGGATTTCGTCACGATGCCCAGGCTGAATCCGCTGGTCTTCGCGAAGACCTCGAGCAGCGAGCGCGTGATCTTCTGGCGGCGTTCAATGGGCTGGTAAGGGTCGGTCGCGGTGCCGAGGGCGATCTCGGTGCCGGGCTTCAGACGGGCCAGCTCCTGCGCCAGTAGCCAGGCCGCGTTCTGCTTCATGTAAATCTTGCGCTCAAATTCCTCCGGGGTGCGCTCCAGAAACTCGTGGGCATAACGGGCGTAGCAATAGCGGCAGGCAAACTCGCAGCCCCGGTAGGGATTGATGGTGTGGGTGAAAGGCAGGCCGCGCTGACTGGTGGTTTTGGACACCATGGTGCGGGTCTGGATGGGCCTGTACTCGGTGAGGCATCCGGTGGAGTCCAGAGGTGCGGCGTCGGCGGCGCGGGCAAGGGGTGAGTGGCGTGGTTCCGAGTCAAGGATGGAGAAGAGCGCCTCTGTTTTCTCCATATATTCGCCCACCTTGAAACGAAGCTACACCTGCTCAGGAAGGCCGTCAAGCGGATATGCTGAAGAACGGGCAAGGGGCGAAAAGCGGTTCAGGAACCGACCGCCAGGCATCTTACCTATTTCATTGCGCACGCCGGAAGGCAGCGTGGGGCGAAGACAATCATCATTTAAGAGGAGCAGAATCAATGGCATCGAAACAGGCACTGAAGATTACCTGGCTCGGTCACGCAACCGTGCTCATCCAGAGCGCCGAAGGGACTTGCGTCCTGATTGATCCCTTCATTGCGAACAACCCGAAGTATCCCAAGCAGTTTATGTTGCCCGCCAAGATCGACTATGTGCTCCTGACCCACGGCCATGGCGACCATATCTCGGACGCGGTTCCCGTCGCTAAGAACTATGGCGCGACGGTAGTGGCCATCTACGAGCTGGCTGACTACGTTGCCAGGCAAGGAGTAGAGAAGACCATCGGCATGAACCTGGGCGGGACCGTCCAGATCGGCGACATGACCGCGACCATGGTGGACGCAAAGCATTCTTCCTGCGCGCAGGACAAGGACGGAACGCATTACGTCGGCGTGGCCGCGGGCTTCGTGATCGAGCCCAAAAGCGGACCGGTTCTGTACCTTGCCGGCGATACGGACGTGTTCGGAGATATGCGGCTGATTGCGGAGTTATACAAGCCGGAAGTTGCCATGCTGCCCATCGGCGGGTATTACACCATGGGGCCGCGCCAGGCGGCGCTGGCAGCGAAGTACCTTGGCGCAAAGACGATCCTTCCCCTGCATTGGGGAACCTTCCCCGCGCTGACAGGCACGCCGGCGGAATTGGCGAAACTTGTGGGCAAAGGAGTGAAAGTGGTCGAGTGGTCGCCGGGAGATGTTTATTGAACCGGCCAGGATACCGAGATAAAATCGGCATAGGGGGGAGAGTCACCTCTCCTCCCCTGCCACACCACCGGACATGCGGGTCCGCATCCGGCGGTTCGGACGGATTGAGCTATTTCCCAACGAACAACCTTGGAACTCCAAGCGCGTCGAAGTGGGCGATGG
>DASZLE010000071.1:0-13649 GCA_035552475.1 Occallatibacter sp.
GTTCGAGACGATGTCCGAGTCAGACTGCGGTGCGGGCTCTGTTCGGGCGCCACAGATCTTCGGCTTCGCACCCATGCAGGATGCCTCACCTATTTTCATCCCTTATGGGTGCCGCATGGCGCCATGCATGACTGCGGGTGCCGTGCCGGGACAATAACAAGCCAACCGTGCCCCATCCTTTTCGCAGCCGTATCGCGAAAAGGGTGGGAAGCGATGAATCTCCCAGACGAACACGCCAACGTCAACCCCACCGGCCCCGCTTACACTGGAACCATGATCCAGCGAATCGCCATCCTCGGCACAGGCCTGCTCGGCACCTCCGTCGGCCTCGCCCTGCGCAGCGCGGGATTCTCTGGCTCGATCGCGGGCTGGAACCGCGGTGCAGCCGGCGCTGAACAGGCGCTCGCGATGCGCGCCATCGACTCCATCGCAACCGATCCGCTGACCGCCGCACGCGAAGCCCAGGTCACACTCCTCGCCGTCCCCATCTACGCCACCCTCGATCTCATGGAGCAACTCGCCGGAATTCTCGGCCCCGAACATCTCGTCACCGACGTCGGCAGCACCAAGGGCCAGATCACCGCGGCCGCCACCCGCCTTTACAACACGCCCCAACGCGCAGCCTTCCTGCCCGGCCACCCCATGGCCGGCAAAGAACGCGGCGGCGCAGAACTCGCCGATCCCAACCTCTTCCGCAACGCCGTCTGGCTCTTCACCGACGATCCCGCATGGCAGCGCTCCATAGCCGGCAATGCGCTCGTAAGAGAATGGCGCGAACTCGTCGCCGCAATGGGCTCGCGCACCATCGACATCGATCCCGCGCGTCACGATGAAATGGTCGCGTGGGTCAGTCACCTGCCGCAGTTCACCGCGACCGCGCTCAGTGCGTTGCTTGAAGACGAAGTCGGCGATGCGCCGGAATTGAAAGATGTGGGCGGCCGCGCATTGCGCGAGATGACGCGCCTCGGCGCCAGCCCCTTTTCCATGTGGCGCGACGTCGCCGCTACCAACACCGCGGCCGTCGAACGCGCCCTCTTAGCCCTCGAACAGCGCCTCCAGCACATTCGCGAAAACCTGCGCGGCCCTGCCCTGCGCGAAGAGTTCGAGCGCGCCAACAAGTTCCGCCGCGAACCCTAGCCTTCCGCGAAGCGTAGCCCGCGCTCCGCTCCATCGTTCCCTGCGCCTCAATTCGCCAACTGCGGTGAACGGCCCCGCGCTGGAAACAGCACAATGAGAATGCAGAACACCAGCAGCGGCACCGACGCCAGCCACATCCACTTGCTTGCGATCAGCAGGAACGCCGGCATCGCCCACATCGCCCCAATCGCCGCGAGATGAACACCGCGCAGCGGATATCTTCCGCCATCCGGTCCCAGAAGACGTTGCAGCACCACCAGCATGGGTACAAGCAGCACGCTCATGTCGTGAACGTACATATAGTAGCTCACCAATGCGCCGCACGTTACCGCCACGATCAGCTGGTCCTCCCTGCGCGGCCTGCGGATCGCAAGCAGCATCAGCAGCAATGCCGATACGGCGATCGTTGCTGGCAAAACGTAGAGCGTCCCTTGCAGCAGCACGGAGATCAATCCATGCAGATTGGCCATCAGGTTGATTTCAAGTCGCGGCCCCGAAGCGAATCCCAGCGACGAACCCAACCCGAACATTTCTTTCACGTAGAGCCGCGACGCCTCCGCTCCAGTTACCCAAACCGAAATCGCACCCAGAGCCACGCCGGTGCATGTGAATCCCGCGCAGAACCGTATCCGTCTCCAGAAAAGAAAGAGCGCGAAGATAGGAAAAATCATCTGCAACTTGAACAGGCCCAGCGCGATCAGCGCCCCCGCGGCGAAGTCCTTCTCTCCCCGCAGGCACTGCAGCCCACCCGCAATCAGTACCAGCAACCACAACGAGTCCTGTCCTTGCAGCAGAGCCACGGTCACGGGAATATACAGCGGCAACGCTCCCATGAGCGACGGGTTCTTGCGCGTCAGCCCCTCGATCGAAGGCAGCAACAGCCGGAAAAACAGCGCCAGCGCAGCAACATTCAAAAGCAGGAACGTCCCGTAGGCCGGCACAAACGGCAGCAGCGAAAACGGCGCGAAGAGGAGTGCCTGATAACCCGGCCGGATGAACGGCAGGGGCACGGCGGACCTCGTCACCAGCCGGTCCTGATATGCCTTCTCCGCGCCGTAGTCATAAATCTCCGCCCCATGTCCGGTGCGTACCATGTAGCCGGCCGTGTACATGTTCCGGAAATCCGCGCGCCCGCTTCGCAGAATCGGCAGAAACGCAAACACAGACAACGGCAGCCAGATCAGCAGGAAAGGCAGCCCGCGGAGCAGGGATCGTAGAAAAAGCGAGGAGATTGATTGCGGGCCTGTGCGTACCTGAGGGAGGGTTCGATCATCCAGCTCAATCAATCGAGTTGATTCGGTCACCATTCCACCGCCATCGGGTCGTCCTCGATACTGCCGCATCCTGACCCGCGGTTCCCCGGCTGCAAACAGTCCCCTGCCCTGGCGTGCCGAGGTTGGTTTTCTGATCTTGCGACTCGATGAGCGAGTCTTCCTCAGCCTTTGGAGACCCCTGAAGGAGCAGCGCTTCCTTAGACGGTCTCCGCTTCCTTGGCTGGCTCCGCCTCCAGCGCAGGATTAATCACCTGCAGCCCCTCAGCCTTCGCCGCATCCAGCAGCGTCTTCGACGCCGAAACGAAGATGATCTCCGTCCCCTGGAACATATCGCGCGCCACCAGCGCCGCGCTCAACTGCAGCGCATCCGGCCAACGAAGCGCGGTGCGGTCCAGCAATTGCCGCGCGCATTCCAGCACCGCCGGATTCAGCGGTTCCTGTACCGTCCTCGCCGCTTCCAGCCGCAGAATCTCAAGGGCCGCCGAGGCATCCTCGCGGCTGATGCCGCCTGCGCGCTCCCGCCGCCGGATCGCCGTATACACTTCCAGCGGCGTAGAGGCGGCAATCAGCTTGCGGTTATCCTCGACAGACTCCATCAGGCGAATCAGCGCATCCGTGCCCGGCTCGCGCACAAACAGCTTCGCGAACGCAGTGGCCTCGAGGAAGTAGCAGCTCACAGCACCCCCCGTTCCTCTTCCAGAACGGCAGTCAGCGACTCGCCCTGAACAGCAACGGGATGAAAGCGCTGTGCCTCTTCCGGAATCCCCGCCTCCGCGCGATTCAGCCGGATCGTCGTCGTGGGATACGCCGGCGTCTTGGGATTCGCGATCTTGCTCGTCAACACCACGCCGCGCTGGATTGCCTCCGCCAGCACCGCCTGCCGCGACTCCGGATTCTGGTTCCACCGATACGCCTTGCGCGGCAAAAACGAGTCGCGGAACCACTTCAGCGCGATGAATGCATGCCCGCCCCGCTCCGCCTCCGCCAACGCGCTGCACAACTCCTTCACCCGCGCATCCAGATCCGGACCCATCAGCGGCTCCACTGCGTCGTCTTCATCCACCGCGTGATCCATGGCCGCGCGCGGCACATTGCGCAGGATGCGGGCTCCGGAATCGTCTCCGCCAATCCGCTCAAAGTAGATGCGGACTTCATCTTCCTCGGGCGACCACGTCTCCGCCGTGGCGTTGCGGCGCTTGCTCCGCCCGTTCTCCCCGCATAGCTCTACAATCGCCTGATATCCGGGAGGCGCCAGGAACCGCAGCGCCCGTGCTAGGCCCGGGTCCTGCGAATACGAAAGCTCGCTCAACGCCTCTTCAATAATCTCTTCCGCGTCGGGAATACTAAGATTGCTAACATCTACGCCGGCTTGCGCCACTCTGGTCGATTTCATACTTTTTTCTCCGTATACCGCAACTCCGACAGCTGAATAAGGGCAGCCTCCAACTTCGCCTGGCGGCAAATGCAGAGCGCGGCGCGCCACATGCTGAGGGCCACAGACCTTCTTGCTTTGTCGCCGCCCACAGCATCCCCAGGGAACTATCTACAGCATTCGCCCGGGGCCTCGAACGCCCTGAGCGCACATCCAATCTTTTTTGACTGTGAAAAAACCCGCCTGATACGATAAACGCTCTACTTAAATTCGAGTGAATACCAGCCCCACGGTATTGTAAACGATGTACTCCCGTACGGTCACCCGGATTTTTCAAGCAATATTCACCCACTTTCCATGCTTTTCCGATCTTTTCGGCGGCGTCAAACCCTCCCTCCATTGGCGTGATTTGCCAATCCTCGTAAAATAGCTGTATGCGTCGCAGTCTGCCGCTCGTCTTGCTGGGCTTGCTGTCCTTCTCCGCTCTTCTTCATGCCGATGGCCCAGCCTTCGATCTCGCGGGCCCCAAAGTCGATGTTCACGTGAAGCGCGGGGACTCGACTCTCCCCATCGGGGAAGCCGCCAATCTCATGCCCGGCGACCGCCTCTGGGTTCACCCCGACCTGCCGGAAAGCCAGTCCGCCCATTTTGTTCTGGTGGTCGCGTTCCTGCGCGGCGCCACCAATCCTCCACCTCCCGACTGGTTCACCCGCGTCGAAACATGGACCCACTCCGCCCGCGAAGAGGGCGTCTTCGTCACCGTCCCCGCGGAAGCTCAGCAGGCCCTCGTCTTCCTCGCCCCTGAAACCGGCGGCGACTTTACCACCCTGCGCCGCGCCGTGCACGACCGCCCCGGCGCCTTCGTCCGCGCCGCCCAGGACCTCCAGGCTGCCAGTTGGGAACGTATGCGCCTCGATGCCTACATCAACGAGGTCAAGGCCACCAGCCAGGCCGACCCCAAGGTGCTCAAAGAACGCACAGAGTTCGCTGCCCGCTCCCTCGGCATCCGTATCCAGCAGCAGTGCTTCGACCGCCCTCCCGACCAGCAGGCCGCATGCCTCGCCCAGCACACCGAGGGCATGGTCCTCGATGACGCCAACGCCCAGTCTCTCGTGTCGCAGATCGCCAGCGGCGGCACCGCCGACCTGATGAATCAGCTCAGCTACTCCTCCCTCGGCGGCGCTGGCATGTACAGCCCCTACGTTGGCGCCATCGTGGATATGGCCAAGATTCTCTCCTCGCTCCACACCGCCCACTTCCAGTACATCCCCGCCCTCGCCCTGCCCACGAAGGACACACTCAACCTGCGCCTCAATGAGCCGCCGTCATTCCGCGATCCCAAATCCGTGGTCGTCGTCGCGCTTCCGCCCGTCGGACCGTCCAAGCCCCCGCCACTGCACCTCCTCAATCCCAATGAAACCCTCTGCGCGCAAAAACCCGACCTGGTCTTTGCGGCCGACGGCGCACCTATGGTCTTCGGCACCTCCATCGCCCACGACCTCACGCTCCATATTGAAAGCGCCAACGGCGCCGCCCTGGATATTCCCGTCACCGCAGACCCGGCCCGCGGCGGCCTCGTCCCCCCCGATCCCCTGCCCGCCCTCCCCGCCGGCGAACTCACCGCCATACTCCACGGCAAGTGGGGCTTCGACGATTTCGACGGCCCCCACTTCAAGTTGCTCTCCGACTCTCTGGGCAAGTGGACCCTCGCCGCCGACGATCAGTCCGCCCTCATCGTTGGCCGCAACGATCTCCTCCACATCCAGGGCGACAACACCCTCTGCGTTTCCAGCGTCGACCTCGCCGAAGCCAAACCCCTTCCCCTCAAATGGAATTCGTCCAAGTCCGGCACTCTCGATGTCGAGATGCCAATGAAGGACGCCGCTCCCGGCCCCGTCACCATCCAGATCCGCCAATACGGCATCGAGAAACCCGACATCATCAGCGTCAACGCCTACGCTGAAGCCGCCTCGCTCGATCGCATTACCCTCAATGTCGGCGATCACACCGCCACCCTCAAGGGCACACGCCTCGACGAAGTCGCCAAAGCCACCTTCAGCAATCTCAACTGGACGCCCGACGGCCTCGCCCGCGTGCAGGATTTCGACCAGCTCACCCTGAAAACCGACCGGTCCACCTCCGACCTCGACGCCGGCTCACACTACTCCGCCAAGGTTGCCCTCCGCGATGGCCGCGAGCTCAAGGTCCCCGTCCACGCCGATCCCCCGCGGCCCCAGGTCACCCTCCTCAGCAAGGGCTCGCAGGACGGCGACACCGCTGTGCCCTCTCCCGTCCACCTCGGCAGTCCCGACGACCTCCCCGTGGACGGCAAACTCGTCTTCTTCCTCAAGTCCGTCGTGCCGCAAAAATTCCCGCGCAATCAGAATGTCGAAGTCGCCGCCGAAGATGGCAGCTTCCACACCGTCCTTTCGCTCTCCGACGGCAGCCTGATGCTCGAAGACACCCGCACCGCCATCGGCATGATCGAGCCCCTCTCCCGCTTCGGCGCCTCCGCCTTCGGTCCCCTCCGCGCCCGCGCCGTCTCTGCCGACGGCGTGCCCGGAGACTGGATGCCCCTCGGCACCCTCGTCCGTCTGCCCGGCCTCAAGGAACTGCGCTGCCCCCGCTCCTCCACCAAGACCTGCACCCTCTCCGGAACCAACCTGTTCCTCGTCGACTCCGTGGCCTCCACCCAGGACTTCAACAATCCCACCGAGGTGCCCTCCGACTTTACCGGCGCCCAACTCACAGTTCCCCACCCCGTCAACGGCACCCTTTACGTCAAGCTGCGCGACGACCCCGACACCGTCCAGACCCTCACCATGCCGGTTACACCCATCGGCCTCACCCCGGCAGCCCTCGCCGAAAGAGCCGCCCCATCCGCCGTCCCGGCTCCCCAACCGCCGGCCACACCGGCCGCACAACCCTCGCCCACACAGCCCTCGACTCCACAATCCTCGGCGCCTCAGCAACCCCCGGCCGCCGCGTCACCCTCAACAACCATCTCGGCACAGAAGCCCGCCTCGGCACCCACCAAAACCGAACCCAAAGCCGAGCGCCAGACCGAGCAGAAAGTCCAGCACTAATCCGCCCCATCCTCCTCCCAACGCAGGCCAGCTCCCCAACCTCCGGCCCGCTCCGACCCCAGGCCGGCTCCACCCCCCGGGCGAGCTCCGACCCCAGGCCTCCTCGACTACACCCCAGCTTCCTGTCCACCCCCCGGGTCTCCTCCAACCCCCGGCCTACCCAGACCCCTCCGCCTGCTCCCCTACACCCAGCTTCCCTCTCCACTCTCCGGTTTCCTCTCTATACCCCGGTCTCCTCCAGAGAAGGTCCCGTAGGGACCGCAGGATGTTAGCCCAGGACAACCTGCCCTGCCCCTGAGTGAAACGAAAGGGAAGGGTCAGGGCAGTCCTGGGTACCGCACCCAAAAATCCCCCAGTCCCGTAGGGACGAAAGAACCCTACCGCACCCCGCCGGAAACCGAAGGCCCCCCGCCTCAGACCTGGCCAACTCCCGCCACCCGGACTCCGGCAGCATAAAATGGGCTCGCCATCCAAGGAGCCCCTCGATGCCCGCTCAATCCAGAAGAGACTTCCTCAAGACCGCCTCCGCCTGCGCCATCGTCGGTGCCGCCCGCCTGGCCCACGCGCAACCGCTCGGCCTCCCCATTGGCTGCCAGACTTGGCCCGTACGCAGCCTGATCGCCAAAGACTTCCCCGGCACCCTCAAACAGCTCGCCTCCAGCGGCTTCCAGTCCATCGAACTTTGCTCGCCCGTCGGCTATGCAGACTCGGGCTTCGCCGGCTTGGCCAAATACAAAGGCGCCGAACTCCGCGCCATCCTCCACGCCGCCGGCCTCACCTGCGTCAGCAGTCACTTCTCCATGCAGGAACTGCGCAAGAACCAGGACCAGCGCATCGGCTGGGCAAAAGACGTCGGCCTCACCCAGATGCTCGTCGCCAGCCTCGGTGGCCCGAAGAATCCCACCATGGACGACGTCAAGCGCGCCGCCGACGAATACAACCGCATGGGAGAAAAGGCCGCCTCCGCGGGCATCGTGCAGGGCCTCCACAACGAAGACTTCGAGCTCACCACGGTCGACGGCAAACGCACCTATGATGTGCTGTTTCAGCTTCTCGACCCCAGGTACGTCAAGTTCCAGTTCCAGGTCTCCACCGTCAGCGACGGCTACGACGCCGCCGACTACTTCACCCGTTATCCCGGCCGCTTCATCTCCATGCACGTCCAGGGCTGGTCGGCGATGACGCGCAAGATCGTCCCCGTAGGCCAGGGCACCCTCGACTGGAAAAAGATCTTCACCGCAGCCAAAACCGGCGGCATTCAGAACTACTTCGTGGAGATGGAACTGCCCATGATGCAAGCCAGCGTACCCTACCTTCGCCAACTGCAAGCCTGAGCTCAGGATGTCCCAGGTCTCCAGTTCATGGAGACCTGGGAATCGGGCCGCACACCCTCTCCCCTCCAGCAACGTGTCATCGCAGGCAGGCGTTGATCGCCTTCATCAGTGTGCCCGATGCGTCGTCGCTTTCCAGATCCCATACCATCATTCCAGCCAGCCTGTGCGTATGAACGTACCGGCATTTGGCCGCCATCGATTGCTGATCGTCGTACGAAACAAACGTGTGCGTCTCGGCATTGTAGAGCGTCGGCACCTGCGATACCGGATCCCACGTCCGCGTGAAATCGTGTCCCAGCATCGTGGACTCAATCACGCTGAACGTCGCCCATCCATTCGGCGCTGGTTTTCCAGGTTGGTAGAGGCCGTGATCCGTCGCCGCCACATCGGCCCAGGCGTGCCCAAACAGAGGAACGCCGAGCACAAGCTTGGCGGCGGGAACGCCGGCCTTTTCAAATGTCCGAACCGACGCATCCGCCGAAGCCTTCTCCGGATCCCGCGGGTCCGTAAGCAGCGCAGCGTTGTGGCCGGTTGTGGCTTCGCCGCCCGGCACGTAGTAGTCGTACGCCATCAGGTTCACCGTATCCACGATGCGCGCCACCTTGCCCATCTCCGTATGTTCGAGAAAGTCCGGCGAAGCACCCGCGGCAATCGTCAGATAGAGCCTGCGGCCCATCTTTCGCGATGCGCGATTGAATGCTGTACGAAGCTCACTCAGCACCGAGGTAAAGTTCTGCTTGTCCTCCGCGCGGAACGTATGCCCCTTCCCGGGAAGCCCCGGATACTCCCAGTCGATATCAAGTCCGTCGAGATCATACTGTGCGATGAAATCGACCGCCGACTGGATGAACACAGCGCGGCTCTCCCTGGTGAGAGCCATATCGGAGAAGTTGCCCGACCAAAGCCATCCGCCCACCGAAACCAGAACCGTGAGCCTGGGGTTCTCCTTGCGCAGCGACGCGAGAAATGCAAAGTTCTCCGCATCGTGCGCAAAGCCGGTCACCATGCGCCCATTCTCAATGTTGGCAAATGCGTAGTTGATCCGCGTCATGCCATGAGGATCGACCTCACCCGCATTGAGCGTGGCATTCTGCGGAAATACGTACGCGGCCAGTTCCGGCGAAGCCTTGCCGGTGGTGGCCTGCACAGATAGGGCGCCGAAAACGATGGCGCATGAAGCAACAAAGCGGCCCGGAAAACGCATGAAAGCAGTTTACGGCAGCACCCCACGCGAACCGGCGCGCGCCCCACAGGATTAAATCGCGGCCATGGAGCTGATGTACAACTCGCGTCCCCGTTCCAGCGCGCGCTCATCCAGGTCAAACCACCGGGTGCTCTTCACCATCCGCCGCAATGCCGCGTCCACGCTGTGTTGCGGCAACGCGTCCGTGATCTCCAGCAGCGCGCCCAGCATCACCATGTTCGTGATGCGCGCGTCGCCAATCTCGTCGGCCACGTGCGTGAATGGAATCGAGAGCTCATGCACATCGGCACGCGCGCAGTCCGCGGGAATCGCGTCGCCGTTGTAGAGAATCCACCCGCCCGGACGCACCGTTGCCACAAACTTCCGCAACGACGGCTCATTCATCGCCACCAGCACATTGGGCGAAGTCACCATCGGGGAATCGATCGCCTCCCGCGACAGCCGCACGTGGCAATTCGATGTGCCGGAGCGCATCTCCGGCCCATACGACGGCAGCCACGATACTTCCAAGCCTGCATCCAGCCCCGCTTCCGCCAGCACTTCGCCCAGCAACAGCACGCCCTGGCCGCCGAAACCCGCCACGCGGATCTGCAGATCGATCGCGGACCGGCTCTCCGCATGCCCCTCTTCCGCCCCTTCGTCCTCCGGAATACCTAGAATGCCCCGCAGCTCATCCAACTCTGGAGTGGCCGCCGGCGCACGACGCGGCTGCGCTTCCTGGATCCGGTCGCGAAGCACCCCCAGCGGATATGTCTTCTCCATCACATCGCGCACCCAGTGCTGCGATTCCACAGCGGACATTTTCCAGATCGTCGGGCAAGGCGAGAGCACCTCAATGAACGAGAAGCCGAGACCGCGCACCTGGTTCTCCACCGCGCGATGAATCGCCCGGCTAGCCTGCGCAATCTGCTTGTTATCGCCCAGCGCCACGCGCTCGATATAGACCGGCGCTTCCAGCGTGGCCAGCATCTCGCTCATTCGTAATGGATAGCCCTCATTGGCTACGCTGCGGCCGCATGGCGTAGTCGTGCTCTTCTGCCCAATCAGCGTCGTCGGCGCCACCTGCCCGCCTGTCATCGAGTAGATCGCATTATTGACGAAAATCACCGTAATATTCTCGCCGCGATTGGCCGCGTGCAGAATCTCTCCGGATCCGATCGCCGATAAATCGCCGTCACCCTGGTAGCTGACCACAATGCTTCCCGGATGGCTGCGTTTTGCTGCCGTGGCCACTGCCGGAGCGCGCCCATGCGCAGCCTGGATATTCCCCACGTCAAAGTAGTAGTAAGCGAACACCGAGCAGCCCACCGGGCTGATCAGGATCGTACGGTCCTGGATCCCGAGTTCGTCGATGGCCCGCGCCAGCATCTTGTGAATCGTTCCGTGTCCGCAGCCCGGGCAATAGTGGGTCTGGTGCTGCAGTTCGCCTTTGCGTTCGTACGTGTCATAAAACGAGTGCGCTTTGCCGTGGACAATGCTGTACCCTTCGATCGTCTCCTCAGGCATGGGCCATCTGCTCCTTCTCCTGCACACTGCCGGACAGGTGTTTCTGTGCAAGAATGCGCACCAGCCGCAGCAGTTCGTCATGCGACGGCACATTGCCTCCGCATCGCCCATGGAACTCCACCGGCCGCGCGCCGTTGAGCGCAAGGCGCACATCGTCCACCATCTGTCCCAGGCTCATTTCCACCACCCCAAACACCCGTGCCTGCGCAGCCGCATTGCGGAAGTGCCCCACCGGAAACGGATATAAAGAGATCGGCCGCAGCACGCCTACCGGAATCCCCTCGGCTCGCGCCTCCGCGGTCACGGCCTTCAGAATCCGGCCCACGATTCCGTAACCGACCAGCACAACCTCCGCATCGTCCATCTGAAACTCTTCCGCGCGCGCTTCGCACTTTTCCGCGCTTTTGTACTTGGCCTCAAGATGGCGATTGTGCGCCTCCAGTTCGTCGATCCCGATATGCAGCGAGGTGATCAGATTGCCGCGAGTGGCGCGCTCGCCCGTAACCGCCCATACGGGCGAATCCGGAAGAACCGCGCGCTGCGGAAACTCCACGGGCTCCATCATCTGACCCACGAAGCCATCCGTGAGAATGACAACGGGGGTGCGATACCGGTCCGCCCACTCAAAAGCCAGCGCGGTCAGATCCACCATCTCCTGCGCCGAATACGGAGCCAGCACCAGCGTCCGATAGCTGCCGTTGCCCCCGCCTTTCACCACCATGTTGTAGTCGCTCTGCTCGGCGGCAATGTTGCCAAGCCCCGGCCCGCCGCGGCTGATGTCGACAATCACGCAGGGCAGCTCTGCTCCGGCCATATAACTGATGCCTTCCTGCATCAGGCTGATCCCGGGCCCGCTCGAGGCCGTCATGCACCGCACGCCCGCGGCGGACGCCCCATACAGCATGTTGATGGCAGCCACTTCGCTCTCCGCCTGCAGAAACACCCCGCCCGCCCTGGGCAGATACAGAGCTGCCGCTTCCGCAATCTCGCTCGCCGGCGTAATCGGATAGCCGTAGAACGCCCGGCATCCGGCGAGAATCGCGCTCTTCATCAGCGCGTCATTACCCTTCATCAGTTGCTTGCGCATGAAATTTCTCCCTGGGCGGACTCTGCTCGCGCCGCCACCACGGGGCGCTTCATCGACGCGCGATACACCGTGAGGGCGCCTGGTTCAGGGCAGGCAAGAAAACAGATCCCGCAGCCCGTGCAGCCCGATCCCGCATACACCGCCGTGCGATAGCCGTGGTGATTCAGGCGTTCGCTCAGGCCGATCACCTTGGGCGGGCAAGCCTCAATGCACAGCCCGCACCCCTTGCACTCCGCTTCGTTCACGCGGAGCAATCCTCGGTCCTGCTTCTCCGCAGCCGCCATCGCGAACTATCCTCTCGGCTCCCGGCGTTGCGTCTGCTGTACCGCAATCTGGCGCAGAGTCTTTCACCGGAAGCCCCATGTATGGTCCCGCTTCGCTGAAGAATGCCGCTGTGATAGTCATCACGGGGAAAAGCCCTCGAAACAAACGGCCTCCGCCACGCCGCTTCCCCCAGATTCCTGCCCGGGACCGGATAAGCCCATGGGTGCCCACCCTCGCCGCGTCTTTGTTTTTGCGGCTAGGGTGGGTTAGCGCACACCTTGATGATCCTTTCCTTTGCTTCACTTGTATCCATTGTTTCCTTTTAGGGCATGCCGCAAATGCTCCATTGCAAGAATCGGGCTTCAGCCCCCGCTGACACGCGGTCCCCGCAGTAGACGAGGATTTAAATTCTTCCGCGGCCTGCACAGTCGCGCCCCACCCGCCTCTGATCGAATCGGCATAGGGGGGAGAGTCGCCTCTCCTCCCCTGCCACACCACCGGACAAGCGGGTCCGCATCCGGCGGTTCGAGGAGTTGAGGTCAACAGAGACGGGGGATGCCCAGCTGATCTGCCCAGCGTAGATCGAGCACTCCATTCATCGGGGTTCCGCTGTTGCGCCACAGGCGGCGAAGATTTCCCGCCACCATCAGCGCGACATCCGGCCTTGCACCCCTTTCCAGAAGCTCTCGATATGCGGTCGTGCCCCGCCGCCATTGCTTGAGTTGGATGGCCCGCATCCGGTGGCGTATCCACTGATCAAGCTCGCGCCAGACCTTTGGAGTTTCCGCCTTTCCGAAGTAAGCCTTCCAGCCCCGCACATAGCTACGTAGCCGTTCCGTCACCTGTTCAAGGCTGGCTCCGCCCGAGCGCCGAGTCAGTTTCCTCACCCGCGCCTTGAACGTTGTCATTGCCTTGTCAGCCACACGGCGCTTGATCTTGCCACCTGCGGCCGCCCAGAAGCTGTACCCCAGGAACTTGCGCTGGAACACGCTGGCCACTGCGCTCTTGGCTTGATTCACCTTGAGACGCAGACGGCCATAGAGTTTCAGCAACAGAGCCATCACCCGCTTGCCCGCGCGGCGGCTGCGAACATACACATTCGCATCGTCGGCGTAGCGAACGAAGCAATGCCCCCTTCGTTCCAGTTCCTTGTCCACCTCATCCAGCAACAGGTTGGCCAGCAGCGGAGACAACGGACCGCCTTGCGGCGTTCCCTCACTGCGTGCCATCGACACCCCGCCATCCATGATCCCGCTGGTCAGATACGCCCGCACCAGCCGGATCACTCCGGTGTCGGCGACGCGTTTCCGCAAGCGGTCGATCAGGATGTCGTGGTTGACCCGGTCGAAGAACTTCTCCAGGTCCACGTCCACTACGACGCGCCG
>DASZLE010000072.1:0-3782 GCA_035552475.1 Occallatibacter sp.
CGCGTGATCCATAGCTGGATGCCCATGTCGTATTGGGCGAGGACATTCTGGAGCCAGTAGGGACGATTGTCGCGCAGCCACGCCTGTTCAAAGAGCTCGCGGGTCAGCGTGTAGCCGTCGCGCAGGTCCTGGCAGCGACCGTTGGCATTGCTGATCTCGACCAGGTCGCTGGAGGCGCGGGAGTGTGGGGTGACGGCCTGCTGGCTCCAGGCGTCCGCGTAGGCGTGGGCGATCTCATTGGCGAACTGGAACTTCATGCCGATGAAGTCGATGCGGCGCACGCCCAATGCGAGAGCATCGAGCGCCTCCTGCTCGCGCAGCGGATGGTCGGCGCGGGCCTCGTCGATGAGGGTGATGGCGTTCTCGGCGTGGAGGCGCACATCTTTCAGGATGGGGAGTAGTTTGGCGGAATCCTGCTGGCCGGCTGGGCTCCACGGGTCCTCCCAGAAGAGCGCGTTCGACGCGCCGAAGCGAAAGCCATTGTCGGAGAGCAGCTTTTGCGCGGCCATGATCTGGGTCTGCGCCTGGTCGATCTTGTCGCTCGGGTCGCCGTGGAAGACCGCGCCGTAGCTGGCCTGGAATTGCGGGATGGAGCTTTCGCCGGGCTGCCAGGAAGCCGCTGCGCCAAAGAGGACGCCGTACCAGTCCTGGTCGAAGACGCCTTCGCCATCGTCATTCCAGACGGTGTTTAGCATGCCCCGCGCGCCGAGGCGCTGGCCGTCGCGGACGAAGTGCTGGATGTTGACCAGGCCGATGTTGCTATCCGGATAGACGCGCCGCCAGTTGTTGACGCCGGGCGCGACCCAGACCTCCATACCGGCGCGGTTGAAAGGCTCAATGTATTTGTCGAAGCCGGGCTTCGCGTCGTAGACCCAGGGGACGCCGATCATGTCCTTCGGGAGGGCGGCGACGAGGTCGGGATTGTGCCAGGCGAGGTCGCCCCAGAAGAGGATGCGTTTGCCGGTGGGCTGGATGACGCCGTGGATCTGGCACAGAAAATCGACGTACACCTGATCGAGTCCGCGCTGGGTGACGAGGTCGCGGGTCTGGCCCTTGCCGAGCTCGTTGGTTTCGTCGGCGCCGATGTGCACCCAGCGGGATGGGAATTGCTGGGCAATCTGCGTGAACCATTGCTTGATGAGCGCGAGCGAGCCGGGCTGGACGGGCGAGAGGACCTGGCCGTGCGGCGTCTCTCCAAGCGACGCGAACTGCTCGTACTTGAGCACGTGATGGAGATGGCCGAAGGCCTCCTGCTCCGGGACTACGGTGACGTGGTACTGCGCGGCGTAGCGAACAAGTTCGGCGACGTCCGATGGAGTCATGGCCCCGCCGGGCGGCGCGACGAGCGGCGAGCCAGCGTAGGCGAGCGTGTGCTCGAAGTATGGCGAGTAGATATTGAGCTTGTAAGCGGCGAGGGTGCGGACCTGGCGCTTCTGGAATGCGAGTGTGGGGACGGGACCGCGCGAGAGATCATCGTCGAGGCCGCGGTGCGGGAGCGCGGGCCAGTCCTTGATTGAGGCCGTCTGGATGGTGGCGGTCTGAAGCCGGGCGTCCTTGCCGCTGCCGCCGGGTCCGCCATCACCATGTCCGCCATCGCCATGTCCGCCATTGATGACAAGTTGCTTGACCGTCTGCGCGCCGTAGAAGAGGCCGCTGCTGGTGGCAGCGACGACGGCGAGGCCACGAGCCCGCGGCAGGATGACGTAGCCCTCGTCGTGCATGGCGGGTTCGAAGGTGACGTGTGCGGCGGCGAGCAGTGTGCGCGCAGTCGCGGTGTTGCTACGCAACAGTTCGATGATCGGACCACTGGCGCGGCTCGGAATACCGCGCTCTTTCAATGAGGCGCGCAGGTCCTCCGCGGTAAAGCGATCTTCCGCATCGCGTGAGCCCACACGGACCAGGATGCCGCGGTCCAGCGAAAGCAGCTTGCCGGCACGCACCTCACGCGGCATGGGGATGAGTTTGAGGGCAGGTGCGGGCTGCGCTTGCAGCGGCGCGAGTTGGAGAAAGAAGAGGGTTGCTGCGAAAAGGAACCGGCCTGCGCCGCGGGGGCCTCGCGAGATGTTTACCATTCCATCCTTTTTACGATTGCCGCGTGCTGCTGGGCGGTTTCAAACGACGTTCTCAATGTAACTCGGCGGAGGCGGACGTAAAGCTTCGCGGTCAATACGTTGCTCCGTTATCGCGGACACTAGCGTAGGCTTTCGTGTATAAACGGCTGTTTCGGAGGAGATGCATGGCGGAGCTGCGCTATCAGTCTGGGTTTCTGAACGAATTTGCTACCGAGGCCGAGCCGGGCGCGCTGCCCATCGGGCAGAACACGCCGCAGAAGCATCCACTGGGACTCTATGCGGAGCAGTTCAGCGGCACACCTTTCACCATGCCGCGGGGGCAGAATCGGCGGTCGTGGCTCTACCGCATTCGTCCCTCCACCGTGCACAAGCCATACACGCCGGTGCGCGCGCAGCGGCTGATCCGCGGCTGGCCTTGCGCGGACGCGACCACCTCGCCCAACCAGTTGCGGTGGAATCCGGAACCGATTCCGCCCGGGGCGGTCGACTTCGTGGACGGCATCATGACCCTGGGCGGCAACGGCGACTCGTCGCTCCAGACCGGCGCGGCGATCCATATCTATGTGGCGACACGCTCCATGCACAAGCGCTTCTTCTGGAATGCGGACGGCGAGTTCCTGGTAGTGCCGCAGCAGGGCAAGCTGCTCATCTTTACCGAGCTGGGAAAGCTGGAGGTAGCGCCCGGAGAAATCTGCGTATTGCCGCGGGGGCTGAAGTTCCGCGTGGAGTTGCTGGAGCATGCCGCGCGCGGCTACATCTGCGAGAACTACGGGCAGCAGTTCCGGCTGCCGGACCTGGGGCCGATTGGCGCGAACGGACTGGCGAACCCACGCGATTTTCTGACGCCGGTGGCCGCGTACGAAGACCTGCAGGAGCACGTCGAGGTGATTGCCAAGTACAACGGTGCGCTGTGGTGCAGCGGGATGGAGCACTCGCCGCTGAACGTGGTGGGCTGGCACGGCAACTATGCGCCCTACAAGTACGACCTGGCGAGCTTCAACACCATCAACACGGTGAGCTTCGATCATCCGGACCCTTCGATCTTTACCGTGCTGACGGCGCCGAGCGAGATCCATGGCACGGCGAACATCGACTTTGTGATCTTCCCGCCGCGCTGGATGGTGGCGGAGCATACCTTCCGGCCGCCGTGGTCCCACCGCAATGTGATGAACGAGTTCATGGGGCTGATCTTCGGCCAGTACGATGCCAAGGCGGAAGGCTTTCTGCCCGGCGGATGCAGCCTGCACAACTGCATGAGCGGTCATGGGCCGGACGCGGAGACCTATGAGCGCGCGATAAGCGCGGAGCTGAAGCCGGTGCACCTCGAAAATACCCTGGCCTTCATGTTTGAGACGCGCTTCATCGTGCAGACAACCAAGCACGCACTGGAAAGCAATACGTTGCAGCGCAATTATTTCGAATGCTGGCAGGGTCTGAACCGCCGCTTCACGCCGCCCGGCCGCCAATGACCTCGCCGGCACTCCAGAGCCTGCTGACAAGGCTCATCGACTATGCCGGACTGTTCCCGCCCGCCGGGCTGGGAATGGATGCGGCTGTGCGCAACTACGACAGTTACGTAAATGGCGAAGACGCGTGGATGCTGGGACGGTTCATCGTCCCGGCAGCGCGGCTGGAAGAGTATTGCGAGGCGGTGCGGAACGCCGGGATCGACGCGAGCGCATGGAGTCTGAGCGTGCTGGCGACAGCGGC
>DASZLE010000073.1:0-38214 GCA_035552475.1 Occallatibacter sp.
TCTTGATCGCAATCGTGGCTATGGGAGGTTACGTTCACCGAATTCGTTTCCATGTGAGGTGCGCGTGCCAGGCAGCCGAATCAGCGTCAAGCGATAAGCTGTCTCCAGAAAGCTGGAACGCGCGCGTCTGATTCTGACCTATCCAGTTGGTCAACCAAGCGCCCTCGATGTGATGCGTGATGATGCCCGCTTTCGCATCGATTGTGTACGTGCCCCAATAACCGATGTAGTTCCTCCAGGCCAAAGCCGCTTCCTCGCCGGTCGCGCGTAGCGGGTCATCGCTCGCGAAGGCCGTCATCTCGGGACGCATCAGTTGGGCCGACATTTGGCCGTTCGCCTCATAGAGGATTCGGCCCACAGGGTGTGGTCCAAACGGTGTCGTGATCGTTCCCGAAGGCTTCAGCCGAAGTTCGTACGAGCTAAGGCTCCAGGCGCCGACGATGAGATTGCGATCCTGCGTGGTCTGAGCCTGCTTGACCTGTCCAGGTGCAAGCAGAGCGAGCGTGAGCCAGGCGAGTACGGATTTCATTGGCCGATTCTATCGTGCAGTATGCCAATCAGGACAATGCCCCCCAGTTAGGTCATGGTTCGTCGGCCATTCGGAAGTCATCACGTCAGGCTTCCCGGTTGGTGCAAAATCGCCAAGTCGCTCGCCGAGGGCAGATTAGTACCGAAAAGCGTGCATGGCGACTGAAATGGTGCGCCCTGCCGCCGGACCGCCGTCGGAGGAAAGCAACCGGAGCCTGCGCGCTTTAGTACCAATTCAAAAGTTGGGGTAACATCCGGTAATTCGGAAGTAAAGTCAAACGTAATTGCACAAGCCCTCAGTGCGAAGAGCCACACCGATGTCTCTTGCCATAAGTGTCAGGGGTCTTCGGAGGTGTAGGGCGTGTCATACCGGATTTTCAGCTTCGGGCAGGCGACATAAACTTTGTCGTCGCCGCAATTCTCAGGCTTCACGGCAGGCCGGGGAACAATCTCGATTTTAGGGGAGACTGGCGCTACTGGCATCTTCGATATGACCAATCCCTTTTCCATAGCTGGAAGCCGAACCGAGGCCACTACTGAGCCCGACCGGGTTCCCTTCGCAGTGAGGCCGCGGTCGATCGCCGACGGGGCGAGAGCCGATGCAGCGGGCGCGTTGGGATGTGGTCCTGCGTTACTGCGGACGCCAGCGCCAGGGATGTTGAAGGATGCGGCAGGGCCAGGGGGCGCGACATTGGCGCTTGCGCTCGAAGAGGCTGCTGGATTGCGAACAGGAGCGGGAGTCCGGCCGAGAGATTCCTGTGGTGGGTAAATCACGGCCCGCTGCATCGGCGCCGACAAAACCGCGCGCGGGGTTTTATTGGCTCGCAGTGTTTTGGTCTTGGAGCGCTTCACCATCCGGGTGCGGGGCAACGCGGCCGGCCTGGTTTCGACAGGGGGAGTCTTCAGATCGAGGCTTGACCCCTGATCGGGCGCCGCATTTGGCTGCGGCGTGGAACCGGCCCTCGGCCGTTGGGGTGTGAGCGGAGTGGAAATTGCGGGTGCTCCAGGCCTCTTCATTTCAGTTCTTACCAGAAATGCTGCCAGGAGAATGTTTAAGACGACCATTGCTCCGACGAGGAGCCGCGCGGAGAGAGGCCATGACCGGTGAGCCGTTCGGACATGCGAACGCGCCTGGCTGACCTTGGTTCTGCCCCTTTCAGACTCGTCAAAAATACCCAACTCAACGCTCCCGTGGTTCCGTCCAGGCGGGGGGGACGGATGCGCCGATTTTTGGTGCGCCCAACTTCCAACAGGGCGTAAATGCATCATATTCCCGATGACCGGCCCCGCGCACGCGGTAGCCGTCTCTGAATCTTCCTGACGAAACCGGATCGCAGTCGGTCGCACAGCCACAAAAGCGGGGCGTCGGCTGGCAAGCCTGATCGGCAACGAAATGTCGGCCAAGGTCCATGAAACACGCGAGTGCAGTACCACACCGTCCCCAAAACCACTTCGGCAACTCCTGTATTTGCAGCCGATTACAACTATCTTTCGCAAAAACAACCGGAAAACAGCGTGTCAAGGGGGTATCGCACCACATCGTGAAACATCGTCCCACGAGTGTCTATATCTCTCTGATGGAAAGAGCCTTACGTGACGCCGTCGAAATTCACTTTGTCCTGCAAAGCCTGCAGTCTTAACTACCGCGCGAGTTATACTTGTATCAGAAGGTTAGAAATGCCCAAACGCCCGCTCATCCAGCGGGCGTTTCCATTTCCAGCCCAACTTGAGCGCGGAGGAACAAATCATGCCGGTCACCCACCAACAACCACGCACCGCATTCCACGATCCCCTGGACGCCGCTCCCCGCCCCCATCCGGAGTGCGCAATTCACTGCATATTTAGCCCGCATCTCCATCAATCCATTAGACATCGTCGTTTTTATTTTAGTGATTTCAGCGGTTCAAGTCGCGCTCCCTCGCTCCCTTGCTCCCTTGCTCCCTCGCTCCCTTGCTCCCTTGCTCCCTCGCTCCCTTGCTCCCTCGCTCCCTTGCTCCCTCGCTCCCTTGCTCCCTCGCTCCCTTGCTCCCTGCTTTACTGCATTTTTAGCCCCCATCTCCTTCAATCCATTCGACATCGCCGTTTTATTTTTCACGCATTTCTGGCGTTCGCGGGCTTAAAATAGCCCAGCGAACGAATTTGCGAGATGACCATGAACTACCAGTCCCACACTCCCGCGTCCCTTGTCCACCTTGAGAAAATCGGCCAGATCGCCCTCACCGTCACCGACCTGGCCCGAGCCCGCGACTTCTACCAGCGCACGCTCGGCATGCGCTTTCTCTTCGATGCCGGCTCCATGATCTTCTTCCAGTGCGGCGATGTCCGGTTCGCGCTGGGCACGGAAAGCGCGAACGCGCCCCGCGGCGGCACCATTCTTTACTTCATGGTTGAAGACCTTCCGGCCGTCCACGCCCATCTTGCCGGCGAGGGAGTGGACTTTGTGCAGCCCCCGCACCTGGTGGCACGCATGCCCGACCACGACCTCTGGCTGGCATTCTTCCGCGACCCTGACCAGAACGTGCTCGGCCTGATGAGCGAGGTCCGCCCGCCCGCGGCGTAATTCTCCAGGCGCGCGTCCCGGGCTCACTCATGGCGCTACAGAATTGCTACTCTGTAGAAAGGGCACCGGTGGCGAAGAGGCTAACGCTCAGGTCTGCAAAACCTGTATTCGCGGGTTCAAATCCCGCCCGGTGCTCCAAGCGTTGTCAATCCGGCGCGAAAGAGCTCAGGGACTAAGAGCGCAAATTCTTTGTTGGCGTGGCTGGCGGCGGGACTAACCCTCCCGCCCTTACGCGTTTTTGGGCACTGAGAAGAGCTTATGAGCATAGGGAATGACCGATCTTGTGATGTTGCGATCGTTGGGGCCGGGATCGTTGGTCTTGCGGCAGGCCTGCAACTCCTTCAAAAGCATCCGCGCCTCAGGATCGTCATCCTTGAAAAAGAGAAGCACGTAGCACTTCATCAGTCTGGCCACAACAGCGGAGTGATCCACTCTGGCCTTTACTACAAACCCGGCTCGCTGAAGGCGCGGCTTTGCGTTGAAGGAAGAGGCGCCATGGTCGATTTTTGTCGGGCGCATGACATTGCTTACGAAATCTGCGGCAAGGTGATTGTTGCCACCGAAGAGCGCGAAATTCCCGGACTCAAGGAGCTTTTGCGCCGTGGCCAGGCAAACGGGGTTGCCGGGCTCCGCGAGCTTGACGCACGTCAGATTCGGGAGATTGAACCGTATGCTTCCGGTCTCCGCGGCATTCACGTATCGACCACTGGAATCACCGATTACAAGGCAGTCTCGTTGAAATATGCGGAGATGATCCGGGAGAATGGCGGCGAGGTGCTGACGGGTTGGGGGGTACAGCGCATCGTTCACCAAAGCGACACAATTGCGCTGGAGACTCCGCTGGGAACGGTGCAAAGCCGGTTTGCGGTGAATTGTGCAGGCTTACAAAGCGACAGGATTGCGAACATGGCCGGCGCGGCACTCGGGCTACGAATCGTTCCGTTTCGGGGCGAGTACTACGAGCTGGCGCCCTCTAAACATCACATGATCAGAGGTCTTATTTATCCGGTGGCCGACCCGAGATTTCCGTTCCTGGGCGTGCATTTTACGCGACGTGTTGGCGGAGGCGTGGAGGCTGGGCCGAATGCGGTGTTCTCATTCAAGCGAGAAGGTTACCGGCGAACGTCCTTCAACTTCGGCGATGCAGTCTCAACTATGTTCTTTCCGGGCTTCTGGAAGATGGCGGCGCGCTACTGGCAAAGCGGAGTGGGAGAAATGTACCGGAGCTGGAGTAAACGTGCATTCACCCGCGCGCTGCAGAAGCTGGTGCCCGAACTGACCGAGCAGGACATTGAGCCAGGCGGATCTGGAGTGCGGGCGCAGGCGCTTGATCGCTCCGGGAATCTACTGGATGACTTTCATTTTGTCTGGCAGGATCGGTTTCTGCATGTTTGCAATGTACTTTCTCCCGCAGCAACAGCATCGCTGGTGATTGGAAGGGAGATTGTTGCCAAGCTAGAAGAGTGCGCCGATCTCAGCAAGGTCCAGATTGCCGCAGGCTATCATCAGGCATAACTCGTCCGGTAACTACTCCGGGTGGCCATGATGCCGGACGGCGCGGGGACAGCGCCGCCGCCCTACACAACGAACATGGCAATGCCTGCGGCGAACATGATCAGTGTGGCGATTGCCACTACGACCCATCCCAGCCTGGAACTCGGCTGGTTCTGCATCAGCTTCTTGTCTGCTGCGATGATAAGGATGGCGACAAGGAGAAACGGAGCTAACAATCCGTTGATGACGGCCGTCCAGTAAAGCGCTTTCACGGGGTTGATTCCCACAAAGTCCAGGGCCACGCCCGCCGCGGTGGAAACGAGGATGAGTGCATAGAACCAGCGCGCTTGTCTGAGTTTCTTGTTCAACCCCTGACGCCACCCTAATGTCTCAGCGAACGCATAGGCCGTGGATCCCGCAAGCGTGGGAACGGCGAGGAAACCGACGCCGACGATGCCCACCGTGAATAAAGTAGCCGCGAGACTGCCGGCGAGAGGCCGCAGCGCCTCGGCTGCCTGGCGCGAGGTTTGAATGTTGACGATTCCATGCCGGTTGAGAGTGATGGCCGTGGTAAGGATGATGAAGAACATAACCGTATTGGAGAAGAACGCACCCACGCCGACATCGATCTTCCTTAGTGCAATCTCCTCAGGGGAGGCACCTTTTCGCTGCTCAAGCGTACTCTGGCCTGCCGACTTCTCCTCCTCAACTTCCTCGCTTGCCTGCCAGAAAAAGAGGTAAGGGCTGATGGTGGTGCCGAGGATTGCCACCAGGGTTGACCACTCACTCCTGCTATGCGGCATCGAGGGGACCAGCGTGTCGCGCAACACCACGCTCCAGTCTGCTCCCACCACGAACGAGGTGATGGGATAGGCGAAAAGCACCAGGACCAGCCATTTGAGCACGCTTGCAATCTGGCGATATTGGAGCCGCACTGTGGCCCATGAAATGAGCAGAGCGAACGTTACTACGAACCAGCGCGAGTTGATTCCCGACAGCATGGCTGCCGCATCCGCCATGCCCGCCAGGTCTGCCGCAATGTTGATTGTGTTTGCCAGCAGCAGGGCGAAGACAACGATCAGCAAGACCCATTTGGGAAATCGCTGCTTGAAATTTCCGGCCAGGCCTTGCCCCGTCACCATCCCGATCCGGGCACACATGGTTTGCACCGCGGCCATCAACGGCCACGTCAGCAGTGCGGTCCACAGGAGTTTGGTTCCCAGTTGCGCGCCGGCAACGGAGTAAGTAGCGATTCCCGAGGGGTCATCGTCCGCGGCCCCGGTGATGATTCCCGGCCCGATCGACTTGAGCAGCGACCGAATCCAACGAGATGGGGTTGCTGTCGCCACGAAATAGTCGAGGTGTATCTATTCGGATTAAGGAGGGCTCAATGCAGCGTCGTCGAAGAGTTGGATGCATCCATGCGCTGTGACGGTCGTCTGGAAGGATTTACCTAAGTACCAGCGCTGCGCCTTCGTCTCCGGGTTGGCTTTGAGCAGCACGATCCTTGACCCTGCGACAGCGCGCACGGAGCGCAAAGGCGTACTCGTTCGCATCCTGGCTTTGACGAAGAAGCACTGCAACAAAGTCGCCGGTTCGGACATAGTGAACCAGATCGCTGAATTCCCGGCTACCGAAGGGATAGTATCCCAGGTCCGGGTAAACAGATCGACGAGCGTACGCGCGCTTTGTTATTTGCCCACCATGTCAGCTGCTGTGCAGCAAGACCTCCCGGAATATTCCAGCCTGGCGAAGAGGCTGCGCTGTGTGCCGATCAAGATTGCTCATCGAACCAGCCCGGGCCGTCAGATTGGGAGTTTCGCGGTATCGCGCGTGGATTCAGCGAACAAAGGGGATTGTGCGCAAATCTGAATTGGCTATTTGAATTAGTTTGGTTTACTGGAAGTCGGCCGAAATGAAGCTCTTGAGAGAGGTCTATGGCGGAGAGGGAGGGATTCGAACCCCCGATAGCCTTACGACTATGCCTGATTTCGAGTCAGGTGCATTCAACCGGGCTCTGCCACCTCTCCGAATCTGAATCTACTGGTGGTTACCGGCCTCTTTGAGTCTACCGGCAAAGGCGCGCCAGTGGCAACGAGCACCGGGTCCAGCTTGCCACCGCGCACCCCCACTTCTTATAGATGGATCCATCCGGCACGGATGAGGGCCAGTGAGCCGGCCCCGACGACTACCCAGAGCAGGATTCCCTGCAACAGCGGGCGGACGCCCACCTTGCGCAGCGTGCTCATGGAAAGGCCGGTGCCGATGAGGTAGAGCGTCACCGTAAGGCCGATGATGCCGAGCCGCCTCAGTTCCGGATAGACCGCGTGGAATGCGCCCAGATAGGTGTTAGCCACAGCGGCCAGGCAGAAAAACAGGATGAACCAGGGCCAGCGAATCCGCGCGTGGCTCTTCCTGGCAACGGCGGTTCCCACGCTGAGGGGAACGATCCACAGAGCGCGCGCCAGTTTGACCGTGGTGCCAACGGCAAGGGCAATCACGCCGAACTTCGCGGTAGCGCCGACGACGGAGCTGGTGTCGTGAATGGCAAGTGCCGACCACAAGCCAAACTGCGTCTGGGTCAGGTGCAACGTGGTGCCGATGAGCGGGAAGATGAACAGAGCTACCGAATTCAGGATGAAGATGGTCCCCAGCGAGACGGCGATCTCTTCCTCGCCGGCGTCCGTAATGGGCGAGATGGCGGCGATGGCGCTGCCGCCGCAAATGGCCGTTCCCGTGGAGATGAGAAACGAGGTGGTGCGTTTGACGCGAAGAAGTTTTCCCAGTGCCCAGCCCAGGCTGAGCGCGAAGGCGATGCTGGCAGCCGTGTAGACAAAGCCCGCGCGCCCCGCCTGGAGCACCTGTTGCAGGTTCATGCCGAATCCAAGCCCGACGACGGAGACCTGCAGGAGCAGCCGGGACAGGTGCCGGGCCTCCGCATGGAGAGGATGGGCGAAGGAGAAGCCGAAGATGAGGCCCGCCAGCAGAGCGAAAGGGGGGCTCACGATGCCGGTGGCCGCCAGGATCAATCCAAGGAAGAAGATGGTCTTGCTCACAATGCCAGTATTAGGTGGCGGCCGGCAAAGGGTCCAAGGAGTAATCGTGATGACGCATCAGCGGCGCTTATGGGTGGGAAGTGCGCCGCCAGCGGTGGCCGGCAGGCGCCGGCAGCGCGCAAGGACAAACTGGCGAAACTCCTGCGCCAAGCCCTGATGTTCGGGACCCTTGCGGCGCACGGCGAGAAACTGCCGATGCAGGCCGACGCCTTCCAGGGCGACGACGCGAATGCCCTGACCGAGCCGTGCGTCTTTGGCGATCGCCCAGCGGGAGAGGAATCCGACGCCAAACCCTGCTTCCACAGCGGATTTGATGGCCTCAGAAGAATCGAGCTCCATCACAATATGCAGGGATCGGCGCCGGATGCCCCGGCGTTCGAGGGCCATCTCCACGATGCGCCGTGTACCGGAGCCGCGCTCTCGTACGATCAGCGGAACAGAGGTGATTTCTGCGCAGGGCACTCGCTGCCGTTCTGCCCACTCATGCGCCGCGGGCACGATGAGGACGAGTTCATCGTCAAGAAACGGCTCCGCCTTGACGTCGCGGCTGCGCGGCGGCCCTTCGATAAAGCCCAGGGAGACCCGCTCATCGCAAACTGCGCTCACAATCTGCTCCGTGTTGCCGCTGATCAGCGTGGGAGAAACCCGCGGGTGCTCCACGCAAAACTGGCTGAGCAGTTGAGGAAGGACATACTGGGCGATGGTGGTGGAGGCGCCGAGTGTGAGCTGGCCTGCGAAAGAGCCGCTCAGCGCGGTCACTTCGTGCGCGGCCGCCAGGAGCAGCTCCCGCGAGCTGCGCGCATAATCGAGAAGGATTGCGCCTGCCGCAGTCAGCTTCGCCTGCGTTCCGGAGCGGTCGAAGAGCAGCACGCCGAGCTCTTCCTCCAGCGCCTTGATCTGTTGGCTTACCGCTGGTTGCGTAAGATAGAGCTGCTCCGCGGCCTTGCGGAAGCTTAACTGCTCCGCAACCGCGCGGAACACAACCATGCGGAAGTTTTCCAGGCTTGCCATTTCGACATTAGATCACCGCCCGCTGGAGGCATCCCACCTGTGCCGATTGGAACAGCCCCGAAATCGACGGCGAGAGGACCCCGGAAGATATTGAATCTGAATAAGGCGCGCTATACCATGCAGGGAAGCCGAATTGCGAAACAAGAAGAACATTTCCGTGTTGATCGAAGCGTAGGTGTGGCTGACTGACCTCGATCCCAAACCGCTGAGGAGCGCAACCAGAGACCATGGAATCCGCATTGGCCGATCCCGTTCAAGCCGTGCAACGCCCCTTGTGTGTCGACCTGGACGGCACTCTGGTCAAGGTGGATACGCTCTACGACACGTTTCTCCTCCTGGTGCGCACCAATCCGCGCGCGCTCCTCGCAATTCCGCGCTGGCTGGCTGAAGGAAAGGCCTGCCTGAAGGCGAAGGTAACCCGGGCGGTCTCGCTCGATGTGGCTCGCCTGCCGTACAACCGGCCGCTGCTCGAATACCTGAAAGCGCAGCACGCCGCGGGGCGCCCCATCTATCTCGCTACCGGCGCCGATTTCGAATTGGCCCGGCGCATTGCTGACCACCTGGGCATCTTCAGCGGCGTGCTCGCCAGCGATGGCCAAATGAACCTGACCGGGAAGAACAAGCTGGCGCGGTTCCGCGAGACCTTCCCGGCGGGCGATTTCGATTACGTCGGCAACGCGCTCCCCGATGCGGACCTGCTGGCAGCCTCCGTTGAGCCCAGGGTGGCCAACCCGAGCCTGGCACTGCGTTCAGTGCTGCGCGCGCGCGGTATTCGCCCGGCCCAGTGCTTTGCCGATCGCAGACCGGCCGTCCGCAGCATGATCCGGGCCATCCGCGTCCACCAATGGGCGAAAAACTTCCTGGTTCTGCTGCCGTTCATGCTCGCGCATAAGTGGGAGATTGCGCCGGCGCGCTCTGCCGTCATCGCCTTCTTCTGCTTCAGCTTCTGCGCGTCGGCAACTTACCTGGTGAACGATCTGCTCGATATCGAAAACGATCGCCATCATCCGCGCAAGCGCCTCCGCCCGTTCGCGGCAGGCGATCTTTCCGTGCAGGCCGGCGTTGCCCTTTCGCTATTGCTCACGGCGCTCTCGGCCCTCTGCCTGTTCTTTCTGCCGTTGTCTTTCACCGTGCTGCTGGGCGTGTATTTCCTCAGCACGCTGGCCTATTCCATGTGGCTCAAGAGCGTCGTGTTGCTCGATGTTATTACCTTGTCGCTTCTCTACACGCTGCGCCTGCTGGCCGGCGGCGCGGCCACGGATACACCAATCTCTCACTGGCTCGCCGGATTCTCAATTTTCCTATTCTTCTCCCTCGCCATCGTGAAGCGTTATGCCGAGCTGCGGAACACGCTCAGCGTCGGCCTGACGCCCAATACCGGCCGCGGCTATCGCCTGTCGGACATCGACCAGATGCGAAGTTTCGGCACCGCCAGCGCCTTTGCCGCCGTGGTGGTTTTCGCCAACTACATCAGCGGGTTCGATGTCGCCGTCCTTTACCGCAAGCCGGGCATGCTGTGGCTCATCGTGCCGCTGCTCATCTTGTGGCTGTGCCGCGTGTGGCTGCTGGCATCCCGTGGCGAGCTCAATGATGATCCCGTGGCCTTCGCGATCACGGATCGCATCAGCCTGGTCATCGGCGCGGCCATTGCCGTGATTGCCCTTCTGGCGCAGTAGAGAGGCTGACCTGCCCCGGCAACTATGAACTACGAACTGTGAACTCGGGACGGTTCCTGCTCTCCATCCAACCAAATCCCCCGGGGTACTGCATCGTAGCTCTGGACCGTTGCCATTGTTCTGTGCGAGCCGCGCGGTTGCTTCGTCGCTTACCTCGCTTGCGGACGACTGGCCTGAATCGGAGATACTGGTGACGCCCGGGAAGTCGGCTTCGGGTGCCGGTTCCGGAAGTTGAATGGTCGGGAAGACGATTACCCATGATGGAATTCCACATCTCGCGCAGTGCACGCCAGCGCTACCAGTTTCCGGACACCCTTTTCTCCTGGAATGGCAACGTCGTGTTCGCCAGCATGCCCGCGTGCCGCGCCTTTGCGCACCGGATGAACCAGGTGCGCGAAGCCGACAAGCACCCCGAACTCGCCGTCCACGCCGGCTCCCTTTACGCGATGGGCCTGATCGATGAAGCCAGCCACGTGCTCATGGCGCGCTATCGCCAGCAGTTTGACAGCCAGCTCCTCGCCGACGCCCTCGCGTACTTTGCAGCGCAGGTTGGCCCCGAGCAGGTGGACAAGCTGCTGCTCACCTTCGTGGAGCATTTCCCCGGTTCCACCGTCGTGGGCGGGGAGCAGACGCCCCAACAGTGGCTGGCCGGCTCAACCGCGGGCATGACGCACCGCGAAGCCGCGCTGGAGGAGATGCTGCTGCTGTGGACGGCCAATCACAACCCGGCTTTTCAGCCCTTTGCCGAGTTGTTCGAGGACAAACCGCTGGCTGAGCGCACGGTCTACAAGCAGGTGACGCAGCAGCTCCCGGGATACTTTGCCACGCGCCCCCTGGTGCCGATTCCCGGCGCAGGGCAGGTCAACTTTCTTGACCTGCTGCGCAGGCCCGCTCTGAATGCGCCCACGTCGCTGCGTGATCAACTCGAGCTCCTGCGCTCCCTCTGGCGTCCCCTCATCGGCGATGAGCTCGACCGCTATCTCATGATCGCGGGCGAGATTCTGCACGAAGAAGAACTGGCCATCTGGATGCAGTTCAATCCTGCGGCGGCGCAGACGCGGGCCGCTGCGGAAGAGGCTGCGCGACGCCGGCGCGAACGTGGCGAGCAGCAGTGGCCGTCCGTCGCGTCCACCGCGGAAGTCATCACCTTCGGCGATCCCGCGCACGAATATGAGAAGTTCTCGCCCGATACCGCCTGGATGCCCACCACCGTGATGATGGCCAAGAGCACCTGGGTATGGCTGGCGCAGCTCTCGCGTTTCTACGGCCGGCACATCCGCTATCTAAGCGAGATTCCGGACGAAGAACTGGCCACCATGGCCCGTCGGGGCATCAACACCCTCTGGCTGATCGGCATCTGGGAGCGCAGCCGTGCATCAAAGACGATCAAGCTGCTGTGCGGCAACCAGGACGCCGTCGCTTCCGCGTACTCGCTGTTCGACTACCGAATTGCCGACGACCTCGGCGGCGAGCCTGCCTACATCGGCCTGCGCGACCGCGCCTACCGTCATGGCATCCGGCTGGCGTCCGACATGGTCCCCAACCACATGGGGATTGACTCGCCCTGGGTCGTAGAGCATCCCGAGTGGTTCATGTCGCGCTGGGAGTCGCCCTATCCCGCCTACAGCTTCAACGGTCCCGATCTCTCTGCCGACTCCCGCATCGAGATCAAGATCGACGACCATTACTACACCCAGAGCGACGCCGCTGTCGTCTTCCAGCGCCGCGACAAATCCACCGGCGAGGTTCGCTACATCTACCACGGCAACGACGGCACCAGCTTTCCCTGGAATGACACAGCACAGCTCGACTACCTGAACGCCGCCGTTCGCGAGCACGTCATCCAGACCATCCTGCACGTCGCGCGCCTGTTTCCGGTCATCCGCTTTGACGCCGCCATGACCTTGGCCAAGCGCCACTTCCACCGGTTGTGGTTTCCGGGGCCGGGCTCTTCCGGCGCCATCCCTTCCCGCGCCGAATACGGCATGACCCAGGCCGAGTTTGACAAGAACATGCCGCACGAGTTCTGGCGCGAAGTCGTCGATCGCGTGGCCGCAGAAGTTCCCGGCACGCTGCTGCTGGCTGAGGCCTTCTGGCTGATGGAAGGCTACTTCGTCCGCACCCTCGGCATGCACCGCGTCTACAACTCCGCCTTCATGGTGATGACGCGCGACGAAGATAACGCCAAGTACCGCTCCGTCATCAAGAACACGCTCGAGTTCGATCCCGACATTATGAAGCGCTACGTCAATTTCATGTCCAATCCCGACGAGCGCACCGCGATTGACCAGTACGGCAAGGGCGACAAGGCCTTCGGCGTTTCCGTAATGATGGCCACGCTGCCCGGCCTGCCCATGTTCGGCCACGGACAGATCGAGGGCTTTACGGAAAAGTATGGGATGGAGTATCAGCGCCCGCGCTACGAAGAGAATCCCGATCCCTGGATGGTGGAGCGCCACGACCGCGAGGTTGCGCCGCTGCTCAAGCGCCGCTGGCTGTTCGCGGAAAGCTACAACTTCCTGCTCTACGACTTCTTTCACGACTCCGGCTCGGTGGACGAGAGCGTATTTGCCTATTCCAACCGCGTCAACGATCAGTGCGCGCTCGTCGTCTACAACAACGTTTACGGTCAGACGCGCGGCACCCTGCGCATCTCTGCCGCTTACGCCGACAAAGGCTCGGGCCGTCTGCGCCAGCGCTCGCTGTGGGAAGGACTCGGCCTAAAGGACAACTCATCCATTCTTGCGTTTCAGGATTCGGTGACCGGCCTCCACTACCTTCGCCGCGCCCAGGAGCTGGCCGAGCAAGGGCTGCCTCTGGAACTGCATGCCTACCAGTGCCACGTCTTCCTGGACTGGCTTGAATTGCAACCCACCGCGGAAAAGCCGTGGGACCGGCTCTGCGATAGCCTCGCCGGTCGCGGCGTGCCATCACTTGAGGACGCGCTCATCAATCTGGAGCTGAGGCCCGTTCACGAAGCAGTGAAGGCGCTGCTGGACACGGCGCTCGTGAACCTGCTCGCGGAGAACGCGGAGTTCCCGGCCGCGCCGCGCGCTCCAGCCGCAAGGATCGGTGGAAAGGCGCAAAACGCAGCGTTCGATCGCATCTGGAATACCTGCGCGGCCATGTTCATCCCGGCCCTGAACGCCTATGTGCGCCTGACGGGCGGATTGCCGCAGTACCACGCCGTCCCGCCCGAGACGCTTGCGCCTGCATTCCGGAAGATGCTTCGTGATGCTTCCCGCCTGCCGGCGCTCGAAGGCATTTTCCCTGGCAAGTGGCCCGACTCCGCGCGCCGCGTTCTGCCCACGGAGCACCCGCAGGTTCCGGCGACCGCCCTCTGGGGACCAGTGCTGGCGTGGTGCGCGCTCGAAATTCTCGCCGAAGGCGCAAACGAATCCGGTGCAACGGCTGCGCCCTCGCAGGCCAGAGTTGCCCTTGATCTGTTTGACCGCCTTCGCTTGCGCGAGCCGCTGGCGCAGGGATTCCACGCACTCGGCCTCGACGGCGAACGAGGCTGGCAGGCTGCCGCACGCATCAAGGCGCTGCTGCTTATCGAGAATGACAGGACACGCCCGAATGCATCGTCGTCGGCCTTGGACGCGCAGGGAAGGGAAGTACCTTCATCCAAACCCACAGCCGCCCACGCCCAGGCCGCGGCGGAAGCGCTCGTTTCTGAAGCCGCTTCCCGCGCTCCCCATCCCGCGTCCGCGCTGCTCATCCCGCCCGATCTGTGGTCCGACACGGACATCTGCTGGCTTACCGGAGCGCACATCGCCGACGATCACACCTTCCTGGTCCGTGAGCCCTATGAAGAGCTGCTCTGGTGGCTTCAACTTCCGGCGCTCCTCCATTTCGCTGCCTCCCCGGCGCCGCAGCCTTCCCAGGCTGAGATGATTGCCGCGAGCATCCACGACGCGCTGGCGGCCATCGAAAAGGCCGGTTACCGCCTCGATGCGCTGCTCGAGCCGGAATTAGTCGATGAGGAAAAGTCGGGGACTGAAGCCGAAGCGCTCCAATCAGCTGGCAAGACCGGCAAGCTGGGCGAGCCCGCTCCGGAGGATCTGCGCCCGCAGGATCCGGTGATCGCCAAGCCGGTTGGCCCGGTAAATCCCGACGGACCGCCGGAAGAGTTTTGAGATTATCGGCGGCCGCGCTTCTTCGCGGCTGCCGGCTTTCGCCCCGTGGGCCGGCCTCGGCGCTCGTTGAAAAACGCCCGGCAGAATGCCTTTGCGACGTCCGGGCCGATCTGCCGGTCGTTCGGGCCTGGCTTTTTGCAAACAAAGATGTGCCAGTACAGCAGAGGCCCGAGCATCAGGGCCACGGCTACGTTCAGGTCCAGGTCCGGCTTCAGCAGCCCGTCGCGGATGCCGCGCTCGAGGATGCGTTTCAGCGACTGCCGCGGCGGTTCCATCACGCGGTGCCGCCAAGCGGCGCCAAACTCCGGATGGACCGCTGAGTATGCAATGAGCGCGGGCATCATCCGCGTGCGCGCCTCTTCGAACTTGCCTGGCGGCTTGCGGCTCAACACCGTCTCAATGTCCGTCGCCAGGTCGCCCGTGTCCAAGTCTTCCGGCTCTTCGTCCAGCCCATTGACGAAGAGCATGACCTCCATCAGCAGCGCTTCTTTGTCCGCCCAGTGCTTGTAGATCGTCGCCTTGCTCACGCCGGATGCCCGCGCAATTGCGTCCATGCTGGCCGACTCGATGCCGCGCTCGCCGAACAGGGCGAGCGCGGCCTGAATCACTTTTTCATGCGCTTCTTCGCTGCGCGGCCTTACCACGGCAGCATCCTAGGCCTCGATCTTGCTGAACCGGTACGCCCCGAAAATCATCAGCAGGCATCCCAGCACGGCCAGTACCAAAAAATCCATCCGCGGATCGAACGCTGCCAGCGGCGATCCAAATACATTGCGCATTCCGTCGATCCCGTACGCCAGCGGATCGGCTTTGGTCACGTACTTCATCACAACGCCCAGCCCCGCCAGCGGAAACAGCGCGCCGGACAGGAAATAAATGGGCATCACCAGGAAGTTCATGATCAGCTGGAATCCCTGCATGTCCTGCAGCCCCGACCCGATCGCCATCCCCAGCGCCGCAAACAGGAGCGCGATCATCACCATGAACACGAACGCCAGCGGAAGCAGCGCCCAGTGCGCCGGCCGAAACCCGGCGATCAGGCAAATCGCCATCACCAGCGTTCCCTGGATCACCGCCACCGTCGCCCCGCCCATCGTCTTCCCCGCCATGATCTGCATCCGCGAAACTGGCGCTACCAGCGTCTCTTTCAAAAAACCAAACTGCCGGTCCCACAACAGGCCCAGCCCCGAAAAGATCGATGAGAACAGCACCGACATGCCAATCACGCCGGGCGCCAGAAACTGTAAATAGTTTCCCGCGCCGGCCTTCTTGAACACAGGCCCCAGGCCAAAGCCCAGCGCCAGCAAATACAGCAGAGGCTGGCCCAGCGACGCGACAATCTGCGCCCGCGACCGCGTGTACCTTTTCAATTCCCGCAACCACAAAATGTAAATCGCGCTCATCCCTTACCTCCTGTTCTGCTGCCACATCTTGGCAAACTGCCGCAACTGATCCGCCGAGTTCGCGCTCTCGTCGCGAGTGGTCGAGCCGGTCAGCTTCAGGAACGCGTCCTCCAAGGTGTCCGTCCCGGTCGACTCTTTGATTTCCTTCGGAGTCCCCTGCGCCACCAGCTTGCCGTGGTCGATCACCCCGATCCGATGCGCCACCCGGTCCGCCTCGTCCATGTAATGCGTGGTCAGCATCACCGTCACCCGCTCCCGCTCGTTCACACTCTTCACGTGATTCCACAGCTGGTTCCGGCTTTGCGGATCGAGACCCAGCGTCGGCTCATCCAGAAACAAAATGCGCGGCGTGTGCAGAAATCCGCGCGCAATCTCCAGCCGCCGCTTCATGCCGCCGGAAAACTTCTTCACCTGCTCATTGCGCCGTTCCCACAGCTCAAACAGCTTCAGCAACTCCTCGGTCCGCTGCTTCCGTATCTTGTGCGGCACGTGGTACAGCACCCCGTGGATTTCCATGTTCTCGTTCGCTGTCAGATCGCCGTCCAGGCTGGGGTCCTGGAACACAATTCCGAATCGCTTGCGCACTTCATTCTGCTGCTTCAGCGGGTCAAGCCCGTCCAGCCGGATGCTGCCCGACGTGGGCTGAAGCAGTGTGGTCAGCATTTTGATAGTGGTTGTCTTGCCCGCCCCGTTCGGACCCAGGAAGGCAAAAATCTCCCCCTCGGCCACGTCGAACGAGACGTCGTTCACCGCCGTAAACGACCCAAAGGTTTTCACCAGGTTGTTGACTTGTATCATTCCGTCGACCTCCGCGAAATGGTATAACAATACTGAACGGTTTAGTTCAGTTATGTCAACTGAAAAAGAATCCCTCGCCCATATCCACTTCGCCCGCAATTGCCATGACCGCCTTTCTGCGCCGCCTCCGGGCAAGCTACTATCACATTCATGTTGGGCAGCACAGGAATACCTCGCCGTACAACTAAAACATTCGCCGCGCCTTTCTACATTTCCTTCTCATTGACCATTCTCGCCGGCAGCGTCGTGCTCGCCATGCAATCGGAAATGTCGATGGCGCGCCCGGACGCATTGGCCAGGACAGACGTCCAATCGATCACCGCCGCCGACCTCTACGGGAATCCCTGCGACACCATGATGGCCGGCATGAAGGGCATGAACGTGATGGGCGAGAGCATGGCGGCCATGGCCACTCACATGTGCATGACTCCCACGCGCCCTCAGCAGCCCGGTGATGAAGATCGCGCCAGGGCGCTGGTGGATCAGGTGCGCGCCAAAATCGAGCGGTACAAGGATTACAAGAATGCCATTGCGGACGGCTACGTCCAGGCCAATCCAGACGTCGACCAGCCCCAGTTCCATTTCAACAACGATGCCAACGCCAAATACGCTGACACCGTCTTCGACCCCACGCGGCCCACTTCGCTTCTCTACTACCGCACGCCGCAGCAGAAATTCAAGCTAGAAGGTGTCATGTTCACCGCCGGCCCCAAGGCCACCGAGGATGAACTGAACCGGCGCATTCCTCTCAGCGTGGCGCGCTGGCACAAGCACACCAACTTCTGCGCCGCACCGGAGAATAAGGTGAAAGAGTACTTCGGCGACCATCCCAAGTTCGGCATGTTTGGTTCCATCCATACCCGGCAGGCCTGCGTCGCCGACGGCGGAACCTTCCTTCCCGAAGTATTTACGTGGATGATTCACGTCTTCCCATACGAAAGCGGCTTCAAGAATCAGTTCTCAATGAATGACGACATCAGCCACGTGCACTGAGTCGAACCCGATTCACAACAATCTGGGTTGCCCAGGTCCCTCGCACTTGGGGACCTGGGATGAGTACTCAATCCTCAACGCCGATCATCACAACCCTTTCCGCGCGCGAAATTCCCTTACCACTTCCGCCGGGTCGCGATGTTCTCCATCCACGTCCTCGTTCATCCGCCGCATCTCATCCGCCGAAACCTTGCCGGCCAACGCATCCAGCGCCGCTCCAATCCCTGGCCATCGCCGCAGCGCCTCGTCGCGCACAAGCGGCGCGGCCTGGTAGGGAGGGAAGTAGTGCCGGTCATCCTGCAACACCGTCAGGCCCAGCGCCTCAATCGGCCCGTCCGTCGAATTGGCCGCAATCATGTCCACCTGGTGCGCCTCAAGCGCGCGATACAGCAGCCCCAGGTCCATCGTGCGTGGCGGCCCGTTGAACTTCAGCCCATACGCCGCGCTCAGTCCCGGCAACCCGTCCGGCCGCTGCTCAAACTCGTACCCCACGCCCAGCTTCCATTTGGGCGTGTACGGCGCGGCCTGGCTCAACGTGTCAAGATGAAGCCTCCGCGCGTCGTCCCCGCGCACCACCATCGCAAACGTGTTCTCAAATCCCAGCGGAGGCCCCACCGTAACCCGATCTTTCCGTTCGTAAAGCCGCCGCACGGTCCCCAGCACACGATCCGGATCACGGTCTAATGGCTGTTTCAGGATCGCCGTCAGCGCCGTCCCCGTGTATTCCACGTACCCGTCGATGCGCCCAGCCACCAGCGCCTGGTTCGCAATGTAACTTCCCGCCAGGTAGAAACGCCGCTCCACCTTGAGCCCGGTTTTCGCTTCGATCTCCTGCGCCAGCAGCTCTCCCAGAATTACCTGCTCGGTAAAATTCTTTGCCCCGATAACAGGGTGATCCGCTCGTGGTGGCGCGCACGACGTGAGGGATAGCGAGAAGGGAAGTGAAGCCAGGGCCGCCAGAATTCTTCGCCGGGACGCCTCAAATTCACAAGCGACGGGTGCCCCAGATCCCTGGCATTTAGGGACCGGGGATTCCACGATGGCGAGCTTCCCGATCTTCACGCCGGCACCTTGAACCACCGCTCTGCCAGCCCCAGCGCCCCATCCGCCGCCAGCGCCAGCAGCGCCGCAGGCACCGCCCCCGCCAGCACCAGCCGGTTATCCACGCTGGCCACGCCGCGAAAAATCAGCTCGCCCAGTCCGCCCGCGCCCACCGCTGCCGCAATCGTCGCAATTCCCACGCAGGTCACCGTCGCCGTGCGCAGCCCCGCCAGGATGAACGACGCTGCCAGCGGCAATTCCACCTTGAACAGCCGCTGCCGCCCCGTCAAACCCAGCGCTCGCGCCACCTCAATTACCGCCGGATCAATCCCTCGGATCCCCGCATACGTGTTGCGCAGAATTGGCAGCAGCGCGTACGCCGTCAGCGCCACAATCGCGATGCGCGCTGCGCGCTCGCCCAGCCACGGCAGCGGCAGCAGAAATCCGAACATCGCCAGCGACGGAATCGTCTGCAGCACGTTGGCCAAGCCAATCACCGGCTTCGCCCATCGCGGCGCACGCGTCAGCCAGATTCCCGCCGGCACCGCGATCGCGGTGGCAAACAGCATCGCCGCGCCGGTCAGCCACAGGTGCTCCAGCGTCAGCTCGCCGATCTCCCCGCCGTATTGCTCCAGAAATCCCGCCACGTCGCCTCTTCCCGCACCAACCACTGACAACAGACAACTGAAAACTGACAACTATCTCTTTCCACGATGAAACGCCCGCCGGTACGCCGCCACCTCAGCCTGTGCGGATCGCTCGAACTCCTCCGCCGCCAGGTCCGCGGTTACGCGCCCTCCGTCCATCAGCACAATGCGATCGCCCAGTATCAGTGCCTCGTCCAGATCGTGTGTCACCAGCAGCACCGTCACGCGCAGGCGCTCCAGCAGCCCCAGCAGCATATCCTGCATCTCCGCGCGCGTCAGCGGATCGAGCGCGCCGAACGGCTCGTCCATCAGCAGGATGTCCGGCTCGGCAGCCAGCGCCCGCGCCAGTCCCACGCGCTGCCGCTGCCCACCCGAAAGCTGATGCGGAGATCGCCGCCGGAACTCCTCCGGCTCCAGTCCCACCGCCGTCAGCAACTCGCGGCACCGTTTCTCGCGTTCCGTGCGCGGCCGCCCCTCTGCTTCAAGCACCAGGCCAACGTTTCGCTCCACCGTGAAGTGCGGAAACAGCCCCGTCTCCTGAATCACATAACCCATCGACCGCCGCAGCGCGATCACGTCTCCCTCAGGCACCGGCGTTCCGCGCACCCGCACTTCGCCCGCGGTCGGCTCAAGCATGCGATTCACCGTGCGCAGCAGGGTTGTCTTTCCCGCTCCGCTCCGGCCCAGGATCGCCGTCACGCTGCGCTCTTCGAGAGCCAGCGACACGTGATCCAGCAGCAGCCGTCCGCCCGCCGTCTCATACGACACGTCATGGAACTCAATGGCAGCGCCCATGTACTCAGGCCTACAGTGTACGTGCGCCTTGCTGTGCGGACCACGGCCCTACGAGGTGCCTTTTTTGAGTTACAATACCTACAGGAGCTACATCGATGGGCGCTTCCCAATCCACGGTAATCAGCATGCGCCTGCCCGCGGAAAGCGGTCACCGCCTCAAGCGCCTCGCCCGCCGCCACGGCTGGACTGCCAGCGATGCCAGTGCCCGCCTGGTCGAGGAGGGCCTGCGCCGGTCGGAGTTCGCCTTTATTGATTTCCGCGACTCGGCGGCAGGCCGGCAGGCCTGCATCCAGGGCAGTTCGCTCGCCGTCTGGGAAATCATGCTGCTCCTGCGCAGTTATCGGGACGACCTGCGCGCGGTCGCCCTGCATCTCGGTTGGCCTGAAACCAAAATCGCTGCCGCCGTTAACTATGCAGGGGCATATCCGGAAGAGATCGACGAGGCTCTCGCCGAACAGGGAGCCATGGACTTCCGCAGGTTGAGCCGCATGCTCCCCCAGGCAACAGCATTTACGGCGGGGAAGGGGACGGGTCGCAGGCGTGATAAAGCTGTTGCTCGATGAGCACATCTCTCCGCAGGTTGCGCGGGGCTTGCGCCGGCTTTTTCCGCGGCTCCTAGTTTTCCCCTTGGCGGAATTCGAGAATAGCCGTCTTCTCGGCTGCGACGACGCAACCTGCTTGCAGGTGGCTGCTGCGCACCAGTTCACCTTCGTCAGCTATGATCGCCGCACAATCCCTCCGCTGCTCAAAGCCTGGGCCGAAGAAGGAGTCAGCCACGGCGGCATCATCTTCGTGGATGAGAAGACCATCGCGCCGTCCGACATTGGCAGTCTCGTCCGTTGTCTGGCTGAGCTGGTTCGCGCGAAGCAAAAGGACAATTGGACCGACTGCGTCTGTTTCCTGTCGCGGCCGCAGACAATCAGCCGCTAAAAGTCCGCCGATTCTGCGCGGATTTATCGTCCCTCAATGACCGTCTTTCGATCAAATGCATCCTTCCTCAATCACTTCGCTTTGTCCTTGCCCCCCTCGCCCCGTAGAATCGATAGAGGGCAAGCGGCATCGTGCCGCCCATCCCCCAAGGTTCCGATGAGCGAGCAGCAGACTGGCACCACCACGCAGGCCCCGGCGGTTTCGGCAGCCTGGATGAAAGTTGAGCGGGCGCGCCACCCCCAGCGACCCTATCCCATGGACCTGATCGAGCGGATCTTCACCGATTTCAGCGAGATTCACGGGGATCGCGCCTTCGGCGACGATGAGTCCGTCATTTGCGGCATGGCCCGTTTCCCCCGGCCCGCCGCCCCGGACTCCTCTGCCGAACTCGCCGCCGACGAAGTCCTCCTCATCGGGATCCGCAAGGGCGGCACCACCCGCGAGCGGATCCGCCGCAATTTTGGCATGCCCAACCCCGAGGGCTACCGCAAGGCACTCCGCTGCATGAAGCTTGCGGAAAAGTTCAACCGGCCCGTAATCGCCCTCATTGACGTCACCGCCGCCTATCCCGGCCTCGGCGCCGAGGAGCGCGGCCAGGCTGAAGCCATCGCCCGCAACCTCCGCGAAATGTCCCGCCTGCGCGTCCCCTCCATCTCCGTCATCACCGGCGAAGGCGGCTCGGGCGGCGCGCTTGGCCTCGCTGTAGCCAGCCGCGTCCTCATTCTGGAAAACGCCATCTACTCCGTCATTCCTCCCGAGGGCGCCGCCGCCATCATGTGGCGCGATTCCGTACACAAGCAGCTTGCCGCCGATGCCCTCCGCATTTCCGCCCACGACGCTTACCAGCTCGGCTGCGTCGATGAGATCATTCACGAACCCGCCGACGGCGCGCACGCCGATCCGGAGGCCACCGCGGTGCTCCTCGCCGAAGCCCTGCGCCGCCACCTCGACGAGCTCAACACCATGCCCGTCGATCAGATGGTTGCTGCCCGCCAGTCGAAGTTCCGCAACATCGCGCAGTTTTATACCCAGGCCTGACCGGCGCATCGGATCGTCATGCGGATGCCTCTATTCCATTCCCACGCGCGCAGGTCCACCGCGCCTCGCCCTCCGCGAAGGCGGTGCCTGTGACCGCTCCGATCAGCCCCAGCATTCGCCCTAACCCCGACAGCCGGCTCCGCGCCTACGGCCACTTCCTCGTTGCGCTCTTTTACTTCTTCATGGCCCGCGCTCTCGCCCACCGCGGCGCACTGGGTCTTTCCAACGATCAGTGGTCGCCCCTGGTGGAGCAGGCCATGCTGGCCTTCCTCCTCATCTTTGGGTACGCCGGCTTCGGCTTTACTCTCAATCGCCAGCAGCATCCCATCGGCGCACAGGGCTTGCCCGCCCGCCCAGGCTGGCCCCGTGAATTCGCCGTCGGCCTCTCCATCGGCTGGGGAATTGCAGCCGTCTGCGTTCTGGCCATGGCCCTCTTCGGCGGCATCGTCGTCGGCCTTTCATTTAGCCTCTCCGCCTGGGGCTGGCTCCTTGCTGACGCCGCCTTCTTCGCCCTCATGACCCTCGCCGAGGAGGTGGCCTTCCGCGGCTATGCCTTCCAGCGGTTTGCCCGCGCCACCGGCCCCGCCGGCGCCATCTTCGGTTTCTCCCTCCTCTACGCCTTCCTTGAGAGCATGCGCCCCGGCGCTACCCATTCCACGGCCGCCGTAGCTTTCCTATTCTCCGTTCTCCTCTCCACGGCCTACCTCCGCACCCAGGCCCTCTGGGTCAGCTGGGGCATTAACTTCGGCTGGAAGGCCACCCGCGCCATCCTCTTCGGACTCGCCGTCCATGGCGACAGCACCCACAGCCCCATTCTCCAGGGGGACCCCACCGGCGCCTTCTGGCTCACCGGCGGCGGCTACGGGCTTGAGTCGAGCTGGCTCACCTTGCTCGTCCTGCTTCTCGCCCTCCCCATCGTCTTCCGCGCTACCCGCGATCTGGATTTCCGCTACAACGCCCCCGAGATCATTCCCGGCGGCATCCCCGTGGACATTGACGCCGCCACGCGCCGCCAGCACGAGGCCGCCATGGGCCCATCCGAACCTGCGCCTCCCACGCTCATTCAGATCGGCGGCATCCCCGCCAACGCCGGCGTAACTCGGGAAAGCGGCATAACCGCGCCTGAAACCTCACCCACCCCTTCCGAGACAGGCAACGAAACCCCGTAACGGCGACTCCCAATAACACAAGTGGCCGGCTCTCAATGCCGAGGAGCTAACAGCTAAAAGCTAAGAGCTAACCGCCAACAGCTAAGAGCGAACAGCTTGACCTCGAACGCCAACACCCCGTCCCCCGAAAGCACTTCCGGCCCTCCGCCTCAATGTGCGGTTGGGCCGGATCAAATCGATTTCGATCTTTGCCCTTGCTTCGGCCGCGTGGGTGGGCCATCCTTGAAAGCAATCATGGGAGGATCCCCCATGTCGATTCGTATCGCAGCCCACCGTCTCCCCTCGGGCTCCGCATTCCTTCGTCTAGCCGCTGCGCTGGCCTGCGCCACCATGCTCACCCTCCCCGCAGCCCGGGCCCAGGTCACCATCGATACCCACGGCAACGCCAAGACCGCCGAAGGAACTGTCGACCGCCGCTTCTCCCAAATCCAGCCCACTCATATAGATCTCCCCAAGGGTGTCATGGACCCGCGCGCCAAAACCGCGCTCCTCCGCTCCCTTGAAGGCGAGCAGGGTTGGGCCATGCGCCCCTTCCCCAAGGGCCATAAGGGTCTTACCCTGATCGCCAACGGCAAGCTCGAGCCCGCCGGCGAAGCCTATCTCGATTCGGTGACCGCCAACGGCCTCTCTGTTAAACCCGGTGATGCCGTCGCCATTACTGACATCAAGTTCGATCGCGACAAGCTCGTATTCAGTCTCAACGGTGGTCCCGACGCCAAGCACCGCTTCCTTCGCCACATTTCCATCGGCATGGGAGGCGGGTACGATCAGCCCGTCGTTCCGGGCAATCCGGAGAACGATCCTCAGGGCGCCAATGTCATTCTCGACTTCAAAGGGCGCATGCCCCCGGTCACGGACAAGGACGTCAAGGCCCTCCTCGCCCCGCTCATCTCCTTTGACCAGAAGACGCCGGTCCAGGCTTTTACCGATACTCTTCCGCCCGCCCTCAAGAGTGCCATCCTCGACCATCGCGTAATGGTCGGCATGACCACGGACATGGTCATGTTCTCCGTCGGCCAGCCCGAGCAGAAGATCCGCGAAATGGACGGCCAGATGCCCTTCGAGGAGTGGGTTTACGGCAAGCCGCCCCAGCCCGTCCAGTTCGTCCGCATCAACGGCAACCGCGTCATCCGGCTTGAGATCGCCAAGGTCGGCGAGGACCCGCAGATCTTCACCAAGGATGAAGTCGAGGGCCTGATGCGCACCGACGGCACGCCGCTAGCTCCCCCGGTCCATACCCGCACTGTGGCCATGGGCGACACCCACCCCGATGCCGACACTCAGGCCCCCAACGCCCCACCCACGCTGCGCAATGCCGGCGAGACACTGCCCCAGGACGACCCCCACAACAATTCGGGGGAGGGATCCATGAAGCCCGTCCAGTTCCCGCAGCAGAAACCGGACGACTACCCCGACGCATCCAGGCTGCCGCGCTCGCCTCAACCCGACGACGCCAACAAGCCGCAGGACCCCGGCCAGAAGCCTACTGACAGCCAGAAGACCGCCGATAGCCAGAAGCCGCCTGACACTCCAGGCAGCCCGCCGTCCTCCACGCCACCGGCGCAGCAGCAGCCCGCCCCCAGCCCCCAGCCCAACCAGCGCTGAAGGCAACTGAAGGCTGACGGCTGAGGGCTAACGGCTAATAGCGAAACTGACCACCGGCAACTGAAAACTGACAACTGTCGCTGATGTACACTGAACACAGCGAGTCGAACTCCCTCCCGTTTCGTCCCCGATTCAGCAGAGAGTCCCGTACCGCGCCGTCGAAGCCGCGTGGCACACCGCTGCGTGTGAGCCCAAGACAACCACCGAAGGAGATTCATCCAGCATGGCAAAGATTGCAAAGACCGGCGACCGCCTGAAGGTAATGGACACCACCAAGTCCACAGACTGCCCCAAATGCTCCAAGCCCACGCGCATCGTCAAGCGCGTCAAAGACCGCGAACGCGGCATCCCTGGCGGCGTCTATATCTCGTGTTCCGCCTGTGACTTCTACGAGAAACTCTAAGAGCTAAGAGCTACAAGCTACCTGCCGCCTTCAATGCACCGCCAGCCCGCCCTTGCGCGACGTCTGCAGCCACTGGTAGAAGCAGTTCTCGATATCGGCCGTCTCAAACTGCGGCCCTATTCCGAGTCCCGCGCCAATCTCCTCGGTCACGCGCACGTCCTCGCCCATGAGCGCCAAGACCATTTGCATCTGATCGGAGTAGGCCGTAATCCGCGAAAGCGCCGTAAACAGCGCCTGCGTCGCGTCGTCGGTGACCGGCACCCTGCGGTGGAGTTCCGCCGCTTCCGTGGTGAAGGCGTTCAGCGCGTCATGCAGATCCTGGTACCTTTCCACCAGGTTGGAGGGGAGATTGGGGATTTGGGGTTTCATGTTGGGGAACCTGCCGTAAATAAAGATGACCCAGTCTAGGGAAACTCCGGCCGGAATGTTGTGATTTAGATCACTCCACCACCGCCAGCGGCTCGGCTCCTTTCGGTCCGGAAAACGGAACGCCGGCCGACGCCGGCATCCGGCGGTTTCCCGTCTCAGTGCTGGCTCGGGAGTCGGCGAAGGCGTGAGAGTGCGCCGTTTCTTTTGAATCCCGTTCAGGCTTGCATGGCTGCCGCCATCTCTTCCAGCACCCGTTCGGCCGCCTCGGCCGGATCGGGGGCCTGCGTAATCGGACGCCCCACCACCAGGTAGCTGGCGCCGGCGCGCAACGCGTCGCCCGGCGTCGCAATGCGTTTCTGGTCGCCTGCCGCGGAACCTGCCGGCCGGATGCCCGGAACCACCAGCGTCCCCTCAGGCCCGGCCATCGTACGCAGCGCCCGCACCTCGTTCGGCGAGCACACAAACCCGCGAATCCCGGCGTCCAGGCCCATCCGCGCCAGCAACTCCACTTGCTCCGCTGGAGCCCGCTGCACGCCCGCGGCTTTCAGCTGCATCTCGTCCATGCTGGTCAGCACCGTCACTGCCAGCAGTTCCGGTGGATTGGCCGCGCCGCGCAGCGCATCGTGGGCCGCGGCCAGCATGGCCGGACCGCCGCCGGCGTGAACCGTCAGCATCCGCACCCCCAGCGCCGCCGCAGACCGTACCGCGCCCGCCACCGTGTTGGGGATGTCATGCAGTTTCAGGTCGAGGAACACCTTATAGTCGCGGCGCAGCAGCGGCTCCAGCACAGCGGGGCCGGCGGCTATGAACAGCTCCAGGCCCACCTTGAACCAGGTACAGGTGTCGTCCAACCGCTCCACCAAAACTGAGGCGGAGGCAGCGTCGGGCACGTCCAGCGCGACGATCAGCCGCTGCCGCGCCAGTTCGCGCGGGTCGGCATTCCGCTGGCTTGCGGCCGCAGGGCCTGCAATATGTGGGCTCGCCATACTTCCATCGTAGGGCAGAACCGGGCAACTGGAAATCCCGTTTCTGCACTTTCCTGCCGCCTCCTCTATCCTTGAAATGGGGAGCCCTCCACGGGCGTCAAACTCGGAGGGCATGGATATGAGGAGACGACTTCCGCCCACAATCCTTCGCTGCATCCTGTGGGCAAGCCTGGTGCCGGGTTGCGCGGGCGCTTACGCGGCTGCGGGGGAAATCCACACCAACCCCCTCAATCGCGATCCTCTCGTCCAGGAAGCCTTTCAGCACTTTTACGATCTCGACTATCCAGGCGCCATCGAGCGCTTCCAGCAGGTGCAACGCATGCATCCCGGCGATCCGCAGGCCACGGCGCTGCTGCTGGACGCCTCGCTCTTCCAGGAGCTGTACCGCCAGGACCTCCTCGACACCACCTTCTACGCCAACGATGGTTTCCTCACCGGTAAGCACGCCACGGAGGAGGATCCGGCGGTGCGCACCCGCATCTTTGCCCTCGCAGACCAGGCCGTGCGCGAGGCCGACGCGCGCCTGGGCAAGAATCCGAACGACGTGGATGCGCTGTACGCCCGCGGATGGGTGCGCAGCCTCAAATGCACCTACGTGGCCATGGTGCAACGCGGCTATGGAAGCGCCTTCCGGCTGGCCACCAAGGCCAGGGACGACGAGCAGAAGGTGCTCCAGCTCGATCCCGACTACGTCGACGCGAAACTCGTGGTGGGCGTGTACGACTACGTGGTGGGCGCATTGCCGTTCCCCTTCAAGATCCTGATCGGCTTTGCCGGGATCACCGGCTCCAAGTCGCGGGGCATGAAGCTGCTATGGGATGCGGCCGACCACGGCGTGGCCAGCCGCGTGGAAGCGCGCACGGTGATCTCCCTCTTCCTGCGGCGCGAAGCGAAATACAAGCAGGCAATCGAGGAGGTGCGCGGTCTCAAGGCCGAGTATCCGCACGACTATCTCTTTGCACTCGAGGAGGCCAACCTGCGCAAAGATGACGGCCAGGGGATGGCGGCGGTGGATACCTATCGGGCCATCGTGGCCAACGCGCAGAAGCCCGGATATTACGCCTCCGCACAACTGGAGCTGGCCTACTTTGGGCTGGGCGATGCGTTGCGCGGCCAGCGCCACTACGCAGACGCCGCCCAGGCCTACGAGCACGCGGCGTTCACGCCCAACATAAGCCCCGAGCTCAAGATTCGCACCATGCTGGACGCCGGCCAGTGCCACGATTTGATCGGCGAGCGCCAGCAGGCGCAGCGCGATTACCAGATGGCCATCGACGCGGGACCGAACACGTCGCGCGCAGAGCAAGCCCGCAAGTATCTAAAGTCGCCGTTTGCGGGAGCGTGAGAAGACAGCTATTAGCTCTTAGCTTTTAGCTCTTGGCGTTGGCTGTCTAGCAGGGATCAACTGGGTCATTTTGAAGCCGCCTGGGCCAAGCTAAGAGCTAAAGGCTAAAAGCTAAGAGCTGAGAGCGAAGGACCGTGGACGCAACCTGCTCAGGCGCCTGGCCATGGAACCGCGTCCCCACGCAGCCCGTATCATGAACTTGAGAGCAGTGGAGGTTTCATCATGCCAGTATTTTGTCATCGCTGCGGATCGGGTTTGCCCTCAACGGCGCGCTTCTGCTCCAACTGCGGATCGGGAGTGAACGTGGCGGCGCCGGCTACAAGCCGGCCGCTGGTACGGCCGCTGGTGGGGCGGCAGATTGCCGGCGTGTGCATGGCATTGTCGCTCGCCTACGGCTGGGACGTGGCCCTGGTGCGCGTTTTCACGGTGCTTGGATTCTTCTTCTCCGGCGGCCTGGTGGGCGTGGCCTACCTGGCTGGCTGGATCGGCATTCCCGAACAGCCGCTGCCCATGCCCGGCATGCCGCCGCAGGTATGAGAGGCTCCTACACAAACGATGGCGCCACGCTGAACTTCGTCGATGCGGGCGAAGGAACGCCGGTCGTGTTCCTCCATCCCACGCCTCTCGACCACAGCTACTGGCGGCCGATGGTGAAGATGCTGGACGGAGTGCGTGCCATTGTGCCGGATTTTCGCGGCCATGGCGCATCGGCGCTCGGAGCCAACCTGCCCGTAGGCGGGTTCGCGCGCGTGCCGGATGCCCCGGTGCTGACCATGGAACAGCTTGCCGCGGACGTGCTCGCGCTCTTGGATAAATTGTCGATTGAGAAGGCCGTGTTTGCCGGCTGCTCCATCGGCGGCTACGTGCTGCTGGAGCTGTGGCGGCGTGCGCCCAGGCGCATGCAGGCGCTGGCGTTTATCTGCTCCAAGCCGCAGGCCGATGCAGAAGCGGCATTGGCGAAACGCGCAGAGAACATCGCCAAAGTGCGAGCCGAAGGCGTGAGCGGATTCCTGGACACGATGGCGATTACGCTCCCCGCGGCAACCGCGCGGGCGCGGAGGCCCGAGCTGGTGAGCGAGGTTCGCGCCACCATGACACTGACAGCCGAGGCTGTGGTAGCAGTGCAGGCGGGATTGGCCACGCGGCCGGATTCGCTGCCCACGGTGGCGACAATCAACGTGCCGGTGCTGGCGATTGCCGGCGGCGAGGACATTGCGATTTCGCCGGCGGATATGGCGGCGTTCCAGAGCGCGCGAGGCGGATGCGCGTGGCATCTGCTGCCGGATGCGGGGCACCTGGCGGCGTTCGAACAGCCGGTGCGGGTGGCGGGGATTGTTGGGGAATGGCTCGCGGGTGTGTGAAGGAGCCGTCAGCCGTCAGCTTTCAGCCATCAGCTCGATGCGGCCATCGTTCAGCGTCGTCTCAGCGCTAAAGGCAATAAGAGCAACCGCAGATCCTTCACTCCGCTGAAAAGCGCTCCGTTCAGGATGACACGGTTCGGGAACAAAGAGACCGAGGTGAGCCCACCTTTCGCGCGAAGAACCAGCGCGAAGGATGGGGCACCCACTTTTGATTCAAGTCGCGCTTACCAGCCCAGCACGTAAGCAAACATCAGCGGCGCCACAATCGACGCATCGGACTCGACGATGAACTTGGGCGTCTTCTCCCCCAGCTTGCCCCAGGTAATTTTCTCGTTGGGTACAGCGCCGGAGTAAGACCCGTAGCTGGTGGTCGAATCGCTGATCTGGCAGAAATACGCCCAGAGCGGCACACTCTCGCGCTGCAGGTCCTGGTGCAGCATGGGGACCACGCAAATGGGGAAATCGCCGGCGATGCCGCCGCCGATCTGGAAAAAGCCTAGCGGCGTTTTGGCGGTGGTCTCGGTGTACCACTCCGCAAGTTCCATCATGTACTCAATGCCGGTGCGGACGGTGTGCACCTTCTTCACGTCGCCCGAGATGCAGTGGCCGGCGTACATATTGCCGAGCGTAGCGTCCTCCCATCCGGGAACGAACATGGGCAGGTTCTTCTCAGCCGCGGCCAGCAGCCATGAATTCTTAGGGTCGATCTGGTACGACTTTTCCAGCTGGCCGGAGAGAAGAATCTTGTACATGAACTGGTGAGGGAAATAGCGCTCCCCCGCCTTGTCGGCCTTGACCCATTCCGCCAGCACCTCGTTCTCAATGCGGCGCATGGCTTCCATCTCGGGGATGCAGGTGTCGGTGACGCGGTTCATGTGGCGGGAGAGGAGCGCGGCCTCGTCGGCAGGCGTCAGGTCGCGATAGTGCGGGACGCGCTCGTAGAAGTCGTGGGCGACAAGGTTGAAGACGTCTTCTTCCAGGTTCGCGCCGGTGCAGCAGATGCCGTGGACCTTGTCCTGGCGGATCATTTCGGCAAGCGAAAGGCCAAGCTCGGCGGTGGACATGGCGCCGGCGATGGTGACGAACATTTTGCCGCCTTTTTCGAGATGATCGACGTAGGCCTGCGCTGCATCCACCAGGGCCGCGGCGTTGAAGTGACGATAGTGGTGCTTGATGAACTTGGTGATTTCAGACATGACAGTTTCCTCACTCTTCCGGAGCGTTGATTTCCGTTGGATTTAGTAACGGATCGTCTCCCGCGGATTTTCCTTCCTCACGCGAGAGGCAGCGGGCGCGCTCCTGAGGGGCACACCGGTCGGAACTGCTCAGTTAAATACGCTAACACAAACGGTTGGATGGATTGATGAATGCAGCCGTCAGCCCTCAGCCGGTAGCTAGATGCAAGCTGCCTTAGCGACCCAGCAGCGCGTTCACCTTCTCCATTACCTTGAACGCGTCGGCGATGTAGACCACATCGGCCTTGCCGCGCGTCCAGCCGCAGTTGGGGTCAAGCGAGACAGCGCGGCGCTCGCCGATGAAGCGCCAGCCGACGACGTGCGGCTCCTCGCCATGGCAGCAGGTTGCCAGGCCTTTGGAGTGGCGCGGCGTGGAGCCGGTCTGGCCGACCTGGTTCATGTGGGTAAGGAAGGGAAGCACAGGCTGGCCGTCCGTGCCCTGGTCGACGAGCGATTTACTGCTGCCGAGCGAAGCGCCGGCGGCGTTGACGAAGCCAAGGATCAGATCTCCGGCTTCAGTGGCGTGGACCTGGCCGTCGGGCTGTTTCTTGGTCCATCCGGCGCCGGCCACGAAGAGGAGTTTTGCGTCGGGGCGGATGGTTTGCTGGCTGCTCTCGGCTTCGCGCAAGCCGAGGACAGTGGTGCGGGGGGCTGGGAGGTTCACGGAGACTTGCTCGAAGGTCGTGGTTCCGGCTGTGCCGGTGAAAGGCGCGTGGGTGCCGGAGTCGAGCGAGAGAAACCACGGGCGTGCGGCGCGGTTGAGGACGGCCTCGATGCGCTGGCGATAGAACCAGCGCGTGACTTCGATGCACGGCGCGGCCGAGAGGGCGGTGATGTGGGTGTCGATAACGCCGCCGAGGCGGTGAGCAACGCCGGCGGCGACGCGGGCCATGCGCGAGCTTGCCGGGGTAAGGACAATGGTGGCGCCGGCGGCACGGCAGAGGGCTTCGCAAGCGGCAGCGTCGGAAGCGTAGCGCGGCTGAGCGAAGGCGTCGCCAGAGACAGCGAGGAGACGCGCGCCGGTGGAGGCGAGTGCGGCGGCCGCGGGGTTCGGATCGGAGGCGAGAATGCCGACGGCGAGCGGCGCCTGGAGCTGCGCGGCGAGTTCGAGGCCGGCGGTGACGGCTTCGAGGGAAGATTTGGTCAGCGCGGAACTTTCGTCAGTGTGCGCGAGAACGAGGATTGATTCCATGTCTAAGCCGTTTCTCAGGGGCTGAAGCCCATTTCTTGTCGCGACAGATCGGCGGGACTGAAGTCCCGCCCCTACGCGGCACTAATTCTTTTCAATCCAATCGACGAGTTCGTTGGCGATCTCGTCGGGGTTCATGTCCTTGACCACGCGCGTGTCCCGCTGCTGTTTGGGCAGGCTGGCGGAGATGTAGCTGAGGCCGTTGGCGGTGAGTGTGGCGGGCTTGGCGCGTTGCAATGCGGGCATAACGGTGCGCATGTTGGCCATGCCGACCTGCGGATTGTTGCGGGGCTCGGGGAGATTGCCGGTGGCCCAGCCAAGAACCGCGGGCGGCCCGGCGCAGAGGCTGGCCTGGTGGCGGCCGCCTTCCACGCGCTCCCACACTTCAAAGGAACCGTCGGGGCGGAGGCCGATGCGGTCCACGCCCTGGAACTGGTCGGTGATGCCGAGGCGCTCGCCGATGAGCTGGAGGGTGACGCCGGCGCCGCGGCTGGCGGACTCCCATCCGCCAAAGAGGAGAAGGCGAGTGCGGTCGAGACTGGGGATGGCGGCGATGGCGTCGGCGAGGACGGCGGCGGTGGCGTTGGAATCCGCGAATCCGCCAATCGGACCGTCAATCGCAATCAACTCAAAACTAACTTTCTGAGCAATTGTCATCATCACTTGTTGCAACTTCGACTTTGGCGCCATGGAAACAAGCCAGAGTTTGCTGCTCGGATTCTTCGCCGCGAGACTCGCCGCTTCGTAAAGCGCGCTAGCAGCCCATGGATCGAGGATGGCCGGCAGAACCATTTCGTTCTTGATGCCGGGACCATTCGTGCCTGCGATTGGCTCGAGAGTTTGCAGCGGGTCAGGAACAATGCCCGCGCAGACGACGATGTGGAGAGAGTTGCCCATTTCGTTTTCACTTTCCTTGAAGGTGATCGTCACTGCGGCGTTGATCAGCCATCGGTTCCAGTCTTCTGTGTACGCGGGAACGGATCGAATCGAATCATGAGCCGGGATCCGGTAGCACTTGCCAGCCGCTGCAGGGTTTTGAGGGATGGCTGGACTCGTCCGCTTTCCATTCGGGCTACGACCGGCTGGGTTGTCCCCATCTTTCGAGCAAGCTCGGCCTGTGTGAGACCCGCACGAGTGCGTGCGGCGATGACAGCCCTGGCCACAGCAAATTCATCTTCCAGGGCGCGGTATGCCTTCCGATACGTCGGTTCATCCATCCATCGCCTATGCATTTGAGATATGCGCGTCATTGAAAACCTCCTCAGAGCACAGCTCGCGCGCGGGAAAGCGCCAGGTCGATTTCGTGGCGGGGAGTCTTCTGCGTCTTCTTGACGAATACCCGCACGATAATGACTCGGCGCGCCGTGACGACTACATAGAGCGCTCTTGAAATCCCGCTCTTCCCCCAGAGCCGCATCTCCCACAAGCGCCCCTCGAGATGCTTTACATGCGGTTCGCCGACTCGTTCCAGCCCCATCTCTTCGATCAGACTGGCGATGTGGGCGAGCCGCGCTCTCATATCGGCAGGCAGCGCCTCGACTTCGTCATCGACGGATCTATCCAGCGTCTCGACGGTCCACTTCATAGGCAATATACCACGAAAGATATTAACAGCAGGGCTATTAGCTTTTAGCTATTAGCTCTTAGCTGCTTTGGTTGAGGGTTCGGATGAACGAGCGGATCATCTTGGATACTTCATTAGCGAGCGCGTGTGCATCGCTTATGGATCGCTTTGTTGCCAATCCTAGCCTGTTTGCGACTACCAGTTGAGTGTTCAGCTCGAAGATCGAGCCTTGAGCGAGTCCAAGGAACTGACGGAACTCCGCTCGATTAAGGCGGCCCCGGCCTTCTGCAATATTGCTCGCAACAGAGACGCTTGCTCTTCGCATTTGAGAGGTCAGGCCATACATCTCCTGTTTTGGAAAAGTGAGGGTCAGCGAGTAAATGCTTACCGTCAGCTCAATTGCCCTCTGCCAAACGATGAGATCGTGATGGTCCTGCGCCATTCAGTTGCAATCCTCCAGAGTTTCGTGGTCAATCCTAGCTAAGAGCTAATGGCTAAGGGCTGCATTTCAGTTCTCCGCCGAATGCAGGCCGCCTGAGCCGGCGCCGAATTCGATATTGCCGTGTTCGCCGTCCTGGGAGTGAGAGCAGTTCCACAGGCAGGCGCCGCAGTGCACGCACTTCTCGCGCTCGAAGCTGGGCAGGCCTTCGGCGCTCAGCGTGATGGCCTGGCCTGAGCACATGGCCACGCATGTCTTGTCTTCGCAGGCAGCGCACAGCGTCAGGTCGCGGAAGTGGACATGGTCGGCGAAGCCGGGCGCGGCCTGCACCTTGCCGCCCATGAGCAATGCATCCTGGTGCGTAACCAGCAGGCGTCCGTCGAAGGAAATCTCCGGCCAGCCGCGCGCGGTGAGCAGGGCATCGTGGAATGGGCGGCCATCCTGAAGCGCGAGTTCAGCGGCGGCGCGGCGCGTGAGCTTGTCCGCCGGACGGACGGGCGCGCGTTTGATCTGCTCCCATGGCGGAGGCGCGCTGCCACCGAGCGAAACTCGGCCGCCGGTGAGGCCGGCCAGCGCAAGACCGATGAGGCCGCGGATGGTGCCTTGATGAAAGCCAATGCGTGCGTGCTCGGCTTCGCGCGCGCCCTGCTCCACCCAGCTTGCGCGGCGGCGTGCGCCGTAAGTCGCATCAAGGTGTCCGGCAGTGAAAGGCTTGCCTGTCCGCAGCAGTTCCGTGACCGCTTCGCCCAGCTGCACGCCGGTGGTCCAGGCCTCATCGACGCCGGAGTTGGTGAGGAGGTTGGTTGAGCCGGAGCCTTCGCCGATGCGCGCGAAACCGTGGCCGCAGAGGAACGGCTCGCCCAGGCGGCCGGACTCCTCCAGCGATTTGGCGCCCCAGGAACGCAGGGTGCCGCCCTTCAGGTATCGCCAAATGGATGTTGCATGAAGTGCTGCAGGTAGCGATAGGCGGTGCGGGCGGGATCATGCATCCACGAGGGGACCACGATGCCCACGGAGACGAGGCGATCCGGATGCACGTAGAGAAAACCGAAAATCTCGGGCTCGGGATAGCCAAGCGTGTGCCAGATGGTGCCCGGTTGAAGCGGCTCGGCGGTCTCGGGGAGCTCGATGAGGAACTTCATGCCGAGAGCCCAGTCGCGGCGGGCGTGACCCTGGGGCCGGCCCAGCACGTCATCGATTGCCTGGCCGATGGCGCCGACCGCACCGTCTCCGACGACAGTGAGCCGCGCCTGCACGTCCATGCCGGGCAGGTAGCCTTCAGCGGGAGCGCCGTGCTTGTCCACGCCCTGGTCGGCGAGGCGCAGGCCGGCGACGGCTTGCCCGGTGAAGAGCGGCTGCGCTACCGGCGTACCTGGCCAAATCTGCGCGAACCCGCCGGAGAGAAGCTGTGTGGCCACCCACTGGTTGAATTGGCCAAGCGAGAGCAGCAGTCCGCCGCGCTTGTGCAGAAATGCGGGAGTCCAGGGCAGTTCGAAGGCATGGTCGCGAACGCGGGCAACGGGGCCAAGGATGCGCAGGAGCGTGTCGGCAGCGCGCAGGCCGAACGAGCGGTGGCTGGCGCCGATGGAATCGAGCAGGTACAACACGCGCTCCTGGCGAATCTCTGTGGCCAGCGGAATCTCATCGGCCTTCAGATCTGGAAAGCTGCCACGGATGCCGCGCGCGTTCGTGACCACGCCACTGACCGCGGCGGCGAGGTCGTCGGCGCGCTCGTAGCAGACCACCTGCAAGGGCATGCCCGGCGCCACCGCGCTCTCGAATGCGGGATCGGCCGGGTTCTCGCTCCAGGCTTTGGTGAGGGTGTGCAGGAATCCGCCCATGGCCGGACCGAATCCGGCGCAGGCAATGTCCACGTCCATGGTCTGGCGAAGGTCCTCACCCAATCCGTCGGCTTGCGAGAGTGCGTCCATGGCTGACCTCACTTATGGTCTTACTGCGGATAATCCAGCGCTTCCGGAATCATGACCGTGCTGACGGTTTCCGCGGCGCGATCCTTGGCCAGGCGGGAACCGCTGAGGCAGCGGCTGAGCTTGCTTTGCAGGTTCAGGAAATCGCTTTCGCGGGCGCAGGTGGCGCAGGGGCCGGCCTTGTCGGGATGGCCGCCGTCGGCTCTGAGCACATCCAGAACCATTGCGGTGATGCCAGGCATGGTCTCCTCGAACTCCTGAATCTCATCCGTGGAGAAGCACTCGCTGCAGCCGGCGTCGTTCCATGAAGGATGGCGTTTGTAGCCGAAGACGAGTTCGGCGCAGATGCGGCTCACTTCGCCGGAAGCCGCCGCGGTCTGGACATGGCACAGATCGCTGAGGAACTGCACCGCGCCGGGAAGAAGCTCTGTGAGGGCGGTGTCGCCGGCGCCGCGCGCTTCCAACTCCAGCACATCCAGAATCTGGCAGCGCGAGGCAAGCAGCCAGCAGAGCGCGTCGGCCATGGCGAAGGTGACGCCCTGGCGCTGGCCATGATAAAGCTTGCCGCCGTCGGGGTCAGTGGACCGTTGCAGATGGGTTAGCGTCCATTGCCACATCTGCATGGCCGAGGCCAGCGTGCATGCGCCAGTGCCCGGACGGGTGGAAGCGATGCGCCGCATGTCGGAGGTCCACTTGCGGAACAGGGCCAGGAAGACATCGCTGGTCATGGTTACGGTGAGCTGGCGGCGCTGCACAGCCTCGGGGCCCTCGTATGTCGCTTCGAGCTGCGCATCCATCCACTTGGAGGCTAGGAATCCGGGACAGTCTTCAGTGATGCCGTAACCGCCCATGAGGCTGACGGCTTCGCGCATCATGTTAGCGCCGTGGCCGGTATTCCAGAGCTTGGTGGCGGGGCACAGGACATTGGCCTCGGCGTCCTTGAGCACGAATTGCACCAGAGGATCGGCGGCTAGCTCGGCGTGGCGCGGATCGTTCCGCCTGATACCGAGGAGTTCGACGGCCCGCCCTTCACTTTCGCGCAGGGCTTTCACTTGCGCCCGCCCGGCAGCAATGCCGCGCTCGGCCAGCAGCGCATTCTTCTGCCGCTCCAGGGGGTCCAGATCGTCGAACAGTCTCGCGGCGGCGAAGCCCAATGAGGAGGCTGCCTCGCCGCAGGCCCATACGTCGACGAGCCGATGCAGCGCATCTTCGCGCTGCTGGATGCCCTGCTCGTAGCGGATGGAGCCGAGCCGCGCGCCCTCTGCGCCGCGGAAGCGCGAGCGCTGGTAGCGGATGACGGGCTCGACCGCGGACAGCAGCTTGGCCGCGGTCATAAGGCCCACGGTGACGCGGGTGCGGCGGAAGACGGCCTCGATGATTTCACTGTGAGTGAAGTTGGGGACGATGAAGCCGTCCTTCACGGTGTAGCCGCCGACGATGCGGCTGGCGGGAACCTTGAGATGGAAGACGGGGTCGCCGGTGGAAGAAAGCTGATGAACGAGTTTCTTGGTTGGCGTGCCGCGATCGAAGATGCCCAGGTCGGTTTCTTCCAGGATCACGACGCAACTGCCCTTGATCCGCGGATCGTCCGAGTTGACGGCGGCAGTGACAAAGTTTGCGGTGGCAATGTTGGTGATGAAACGGCCGCGCTTGTCCACTTCGAGCCATGGCTCTTCGCCGTCGTGCCAGTGGCTGATGCGAACCTTGCCGCCGAGCATTCCGGTATCGACGCCGACGTAGGGAATCGGCTCCGTGAGGCAGAAGGCGCCGCGCAGGGGCTTGCGGGCTGGATGCAATTCATCGGGGTCGGCCTGGGACGGAACTGCCAGCGACATGTAATGCTGCACCTGCTCCGGTGTGCCGCGCTCGTGGATGGGCGCGAGAGCGAGGAAGCCGGCCAGGCTGGCCGTGGCCGCGCCGCCGTCTACCCACGCCAGCTCGAAGGCAGCGAGCGCGAGGGCGAGATTCTTGGGGCCGGCGATGAAGCCGCCCTCCTCCGGCTCCATGAAGATGGCGCTCATGCCGGCGCGGTCGAACGCTTCCAGCATCTCTTCCTTGAGCTGCGTCCACTCGTGTGTATTGCGCTCGCCGGCGGCAACCATGCGGGCCACGGTGGAGCGAGCCACGCCGCGGGCGCTCTGCACCAGCAGTTGCAGGTCAAAGCGATCGGCGAATCTCCATTGCAGTTGACGGATACCGTCCGTGGGCAGGGTGAGCATCGATTTGACGGCGAAAGGCGCAGCCGTGGCCATAGAGCGTTCCTCCAGCAGCGGGCCTATTGTGCTTGAACGGAGGGACGGCAGCCTGTGATTGGCATCACGTAGTGCCGGAAGTCTGCAGCCGGTAGCCGGTAGCTTGTAGCTCGATGTGGAGCTAGTGTACTGAGTCATTAATTCGCTAAACTAATTCCGGCAAAGGGCGTCTAACATGACAGGAGCGAGTCATGAGACGAGGTCGCCGATTGCCGCAGCTTGAACTGAGTGTGGAGCAGCGCAGTACCTTGCAGGGTTGG
>DASZLE010000074.1:0-165351 GCA_035552475.1 Occallatibacter sp.
CCAACATCAATCGGGAAGAGACTCCTTTCGAGGCGCTGGCCAGCATCTGCTCAGTTCTAGTAGTGGGCCTGTTCATTCTGACCTTCTTAGCTCAGAACTACCTCATTCCGTCAGGCTCGATGAAAAACACTTTGCTTATAGGTGATCACCTGGTGGTCGACCGGATCACCCTCATGCCGCCCGCATCATGGATGCCGCTGATAAGATATCGCGAGCCGAAACGCGGCGATATAGTGGTCTTCTACAAGCCCGTTTATCAACCTGGTATTGATGCGACTGACGCCGATGGAACTCCGCAGTACACTCCCCTGGTGAAGAGATTGATTGGCGTACCGGGCGATCATATTCATCTACGGAACGGCATCGTGATTGTTAATGGTGTCGCGCAGCCTATGGGATTTGCGCAGCCGACGACGACGGATAACTTCAACGAGTTCCTCGACGATTTCCCCGCAGTACCTCCAGCCGGGGTGCCTGGGTCAACAGAGTCGTGGGCCGTGAACTTCTCGAGTTATATCCAGGACGGCGACCTGGTGGTTCCACCCGGCATGTACTTCATGATGGGCGACAACCGGCACAACAGCCTGGACTCGCGCTTCTGGGGCTTCGTGCCGCGCGCCAACATCATCGGCCGCCCCCTGTTCAACTATTGGTCGTTCGAGGCCGCAGACGGGCAACTTGAACAAACAGGATTCGGTCACAAGCTCGCATGGATCGGCCACGTTCTGGTGCATTTCTTCCCGGACACGCGCTGGAAGCGCACTTTCCACGTTGTTCATTGAACCGAAAAACCAGCCAACTGATTGACAGGCCCGCCATCCGCTCCCCAAAGTGCCGTCATCCCGTCCCAACGCGCTGTCATCCCGCCCAACGCGCTGTCATCCCGCCCCAACGCGCTGTCATCCCGAACGCCCCCCAAGCGCTGTCATCCCGCCAACGCGCTGTCATCCCGCCCCAAAGCGCTGCCCCAAAGCGCTGCCCCAAAGCGCTGCCCCAACGCGCTGTCATCCCGAACGCCCCCAAGCGCTGTCATCCCGCCCCAACGCGCTGTCATCCCGCCCCAACGCGCCGCCCCAACGCGCCGCCCCAACGCGCTGTCATCCCCGAACGCCCCCAAGCGCTGTCATCCTGAACGAAGTGAAGGATCTGCGGTTGCTTCTGGTACGTCTGCGTTCCGGCCCAAACCTCCGGATTGGCCACAATCCGACCAGAATTCCGCGTCTTTCCGCGTCCGCTGCGCATCCGCTTCCGCAAAACCATGTCATCCTGAACAAACACAGTGAAGGATCTGCGGTTGTCTTTGGGAATTTCGGGTGGCATAACTTCCGAGTTGCCCACAATCCGCCCGGAACGGGGCCGTCCGTAAGCCGCAGCATAGAATGAAACGCTATAAGTCCTGCACTTCTGGTTTTATAATTTCGCCAGTATCCACAGTACGCTGCGCATTACAAACGCGATGCAAGCCGGTTCAGCCAACCGAGTTTGGAAGTTCGAACATTTGATCTCAATGGATGGAGAGCGTGACCATGAGTGAACCCGCTTCGCTTTCAGTTGCTTCTGAGACTACTTATCTTGAGCTAACCTTTAGGCGCGCACTGTGCATTTGGTGGGCATATTTCTGGCGACACATGCTCTATGGTGGCGCTGCTGTACTCATTGTCGGGTTCCTCGAAGGATTAGCTGGGCTGGGAGGAAGACACCTGTTGTTATCTTTGAGCGCTGTTCTGGTAATGGCTGCAGTGTCATTGTGTGTGTTGGGAGTTGTCCAACATAAACAATTTCGCCACTTTTCTATTCGGATTGTGGCGTCTCCACGCTAAAGTACCACCATCTGAAAAAATCGCCGATGCGCTCATTCACGGCATTCCGGGAGTATCACCGCCTAACCGGAACCAACCCCCTGGGTTGACGCAAAAGCGCCTCTATTCCGACCGATCACACCGAAAAGCACCCCATCTTCGCCAATATTTCGCCAAACCGCGCCCAAAATCACCCCCGAATTCTGCACCATTTATGGTGCAAACCAGTCCCCCGACCCCTGCTCGTCAAGAGGCACGGTCTGTGAATATCGCTGCAGCCCCTAGAAAATAAAAGAGAAAAAGTTTTCGACCAATTATGCAGTCTTAATATTCAAAGGGAGTAGGCTTTAGTCATAGGGCAAATCCAACAGTCCTGTCACACCGGGATGTGTCCCGCTTCGGGATGTGCCTCGTTCATCGCGGCTCTATCGCGATGAGCGGGCCGGGCGCCGTCAGAACTGGGACGGCTTCGCAGAATGCCCAGGCAATTTTGGGAAACAAAAAAGGGCCAGGGGACCCAGTAACCGCCCCAGATTTCACTGCAGTTTGAGCACGTAAACGGCTGATCCCACAAGGGATCGCCGTTTTTTATTTTCAGCATTTCCACCGGCCCCCCGGATCGGGCTTTCCCGGGCCACCGGTCTCTTGTTCTCTTGCTCCCTTGCTCCCTTGCTCCCTTGCTCCCTGTTTCACTGCAGTTTGAGCACGTAAACGGCTGATCCCACAAGGGATCGCCGTTTTTTATTTTCAACATCTCCACCGGCCCGCGGATCGGGCTTTCCCGGTCCACGGTCTCTTGTTCTCTTGCTCCCTTGCTCCCTTGTTCCCTGTTTCACTGCATTGTGAGGGCGTAACTCTCTCAATAGGCAAGACATCGTCGTTTTTATTTTCGTGGATTTCAACCCTCGCCGGACTGCTTTTCCCGGGTCTTGCGGGCTCGTCCATCCACCGCTGCGGAAATTTGGTTCGGAAAGGTTAATTCGAAGGCAAAAGCCATGAGCCGTAACACAGTAAAACCAACCACTGCCCTGGCGCGCAAATCCATTACAGCGCGCCAGATCGCAAACCCGGGTGTCGCCAAACTCCGCAAGGAGGCAGATGACGCCGTCAACAAGAACAGCGAAAAAATCGCCACCGCCCTCGTCGATGGTGCCACCAGCGGCAACGCCAGCAGCGCGCGCCTCCTGGTCGACCTCGCCGACGGCGCCAACTGGACTGACCACGCCGATTCCGTCGCCAAGGTCATCTCTCTGGCCGTCACCGAATGGAAGAAGGAGCCGCCCGTCATCGAACTCGAGGTCACAACCAACCCGCCCAAAGGGCTGCAGCCCGATCCGCTCCAGCTCACCGACGGCAATCCGCAAACCGATTCGTAATCCCATCCTGAACTCATAACCTGCTACTTCGCCGGGGGCTTCCCGGCGGCCCGTTGTGGCCGCCCGGAAGCCCTCCGGCGTTTCAGGACAAAATTTCGCGCTCCGCGACCGATTAACCCGGTGCGGAGCCAATTCCGAGGAAAGAAGAGCTCGCAATGAAGTCCATCGGTCCCATCGTTCATCTCTCCGGCATCTTGCTCGCCCTCTGCGCGCTGGCACTCCCCGCGCCGGCGCAGACCTTCACCACCACCGCCGTGCAGGGAACCGTGTATGCCGCCGGCGGCAAGCCCGTCTCGGGCACGCTGCAGCTCTCCTGGCCGGCCTTCACCACGGCGGCCGGACAGGCCGTCGCTGCCGGCCGCTCCACCGTCACCATCGGCTCCGACGGCTTCTTCAGCGTCAACCTCGCCCCCAACATCGGCGCCATGCCCGCCGGCCTCTACTACACGGCCATCTACCACCTCGGCGACGGAACCACATCGACGGAGTACTGGGTCATTCCAGCCGCGGCTCAGGCCGCGCTGTCTCAAGTACGCGCCACCGTGATGCCCGCCGCACAGGCGGTGCAGGCCGTCTCCAAGGCTTACGTGGACCAGACCGTCCAGGAGTCTCTGCAAGGCCAGATGACAGTCTTCGGCGGCACGCTCACCGGCCCGCTCTACCTCTCCGCCGATCCCCGGCAGCCCACCGAGGCCGCCGACAAGCACTACATCGATGGGCAGATCAGCGGCGTGCTCCCCATCAGCGGCGGCGTGCTCTCCGGCCCCGTCACAGGACCGCAGATCGGCGCCGTCTGGCAAGCAGACCAGTTCAAAGCCGCCGACTTCGGCGCCAGCCTCCAACTCTGCATCAATAACCTGAATCCGAACTACGGCGGCACCTGCGACGCGCGCAACTTCACCGGAGCGCTCTCCATGGCCGCCAACCTGACGCTCAGCGTGCCCAACGCCACCATCGATCTGCCCTGCTCCACCATCTCCACGGCAGCCTCCATCGTGGTGCCCGCCGGCGTGCGCAACGTCACGCTGCACGGCTGCGCCACCGAGGGAACCAGCGCCGGCAGCGGCAGCCAGGGCGGCACCGTGATCCTCTACTCGGGCTCCGCCGCGGCCATCCAGGTGGGAGACCCAACCTATATCGCGGACACCCTTGGCTTCCATCTCGACAACGCGGTGGTGAATACCACCGCGGCCACGGCATCCACCGCGCAGGCGCTCGGCATCCGGCGCACGCAGGAGGTGAACCTCTCCGGCCTGTATCTGCTGGGCAACGCCAACCAGACCGGCATCACCCTGGACGGCACCGGCAACTACACCGGCGGCACCATCCAGGACGTGCACATCAGCGGCTTTCAGACCGCCATCAACGGCATCGGCCACCAGGCAACCAACCCGGCCACCACGGACTGGCTGAACGCCAGCACCCTCGTCCGGCTGCACATCGACTGCCCCACGGCGAACGGCAGTCCCATCGCCGGGACCACGGGCATCAACCTGCAGGCGGGCGACGGCAACACTTTCACCGGAGGAGACGTAGAGGGATGCGCGACCGCACTTCATCTGGGGGCGAATGCCCAGAACAACACGCTGGTGGGCCTGCGCAACGAGAACTCCACCAGGCAGGTGGTGGCGGACGCTGGCTCGGCCTACAACAACTGGATCACGGGCGGCACCATGTTCACGGGCCAGCTGACCGACAACGGCACCCGCAACAGCTTCCTCGATACATTTCACCGCAGTTTCAACTCACTGAATGGTGACTGGTATGGCTCGCAGCAGGACGCGACCGTTACCAACCACTACCGGCTGGGGACGGGCACGGGCAACGAGCGCGGGCTCTACAACCGCTATCAGACCGACTCGGGCTACCGCTGGACCACGGGATTGAGCGACGCCGTGGCGGGCGAGCAGTATTATCAGATTCTCGACGAGCTGAACAACGTCTACCGGCTTTCCATCGGCCAGTACAACGACGGGCAGGGGAGCACCAACAACCAGACCGTGATCAACGCCGCGGGCACGGGAGCGGTAGTGCTGAACGGCTCCAATAACGCCGGAACGGGCGGCGTGGTGATCGGGTCGGGCGGCTCGGGCAGCACAACCGTCGCCACCATCGACAAGTCAGGCAACGCCCACTTCACCGGCACGCTGCTTACCGATGGCACATCGCAGTCAAGCGGCACCATGACGGTGCGCAACAACGCCGACGCCGAGGTGGACTACTACCTGTGGCCGGGTCTCACGGCCAACCAGAAGGCATCGTTCACTTACAAGGATTTCAGCGGCAACAGCCAGTGGTACCTGGTGAAGGACGCGAGCAACAACTGGGCGGTGAACTCGGCCATCGGCGGACTGGACAGCTTCAAGGCGTACCAGTCGACGAATTCCGGAGACACGTACATCAACGCGAGCAGTGGGACAGGGCACATCCGGCTTAACTACGAAACCGGAGCGGGCGGGGAGACCGACATCTACTCAGGCGGGAGCGCGAACCTTGCGGCTGCGTTCCTCAATCCCACATCCATCAAGTTCCCGGGCCTGGCCGCGGGGAGCGCGCACGATTGCATCCAGATCGACAGCACCGGGTATCTGTCGAACACCGGCTCGCCGTGCAGCACGGGGATCGGGACGGTGAACAACGGCTCAAACGGCCAGATTGCCTACTACAGCGCCAACGGCACCGCGATCTCGGGCACCACCACGGTTGCGCTGAACGCAGGCGGCACCGGTTCGGCCACCGCCGCCGGCGCCCTGACCAACCTGGGCGCGGTGCCGCTGTCCGGCGGAACCATGACGGGCGCGCTGACGGCGACGCAGTTCAACGGACCGGTCAGTGGAAACGTCACGGGGAACGTCACGGGCAACGTGACCGGCAGCCTGACGGGCAATGTTTCAGGCACGGCCGCCAACGTAACCGGCACGGTGGGGCTGGCCAATGGGGGAACGGGGGCGACGACAGCCGCGGCGGCACTGGCGAATCTGCTGCCCGGCGTGACCGCCGATGGAGCCAGTGGCATGGGAGTTACCGGCAGCGCGCGCGTGACAGGCAAACTGACGGCGGCGGGTGTGGTGAGCCTTTCATCGCTCGCGGCCGGCGCGGGAAAGAGTTGCGTGCAGATTGACACCACGGGCAATGTGACCAACAGCGGAGCCGGTTGCGGGACGGCGACGAACGTAGCCGCGTCAGGGTTGACGTTTCCCGACAACAGCGTGCAGACCAATTCGCAGCAGGGCGCGCTGACGGGGTCGGCCAACGATGCGGCGGCGCGGACCTCGGCTGCCGCCGCGCAGGCAACGGCGAGCGCGGCACTGCCGGCCAACGGCGCGACTTCTACCGGGAGCGGCTCAACCAACGTGGTTGCGTTTCCGGGCTCGATCGCGGCCGGCGCTCAAATCAATGGCTACCAATACGTCACGGCCGGCAATAGCCTGGCCACCGCCAACTCATCCTTGCTGGCGGCGGGAGGGGGAACCGCTTATCTGAATACGACACCGGTTGCGCTGTCGACGATACAGCCGATCGGCTCGACCTCAGTGCCTGTGACCCTGGAGCTTGGCAATTCCGCCACGCCGATTACGCTGGCTTCCGGTGGGGAGATTGAACTGTGCAACGCAAGCCAGTTGAAGGGCGCTTCCTCCTTTAAAGCAGGCGGTGTCAGTTCGGGTGTTTATGTTGGCCCGGGCGCATCGATAGCGGATGCCATCTCTTCCTGTAAGGTCGACGACACGCAAGAGTCAATGGAAATCGGCGATGTCTCCGTGCTCGTGGATGGCTCCGTGACGCCTATCTCGATCGGCGGCGCAGTCACATCGGGAAGCAAAACGATTACAGGGGTTTCGCCTACTGGCGGTATCACGGTGGGGAACCTCGTTACAGGTACGGGCTTTGCGCAGGGAACGCAAGTGGCCGGCATCTCGGGATCGACGATCACACTCACGCAAAACGCAGTTGCCAGCGCAGGCGGCGCAACGATCCAGGGCGCGGTCATGCATTCCAGCGGCCTCTTTTCAGGAACGGTGCTTCGGAACATCAGCGGCGACGTGGTTCACGCCGGCGTTGGTTTGCTGATCGACGGCGGCGTTTACACTTCAGGCGTCAGCGCGGGGTTGCCGGCTCTCAGTACCGACGTCGAAGTCGATGGTTATCGTTTCTGGGGGCAGATGCCGAATGGGTCCAATTTGCCTGTGGTTGCGATATGGGCAGCGCCCGGAACTCCGGCCGGGAGCGGAGTCTCAAACATCACGATGATGCACGGCGACATCGAGGGATGTTCGCCCGGCTATCCGCTGATGGATATTAACGGCTTTTCAAACACAACTGGATCGGGCCTGGTGACCGGCTTTTATGGAGCCACCCTGGATCTGGAGGCGCACCCGCCGTCGGGCGCATGCAACGGCCTCCATATCCAGGATGCGCACAGCGTAGAGGAACTGAACATCACCGCGGAGGCTCCGGGCGTTCAACCGGGCCCCGTGGCCGATAACAACGCCGCCGCCGTCGTGGTCATCAATGAATCCTATCCCGGCTCAACGACACAGGTGCACGTCTCCGGGTACAACACGAGTTGGCCGACGACGGTGCTGGATTGGGTGGGAGCCAAGGATTTTAGCTCCCTGGCGGGGAGCGTTCCGCAGGGCTGCCCTACGATATCCGTTACCGGGATTCCGGCGAACACGGTTGCCCCGCTTGCGGGACAACCCATCGAAATCATGGACGGGCTGCAGACGGAAATTGTCTATGCCGCGTACGGGACCGGAAGCGGACTCGTCTTTAATGTGGCGAATCCGGGATGCCAGTGGGCGCACACCAATACGGCCAATCCGGTGCCCTCGGTCGTCTGGAATCCGAAGTGGGTGGCTGGACCCGGCCCGGTCGGGCTCTATGCCGGCCGTGTAACTTTCGTTGCGGGCAACCTGTCCACGGACGCCCACGGCGTGGTGACGGTGACAGTTCCGGGGGATAACTACGTCTACGAGGACCGGCACATTGGCGAGTATGTCACCATTTCAACGTCCGGCGCAGACATCGCAAACTTTGGCAGCGGCATGGTGCAGATCACGGGTCTTGGGGCGTATTGCACCAGTTCAACCGCGGGGCAGCCCCTACTCTGCGCGAACAACCAGTTTCAGTACCAGGGTCCGGCCGCGGCCGCCGCATTGAACGTGAATTCCGCCGGGCTTTGCGCGGACACGGTTGCGACCTTCGATTACACCGAGCCGGGGGATTCCACTTTTGTGAGTTACGGCGCGGGAAACCGTTTTCCGGAAATTCGCGGAAGCGTGAACGTGCGCGACGGCACAAGTGCTACGGCACTGACGGTGAGCGCGTTCGACAGCGACAATCACAAGTATTACAGCTCGCTGTTCATGGGTCCCGGGGCGAAGCTGCTCTATTCCAACCCGACGCCAAACGACCTGTTCTCAGAGGCGGAGTGCAACACGCAGACGGGTTTTGCGGTAAATTGCGCCCCGTTTCACCTGCGCACGGGACCGGGAGATCAGAATAATCTCTACCTGGGCGCGTATGGCGCCGACGATTACTACGTTGGATATTCCGACGGCCTGCTGCATCGAATCGGGACGGGAAGCCCGGTGGTGCCCGATATCGGCGATGCGTTCACCTGGACCGGGAAGCAAACCTTCGGCGCGCAGACCAATTTTGCAGCGACCGCTATCTTCCCGGCAACCGGGGCAGCAGTCAGCGGCACAAATTACAGCAGCTATTCCGGACAATGGATTGCGAGCGTGTGGAATGGCAGCGCGGCGATCAACGACAGCCTTACGGCCACTTATACGGCATCGTCGGGGTCGAATCCTTCGACGACGCTGAACTTTGCCAGGTCGTCAACCAACACGAACTCCGCCAGCGCGTTATTCAATGGCGGATTCGACCGGATCGGAACCACCAACAAAGCGAACGGCGCGACGTCGTATCTCGATTTTGCCAACGTGAACCATGGCATTAACTACTACCTGGTGGATGCTGCCAGCAATTCTTATCTCCTGGCGGGGCCCAATACCAAGGGCCTCACGGAGGGGCTGGCTACGCTGTCAAGCGGGACGGCAACCGTGAGCACCGCGGCGGCATGCACGCCGGGGACAAGCTGCGTTTACACCCTTACCGATTGCGGGGCCAGCGGAACCACGCTGGGAGCTCGATTCGGAGTGGGGACAGTTACGGCCGGGACGAGTTTCGTGATCGATGCGTGGAGCACATCGAAGGCGGTGGTAAGTACGGATAACAGCAGCGTGTGCTGGGCTATTCACTAAGAGTCTGACCGGGACGATGTTGTTCGGGTCGAGTGAATTTGAAGGTATCCCAGGTCAGGTGCAACCACAAAGACGCGCCGAACCTGGGGTACCCGGTATTGGGCGGGAACGGAAGGAAGCAAGCGATGGAAACAGCGACGGAACAGTGGGTGAGCGGAGCGGGTCTGGAGGAGCTGGGGCAGATCCTGGACCATCGGCCGGCGAGCCTGAACGGGGATACGGTGGCGATTGCGATGGCCGGAAAACTGCTGCGGGTGCGCGGGCGCGACGGCTCGATTGCGCCGCTGGAAGCGAACGCGATGCAGCGGACATTCGAGCGGCGGCGGGGCGAGCGCAACATTGTGCTGAAGGCGCGGCAACTGGGGATGACGACGTGGACGGCGGGGCGGTTCTTTCTGAAGACCATTACGCGCCCGGGAACGCTGACGCTGCAGGTGGCGCATACGCAGGAGGCGGCGGAGGAAATTTTCCGGATCGTGCACCGGTTTCTGGACTGGCTGCCGGAAGAGCTGAGGACGGGTCCGCTGGCCACGTCGCGGGCCAACGCGCGGCAGATTGTGTTTCCGGAGATGGATTCGCAATACAAGGTGGTGACGGCGGGAGACCGGAACGCGGGGCGGGGGCTGACGGTGCAGAACCTGCACTGCAGCGAGCTGGCGCGGTGGCCGGGCGATCCGGGGGAGACGCTGGCGGGGCTGAGGGCGTCGCTGGCGCCGGGCGCGGAGGTGGTGCTGGAATCGACACCGCTGGGCGTGGGCGGATGCTTTTACCAGGAGTGGCACGCGGCGGACGAGACTGGGACGGTCCGGCACTTTTTTCCGTGGTGGCTGGAATCGCGGTATCGCGGCCCGGCGGCGGACGCGCGGACGCTGACCCAGGAAGAGCGCCGGCTGGTGGAGCGCGACGGGCTGGCGCTGGAGCAGATCGGGTACAGGCGGCAGGTGCGCGCGGGGCTGCGGCGGTTGGCGGCGCAGGAGTTTGCGGAAGACGCGGAGAGCTGCTTTCTGGCGAGCGGCGATTCGGTGTTCGAGCTGGACGCGGTGGAGGGGCGGCTGAAGGATGCGCCCGAGCCGATGGAGAAGCGGCACAACGGGGAACTGGAGATCTGGCTGCCGCCGGTGAAAGGGCGCGAGTACGTGGTGGCGCTGGACCCGGCGGCGGGGCTGTCGAACGGCGACTACTCGGCGGCGCAGGTGGTGGAGCTGGAGACGGGGATGCAGTGCGCGGAGTTCCAGGGGCACGTGGGCGGGCGCGAACTGGCGGACATGGTGGCGGCGCTGGGGCACGAGTACAACGAGGCGCTGGTGGTGGTGGAGCGGAACTCGATCGGGGCGGCGTCGCTGGCTCTGCTGGAGGAGCTGTGCCGGTATCCGCGGATTTTCAGGCAAGGCGGCCAGGCGGGGTGGCTGACCACGGTGTTGACGCGGCCCGCGGCGATCATGCGGCTGAGCACGGCGCTGATCCAGGAGCCGACGCGGTTTATGAGCCGAAGATTGCTGGCGGAGTGCAGGACGTTTGTGCGCCACGCGGATGGGAACACGGGGGCGGCGTCTGGAGCGCATGACGACCTGGTGATGGCGATGGCGATGGGGCTGGCGGTGAGGGAGCATGGCGGCCACTAGCCACTGGCTTCTAGCCTCTGGCTTCTAGCTTCTAGCTCCTAGCTTTCAGGGACCGGGATTCAGCTGCGGTGGGCGCGGGCTGGCTAGAAGCTAGAGGCTAGAAGCCAGAAGCTGTGAACTGTGAACTACGAACTGTGAACCGCCGCCGCCCGGTACAATTCGGGCAAGACTCACGGGACAGGCGGAGCGGGCTTGGCGGTACTGGCGACACAGCATATCCGGCGGATGCGGGGCGGGGCGCAGGGGCATTTGATGCTGGGCGCGGACGGCCATGCGTACGTGGTGAAGTTCCAGAACAATCCGCAGCACGTGCGGGTGCTGGCCAACGAGCTGGTGGCGAGCCGGCTGGCTGCAGCGGCGGGGCTGACGGCGCCGCACGCGGAGATTGTGGAGGTATCGGAGTGGCTGATTGCACACACTCCGGAGCTGGAGATCGACCTGGGGCGGCAGAAGGAGCCGTGCCGGGCGGGACTGGAGTTCGGGTCGCGGTTTGTGGGCGGGCTGATGCCGGGGCAGGTGGTGGACTACCTGCCGGGCGAGCAGTTGAGCGAGGTGCGGAACCTGGGCGAGTTTGCCGGGATGCTGGCCCTGGACAAGTGGACGGGGAACGCCAACGGACGGCAGGCGGTGTTCCAGCGGAAGGCGCGGGAGCGGTTGTACCGGGCGTGGTTCATCGACTACGGATACTGCTTCCACGCCGGGGACTGGAAGTTCGAAGACTTGCCGCTGAGGGGCGTGTACCACCGCAACGAGGTGTACCGGGGTGTGCGCGGCTGGGATGACTTTGAGCCGTGGCTGGGAAGGATGGAGACCATGGCGGAAGACGTGGTGTGGGGTGCGGCCAATGAGACTCCGCCGGACTGGTACGGCGGGGACGTGGGGGAGATGGAGGCGCTGGTGGAGAAGCTTTTCGCGCGCCGAGGGAAGATCCGGGAGCTGATCGAAGAGTTTCGCTGGTCGGACCGGGAGCCGTTTCCCAATTGGGGTCGAGGCGCGAAGGAAAGTGCGGAGGGGGCGTGGAAGGGGGATCGATGGGGGACTACGATGGTGCAGTGAAATAGTTGTCAGTGGTCAGTTTTCAGTTGTCAGCAGTGAAGAAGTTGTCAGTAGTCGGTTTTCAGTTGTCGGCAGTGAAGAAGTTGTCAGTAGTCAGTTTTCAGTTATCAGCAGTGAAGAAGTTGTCAGTAGTCGGTTTTCAGTTGTCGGCAGTCCGAAAACAGTGAGCCAACGCGGGCGGATGGGCGGAACACTGACAACTGACGACTGAAAACTGACGACACGGATCAAAACAATGGCAAGCGATTTCCAAAGACGGCCGTGCACGTTTCAGCTGCTCCGGTATGTGGCGGATGCGGTGCGGAACGAGTATGTGCACATTGGGGTGGTGCTGCGGACGGCAGAGCCCGATGGCGGATCTGGAAGCGCGGCCGGTAACGAGCCCGGCGGCGGCGCGCAGATGGAGATTCGCTTCACGCGCGACTGGCGGCGGGTGCGGTGCCTCGATCCGGACGCGGACACCGCGATGCTGGAGGGGATGGAGACGGAGTTGCGGCGGCGGCTGGGCGAAGGAACCGGCGGAAGACTGGAGCGGATTCTGGAAGAGTCGCTGAGCCTGAACGTGCAGATGACGGAGCCCAAGGGGTACCTGGCGGAGAGCATGGCGGCGGGGATGGAAGAGCTGATGCGCCTTTACGTGGAGCCGCCGAAGCGGGAGAAGCAGCCGCGGCTGAGGGGGCGCGCGGCCATCCAGGGCGAGCTGCGGCGGGAGTTCGAGCGGGCGCAGGTGTGGGACCTGGTGCGCAAGCAGATCCGGGCGTCGGAGTACACGCGGCCCGGCGATCCGCTGAGGATCGACGCGGGGTACCGGCCGAACGGCGTGATCCGGATGTTTCATGCGGTGAGCCTGGAGCCGGGCGTGGAGATGGCCAAGGTGCTGGCTTTTTCCGCGGCGGGGCTGAGGGCCGGTGTGGCCCGGGTGGAGAAGGCCGAGCTGGAGCTGACGGCGATTGTGGAGCCGGCGGCGCGAATCGGCGCCACGGACGAAGAGCCGGAGCGGCTGCAGCAGTACCGCTTCGCGGTGGAAACGATGGAAGAGCATGCCATACGCGTGCTGACGACGGAGCGGCTGCCCTACGTGGCGGAGACAGCGCGGCGGGAGCTGCGGGTGGGGTGAAGCAGCTACTAGCTACTAGCTTCTGGCTTCTAGCTTCTAGCTAAGAGCCGCCGGCAGCTGGCTAAGAAAAGGTTTTTTGGGATGTTGTAACGGGGATTTTGACGGACCATCAACGGCGCTGGTCTCTGGCTGGAAGCTAATAGCTAGAAGCTAGAAGCTAGAAGCTAGAAGCTAGGAGCTAGAAGCTAGGAGCTGGTAGCTAGAAGCTAGCTCTTAGCTAGAGGCTAGAAGCCAGGATAGGCACACGCTTTCGGGCGCTGTGCCTTTTTTGTTTTGCGGCAAAAAGACGAGGAGAACGAACGTGAAAGTAACTGAGCAGATACGAACGATGTGGCGGCAGGCCACGGGCGGCCGGGCGGCGGCGATGGAGGCTGTGGAGGGCGAGCGCAAAACGCTGGCTCTGCCGGCCATCCTGAGCCCGGTGCAGTTTCCCGGGAAGCTGCTGCCCAAGCCTACCCCGGCCAACCTGAGGCGTTTTGCCGAGACTCCCGTGGTCCGGCGCGCCATCAACATCATCAAGGACCGCGTGGCGGCCATGGACTGGCAAGTGCGTGTGCGCCGCGACGCCTACACGGCGGGCGAACGCCCCGCGGCTGCAGAGATTGCCGCACGCACGGCCGCGCTCCGCCGCATGCTGGAGGAGCCCAACCCTCAGGACGGCTTTCGCGCGCTGATTGAGCAGGCCATGGAGGACGCGCTCACCGGCGGCTATGGGGCCATCGAGATGGAGCCGACCGGCGATCCGGAGCGGCCGGCCATGCTGTGGCCGGTGGACGGCGCGTCGATCCGCATCAACGGCAAGTGGGACGGCTCCGCGGAGACGCCGCGTTACGCGCAGGTGCTCCCCGGGCAGCTGGAATCGGCCGCGGTGGAACTGCGCGACGACCAGCTCATGTACCTGCGCATGAACCCGCGCAGCTTCACGCCGTTCGGCCTGGGACCGCTGGAAGTGGCGTTCGAGACGGTCAACCAGTTCCTCTCCGCGCATCGTTTCGCGGGCAAGCTCGCGGCTAACTCGGTGGCGCAATACGCGCTGTGGCTCAACGAAGCCACCCCGGCGCAGCACGACCGCCTGATCCGCTGGTGGCAGGACGAGATTGAAGGCACGGGACGCGTGCCGTTGATCTCCACCGAGCAGAAACCGGAGGTGCTGCGCTTTGCCCAGGGCACCGACGCCGACCTGCGCCTGCAGTGGCAGACGTTCCTGATCCGCATGGTGGCCAACGCCTTCGGGCTGCCGCCGCTGCTGCTGGGCCTGGAGAGCGACGTGAACCGCTCCACCGCCGCGGAGCTGGCCGACGAGGCTTTTCGCGGCGCCATTGCTCCCATGGCGCACCTGGTGGCGGGGCATATGACCCGCGATCTTTTCGCCAAGTGCATCGGCTGGCGCGAATTCGAGTTCCTGTTCAACGACCTGAGCGCGCGCGATGAAGAAACAGAGCTGGCGGTGCAGGTGCAGTTACTGCAGAACGGCGTGCTCACGGTGGACGAGGTGCGGGCGCTGCGCGGGTACGGGCCAATGCCGGGGAAGCAAGTTGTTAGCTCTTAGCCATTAGCTCTCAGCGCTTAACTCGCGGCGCCTGGGCGCTGAATCCAGGCCCGAACCGCGCCGCCACAACCACCGATCGACTTTCTCATCATAATGCAGGAGCTACAAGCTAAGAGCTAATAGCTCGGCGGAAGGACTCACATGCAACTTGAAGCAATGGCAATTCAAATTCCACACGTGGACGCGCATCCCAACCGGATGCCGTTTGAGGGCGTGCTCACGCTGGTGAATGCGGCGAGCGACAAATCGCCGGCGGGCGCGCGCGGGCACCGCGTGCTGCTGACCCGGGCAGCGGCCGAAAAGGCGCTGCCCTCGCTGCTGGGCATGGCCGTGGACTACAGGCCCGGCTGGGACGGGCACGACGCGCGGTGCAAAATCGGCGTGCTGACCGAGGCCGACCTGGCCGGCAACAAGCTGCTGGTGCGCGGCTACCTTTACGCGCGCGACTTTCCCGACGTCGCCGGTGCAATCGAGGCGCAGGCCGCGAATGCGCTGGGCATGAGTTACGAACTCGCGGACTGCCGCATTGAAGACATGCGCGCCGAAGTCTGGAAGCTCACCCGCGTCACCTTTACCGGCGCGGCCATCCTATTGCGCGACAAGGCGGCGTACCGGGCGACGAGCTTTGCGCTGGAGAAAGGCAGCCGTCAGCCTTCAGCCGTCAGCCATCAGCTCCAGGCAGTGAGCGAGGAGGAGGCGAGCTCCTAGCTCTTAGCTGTTAGCTCCGACATCTTTCATAACTTTTGATCGCCATCGAAGCTCCGCTCGCGCGGGGCTTTCGCTTTTTTGCGGCTTATCCACCCCGGCATGCGCCGGCAACCAAGACGGCAGCTAAAAGCTAATAGTTAACAGCTAAGAGCGAATAGCTGCTTTCACCCAGAAAGGAACCACACATGGAACACACGCAGCAGGATGTTATCGATCGGCTGGAGGCCGCGGCCTCGGCGCTGGAGCACACGCTGGCCTGGCTGGAAGAGCGGCAGGCCGCGCTTACGGGCGAGGTGGAGAAGATTTCCGCCACCGTGGAGCAGGGCCGCCGCGAAGCCGAGCTCGAGGAGAAGCTGGCCGCGGCCGAAACGCAGCTGGCAGAGCTGAAGGCCGCTGCCGCCACGCACGCGGCGCCCGCGCAGCGGCGCACCACGGCCGTCTCCGAAATGCTGGCCAAGCACGGCATCGCCGGCGACGGGCCGGTAGACGTGCGCACGCTGGACCAGGCGCTGAGCGGGCTTGCGCTGGAGCAGCGCATCGCCGTCAAGAGCCAGCTGGCGAGGGCGGGAGCGATCGCGTAAAGGTAGCTCTTAGCCTTTAGCTCTTAGCTTTGGGTCTTTGGTTATGGGCACAGAGTTATGACATCGCAACCGCTTGCAATCTTTCATTCCTAAACTAGCCGGCAGCCGGACCCCTGGAAGCTAATAGCTAATAGCTAAAGGCTCAGGTCTGCTTTTCCGGCCCTAACATGCCTTTCACGGCAGAAAGTACACCATGAACGCATCCTTTGCCGATATCCATGCCGCAGCCGATTTCATCGGACCCGGCGCCATTGAAGTGCCTCTCTACCAGACCGAGATCTTCGACATCTGCCGCCGTTCGTCGCCGTTCGGCCAGCGCATCAAGCAGGTTCCGGCCACCGGTCATCCGTCGCGCTTCTTTGAGGAGACGGCCATCCCCAACCCGGGCGGCGCGGGCTTCGTGAATCCACGCAGCATCGCCCCCACAGTGGTTAGCCCCACGCGCGTGGAGCGCAGCGTGCCTCTCAAGGCCATCGTGGCGCAGATCAACTACAACCTCTTTGACCTGGAGCTGGGCGCGCAGCAGAAGCAGTTCGCTTACCTGCAGGCCAAGGACCTGGCCGACACCGTGTCCGGCGTGATGGTGGCGCACGACGTGGCCCTGTGGAACGGCAACGACACCAGCCTGTCGTCGCCCACCACCACGCAGTACATGGGCTGCGCCGCGCAGATCGCCGGCGGCGGCAACACCATCACGGTCACGCCCGCGATGAAGATCGTGGACACGCTGAAGACCGCGGTGGCGCAGATGGTGGCCAGCAATGGTTATCATGTCCGGCCCACGGCCATCTATGGCAACCCGGTGCTCCTGGACCTGATCGACCAGGAGATGAAGTCGGAGTACAACGTGGTGCTGAACAGCGACCAGATTACCGGCGGCTTCCGCGTGAAGATGCTCTCCACGCAGGCCGGCGACCTGCCCCTGATCCCCGACTGGAGCCTGGCTTACACGGGCACGCCGGGAACGGGCAATGCCACGCTGCCCGCTTACATCGTCACCGAGGACCTGATCGAGTACCACTGGCTGGGCGAGGCGACGCCGCGCATCTTCGAGCTCGGCCTGCCTAACTCGCTCACCAGGCAGTACGTCGCGGTCAAGTTCGGCGGCGTAGTGGTAAAGGGCGCGAACTACGCCCATTACCAGGTGATGGTGGAGCGGTAGATAGAGGCAAGTTGTCAGTTGTCAGTTGTCAGTTTTCAGCTCAAAGCCTCTAGCAATTCGCTGCAGAAGAGGCGGCGGCTAAGGACTGACAACCGGTGCTGGCGACTGACAACTGATGACTGACAACTAACAACTGCAACTTCACGGAAGGACGCATCATGGCTTATTTGCAGCCAGCGGATTACCCAAATTACGGATTGCCGGCGTCGACTTCGGCGGACTGGATCACGGCCGCCACGGCCCTGATCAACAGTTATTGCCGGCGGCCGGACCTGAATGTCATTCAATACACTGAGCGCCTGCGTGTAACTAAAGAATCGCAGACCGTCCACTTGAGTTACCTGCCGCTTGCGCCGCTGGGCGCGGCTGCGTCGGCGCTGGTAACCCTGGAGGGCCGCTATGCGCGCCCGCGCCGCGGCGAGATGGTGCAAGAACCCCTGATGGAGTTAGTCTGGGCGTTTTCGCTACCCGGCCAGTGGACCGCGATCGACCCGGCGACGGTGGATACCGACCCCAACACGGGCGAGCTCACGCTGCCCTATAACATCCTCGGCCTGCCCTTCAATGAGCTGGCGGTCACCTATACGGCCGGCCTCGCCACCATCGGCGACGACATCATGAGCGCCTGCGCGCAGATTGTGCGCAACGCCCAATCCACGCCCGCGCTCAACGCCAGCAAAACCAAAATCGACACCATGCAGATGCAGTACTTTTCCAGTTCGCTCGTCGACGAGACCGTGCAGGCATGGCTGCGCCCTTACGTGGCGAGCAGGATCGGGTGAGCCATGAGCGATACCGCACCGCGCAATCCCGTGGGCGCGCCGCAGATGCTGGCCGACGCGCTCCTCCGCAGCGTGGGAGGCGCCACCGCGCAACTGAGAGTGACCAATACTTCGACGGACGGCAGCATGTCGGAAGTGGGCCTCGTGGCCACTGCGTTTGTCGACGTGGTGGTCTCGCCGGTGGTGCTGCGCAAGCTGCGCCCCACATGGCAGGAGAGCGGCGAGTCGAAGTGGGAGCTGCTGGTCTCCTGCACCAGCGTGCAGGAGCAGCTCAGCGCGCTCTCCATCGATTCCGCCCAGTCGCTCTTCGGCATGACCTTGACCGTCACTGTCGCCGGACAGGATTACCTCATCGAGTCCGTCGCCTCCAACGAAGCCTTCGGGCAGGTGTATCTTTACCGGCTGCTGCTGAGGGAAACAAGACAGCAGGCGGTGTAAAGACAGTTATCAGTTACCAGTTGTCAGTTTTCAGCGGAGAGGCTCAGCGCGAGTGGATTTGCAGAAACCGAAGAATGACGACTGTTGCAGGTGCTGATAACTGATAACTGAAAACTGATAACTGAAAACTGACAACTGACAAACGTACTGGAGCACTTATGCAAAACGCAAAAGACAGTTTCTACATGGCTCTGCGCAACCGGCTGACGGCGCTCAATCCGGAGCGGACCCTCATGCTGCGCGGCGCGGTGCGGCCGGGCATTCTGGTGGAAGAGGCGGAAGCGCCCTTCAGCCAGTTGCCGGCGGACGTGTTCGTGCTGCGCTGGCTTGGCATGGGCGCCGACGTCGACCTGGCGTCCACCCTGGTGGCCGAGGAGTGCGAGATTCTCTACCAGACATGCGGCTGTCAGACCTTCGGCGGTCTCGACCGCGGCCGCGCCCTCAGCCAGATGGACGAGGAGCTGATGGTGCTCCTCCAGCCCTTTTACACGCCCAAGCTAAGTTACGTGGCCACGCCGCCGGCACCGCTGCTGACGCAGGTCTTCTGGGACGAGCCCGCGTTCACGCCATGTATAACGCAGCGCGACCGCGTAGGCCGTTCCGCAAAAGTGATGGTGTACAGCTACCAGGAAGCGGGGGAGTGAGTGATAGCTTCTAGCTTCTAGCTCCTGGCTCCTAGCTTCTAGCTCCTGGCGAAAAGCTAAGAGCTAGTAGCTAGAAGCTAGTTGCTGACCACTGACCACTGACCACCGACCACCGACCACCGACCACCGACCACCGACCACTCAAGAGGTGCTTCCAATGAATGCAACTTCGTTTTCCGCCGCCGCGCCGGTCAACCGCCGCGTGCGCGCGTACTTTGCGCCGGTCAATCGCGCCGCGCAGTCGCCGGTGCTCTTCGATCCGGGCGAGCAGGGCGCGTTTCCGCTGGACACACCGCCCGCGCCCTGGATCAGCCTCGGCTATATTCAAAACTTTGCCCGCAAGCCGCTCAGCAAGGGCGCTGCGGTGGAGGCAGGCATTCCCGCCGCGCCGCTGGTACAGGTGCGCGAGTCGCTGGGCGCGCAGGTGAGTCTCGAGTTCCAGGCATGGACCAAGCTGACCATGGCGCTCGCCACCGGCTCGCAGCACATGAATGTGCTGGCGGTTGCAACCGGCGCCGTGCCTGCGGCTGTGGGCGCGCAGGCCGCCGGAGCAGCAGTGGTTCAGAGCGGGTCCACCGCAACGTCCATCGCCATGACCTCCGCCGACACCTTGAAGTTCAGCGCGGGGCAGATTGTCGCCGTCGACGCGGACTACGCCGGGCAAACAGGATTTGTGGGCTCGCCCGTGGCCGGCGCGTACGTACGCCAGCCACTGACTGACGTGGATTACATTCGCCGCGTCACCTTCAACGTGGCTTTGGTATCGGGGTTCGGCAGCAATGGGCTCACGCTGGCGCAGCCGCTGCCGGGCGGCGCGCCCCCAGCCGGCATGAAAGTGCAGGCTGTCACCGGGTTCGTCGATCGCGAGGGCGGCAGCTTCTTTCAGGAGTGGTCCGCGCTGTTCCTCATGGAGGGGGCCTCAAGCGAGCGCATCTTCTTCCATTACCCGCGCCTGCAGCCGATGACCGGGGCCGAAGAAGTTGCGCAGCCGTTGGCTCCTAAAGGGCAGGGGAAGCTCGAGCGCATCGCGCTCGGCGCGCAGTTCCTGGCGCTGCCCGTCACCGATCCGCTGGACGGCGAGCGCGTGGTCTGCTACCGCAGCTTCCTGCCGGCCAAATACGCGCTGGTGTAGGAACCCCTGCAATTCACTGCACTTTGAGGGCGTATCTCCATCGCTCCATTGGGGATCCTCGTTTTTATTTTCGCGCACTTTCACCGGTTTTTCGGGAACTAACTCCGCTAACTCCGCTAGCCCCGCTAGCACCGCTAAGGAATTGTCATGAAGATTGTCATCCAGGGCCAGGATTACTCGGCCGCGCTCGATGCCTCGCGGCCCCTTACCATTGCGCGCACGCTGAACGAGCCGTCGGCGTGCACGCTCGCGCTCAGTTTGCCGCAACGCAGCGCGCTGGCTGCACCCGCGCGCTTCCAGCAGCTCACGGTCACCGGCGACAACGGCCAGATTTACTTTACCGGCTACATTGCCGCCACGCCCATGCCGGAGTTTGCCGGGCTCGCCATGGAAGGCCCGCGCTACCGCTATCTTGTAGAAGCAGTGAGCGACGAGATCCTTCTGGACCAGGCTCTGATGGCGCCGGTAAAGGGCGCAACCGGCCTCGCCGCCGGCGCTCTGCTGGCAACGCTGGCAACGCATACGGGATCCGCGGCGCTGAACACTTCCGCGCTGACACTCGCGGCGCCCGTGGGAAGCTTTGCGCCGGAGCCGGGCGCGCCGTTCAGCAAGAGCGCAGGCCAGGTGGCGGGCCAGGTCCGCGCGGCCTATCGCGCGCAGGGCGGCGCGTTGACGTTGACGGCGATTCCCGGCGCGGTCCATCCGCTGAACGAGACCGATGGCAGTCTCACGCTGCAGAACCTGGCGCTGACCGCCGGCGTGAAGCGTACGCTGGCCAACGATTTCACGGTCTGCGGCGAAAACGAGCCGGTGGCCTACGTGACGGAGTACTTCCTGGGCGACGGCACCACGACGCAGTTCTTCCTGGCCGAGGATCCATGGTGCCCGCCGGCTGGAAAAGCGAACGTGATCGCGGAGCTGTTCAACGAGCCGGCGATCAACACGGCGGTGTGGGGCAATCCGAGCGGCAGTAACTACTTCACGCTCGGCGCCGGCGGCCTCCAGATGAACGGCGGCAGCGGCGTGGATGGGCAGACGCAGCTTGCTTGGCTGGATCCGGTGGAGATGGGCGGCACGCTGCTGCTGGAGGCGCAGGGCGTAACGCTGGCCAACGCGAGCACCGGGCTGCTGGCTTCGTTCTTCTCCGGCCCGCAGTCGATTGCGGGTTGCATGGCGGGATTCAGGGTTGCGGCGCAGCCGGGAACGGGCGCGGTGACGGTTCAGCCCATCGTGTACGGCGCGGGCTCGGGTGCGACGTTCCCCGTCAATGCGGCGAACCGGTACAACCTGCGCATCCGGGTGCATTGCCCGGAGTGCCTGCGCACGCAGGCCACTTACATCGCGTTCGGCGACAGCGGCGCGATCACGACCGGCGGACAAACGACGCTGGGGCAGGGAAAGATCCAATTCGAGATCCAGGAGATTGTGAACGGCGTGGCGGCCATGCCGGTGACGCTGTACGACGGCGCGGTGGGCGGGCTGCCGGCGGCGTGCTCGGTGGTGGCGGCCAGCAGCCTGAATCTGCATGGCAGCATGCGCGCGCTGCACCTGACGAACCTGGGATCGGGTTGGGTGGTGAGTACGCCGGCCGGCGGCGGCCCATACACGCGGCGGGTGGGCACGGCAGCGCAGTCGGCCGAGTGCCACGTGGAGCGGACGGGGAAGCTGGCGTTCTACACCGGCTTTGTGCCGGTGGCGGGCGAGCAGCTTGCCGTGAGCTACCGTACGCAGGGGCGCGCTGTGGGCCGCCAGGAGAATGCGGCCAGCCAGCAGGCGATGGGGACGGCGGCGTGGATTGGGACGGTGACCAGCCCGCCGGCGCGCTGCTCGGCCGATTGCCGGAGCGCGGCGAGCGCGCTGGCGCAGGAAGCAGCAAGTGCGAGCGCGATGTGGGCCGGGACGTATCGCGGGACGAGCTTCGACTTTGCCGCGGATGTGTGGCCGGGCGACGCGCTCGAGCTGAATGCGCCTTCGTGCGGGCTGAATGCGCAGGTGGTGGTGCGCGGGGTAAAGCTGAGCTACCAGGCCAGCGTGCCGGATCTGGTTCAGTATGAAGTGGCCTTCGCGAACGACTGGGCCGACGACCTGGCGATCAGGACCAGCGCGGCGGTTCCGGCGAACACGTGGCTGCCGGCGCAGGCTGGATTGACGCCCGCGGCGAACCTGAACGCGCTGACGGTTACGGCGATCGGCGGCGCGACAGTCACGGTGAATACCGGGACGGCGCCGCCGGCGGGCGGAGGGTTCGAGGTGCGCACGCGGGACTTCTGCTTCATGCCGGGCGAGGATCCGGGGCTGGTGTTGCGGGGAGCGCAACAGAATTTGACCTGGCAGCGGGTGAGCGCGGCGGATCGGTTCTATGTGCGGATGTTCGACGGGGCGAGCCCGCCGAATTACTCGGAGTTTTCCGCGGCGGTGTTTGTGAATGTGCCGTTGGCGCAGTGATCAGTGATCAGGTGTAAACGACGAGGCGCGGGTGAGAAAACCGGAAGAGGCGGGATCAGGGCGAATGGGGCCGGGCGGTGGTGAGAGGTTATCTGACCACTGACCACTGCTCACTGATCACTGAATGGAGATTGCGATGCGGATGATGAATGAGTTTGAGGCGCAGGTGCTGAGCGACCTGGTGGTGTTGAAGACGCAGATGACGGGACTGATGGGCGACGGCAACGGCGGCCGCCTGGCGGACCTGGAGCGGCGCATGGAGCGCCACGAACAGAACTGGCAGCGGGCCAAGGGGTTTCTGGCGGCGATGAGCGTGCTGTTCGCGGTGATTGAGGTGGCGGTGGAGGCGTGGCACAGACATTGAAAAGCAGGGAGCAAGGGAGCAAGGGAGCGAGGGAGGGAGGGAGCAAGGGAACGAGAGAGCAAGGGAGCGAGGGATCGAGAAAACAGGGACCAAGGAACAAGGACTCAGGGACGTCGGGACTGAGAACTGTGAACTGGGAACTGGGAACTGTGAACCATCACTTGTGATCTGTGAACTGGTGCGGCATTCGTGGGTTCGTATAATCAACGGCATGAGCGACGAAGTGCTGGTGGGCGTGGTGATGGGGTCGAAGAGCGACTATGACGTGATGTCGGCGGCGGTGGAGATCCTGAAGGCGCTGGGAATTCCGCACGAGGCGAAGGTGGTGAGCGCGCACCGTACGCCGGACCTGCTGTTGCAGTATGCGGAGACGGCGCGGGAGCGGGGTTTGCGGGTGATTATTGCCGGGGCGGGCGGCGCGGCGCACCTGCCGGGGATGATGGCGGCGATGACGTTGGTTCCGGTGCTGGGCGTGCCGGTGGCGGCGACGGCGCTGCAGGGGATGGACGCGCTGCTTTCGATTGTGCAGATGCCGAAGGGCGTGCCGGTGGGGACGCTGGCGATCGGGAAGGCAGGCGCGGCCAATGCGGCTCTGCTGGCGGCAGAGATGCTGGCGGTGACGGACCTGGTGCTGTACGAGCGGCTGAAGGAGTGGCGGGCGGCGCGGAAACAGGAAGTGATGGAGCAGACGCTGGAGTAGCGGGTCAGCGGGGTTAGCGGAGCTGGCTTTCAAAATGAAGCGGCGAGTTCGGGCGGCTTCGCCGCATCGCGAGTTGGCAAGTTCGCGGGTTTCCTCGCAACCGGCTTTGCTCAGTCCCACCCATTTCACCGGATCCTTCGCTTTGCTCAGGAGTGAAATGCATGGGGCACCCACGATGGTGGCGGCGTACGCGAAGAACAACCGCGGATCCTTCGTCGCCTTCGCTGCTCTCAGGGTCCTCAGGATGACAAGCTCTTGCTGGTGGGCCGCATGCCGCGGCGATCGATTAGGCTTTCTATAGATACTGGGTCGTTCTTCCCTCACAAACATGACCAATTCTTCTCCTGAAACAAATGACGCGCGGGTGGCGCGGGTGATTGAGCCGGGCGGGACACTCGGGATCCTGGGCGGCGGGCAACTGGGGCGCATGATGGCGATGGCCGCGCGGACCATGGGGTATCACGTGCGGGTGATGGACCCGGAGGCGCAGTGTCCGGCCAGCTACGTGGTGGACGAGACTATTGTGGGCCAGTGGGACGATCCCAAGGCAGCCATGCGGCTGGCGATGGGCGCGAGCGCGGTGACGCTGGAGATTGAACAGATTGGGATAAGGGCGCTGGAGCGCGTGGCGGAAATGGCGCCGCTGCGGCCGGGCGTGGAACCGGTGCGGATTATCCAGGACAAAACGCTGCAAAAGCCGTGGCTGGCGGAGCATGGGTTTCCGGTGGGCCCGTTTCGCGTGGTGCGCGACGAGAGCGAGCTGCACGAGGCGGTGAAGGCGCTGGGCGGAAACGTGTTTCTGAAGATTGGGCGCGGCGGGTATGACGGGCGGGGGCAGGCGCGGATCACGCCAGAGGTGACGGATATTGCCGGCGCTTGGGCGTTGCTGGGGAACCGCGCCTGCGTGGCGGAGCGGGCGCTGGAGCTTGAATGCGAGATCAGCGTAATGGCGGCGCGGAATCCGGCGGGCGAAGTAAACAGCTTTCCGGCGGCGCGCAATCATCATGAAAATCAGATCCTGGCGTGGAGCGTGCTGCCGGCGGGGATTCCGCCTGAGACGGAAGAACGCGCGGAGCGGCTGGCGCGGGAGATTTCAACAGGCCTGGGGATCGAAGGGCTGCTGTGCGTGGAGATGTTTGTGACGCGGCAGGGCGAGTTGCTGGTGAACGAGCTGGCGCCGCGGCCGCACAACAGCTACCACCAGAGCGAGCGGGGATGCGTGAGCAGCCAGTTTGAGCAGGCGGTGCGGGCGGCGCTGAATTTGCCGCTGGGCTCGACGGAGCTGATTACGCCGTGCGCGATTGTGAACCTGCTGGGGGATGTGTGGCTGGGGCGCGAGCCGAGTTTTGCCGCTGCGATGACGGTGCCGGGGGTGCGGGTGCATTTGTACGAGAAGCTGGTGCCGCGGGCGGGGCGAAAGATGGGGCATTTGTCGAGTGTCGGCGCGACGGCGGAAGAGGCGCTGGAGCGGGTGCTGGAGGGGAAGAGGCGGTTAGTTCGTAGTTCATAATTCACGGTTCACAACCCCGGGAATCGCAATCTTGCCAACTATTGCCAATCGAGCCAGGATGAATTGGCAGCGGAGGTGAGCGATGCCAACTCGCAATATTAACCTGACGCCCAAGATGGACAGATTTGTAGAGAGAAGAATCAAGCGAGGCGACTACGCGAACGCCAGCGAAGTTCTTCGCGCGGGCCTGCGTGCGCTTGAACTGGATGAGAAGGAAGACACGGCCAGGCTGGAAACGTTGCGCTCCGCCGTGATGGCGGGCGAACGGAGCGGAATTGCCGAAGGCGACGTTTTCGGCGAGACTCGCGCTCGTGTCCGAAGGCGCGCTGCGATCACGGGCAAGGCGTGACGATTGCCCGCATACAAACTTTCGAAGCTGGCCAGGCTTGATCTGATTGACATCGCCTATCCCATCCATTTCACGATGAAACTGTGAAATGGATGGGGCACGCAGGATCATGGTGGTGCGGGCGAAAGGCAACCGCGGATCCTTCGTCGCTACTCTCCTCAGGATGACATGTCTGGTAAGTGAGGGAGCAGATGTCTGGCGTGAAGGCCTGACCTACCTAAGCCTGATGTACCAGCCCCGACCTACCAAGCCCGCCCTATCTTATTGTTTCGACGTCAGGGGATTGCGGCGAAGTATGCGGCGACTTCTTCCCAGTTATTGACGCGGGTGAAGGCGGTGGCGGAGAGGTTGTGCGGCGCGGAGTAGAGCAGGCCTGTGCCCTGGAAGCGCTCGAGATTGCGGGGCAGGTCGTCGATGAGGTAGTCGGCGAGGAGGATGGACTTGTTGCCGCAGAAGACGTATTGAGTGGGCGGGATGAAGGGGAAGTGACGCTGCAGCCAGCGGTACTTGGGGCCGAGTGAGTTGGGGACGGTCATGGCCTGGGTGGCGACGTAGATCTCGAAGCGGTCGGAGAGCGCACGGAGGACGTCCTGGGCGCCGGGCATGAGCGGGAGGTCCTCGAAGAAGTCCTCGGCGTCAAGGAAGGCACGGAGCTGCTGGCGGCGCTCGGCGGGAGTGACCTCCCAGAGGCCCTTGCCGGTGAGGTCGGCTGGGGTGATGGCTTCGTCGAAGGTCTCGTTGTAGCGGCGGAGGTGCTCGGAGAGCGTGTCGGCCATGACTTCGTCCATGTCGACGCAGATGCGGGGAGGCACGGCGGGGCTCCTTGGTGGTGGCGCTGAGTTGAGGGTAACGCAAGTGGGGTTGGCGGAGCTGGCGGCGCCGGGCCACCTGTTGTGGGAGCGGACGAAGAGCAACCGCGGATCCTTCACTCCGCTGGAAGACGCTCCGTTCAGGATGACACGGTACAGGAATTGAGTTTTGCCAAAACGCAAAGACTCCGTTCAGCGATGACGAGAGTCAGCGGGGCGGCAAGTCAGCGGGTCAGCGCGACGAGCTGGAGCGGAGCGGGTGCGGGGATGAGTTGCGGGTTGCAGCAGGCGCGGTTGAGGCGGGCGAGATCGGATTGCATGCGGGGCTGTTGGCGGAGGACGGCGAGGGTTTCCTCAAGGATGCGGGTGGCGCCGGGGTCGGCGGGCTCGGCGATTTTGTAGTGCATCCATTTGCCTTCGCGGCGAGCTTGAACGAGGCCGGCGCGGCGCAGGTAGGCGAGGTGGCGGGAGATTTTGGGCTGGCCCTGGCGGAGGATTTCGACGAAGTAGCAGACGCAGACTTCGCGGCCGTTCATGAGATTGAGGAGGCGGAGGCGGGTGGGGTCGGCGAGGGCGGCGAAGAGCTGGGCGAGGGCGGCGCTGGATTGGGGACGAGGCGGCACGCTTTCATCATATATGGCTTGACAGATTTGTCGAGAGGAGAATACATTCGTTTTAGCGTATGTGATGAGAGGCGCAAGTTGCAGGGCAGGATTCTTAGAGCGGCCGCCCCTCAGGGGCTAAAGCCCGGAGAATTCTGGGGCGATTGACGTACGGGCTGAAGCCCGTACCCTACGCGAAAAAGGCGACTGTTGATGGACGGGCTGAAGCCCGTGCCTTACGCGAAAAAGGCGACTGTTGATGGACGGGCTGAAGCCCGTACCTTACGCGAAAAAAGGCGACTGTTGATGGACGGGCTGAAGCCCGTACCTACGCGGGTTGATGAATACAAGGAGGGGTGCGATGGATGCGGTGAATACGGTTCAGGAGCAGGTGAAGGAGAAGTACGGGAGCGCGGCGCGGGCGGTGGCGCAGTCTGGCAGCGTGGCGAGTTGCTGCGGGGATTCAAACCGGTCGGGGTTGCGGTGCTGCGATCCCATCACTGCGAACCTGTATGGCGACGACGAGAAGGGGTTGCTGCCGGAGAAGGCGGTGCAGGCATCGCTGGGATGCGGGAATCCGACGGCGCTGATCGAGCTGCGGGCGGGCGAGACGGTGCTGGACCTGGGTTCGGGCGGCGGGATTGACGTGCTGCTTTCGGCGCGCAGGGTTGGGCCGTCAGGAAAGGCCTATGGGCTGGACATGACGGACGACATGCTGGCGCTGGCGCGGGAGAATCAGCGGCAGGCCGGCGTCGAAAATGTGGAGTTCCTGAAGGGCGAGATCGAGAACATTCCGCTGCCTGAGGGGAGCGTGGACGTGGTGATTTCGAACTGCGTGATCAATCTTTCTTCAGACAAGGATCGCGTGCTGCGCGAGGCGTTCCGGGTGCTGAAGCCGGGCGGGCGATTTGCGGTATCCGACGTGGTGGTGCGGGGGCACGTGCCGGACGAGGTGCGCCGGAGCATGCTGCTGTGGGTGGGATGCGTGGCGGGGGCGCTCGAGGAGGACGAGTACCGGGCGAAGCTGGAGGCGGCGGGATTTGCGGAGGTGGGGATTGAGCCGACGCGGGAGTACGACGTGGAAGATGCGCGGCAGTTCCTGACAGAGGCGGGCCTGGATGTGGATGCGATTGCGCCGCTGGTGAAGGGGAAGATATTCAGCGCGTTTATCAGGGCGGTAAAGCCGCAGGCTGCCTGCTGCGCGCCGGGTTGTTGTGCGTCAGCGGCTGCGGGAGCGAAGGAGTAGGCCGTGGCGGATGACTACAACGTGTTGTTTCTGTGCACGGGGAATTCGGCGCGGTCGATCATGGCTGAGGCGATCCTGAACCACAAAGGCCATGGGCGATTCACCGCCTACAGTGCGGGGAGTCATCCGAGCGGGCAGCCGCGGCCGGAAGCGCTGAAGCAGATTGAATCCGCGGGCATGCGCATTGCTGGTTTACGCAGTAAGTCGTGGGATGAGTTTGCGGGGGCGGAAGCGCCGAAGATGGACTTTGTGTTTACGGTGTGCGATAACGCGGCTCGGGAGCAATGCCCATTCTGGCCGGGACAGCCGATGACGGCGCACTGGGGCATTGCCGACCCGGCGGCGGTGCGCGGGACGCCGGAAGAGATTGCGCGGGCTTTTCGCGATGCGTTTGTGGTGCTGGACCGGAGGATCGGGCTGTTTTTGTCGTTGCCGCTTGCGACGCTGAACGATCTGGCCGTCAAGCGCGAAATCGATGCGATCGGACAGGGGTAAAGACAGATTTCAGTTGTCAGTTTTCAGTTGTCACCCAGTTCATAGTTCAGGGTTCGAAGTTGCACGGCGAAATGGGAGAGGGCCTGCGTGAAGAAGAGCCGTTTATCGTTGCTCGATCGCTATCTGACGGCGTGGATCTTCGCCGCGATGGCCTTGGGCGTGGCGCTTGGGTGGCTGGCTCCGGGAACGGTGCCGTTCCTGAACCGGTTCAGCGTGGGCACGACGTCGATTCCAATTGCCGCGGGACTGATCCTGATGATGTACCCGCCGTTCACGCGGGTGCGTTACGAGGAACTGCACGAGGTTTTCCGCAACAAGAAGGTGCTGGGCCTTTCGCTGGTGCAGAACTGGGTGATCGGGCCGGTGCTGATGTTCGTGCTCGCCATCGTGTTTCTGCGCGGGTATCCGCAGTACATGGCGGGGTTGATCATGATCGGGCTGGCGCGGTGCATCGCGATGGTGATCGTGTGGAACGAGCTGGCGAAGGGCAATACGCAATACGCGGCGGGGCTGGTGGCGTTCAACTCGCTGTTCCAGGTTTTTTTCTATTCGGTGTATGCGTGGGTGTTCATCACGGTGCTGCCCTCGTGGTTCGGGTTGCGCGGAGCCGTGGTCCACGTATCGATCGGCGAGATCGCGCGGAGCGTCTTCATTTATCTGGGGATTCCGTTTCTTGCGGGCTTTGTGACGCGCGCGGTGCTGAGGCGGGCGAAAGGCGCGGCGTGGTATGACGGGCAGTTTGTTCCGCGCGTTGCGCCGCTGACGCTGGTGGCGCTGCTGTTCACCATCGTGGTGATGTTTTCGCTCAAGGGCGCATATATTGTGCGGCTGCCGCTGGACGTGCTGAGGATCGCCGTGCCGCTGCTGATCTACTTTGTGCTGATGTTCCTGGTGTCGTTCTACATGGGGCGGAAGCTGGGCGCGGACTACTCGAAGACGGCGACGCTTTCATTCACGGCCGCTTCAAACAACTTCGAACTGGCGATTGCGGTCGCGGTGTCGGTGTTCGGGATCAACTCGGGGGCGGCATTCGCGGCGGTGATTGGGCCGCTGGTGGAGGTTCCGGTGATGATCGGGCTGGTGAACGTGGCGCTCTATTTTCAGCAGCGGTATTTCGCCGGCGCGGCGGAGGCTGCGGCGATCGAGCGGGCGTGAGCGGATTGCGATAAATTGGGGTCATGCGAGGACGACCAGATAAGTCAGAAGCGGCGGAGTACTACTTCACCTACATCGACCAGGTTGCGGGCGACGACCCTGTCGCGGTGATGCGGGAGCAACTTTCGTGGCCGGAGGAACTGGCTGCGATTTCAGAGGAGCGATCGCTCTACCGTTACGCTCCCGACAAGTGGAGCATGCGGCAGGCGGTGAACCACGTGACGGACACCGAGCGTGCGTTTGTTTTCCGCGCACTGTGGTTCGGGCGCGGGTTCGACGCGCCGCTGCCGAGCTTTGACCAGACCATTGCCGCGGCGGGAGCCGAGGCGGACGGAGTGTCGTGGGCGGCGCACCTGGAGGAATTCCGGCAGGTGCGTAGCGCGACGCTGTGGCTGTTTGCGAATATGCCGGAGGCGGGTTGGACGCGGGGCGGCGTGGCCAGCGGGAATTATGTGAGCGTGCGCGCGCTGGCGTTCGGCATTGCCGGGCATGCAGCGCATCATGGGCGGGTATTGAGGGAGAAGTACGGGATCTAGCTGTTAGCGTGGGGCGGATCTAAGCGCACGCTGCGAAGGGCAACCGCAGATCCTTCACTCCGCTGAAAAGCGCTCCGTTCAGGATGACACCGTGAAGTTCAGGTGGACACCGTGAAGTTCAGGTGACACCGTGAAGTTCAGGATGACGCCGTGAAGCAATAGACAGGGAATCAAGCGGCGCACGCGGCGTTACACCACGCGGCGGGGACGCGGGATGGCAGGCGGCGCGGAGTTGCTGCGTTCGGCGGCGGACTCGGCGGCAGACTCGGACTCCGGCGGCTTGGCCATGGTGGCGTCGTAGTAGAGCAGGCGGCCGCAGGAGTCGCAGGGGAGGATCTCGCCGGAGCGGACCTGGTTCCATGTCTGGGGGCGAATGCCCATGCGGCAGGCGCTGCACTGCTGGTTTTCCGCGCGGGACATGGCGGTTCCGCGATGGGCGATGAGGCGGTCAAAACGGGCGAGCCAGTCTTCTTCGATGACGGAGCGGAGGGCCTGGCGCTGGGCGCAAAGGTCATCCTGCTGTCCGGCGATTTCGCGCTGGCGAATGGCAACGCGCTCGCGGGTTTTGCTAAGCGCGGCGTCCAGGAGCTCCACCTGGCGGCGAGTCTCGGCCAGGGCGGCTTCGTGGCGCTCAGTGCGCTCCATGCTCTCCAATTCCTCGTTTTCGAGCCGCTCGATTTCGCCTTCGGCGAAGGCAATCTCATGCTCCATGGCCTCGGCCTGGGCCGGGGTGGTCACGGTGTCAAGCTGGGCGCGGTAACGGGCCGCCTTCTGGCGGTGGGTAGCGATGTCGCGTTCGAGGCGGCCGCGGAGGGTTTCCTCTCGGCCGAGGGCGGCGGATGCGTCCGCGGAGGCCTGCTGGGCCTGGGCGAGGGCGGATTCGGCCTGGGAGGTTTCGCCGGGAAGCGCGCGAGCAATTTGCGCGAGTCGTGCCCGGTCGAGTTCGAGAGATTGCAGCCGGACCAGGTTTTCGATGAGCGCAATCACGATTAGCTTGAAGTCTAACATCAATGGGCGGGAGCCTGCTGTCCGGTGCCGAGCCGAGCGGATAGCTCGTAGCCAGTAGCCGGTAGCTCCGTCTATGAAGCTACAGGCTACCGGCTACTGGCTACAGGCTGAGGGTTACTGACTACTGTCCATATGCGAGGGATATTCGGTGCATCGAAAGAGTTGGGGGGGATTTGGAGTTGGAGGAAGCGCGGGAGCCAATCGAGACGACGGAAGGACCGCCGGCTGCGCCGAAGCGATCGTTCTGGCGGCGCCACTGGGTGTGGATGTTCGTGCTGGCGTCGGTGGGCGGGACGCTGGCGGCCGTCGGGGTAACGCTGGCGGTGCTGGCGAGGCACGTTGAGCCGTTTCTGCGGGCGCAAATTGTGGCCGGGCTGGAGGCGCGGTTTCACACGCGGGTGGAGCTGGATTCCTTCCACGTGCAGGTGCGCGAGGGGCAGGAGGCGCGGTTCGGGATATGGGCGGAGGGAAAGGGATTGCGCATCTGGCCGCCGCAGAAGACAGGGGGGGATCACGCGATTGAGACGGCTGTGAATTCAGTGCCGCTGATCCAACTGGATGACTTCACGTTTCATGTGCCGGTGAAGTACAGGCAGACGCAGACGCTGCTGCGGATCGCGGAGGTGCGGCTGACGGGATTGAAGATCGACGTGCCGCCAAAGCGGGAGATGGAGAAGCGGACTGGGCTGGAGAGCGCGATGGGGCGGCCGGCGGCGCCACCGGGGAATGCGGGCGCGGCAGGGATGCTTGAGAACGTAGTGGTGGAGCGGGTGGTGTGCCAGCATGTGGAACTGGTGCTGGAGACAGACAAGCCGGAGAAGCTGCCGCTGACTTTTGAGATTGAAAAGATGACGCTGAAACACCTGACCGCAGGCCGCCCAATGGACTTTGAGGCGGTGCTGACGAACGCCAGGCCGACGGGGCTGATCCGGACCGAAGGGAGCTTTGGGCCGTGGATGATGCAGGACCCGGGCGAAAGCGCGGTGAATGGCAAGTACACGTTCGAGAATGCGAACCTGGGGGACTTCAACGGGATTGCGGGAACGCTTTCATCGACGGGAAATTACGATGGGACGCTGCGGGAGATGGCGGTGACAGGCTCGGCCAACGTGCCGGACTTTGCGCTGACGAAGTACGGAACGGCGATGGAACTGGACACGAACTTCAGGGCGCGGGTGGACGGGACGGATGGCGACACGTACCTGGATGAGGTCGATGCGCGGCTGGGAAAGTCGCAGTTCCGGCTGCAGGGGAAGGTGGTGCGGGTGCGGATGGACGCCAGCGGGAAGGAGATCCCGGCGAGCGCGCTGAGCACGGAAGCCACGGCGGAGACGGGGCGCCTTATCGACCTGAAAGTGGATGTGCCTGCCGTGCGGGCAGAGGACTTCCTGCGGCTGGTGAATAAGAGCGGGACCCCGTTGATGACCGGGGACCTGACGACGCGAGCGGCGCTTCAAATTCCGCCGGGGAAACAGCCCGTGCCGGAGCGGCTGAAGCTGGATGGGCAGTTCAAGCTGTACAACGCGCGATTCACGAACGAGAAGTTCCAGGGGAGGGTGGAGGATCTGAGCCTGCGCGGGCAGGGGAAGCCGGGCGCGCTGAAGAACACGGATCCCGGGAGCATTGCGGCGGAGATGCAGGGGGGCTTTCACATGGCGGGCGGCGTGATCACGCTGCCGGACCTCGACTATCGCGTGCCGGGCGCGGACATAGCTCTCCAGGGGACGTACGGGCTGGATGGAGCGCTGCACTTTGACGGGACGGCGCGGATGGTTGCGACGGTGTCGCAGATGGTGGGGGGCTGGAAAGGGATGCTGCTGAAGCCGGCGGACCGGTTCTTCAAGAAGGATGGGGCGGGGACGCAGGTTCCCATCCGGGTGCGGGGAACGCGGGAGGCGCCGGACTTTGGTGTGGATCTGGGGAGGATGGGGAGCACGCATCCGGCCAAGCCGCAGTGAGAAGGCAGTGGTCAGTGATTAGTGCTCAGCGATCCGTGGCCCGTTGGCGGTAACTGACCACTGACAACTAAACACTGTTTTTTGGCACAAGCTGCGCGGAATGTGATAGTTTTCAGACCGAACACCGTTGCCGAATCCACGAGTAACGGAAACATGCCGGAGGCCCGGCGGGCAAGCGATTGCCTCCGAGGCGCGCCGGCGAGGAGACCGCAATGCACTGGACCAAATGCATGGCGGCTGGAGTGCTGTGCCTCCTGATGGGGGTGGGAGCACCGGCCGTGAAGGGGCAATCCGCGCCCGCGGGAAGCGAAGCCAACCAAGCCGACACGAGCGCCGTTAAGAATCCCGCCAGGGGCCAACTGGCCGACTGGTGGAAGAACGGCGTGTTTTACGAAATCTATCCACGCAGTTTCCAGGATACGAACGGGGACGGGATCGGCGACCTGAACGGGATCACCGAGCGCCTGGACTACCTGAAGAGCCTGGGAGTGGACGCGATCTGGCTGACGCCGATCTATCCCTCGCCGCAGGTGGATTTCGGATACGATATCTCGGATTACGAGGCCATCGATCCGCAGTACGGAACCATGGCGGACTTCGACCGGCTGGTGGCCGAGGCGAAGAAGCGAGACATCCGCGTGCTGATGGACATGGTGATGAACCACACTTCAGACAAGCACAAGTGGTTCCTGGAGTCGCGCTCGTCAAAGAACAACCCGTACCGCGACTGGTACGTGTGGAAGGACGGCAAGGGCGAGACAGCTACCAGTCCGGGCGAGCCCCCGAACAACTGGCGGTCGGACTTCTCCGGGTCGGCATGGCAGTGGGATGAGAAGACGCGGCAGTGGTACTACCACAAGTTTTATCCGGAGCAGCCGGACCTGAACTGGAACAATCCCAAGGTGCACGAGGCATTCAAGCAGATCGTCCGGTTCTGGCTGAAGAAGGGCGTGGCGGGGTTCAGGTTTGACGCGATCACGACGCTGTTCGAAGATCCGGAGTGGCGCGACGATCTGCCGGCGCTGGACAAGAACGGAAACCCGGTGAAAGGGCCGAGTGGCGAGATCGAGCTGCAGGATACGATGACCAACAACCTGCCGGAAGTCCACGACGTGATGCAGGAAGTGCGGCGGACGATCGACCAGTACGACACCAACGCGTTTCCGGGGACGCGGGTGCTGATCGGGGAGACCTACCTGCCCAACATCGCGGAGCTGGAAAAGCAGTACGGGCCGCCAGGCAAGGGCGAGTTCCAACTGCCGATGGACACGCAGATTCTGGAGATCAACAAGATGGATGTGGCGGAGTTCCGGTCGCGGCTGGACGATGCGGAACTGCACCTGAATGGACACGTGCCGCTGATTGTCTTCGACAACCATGACAACGCGCGGATGGACAAGCGCTATGGCGACGGCGCGCACAATGCGGACATCGAGCGGGTGATTGCGACAGTGCTGTTCGAGAGCCGGGGCGCGGCGCTGTTTTATTACGGCGACGAGATCGGGATGAAGACCACCGATCCCACGCGCAAGGAAGACGTAAAGGACCCGGTGGGCAGAGCCAAGTGGCCGTTCGATAAGGGCCGCGACGGCGAGCGCACGCCGATGCAGTGGAACGACACGGCGCAAGCGGGGTTCACGACGGGCAACAACCCCTGGCTGCCGGTGCCGCCGACTTACCAGACAGTGAACGTGCAGGCGGAGGAGAAGCAGCCGGATTCGATGCTGGACTGGTACAAGGCGCTGATCGAGCTGAAGAAGACGAACGACGCAATGGCGCACGGCGACAACGTGATGCTGGACGCGAGCAACGAGAAGGTGCTGAGCTGGATGCGGCAGGCCGCCGATGGCAAGCAGGTGGTGGTGAGCTGCAACTTTACGGCCGATCCGCAGACGGCGAACCTGGCGGCGGGCGGCAACGTGAAAGGCACACATGCGAAGACGCTGCTGAAGTCGCCGGGAGGAACGGATCCGGCGAGTTTGGATGCGGTGGAGCTGGGGCCGTTCGGGGTGTATGTGGGCGAGGTGCAGTAGCGTCAGAGTTGTCAGTTGTCAGTTGTCAGTTGTCAGTTGTCAGTTGTCAGTTGTCAGCAGTCCGGCGGGCGATGGATGCCCGCCGGATTTTTCTATTTTGGCGAGCTGGCGGGTCAGGAGGTCAGCAAGTCGGTGACAGGCGCCTGCTGCCGACAACTGAAAACTGAGAACGGCTTCACGCCTGCTGCTGACGACTGACAACTGACAACTGACAACTGAAAACTGCTTTACGCCGCTCGCCGCAGCACGCCGCTAGCCTCGCAGCGGTCGCAGTTGCCGCAGGGGCCGCGGAGGTCTTCTCCGATGTAGCGGAGAAGAAACTCGCGCCGGCAGGAGCGCCACTCGGCGTACTGCTGCATTTTCTTGAGGCGCAGCTTGCGGATTTCTTTCTGGGCCTGCTGGCGCTGCGCGGCATCGTCCACGATCTCCGCGAGCGGACGCTTGCTGGCGGCTTCCACCTCGCCGGAGTCGAAGAGGTTGGCGGCGCCTGCGTCTTCAAGCTTCTGCAGCAGACCGGCGAGCTTGCGCGGGGGAATCCCGGATGCGTCGGCGAGGTCATGCCGGGTGATGGGGCTGCGGCGCCTGCGGAGCACGTTGAAGACGGCTTCCAGGGCGGCCGTGTCGATGTGCGCGGGGCCGGTTTTGAACTGCTGCGCGGAGATGTCCTGGGGGCGGTAGAAGAGGACCGCTTCTGCGGCCTCGCCGTCCCGGCCTGCGCGGCTGATCTCCTGGTAGTACGCATCGAGCGAGTCCGATACATCGGCGTGATAGACAAAGCGGATGTCGGGCTTGTCCAGGTCCGTTCTATCGAGGCCCACGCCGAAGGCATTGGTGGCCACGATGACAGGGACCTGGCCGCTCAGAAACAGATTCTGAACCTCGTCGCGCTCACCGGGCCGCAGGCCGCCATGGTAAAAGACCGCGGGGATGCCGCTGCGGGTGAGGTCTCCCGCAATGGTTTCGGCGTTCTTGTGGGTAGCCACATAGACGATGCCCGGCTTGTCGGCGAACTCGACCCGACGGATGATCGATTCCTCCTTCGCGTCCTGCGAGGAGAAGGTGTCGACGCGAAGGGAGATGTTGCCGCCGAGGATCGGACGGGCATCGGCGATGTCGGTGTGGAGTGGGTGAAGGCTAGCCATAAATATGGGGGGTCCCCGCGTGAGCTGGTGCGCTTTACTCGCTATGCGCTTTACTGTCTGGTTGCTTCGACGCAGAAACACTGCCGCGCGATGCTTTGTGAATGAAAATGCGCAAGAACGGAGTTAGTGAGTGAGCATAATGGAGTTAAGGTGAGCCCACCCCCGCGGCAGTTGGCACTCCTTCTGTGGTTATTGGCGAATGGGCGTCTTGCCTTGGAGCAGCGCAAGCCGGGCCGTCAGGACCTGGGCCAGCGCGGTGTTGCCCTGCTGCGCGGCCACATCGGCGGCGTGCTGCTCTGTTTCCACGGCCTGGGCAAACTGGCCGGTCTCCGCGTAAGCGGCGGCCAGCGTAGCCAGGAACTCCGGCTGCCGCGAGCCCGAGAGCTGGACGGCGTGCTGGGACAGGGTAAGTGCTTCGGAGCCGTTCCGCAGCGAGGCGTCGCGCGCGGTAGCCAGTGTCCAGGCGGTGTCATTCAGTAACTGGAGATTGTCCGGCTCTTTGCGCAGTCCTTCGCGCCACTGGGCCAGGCCCTCCTGAGCTTGGCCGCTGCCTACCAGTGCTTCGCCCAGATAGTACCGGGCTTCGTTCAAGCCGGGAGCCAGGGCGAGTGCGCGCCGGAAATGCGGGATGGCATCGGGGACATGGCCGCTCTGCGCCAGCGCCAGGCCGAGATTGTCGTGCACTTCGGCCGACTCGGGGCCCAGGTCGAGAGCTTTCTGGAGGTACTTGACGGCGTCGGCCGGCCAACCCTTGTCGAGCAGGGCGCGGCCCAGGTTGGCTTCGGCGCTTGCGTAGTTCGGCTCCAGCAGTGCGGCGCGGGCAAAGTTCTTGATCGCATCGTCGAGTTTCCCCTGAGAGGCGAGGGCCAGGCCCAGGTTGTTGTACGCATGGGCAAACTTGGGGTCGGCGTCGATGGCGGCGCGGTACTCGGTGATGGCGTCGTCCAGGTGACCCTGAGTTCCGTACGCGTAGCCAAGATTGCTGTGGGCCTCGGCAAAGCCGGGGTTAATCTCAATGGCGGCCTGGAACTGGGTAATGGCCTCAGGCACGCGGTTCTGCTCCAGCAGCAGGCGGCCAAGATTGTTGCGCGTATCGGCGTAGCCGGGACTGATTTCGAGCGCCTGGTTGAATTCAGCCACTGCCTCGGTAGGCTTGCCCAGCGATGCCAGCAGGATGCCGAGATTGTTGTGCGCCTCGACGTACTCCGGCTTCGCCGCGATGGCGGCGCGGAACTGCGCCATGGCCTCGTCATGCTTGCCGTCTTTGGCCAGGGTTTCGCCAAAGCCATTGAGCGCCCGGGGGTCTCTGGGCTCCAAGGCCAGGGCCTTGCGCCACTCGGGGATGGCGGCGGTGTAGTCGCCCTTCTTGAAGAGGCCGGCGGCCACGTCGTACTGCTTGTAGAAGTCGACCGCGGGCGTGGCGATGTGATCGACGCCGGCGGGAGGCATGTTCACGAACTCCGGAATGTTGATCGCGCGATTGGCGGCCGTCGAGTTCTCAATCAGGATGGCCGGCGTGTCGTTGCCCTTCTCGTCCACGTGGGTCAGGAACATCTGCGTGTAGGGCGAGCGGGATTTGGAGGAGAAAACCAGCCAGCGGCCGTTCGGCGACCAGCTGTGCCAGGAGTTCATCAGCGACGTGTTCGCGTTCATCAGGCGCGCTGTGCCGCCTTGCGCGGGGATGATGTAGAGCTTGCTGTCTGGCCGCATGAGCAGGCCATTTTTGGCCTCGACAAAGACGATCCACTTGCCATCGGGCGAGACCTTGGCAAAGCTGTTGCTCATGCCGTTCCGGCTGGCGCCCTCAATAGGCTCCGGCGTGCCGCCCTGGCCGCCGTTGAACGCGATGCGATAAAGGTCGTACTGGATCTGAACCTCATTGGGATCGTTGGGAAACTTCGCCATCACGTGGTCGTCGCGATAAGGATCTTTGGCTTCGGCGCGCAGGAACACGATGTACTTGCCGTCAGGGCTCCAGACGGCGCTGGCCTGGACGAAACTGGGATCGTCGGCGCCGGGCAGCGGCTTCAGCGTCTTGGTCTGCCGGTCGTAGATGGCCAGGATGCCGCGCGTGGGGTAGAAGACCTGGAGGAAGCGATAATCTGCAAAATTCGAAACATAATAGAACTGCGAGCTGCGCGTGTGCGGCGGCTTCACCGTGGTCACCACATAGCGGCCATCGGGCGACACCTGCGACATGAATCCGACGCGGAGCAGCGGGTCCAGCTCCTTGCGGAACGACGCCCATGACACCATGTCCTGGGTGCGGATGGTCATCTCCTTCGCCACGGGAACGAGCGCGTACAGGCCCTTGTCGTTCTGCGGGCCGTCCATGTCGAGCCCGAGCGTTTTGCCGTCGCGTGAGAACGAGTGGCAGTTGGCGCAGGAGTGCAGATCGTTCATCACGATGTGGCTTTGCGGTTGACCCACGTCGCGCATGCGCCAGTTGATAAGCGGGACGGCGCTCTCGGCCAGCGGCTTGATGATGCCGCTCTCGGTGGCGGAGGGCATTAGCGGCACGTCGCGGTAAAAGATGGGCGCGCCCACGGGATCGCGCGAGATGGTCAGCTGCATCTGGCCGCGCGAGAGCGGCTGCGCCTGGTCGCCGGCGGCGTAGCCGGAAATGCTGATGGTGGCCGCGCTCTCCACGGCGTACTTGCGCACGGCGGCCCAGGTGGCAGCATCGGGCTTCCACGTGTGCGCGGCGGCTTGTTCGGGGGTCAGCTCGGGCAGCTTGTTGGTGGGGCCCACGCACCGCGGATCAATCTCGCCGGTCTTCATCAGGGGTCCATCGGAAGCGATGTGCAGGGCCGGCCCGCCGGAGGCAAACGTTACGTCGATCTTCCAGGTGGCCGCGCGATCGGACGGGTCGCGCCAAAGAAAGGTGGGCGGCTCCATGTCGGGCGGGAATACGGACTGGTTCAGCGGGTAGTCGACAGTGACAGCGGCGGGCGCGTCCATCGCGCCTGAGACCACGCCACGGTGCGCGCCAAAAAGCACCCAGCCCAGCACCACGCCCAGCGCTACAATCGGCAACAACGCCGCCAGCGCTTGCCTTAAGTGCCTGCTCCGCTCGGCGCCGTCTAAAGGCATTGGTTCATTCTCTCGAATCACAAAAACCCTCACCATATCTGCATCTTAGCCTGGAGGAAACGCGGACCCTCACCTCAAAAGAGGTGCTTAGGGCGCAAAGAATACACTCCTGAATGCAGCTTTCCCGATGCGCTTCGGCACTCCTCTTCGGGCTCTTGCAAACCGCCCTCATGCCACCGTTGCATTCTGGCGGTATAATTCGCCTTCACCTGAAACATACCTGATTGGAGGACTCCCATGGAACTCTATATTCTTATTCCGCTGGTGATCCTGGCCCTGATTCTTCTCAGCCTGATCCTTGGCAGCTTTTTCACCGTCAACACTGCCGAGATGGCCGTGGTCACGCGCTTCGGCAAGTTCCTCCGCGTGGCGGAACCGGGCCTGAACTGGAAGATGCCCTACTTCGACTCCGTTTCCGGCATGGTCAGCCTGCGTGTGAACCAGATCAGCCTGACCATGGAGACCAAGACCAAGGACAATGTCTTCGTCACCATCCCCATCTCGGTGCAGAACCGCGTGCGGCCGGAGAAGGTGTACGACGCGTTCTACAAGCTGGCCAATCCCTCGCAGCAGATCCAGTCGTACGTGGAGCAGGTGATCCTGGGCCACGTTCCCGGCATGACTCTCGACGAGGTCTTCGCCTCGCAGTCGAGCATCGCGGCCGCCGTCAAGCAGGAGCTGGACGCGGACATGTCCGGGTTCGGCTACGAAATCGTCAACGTGCTGGTCACCGATATTGTTCCCGACGCCAAGGTCAAGTCGGCCATGAACGACATCAACGCCGCGCAGCGCGAGCAGGTGGCCGCCAACGCCCGCGGCGAGGCGGAGAAGATCCTGGTGGTGAAGAAGGCTGAAGCCGAAGCCGAGAGCAAGGCGCTCCAGGGCCAGGGCATCGCCAACCAGCGCAAGGCCATCATTGAGGGCCTGCAGACCTCGGTCGAGCAGTTCCAGAAAGCGGTTGAGGGCGCCACTTCAAAGGAAGTGATGCAGCTGGTTCTGGTCACGCAGTATTTCGACACGCTGAAGTCGATCGGCGAGAACGACAAGACCAGTACGCTGTTTTTGTCGCATTCGCCGGCGGCGGTAAAGGAAGTCTCGGACCAGATTCTGGAAGCGATGCTGGTGGCAGAGCGGTCGAACTAACTCGCAGGTCACAGCATGTTGAGGGCGTAGTACACCAGCAACAGCGCCGGGCTCAGCAGCAGCGAGAGAACGAAGCCGCCCACAAAGATCATCAGCAGGTAGCTGACCCAGAGAGGAACGCGGTCGTAGACCTGCACGGCGTTATAGGGCAGCAGGTTGCGGATCAGGCGGCTCCCATCGAGCGGCGGGATGGGGAACAGGTTGAAGAAGAACAGCGACAGGTTGATGAGGATGGCCAGCGCCCCGAGAATGGCGATGGCCTGAATTCCCGAGGCCGCGCCCATGGCCAGGATGCCGCCGCGCAGCATGGAGACAAAGGTGACCATCACAAGCTGGTGGCCATCGGGCACCGCGAACGAGATGACCGCAAGGACCAGGAACCCCGCCACCGCCAGGATCAGGTTTGAGGCTGGCCCCGCGAAGGTGGTCAGGTTGTCGTCGCGGCGGATCTTGTGGAAGTTGCGGGTGGTGATCGGCGTGGGCTTGGCCCAGCCCACCAGGAACCCGCTGAAGAAGGTGAAGCCGATGAACGGCCCGAAGATGATGAGCGCGGGAAACAGCAGGGTGCCGATGGGATCGACGTGGTACATCGGGTTCAGGGTCACCCGGCCTTGCAGGCGGGCGGTCTGGTCGCCCAGCCGCGAGGCCATCCACGCATGCGCACACTCATGAAAGCTCAGCGAGAAGAGGAGCAGCACAAACTCGAAGATGGCGATGACGAAACTCTTCTCCAAAGGCGCGCTCCAAGGCGGGAAACCTCAGGGTAGCATGCGCGTCCGCGGCTAGTTCCGCATCGCCGGAAACTCGCCCACCACCTCGTGATCCCCGATCCGCGTTCCGCCCTGCACGATGGCGTGCGAGCCGATCATCGCGCCCGCGCCGATCTCGGTCGGCATCAGCGTCACCTGGTCGAAGTTGTCAGGGTTGCGCCGGTAGCTGAGGATGCGCGCATAGGACCCCACGACTGCGTTCTTCCCGATCTTGATGCCGCCGCGGTCCTGCAGCAGCGCCCCCTGGCGGATCACCGCGCCATCGTCGATCCGCAGGTTGTAGCCGTATGTGAAATCGACTCCGTGGAAGATGCGCACGCCCGCTCCCATGTGGTCGAAGATGTGCCGCCCCAGCATGCAGCGGAAGCGCAGCCCCAGCCAGTGATTCAGCCCGATCGGAGACCGGTCAAACATCTGCCAGAACCAGATGAGCGGCTTGCGGCGCGCGAAGCGCTCGCGGTCCACGTCGGCAAAGTGCTCCGCCTCCATGGTCACGTTCTCCGGATCCAGGCTCAGCGTCACCACGTTGCCGGGCAGCTCGCTGGTCAGGGTCAGTTTCAGCTTTCCACCGTGCGGCCGCCCCAGGTAGATCTGGGTTAGCTGGTCGCGGACAATCTCCGACCGGCGCTCCGGGGCGCAGTGCTTCACGAATTCCTCGTCGAGGAACTGCAGCCAGCGGCGGTAGATTTCCTCGGCTTCGGGCGCCGGATGGGGGGCGTTGGAACCGGTCAGGGAGGTGGCATTGAGCTGAGTGGCCATACGCATAGGACGATAAACCAGCAGGCCCGGATGCGGAAGAGCAGGGACCATGGAGCAGGGGACCAGGGACCAGGGACGTTCCGGTGAAAAGTGCACAAAATAAAAACGGCGATCTCTTGCAGATTGAGAGAGTTAAGGCCTCAAACTGCAGTAAAACGGGGGCCGTTGAACAGGTGCGGGAATCAGAAAAACGGCGGCCGGCCTGACGGAAAATGCGCCGAAATAAAAAACGGCGATGTCTTGCAGATTGAGAGAGTTAAGGCCTCAAACTGCAGTGAATTACGCAGCCGTGAAACGGTGAAACACTGAAAAACGGTGAATGAAACAATGAAAAAGCTGGTGAACGGAGAACCTACCGTTCGCTTCCTGGGCCGCTGGAATTGCCCTATGTCTAAAGCCTACTCCTTTTGAATATTAAGACTGCATATTTGTCCGGAAACTTTTTCTCTTTTATAATCTGTCGACTGCAGCGATATCCACAGACAGTGCCTCTTGACGAGTGAGGGTTCGAGGAGGGTTTTGCACTATAAATGGTGCAGTTTTGCACCCCATTTTCGCCATGTTCAGCGCGATGTGTATGCTGGCAGATATTACCGCCGATGTCACCCACCCACTTCCTGCGAGTCTTTTTTGCCGCCCTTCTTGCGCTTTCGTCTCTGGCGGCGAGCGCGCAGGTGAATTCCGCGCCGGCGCTGCCTGACCTGAACAGCGCGGGCGAACTGGGCGCAGATATTTTTGCGCAATCCGGCTCGACTGGGATGGTGCTGGTGGTGGTGCGCGGGGACCAGGTTTTCTTTCGTGGATACGGAGAGACGGCGCCGGGCTCGCGCCAGGTTCCTACAGAGGACTCGCTGGTGCGGCTCTGCTCGCTGACGAAAATCTTTACCACTGACGTGCTGACGAAGCTGGTGGCGGACAAGACGGTGGGGCTGGACTACACGCTGGAGCGGTATGCGCCGCGGGGCGCCACGGTGCCGGAACGCAGGGGATCGATCACGCTCGAGAATCTGGCGACGCATACATCGGGGCTGCCGCGGGAGCTGGGGAGTTCCAGCAGGGTGCCGCATTTCACTTTTCCCGATTACCAAACGCGGTGGCACTGGCTGCCCAATCAGCGGCTGCGCAGCACTCCGGGGACCGAGGCGCTCTACTCGAACGTGGCTTACGATTTCCTTAGCGATGCGCTGGCTGTGGCTGCGCACAAGCAGTATGCGGCGCTGCTGAGCGAGCGCACGCTGAAGCCGCTGGATTTGTGGAGCACCACGTACTTCCCCACCGCGGAGCAATGCGGCCGGTTACTCAAAAGCGCGCATGACGAGCGAGCGTGCGCGATTACTGAAGCGACAGCGGGGAGTTCAGGGTTGTATTCCTCGGCGCGGGACATGACGATCTGGCTCAAATACCTGCTGGGAACGGGTGGCGGGGGATTTCCGCGGCAGGATGCGGCGGCGCGGGCGGTGTATCTGAAGCCGGCGGACCTGGTGAAGCAGACGGGACTGGATCACGCGGGCCAGCCGACGGGCGTGGGGCTGGGGTGGATTCACATTTTGCCGCTGGATTCCGAGTCGCACATTGTTGAGAAGACCGGCGGCGGGGCTGGCTTTGAATCGTACATTGCGATCAACGATGCGCGGCACACGGCCATTTTTGTGGCGGCGACGGATGGGGTTGATAGTCATTTGAATTTGTTCAACGCGACGAACAAGATGCTGCTGGCGGTGGCGGGGCTTCCGCCGCTGCCGGAGCCGGCGCCGCGGCCGGTGCGGAGGCACGGGAGGCGGCGGAGGCGGTAGAGGCCGAGGGAGCGAGTTAGCAAGTCAGCGGATGGGTCGAGGGCGTGGTGGGGTCTGGACAGGCTGCGGAAAAATGCCTTGAGTCGTCGGGGGAAATAACATCCCTCAGGGGCTGAAGCCCGATTGATTTTGATCCCTTTTCGGCACGGATAAATCCGTGCCCCTTCAAGACCCGCCCTCTGAACGAATTCGTTCGGCAAGCCTGAGGAGGCCGGGGCAAGCCTGAGGAGGCCGGGGATGTCAGGGGGCCGGCGGTACTGAAGTACCGCCCCTACGCGTTTTCAGGGTTTGCGCCGAGTTTTTCCGCAAGCTGTAAAGCCCCTTACGCGTTTCATTTGGTCAGCGCGTCGGCGGCGTTGGCTTCGAGGATCCAACTGGCCGTGGTGCTGATGGTGTACTCGTCTTCGAACCAGAGCATGCCCCAGTCGTCGATGCACTCGGGGAAGTCAGGCTTGATGACGATGTAGCCGGGGATCATGCCGCCGGGGATGAAGGTGTTGTCGGCGCGGTTGTTGCCGTAGGCGTGCAGCTTGGATTCCGTGCCGATGGACGAGATATAGGAAGTGCTGGACACCGGGTGCGTGCCCAGCAAGTAGTTGGCGGCGCGCAGGGTGTACTCGGGCCCCACGATGCCGGGGAAAGTTTTGTGGAGGAAGTACATCTGGGAGCCGAACTCGGCCACCTGCGCCGATCCGCCCCATGAGCCGCTGCTGGGAGGAACGCCGAAGGGAGTCTTGGCCAGGTCGGCGTCGAGCTGGGTCTTGTAAGCCTTGACCGCCTCTTCGAGTTGGCTGCGGAAATCGGCGTCCATGTAGGGCAGGGCGAAGACGGCCATCCAGCCGCCGAAGCGGAAGTTCTGCCGGATGGTGGGGAAGAGCTCGACGACATTCTTCTTGTATTCGTCGCCGCCGTTGGTGGCGATCATGAGGGCGAGCGCGGCGCGGAACTCGCCGATTTTGCCGAACGCGCCGCCGCCGTAAAATCCTGCGCCCTGCGGAGCGGGCGTGGGGTTGGCCTGCTCATCCTTGTAGAGCTTGATGGCGGTGTCGAGGCATTGCTTGGCGAGCGCGTCGTCCCAGCCCTTGAGGGTGACGGAAGCATCGGCGAGCGCGGCGGCAGCGCCGTACTGGAGGAATGCTGACTTGTTGGTGAAGGCCCAGCGGTCGTCGGGCTTGCCGGAGAATTCTGCGTTCATTTCGTTGGGGCCGAGGGTGGGCGAGTAGACGCGGCCGTCGGTGTTGGAGTTGGCGTCGCCCAGGTGCGTGTACTGGCGGAGCGTGGGCTCAATGATGCCCATGATGGGATGGCCGATGTTGTTGACCTGCGCCAGGATTTGCAGCGCGCCGTGTTTGACCTGCTCCACCGCGTCGGGCACTCCGTCGGGGCGATGCATCTCTACGGTGCGGGCAGTTTCATCGACGGAGAGCTCATCCCACTTGAGGCCGAACTCCTTGTAGGCGAGAGCGAGATTTTCAATAACCGAGTATTGGCTGGGAGCGATGTTGTCGTAATCGCCGGCGTCGTACCAGCCGCCAACGTTGAGGCCGGGGATGTGGTCACCGGGCTTGTAGGGCGAATCGGTGGTGGCGCCCTGGCGGTAGCCGTCGAAGTGCTGCCAGTTGAGCGGGGCCTGGCGCGCGTCGTCAAGATGGGAGACGCCGTGCCACATGCGGTAGCCTTCGCGCACGGAGACGTGATCCATTTCAACGGCGAGAAAGCCGGAGAGGCTCGATTGCCAGGTGTGGCTGTAGACGTCTTTGGCGATGGGGAAGAGCGCGGTGCGCTCGCCGGCGTATTCGATCTGGTAAAGGCCCGGCTCGTTTACTGAGGTGAAGTCGAAGTTGGCGTAGTGGTAGCGCAGCCATGGCGTGGGCGCGGAGATGGGGCCTTCAAAGACCTGCTTGTAAGAGCCGTCCGGTTCAAGCTTGAGGACCTTTGCGGTTTTTGGCGCGTCGAAGTTCGGGTCGAGCTCGAGGACGGCGACTTTGGGGAAGCTGGGCGGATAGCCGACCTGGCTGTGCGCGATGACGGGCGGGCGGGTCCAGTTGGGAACCAGGTCGGGGCGGATGTGCCAGACGATGGCGCCGTCGGTTTTGCCGGAGGGGACGAGCGAGCGGAGGACGAACCAGCCATTCTGGGCGCGGTCGCGGCCGTCGTAGAGCGAGACGGGTGCGGTGTCGGAGGTGACGTTGATGCGGTAGAGCGGGTCTTCGGCGGCCAGCGTGATGCTGTTGCCAGTGACGATGGGAAGGGGCTGGGTGTAGCCCTTCGCCTGGTCCCAGTCTTCCTGGTAGGGGAGCTTTTTGGGATCTTCGGGGGATGGCGGCACCTGATGCATGGGATCCTGCGGGCTGCGCGGGAAGATGCCGAACTGCTTGCCGTCGACGGCGAAGGTTTTATCGATGTAGATGGAGGGCAGGAATTCAAGATTGAAGCCGGCGCGGCCGGCGAGTTTGCCGGGCAGGGGCTTGTCTAGGTTGACGCTGACGCGCACGCCGCCTGGCTCGGCGGCCACCTCCAGGGTGTAGTCCATCTGATACGTGGGGAAGGACAGGCGCGCGGTGAGGCGGTTGTGCTCCTTGTCGGCGTCTTTGCCATTGAGCTTGGCCACCAGGTCCCACTGCTCGGGCGTGGGCACCAGGCGGATGTCGCCGTTGGTGGCGATGCGCTGGCCGTGCAGGATCATCTGCATGGCGGCGTTCTTCTCATCCACGAAGACGGGGTGGTATGTGTTTTGATAGAGCACCACGCTGAAGCCCTGGGTATCGAGGGTGCCGTTGTCGGTGACTTTCATCTGCGCATGAGCGGCGGAGGCGGGCAGGGCGATGAGCACGGCGGCGAAGAGGAGCTTCTGAGGCTGCGCGAACTTGGTGCGAAGAAACGTAGGCATGGATGATCCCTTTTGAACTTGCTCAAAGCAGGATTGCAGACGGCGGTTGCGCCGGGATGCAGAAGTGATTGCGTCTTCTGTGGAGGGTGACAGCGGGAAAGAGGCAAAAGTTTCAGGAGGGAGCAGAAAATCGGCTAGAAAATCGATTCGCCTGCATCGCCGGCGGAATGGAGAACAAAGCGGAACGGACCCGCTGAGCCTGTCGGCGGCAGTGGTGGTGCTGGTACTGGCGGGGTTGGTGGCGGGATACCTGCCCGCGCGGAGAGCTTCGCGGGTGGATCCGCTGACGCCGCTGCGGTACGAGTGAGCGGGGGCAAGGCGAGGAGCGATGGTTGCGAATGGACTAGAAAGGCTGCTGAAAAAGGAGGAAATCGGCAGTTCCTGAACGTGGAAGCGAAGCAGGGGCTAAAGCCCGCCGTCGATGATGCGGCGATTGCGGCACGACTGAAGTCGTACCCTGTTACAAAGCGTCTTTGGAGCGTTCAAGCTTACCGCCAGTCGTCGCGCGCGGCCAGGCCCTCGGTGACTACGCTGTCGAATTCCGTGCTCTTCTTGATGAAAATCTCGCTGAAGGCGCGGTCCTGGCGGAGGAGGATGGCCTGCAGCCGCACCAGTTCCAGCAGGGCGAGGAACATGGCCACCAGGGCGCGTTCCGATTTGCTGTGCGCAAGCAGACGGCGCAGGCTGACGGGGCGGTCCTCCATGGTGAGGCGGCGCGAAAGGAACTCGATCATCTGGCCGACGGTCACGGCGTCGTCCTGCACGCTGAAGATGGGGCGCGTGCGCAGGCGCTCCATGATGTCGCGGAAGATGCGGACCAGGTCGGTGGTATCGGCGGCAATCTCGGGCTCGGCGTTGGCGTCTTCGCGGAACTCGCGCACGCCGGGATTGGTCCAGGTGGCGGCTTCCAGCATCTGCTTCTGCTGCAGCATCTGCGCGGCGTTCTTGAAGCGCTCGTGTTCGAGGAGACGCTCGACCAGCTCGCGGCGGGGATCCTCGGCCAACTCTTCCAGGCTGGTTTTCTCCCGCGGCAGCAGCATCTTGCTCTTGATATGGATGAGCAGGGATGCGGTGTAGATGAATTCGCCGGCCACGTCCACGTCCGTCGCCTTGAGCTGGTTCACGTAGGCGAGGAACTGCGCGGTGATCCTGGCGATGGGGATGTCGTAGATGTCGATGTCCTGCTTGCGGATGAGGTCGAGGAGGAGATCGAGGGGACCGTCGTAGACGCGTCCGACGAAGACCTCGAATGGCGAGGTCTCCTCGGCTTCAGGCCTTTTGGTCTTGGCCGCCGCGGGCCTGGCCGGCTTTTCTGCCGGGACAGGGGGATGCGTGAGGACCAGCGTCGGCGCGTCGGATCCGTCGCTCCCTTGCTCCCTCGCTCTCTGCACTTTCACCGGTTCTTCGTCGGGATTTGTGGGTGGCTCGCTCTTGGGTGGCTCACTGGGCTCGGGCTCGCGGATCGCGGGCGGGCCGGGATCGGGATCGCGGTCAGGCTCGGGGTCGGGCGCGTCGGGCGTGGGGTCGGGGTTGGGCTCGGGATCGGGTTCGAGACCGGGAGGCGGATCGATGAGGGGCGCAGGGCCTGGATCGGGCACTCGCACGGGGGCTTTTGCCGCGGCATCGTTCTGGTCCATTACCGGCTCGGTAACGACGCTTTCAGGGGCCGAATTGGGCAAGGAATCCACTGCTTTATCGCAACTCTATCGTATCGGCGGGGGGACGGGCGCCAATTGCATGGCGGCGCGGACCTCTGCCATGGTCTGCTCGGCGCGGGCGGCAGCGCGGGCGGCGCCGTCGCGAAGGATGTCGTTCACATCGCCGTCGCTGAAGCTCGCGCGGCGCTGCTGGATGGGATTGAGGATCTGCACCAGCGCATCGGCGGCCCAGCTTTTGCATTCGATGCAGCCGATGCCGGCGGAACGGCAGCCTTCGTAGACTTTCGCCATCGTCTCCGGCGTCGAGAACACTTTGTGCAGATCGCCGACGGGGCATTTGTCCGGATCGCCAGGATCCTTGCGGCGGATGCGCGCCGGATCGGTGACCGTGGTTTTGAGCTTGGCGCGGACTTCAGATTCGGGATCGGAGATCAGGATGGTGTTGCCGTAGCTCTTCGACATTTTGCGGCCATCGGTGCCGGGAAGCTTGGGAGAGGGAGTGAGCAGGACGCCGGGCTCGGGCAGCACATCCTGGCCGTCGAGCTTGTAGAAATTGTTGAAGCGGCGGGCGACTTCGCGGGTGAGCTCGACGTGGGCCTGCTGGTCCTGGCCCACGGGAACGTACGAAGCCTGGTAGAGCAGGATGTCCGACGCCATCAGCACAGGGTAGCCGAGGAAGCCGTACATGCTCAGGTCCTTGTTGGCCAGGTTCTCCTGCATCTCCTTGTAGCTGGGGACGCGTTCCAGCCAGCCGAGGGGGGTAATCATGCCCAGGTAAAGCGGCAGCTCAAAGTGCTGCGGCACCCTGCTCTGCACGAAGATGGTGGAACGCTTCGGGTCGAGGCCGGCGCCGAGGAAATCCAGCACCACCTCGCGCGTGTTAGGCAGGATGTTGGAGGGGTCTTCGTAGTCGGTGGTGAGGGCGTGCAGGTCGGCGACGAAGAAGTAACACTCGTAATTGCCGGTATCCTGCAGGCGGACCCAGTTGGCGAGGGCGCCCATGTAGTTGCCCAGGTGGAGTTTGCCGGTGGGTCGCATGCCGCTGAGGACGCGCGGGCGGGACGGGGATATGGTGGAATCAGGCATTTTGAGTTTTGTCGAATTTCAGAGCATGCGCAAACGCATAGTTCCGGCCAAGCGGCGAGAATCGCGGAGTGGCTCTGTTTATTGTAGCGGGCGGGCGCGGCTAGAGTAGAGTACGCGGGCGCAGAGAAAGTTGCGGGATTTACTGTAACCTTTACAGGCCGAAAGAGCGGGGTGCGATGAGCTACATTCTGGCGTTGGACCAGGGAACGACAAGTTCGCGGGCGATCCTGTTTGACCATGAGGGCGCTGTGGCCGCGGTGGCGCAGAAGGAGTTCCAGCAGCTCTATCCGCAGGCAGGCTGGGTGGAACACGATCCGATGGAGATCCTGACCAGCCAGATGGCGTGCGCGGTGGAGGCGCTGGGCAAGGCGGGCGCGCGGCCGCGGGACGTTTCGGCGATCGGAATCACGAATCAGCGCGAGACCACGATTGTGTGGGAGCGGGCGACCGGCAAGCCTGTATATCCAGCGATCGTGTGGCAGGACCGGCGCACCGCGGCGCTGTGCGGCGAGATGGAGAGGATCGGCGCGGGCGGGCTGGTCAGCGGGAAGACGGGGCTGGTGATCGACCCATACTTCTCCGCGACCAAGATCAAGTGGATCCTGGAGAACGTGGAGGGTGCGCGGGCCAAGGCGGATAGGGGCGAGCTGGCGTTCGGGACCGTGGATAGCTGGCTGATCTGGCACCTGACCAGCGGCCAGCGGCACGTGACGGACGTGACCAATGCCTCGCGGACCATGCTTTACAACGTGGTGGAAGGCAAGTGGGATGCGGAGCTGCTGCGGCTGTTCGGAGTGCCGGAGAGCATGCTGCCGGAGGTGGTGTGGTCGAGCGAGCACGTGGGCGAAGTGACGACCACGCTGGGGCTGGGCGGCGTGGCGATTGCGGGGATTGCCGGGGACCAGCAGGCGGCGCTGTTCGGGCAGGTGTGCTGGAAGCCTGGCGAGGCGAAGAACACCTACGGGACAGGGTGCTTCCTGCTGGAAAATGTGGGAACGGAATTTGTGCGCTCGCGGCACAAGCTGATCACGACGGTGGCGGCGAGCGTGGAGCGGCGGCTTGAGTACGCTCTGGAGGGCTCGATCTTCATCGGCGGCGCAGTGGTGCAGTGGCTGAGGGACAACCTGCGGCTGATCGGGTCGTCGGCGGAAGTGGAGGCGCTGGCGATGCAGGAGAAGGACGCCGGAGGCGTAGTGTTTGTGCCGGCGTTTGTGGGGCTGGGCGCACCGCATTGGGACCCGCACGCGGGCGGATTGCTGATCGGGCTGAGGCGGGACACGCGGCCGGGGCACATTGCGAGGGCGGCTCTGGAAAGCATCGCGTTCCAGGTGGCGGATGTGCTGGAGGCAGTGGAAGCGGATACGGGCAAGCCGCTGGGAGCGCTGCGGGTGGACGGCGGCGCGGCGGTGAACGATCTGCTGATGCAGTTCCAGGCGGACGTGCTGGGTGTGCCGGTGGTGCGGCCGCGCGTGACGGAGACAACGGCGCTGGGCGCGGCGTATCTGGCGGGGCTGGCGGTGGGGTTCTGGGGCGGCGCGGAGGAGCTGCGCGCGGGGCGCGAGGGCGATGTGCGCTTTGAGCCGAGGATGGATGCGGGCGAGGGGGCGGCGAGGCGCGCAAAATGGAAGCAGGCAGTGGAGCGATCGAAGGGGTGGACGGAGTGAAAACACAGTTGTCAGTGGTCAGTTTTCAGTTGTCAGTCGCCGCAGCTGACTAAGACTGAAACTCAGGCTGTGCAAGACGGAACTTAGGACTGAAGACTGACAACTGATAACTGAGAGGAGGTTAGCATGGCGGTGCAATGCACGCACGTCGCGGATCACGTGAAGGATGTGAAGCCGCATACCAAAGGATGCGAGGAGTGCCTGAAGATGGGCGACGAGTGGGTGCATCTGCGGATGTGCCTGGAGTGCGGGCATGTGGGTTGCTGCGACTCGTCGAAGAACCGTCACGCACGGGCGCATTTCCATGGGACGAAGCACCCGGTCATCCAGAGTGCGGAGCGCGGCGAGGACTGGCGGTGGTGCTACGTGGACGAGGTGTATTTGTAGAAACTCAGGCGAGCTCAACTTCGATGTGCCTGGCTTTCGCATCGAGGGCGATGATTTTGAAGGTGCGGACCTGTCCTGGTTCGAGCGGCTGAGGCGTGGCATTGGGTGCGACCGAGGCGCCCTTCCAGCGCGATTGGAGCAGGGAAGAGAGCGAGCTCAGGTCGGCTTTGGCGGATGCGGCGGGCGCGCTGGGGCTGCTGGTGGGCGCTGACGTGGCTGCCGCATGACAGGCGGCCCGGATTCCTTCGCCTAGCTCGACAACGACGGGGGACGTTTCCACCACGCGGCCGGAGACCTTGTCGCCGATCTTATGCTCGGCGATGTACTCGTCAATGCTGGTGGGGACCAGCTGCTTCATGCTGAGGCGGATCTGGCGCTTGCCGGGATCGATGGCCAGGACCTGCGCCTGGACGACCTGGCCTTCGCGCAGCGCCTCGGATGGATGATGGAGGCGGCGGTCGGCGACGATCTCGCCGATGTGGACCATGCCCTCGACTCCCTCGGCGATCTGCACGAATGCGCCGAAGGGCATGAGCTTGGTGACGGGGCCCTGCACCTGCGCGCCGACAGGGAATTTGGAAGCGACATCTGTCCAGGGGTCGGTGAGGGTCTGCTTGAGGCCGAGCGAAATGCGGCGCTGGTCGGGATGGATGTTGAGGATGACGGCGTCCACGCGCTCGCCGGGCTTGAGGATGTCAGAGGCGATGCGGACTTTCTTTCCCCACGACATCTCCGAAACGTGGATGAGGCCTTCGACGCCGGGCTCGATCTCGACAAAAGCGCCAAAATCCATGACGCGGGTGACCACACCGCTGACACGCTGTCCAGCCGCAAAACGCGAGGGGACGGTTTGCCACGGCTCCGCCTGGAGTTGCTTGAGGCCGAGCGAGAGCTTCTTTGTGTCCGGGTCGATCTTGAGGATCTTGACGTCAAGCTGCTGGCCGGTGGAGAGGACGTCTTCAGGCTTGGCGATGCGGGTCCAGGCGATGTCGGAAACGTGAAGGAGGCCGTCGATACCGCCGAGATCGACGAATGCGCCGTAGCTGGTGAGGCTGCGGACGGTGCCGGGGACGACGTCGCCTTCGCGGAGCCCGGCGTGACGGGCCTGGGCGGCGGCGAGCGCCTGCTCCTCGAGCACGGCACGGCGATCGACCACAACATTTTCGTCGGCGACGTCGAGCTTGGTGATGCGGACGGTGATCTCCTGGCCGACAAGGGCTTCGAGTTCGGCGGCATCGCGCGTGCCGGAGCGGCTGGCGGGCATGAAAGCGCGGACGCCGACATCGACGCTGAGGCCGCCCTTGATTACCGCGGTGACAGTGCCGGCGATGGAGGCCTTCTGGTTGAAGGCGGATTCGAGCGCGGACCAGTCTTTAGGGACAGAGATTTTGAAACGCGAGAGCTGGTAGTAGCCCTCTTCAGTGCGGCCGGTGATGGAGACGGGAAAGCTGTCGCCGGGGTTGACAGTGTCAGCGTTATCAGGAAAGGCGGAACGGGGCAGCGCGCCTTCGATTTTGTAGCCGACGTCGAGGAGGACCTGGTCAGCGGTGAGCGAGACGACGGTGCCCTGCAGCGTGGGACCAGCCTGAAGACGGTGCTTATGGGATTTCTCGAATTGGGCTAGGAGGTCGCCGAAATTTTCCTGCGGCTCGGGGTCAGGCTCCACTGCGGGCTCTACGGAAGGCTCGGCGGCCGGCGCAGGCTCGGAGGCTGCTTCGACGGTTGGCGCCGGTTCGGCAGAGACCGCTTCGGTGTTGACAACCTCATAGGACGGAGCGATGGAGAGCGCCTCGCCCACGGTGGGTTCCGCGGAAGTTGCTTCAGTCTGCGGGGCGGGAGCGTCGGGGGCTGGCTGGTTTTCCGGAGTGGTCTGGTCTGTCATGGCTACGTAGTTATTGTTTCACGGCGCGGCGATCCCACCCATTCGCGACGAACTGCGAATGGATGGGGCACAGCGATTTCAGTAGATTGCTATGGAAATTCTGTAACGCGGGGCGTGGTGCGAGGCTGCGGCTTGGCGGCGTCACCCGTGTCGTTGACAACGTGCGTGATTTCACCCAGGTTGTCGAGGGCGATGGTTATCATGTGGTGGAAGCGGATGCCGGGCTTCACAGGAACCTCAATGGCACGGGTGAGGCTGACATCGGGATGCCGAAAGACGGAGTAGACGCCGAGGCCCCAGGCTTCATGCGTGGTCACGCTGTCCGCCACTTTGTATGAGGCCCAGCCGTTGACGCCGGGCGCAGAAGTGAAGACGGCTTGCGTGGGCGGATCGTAGGGAATTTCAGACTGGTAGAAGTAGGTGCGGCCGGCGTTGCCGTTCCAGAGGACCTGGTATTGCTGGTGGTGTTCGACGAAGAGGCCGTAGGCGGTGACGCGGTCGCCGTTGACGACGAGGCCGTTGTTGGAGAGGTTCTGGTCCCAACCGACGCCCTTGCCGTGATCGGCGCGCCAGATCCAGGTGTGGTCGATGATGGTGTCGTTGGAGTTGACGCGGAGGTTGACATCCGCGCTACCCACGCCGGCGCCGCCCACGCGGAAGAAGACGTCATGCAAGGAGATGGGATTGCGGGCGTGATTGGCGTGGCTGGACAGATTCGATTTTTGGGGGCCGATCTCGACCAGGACGGGAGACTTGGTTTCGCCCGCGTCGATAAGCAGGCCGGCCAGGATGATGCCGTCGGTGTCGGCGGTGGTGATGGCGGCGGCGCCAGTGACGGGTTTGAGCGTGGCGAAACCGAGGCCGAGGACGACGGTGTTGGCGCGGGTTACGCGGAGAGGCTCCTTCAGTTCGTAGATGCCGGGAGTGAAGAGGAGATTTTTGCCGCGCACTAGTTGGGCGTTGATGGCGTCGGCGGAGTCCTCAGGGTGCGCGATGTAAAAGCGGCTCAACAGAATGTCATGGCCGGCCGTCGAGCCGCCGTGCCAGGTGATGCCGGTGGAGTTGGCGCGAAGCTCAGGGATACGGACCAGCCACTGGCCGCGCGAATCCACGTAGAGGAAGGGTTTTTCGCGGACGATGGGGGTGACGGCGACCTTGGTGTAGGGCGGCGTGGGCCAGTTGCCGTCAGGCGGATGATTGACGCCGACGAAGACCATGTTCCAGTTGGAGCCGGTCCAGGAGGCCCACTCGGTGTTGCGCGAAAGCCATTGCTGCTGTGAGCCGGAGTCGACGTTGCCGTCGATCAGGGAGTCTGAGATCCAGCCGCCGGAAGCCCAGCCGTGGTTCTGGTGGAGAACGAGATTGCCCGCGATGTGCATGCGGCGGAGGAAGACAGCCTGCGACACGGCCCATTGCATGGTTCCGGGCGCTGAAGTGGTCCCGCCGGTGGGAGTGACGGAGAAGCCTTCGACACCGCGCCAGAAGGTGCAGGTGGCGTTGTTGCGCGGGAGGCTGGCGTCGGAATGGACGTTGCCGGTGATGTGGACGGCGTCGGGCGTGGGTCCCAGGCCCACGATCTGGGTGTAGAAGCCGATGGGGATGTCGAGTTTGTACTCGCCGGGAAGAAAGAGGATGGCGTTGCGCTGGGTGCCGAACTCGCTGTGCTGCTGGACGGCGTAGATGGCGTCGATCTGGCGCTGCATGTCGGCGGCGGGCATGGAGGGCGAGAAGACGAGGACGTTGGGGCCGAAGCTTGGCGCCTGAGCAGGAGCAGGGCTGACCTGCGCCGTAACCGGATTGCACAAGAGACAAGCGGCGAGAAGCAGTAGGAGAGAAATGCGCATATCAAAAGCACGTTTCCAGAGGAGATGCAAGGGCATGGCAGATGGCCTTTCGCGACGGCAGCACGACCGATGAAATAGACGAGAGGTATCGTATCCGGTGCGGGCGATTCGTGCCAGCGTGCAAGCTTTGAGCGCAGGCGAAGCAGGGTGCTCAAACGCTTTACTTATTCAGCTCAGGGAGCGAGAATGGGCAGCGCAATGAAAGGCTGAGTAATGGCGATACCAATTTCACGGCGGGATTTTGTGCGCCTGGGCGCGGGGGCAGTGGCTGCGGGCGCAGCAGCGTCAGCAGCAGCGGCGGGCAAGCTGACAACACTGCCGGCCGCGGTGCAGGCCGCAACGGAGCGGAAGATCCGGTTTGTGTCGATCGGCACAGGGATCCGCGGATGCGATCTGCTGCGGTCCGCGGCCAAGGTTCCGAGCTGCGAATGCTTGGGGACAGCGGATTTGTACACGATGCACCAGAAGGCCGGGCAGGAAGCGTACGGCAAGGACATTCCGACGGTGCGCGACTACCGGTCGCTGCTGGACCAGAAGGACGTGGATGCTGTCATCGTCGCGGTGGCGGATTTTCAGCACCGCCGAGTGGTGCTGGACTGCATTGATGCGGGCAAAGACGTCTACTGCGAGAAGCCGATGTCGCACAATGTGGCCGATGGTCTGGCCATGGTGGACGCGGTCCAAAAGAATAAGCGCATCTTCCAGGCGGGCAGCCAGCGGGTGAGTAACGCGGTGTTCCAGAAGGCCGCGGAGATGGTCAAGGCGGGTCGGCTGGGCGAGATGACCCTGATTGAAGGCCACACGGACCGCAACTCCGACTCGGGTGCGTGGGTGTATCCGATTGCGCCGGATGCGAGCGCGGAGACGATCGACTGGAAGGCGTGGCTCAAGGATGCGCGGGAGCGGCCGTTCGATGCGGCGCGATTCTTTCGCTGGCGTTGCTTTGCCGATTATGGCGAGGGCGTGGCAGGCGACCTGTACGTGCATCTGCTGAGCGGCATGCAATGCGTGAGCGGGATCAACGCGATTCCGAGCCGGGCGTATTCGATGGGCAGCCTGACGCATTTCAAGGACGGGCGCGATTTTCCTGACCTGCTGGCGACGCTCTACGACTATTCCGGCGTGACGGTAAGCATGCACTGCAACCAGAACAACGACGCGGCCGGCGACACTACGATCTTCTACGGGCACGAGGGAACATTGGCCATCAAGGGCAGCACGCTCACGTTCACCCCGCAGGACACGCGGCCGCAGCCGGAAGGGTACTCGACTGATGGCTGGACCGCGGATGCAAAAAAGAAGTACTACGACGACTGGTGGGCCGCGCATCCGCAAAGGGCAAGCGAGCCGGCGCTTACCGAGAACTACGCGCCACCGCAGGGGTACGACGATACCGCAGCGCACCTTGCCAACTTTTTCCGCGCCGTGGAGACACGGGAGAAGGTGCTGGAAGACGAGGTGTTTGGAAACAACGCGGCGATCGCGTGCCACATGGCAAATCACTCGTACTTCCATCGCGCGGTGGCGACGTGGGATACGGAAACGAAAACAATCAAGAGCTAACACGGCCAGGGAGGCTACAAAGATGAGCGGGACTTCGCGAAGGACATTCTTAAAAACGTCATGTGCGGCAGCGGCCGCGGTATGCGCGGGAGCGGCGCGAGTAGACGCGCAAAAGTTATCGATGCCGATCGGGACGCAACTCTATTCCGTGCGCGACCTGCTGCCCAAGGACTTTGACGGCACGCTGCAAAAGGTGCACGGCGCCGGCTACCAGGTGGTGGAGGCGGCGGGGTATTTCAACAAGACCCCGGCGGAGTGGAAGCATTCGATGAAAGCGGCGGGGCTGCACTGCATCAGCACGCATCACTCGCTGGCTGATTTGAAATCGAAGCTCAGTGAACTGATCGACTACGGCAACGCGATCGGGCTTGAGTACATGATCTGCTCGTGGGCGGGCATGCATCGCGACCCTGCGAAGAAGGGCGAGCTGACGCTGGATGACTGGCGCTGGGTAGCCGACCAGTTCAACGAGATCGGCCCGAAGGTGAAGGCCGCGGGAATGCAGTTTGGCTATCACAATCACTGGGTCGAGTTCGGAACCGAAGGCGGAGTCGTGTTCTATGACGAATTGCTGAAGCGCACCGATCCGAAGTCCGTGGTGTTTGAGATGGACTGCGGATGGGTGGTGGCTGGCGGCCACAATCCGGTGGAGTACCTGAGCCGCACGCCGGAGCGCTTTCCGCTGTTTCACGTCAAGGACCTGGTGAAGCAGCCAGACGGCAAGTGGAAACCCGTGCTGATGGGAAAAGGCTCAATCGACTACCGGCCGATCTTCAAAGCGGCGACCGCCATGAAGCAGTACTTCATCGAGCAGGAGGAGTATACCTACAACCCGATTGAGGATTTGCGCCTGGATGCGGAGTACATGAAGAACTTCAGCGTGTAGACCGAGCTGGGAGGGTTCGGGGCGCGAGCTTCCGTTAGTCTTGGAGCATGAGCGTCTTCGACGAGAAGCGGGCGGAACTGGAGCAGCACGAGTTCATGATGGGGCGGGAGCGCGGGCGTCTGGCGGTGGCGCTGGACCTGCTGACCGATTCGCTGATCATGGTGGGCCAGCACGGAGTGTATTGCGCCTCGAGCCGGAATCCGCAGAAGCCGGCGCTGGATTTGCAGGCGGTGCTGAGCGGCATGGAGGGCGCCAAGGCGCTGATCCAGAGCGTGATGGAGGAGTTGCGGGCGCAGCGGGAGACGGGCAATGGCGGGCCGGTCGGACTGGCGTGATGCGAGCCGAAGCGGGCGAAAATACGGTATGCTGGTAAGAGTGTGCGCCCGTAGCTCAGCTGGATAGAGCGAATGCCTCCGGAGCATTAGGTCGGGAGTTCGAATCTCTCCGGGCGCACCAGATTCCTCCGATTTCTTCTATTTCAGGCTGCGGCTCCTGCGCGGCTTTCCTCAAAGATATTGATGAACTCGCGGTAATGCTGGGCGATCTGCGTGACAGCGGAATCACGCGTAGCCTTGCCGGCGTGCCAGGCTGAAAGCGGATCCCAGAAGTCGGTGCGGCCCACGGCAAAGCCGATGAACCCGGGAACCGACGCGGCGGTGGTAAGCCACTCGCGGACTTTCTGATCGTTTTCGCCGCGGCCGAGGATGATGCAGCCGACATGGTCGCGACCGTTGCGGCGCGCGACAGCAACCATCTTCTCGCAATCTTCTCGGCGGTCCAGGCCCTCGATCTTCCACACGTCCGGTTCGACGCCGCCGTCCTGCAGCGCCTCAATGGCCTGCACCATGAGGGGCGGCCGGATCTCAAGGTCATAGGCCGATTTGTCGCCGTGAACGCGGTCGAGCTGCGCTTTCTCCGGGGGGACCAGCAGCTCAAACATGAAGAGGCTGCGGTTCTCGTTGCGCAGATAATCAGACAGCCGGCGCAAGCGCGCGCCCTGGCGGCGATTGAGCGCGGCATCGCCCTCGGGATTGTAGCGGACCAGGACCTTCGAGAAGGTCGGGTGGAAAGCTTCGATGTGCGCGGCGAAATCCTCGCCGTACTGGAAGTCGAACTCTTCCTGGCCGCTTTTTTCCGCGGGACAGGCAGTGTGATAGCCGCGGCTGCTGGCGTCGCGCAGGATGTCGGCGCCGAACTGCTCATCGACCAGCAAGCCGGCATTGGCGACGGGCACGCCCTGCTCGATGGCATCTTTGAAGCCGTCATAGATAACCTGCTTGGCCGCGGCGATCTGCGCGGTCTGGTCCGCGGTCAGATCGCCGTGCCAGCCGAACATTCCGGTCTCAAACGAGCCGCGGTGATCGAAGGGAAGGATGTAGAGCGGATGCTCGAATCCACGCGGGGACATGGGCTACTCCTTAGATTTGCGATAGCGGTGGATGAGGTTGTTGGTGGAGCTGTCGTGGTGCAGCTCGGGATCGGACTTGCTTTCGAGCTCGGGAACGATGCGCTGCGCCAGTGCCTTGCCCAGCTCGACGCCCCACTGGTCAAAGGAGTTGATCTGCCAGATTACGCCCTGGGTGAAGACGCTGTGCTCGTAGAGGGCGACCAGTTTGCCGAGGACGGCAGGTGTGAGGCGATCGGCGAGGAGCACGTTGGAGGGACGATTGCCTTCAAAGACGCGATGAGGAACGAGCCAATCAGCGGTGCCTTCCGCGCGAACCTGGTCGGCGGTCTTGCCGAAGGCCAGCGCCTCAGCCTGGGCAAAGACGTTGGCCATCAGCAGGTCGTGATGCTGTCCAAGCGGATTAAGGGTGCGGCTGAAGCCGATGAAGTCGCACGGGATGAGGCGCGTGCCCTGGTGAATCAGCTGGTAGAACGAGTGCTGGCCGTTTGTGCCGGGCTCGCCCCAGTAAATGGGGCCGGTGGAGTAATTAACGTGCGTGCCGGCGAGCGTGACAGACTTGCCATTGCTCTCCATCGTGAGTTGCTGCAGGTACGCGGGGAAGCGCTTGAGGTATTGCTCATACGGCAGGACGGCGACGGTTTCCGCGCCGAAGAAGTTGGTGTACCAGACGGTAAGAAGCGCAAGAATCACGGGCAGGTTGCGCTCGTACGGAGTGGTGCGGAAGTGCTCGTCCATCTCGTGGAAGCCCGAGAGCATCGCCTCAAAGTTTTCCGGTCCAATGGCGATCATGGTGGAGAGACCGATGGCGGAGTCCATGGAGTAGCGGCCGCCGACCCAGTCCCAGAAGCCGAACATGTTGGCGGTGTCAATGCCGAACTTGGAGACGGCATCGGCGTTGGTGGAGACCGCGGCGAAATGTTTTGCGATCGCGGATTCCTCGTGCAGGCCGAGCAGTAGCCACTCGCGCGCCGTGTGCGCGTTGGTCATGGTCTCCAGCGTGGTGAAAGTTTTGGAGGACACGATGAAGAGTGTTTCAGCGGGATCGAGGCCGAGGATAGTTTCGGCGAAGTCGGTCGAGTCAACGTTGGAGACGAAGCCGAAGTACATGTTGCGATCGGAGTAGTAGCGAAGCGCTTCATAGGCCATGACCGGGCCCAGATCGGATCCGCCGATGCCGATGTTGATGACGTTGCGGATCGGCTGGCCAGTGTGGCCTTTCCACTCGCCGCTGCGGATGCGGTTCGCGAAAGCTGCCATGCGGTCCAGAACTTCGTGCACTTTGGGAACAACATCTTCGCCGTCGACCGGGATGGACTCGTTTTTGGGCGCGCGTAGAGCGACATGAAGGACCGCGCGATTCTCCGTGATGTTGATCTTCTCGCCGGTAAACATGGCTTCGGTTCGCTGGCGCAGCCCGGACTCCTCAGCAAGCTGGATCAGCAGGCGCAGGGTCTCGTCCGTGATTCGGTTCTTGGAGTAGTCGAGAAACAGGCCAGCGCCTTCGGCCGTCATGCGCTCGCCACGCTTGGTGTCGTTGGCGAAGAGCTCGCGAAGATGCGTTTGGCGGATAGACTTCGCGTGGGCTTCCAGTTCGCTCCATGCTTTGCGGGTGGTGAGCGGCATGATTCCTTCAACTGCGGCGGCCATGATTGCTCCTTCTTGTTTGTTCGGACTTCATACTTCGGGAAATGAGAAGCTGTGCTCCGAGTGTTCGATGCCTGATGGTGATGGAAGGTGACGAATTCCAAGTCTCAGGGCGGAGAGAGCGATTCCGCGGCAGAATGGGCCGCGCCAACATTATATTGAGCCGCGAGTTTCAGGAAAACTGCAACTTGTTCCCCGGCCCAGGCCGGATTCTTCCCCAATTCCTTTGCAAGAAGGGCGGCGGCGGCGGGCGCCATGCGCATGGCGGCAGCGGCATTCAGCAGGAGCGCGCGGGTGCGCCGCGACAGCACGTCATCGAGGGTCCGCGCCATCTCCTCGCGTGCCGCCCACACGATCTGGGCTCCAATGATCGGGAGAGCGGGGTCGAGCGGTTCAGCCAGCCGAGGATCCGATGCGGCGATCGCGCGGACAGCCGCGGCATCCTCGCCATAGAGCAGGAGCGGATCGAAATCGTCCCTGCGATAAAGACACCCCGGATCCGAAGCCGATCGATCCGGTGCAATATAACCGTGGATGCGGAGGCTTCGCGTCACGCACGGCGCGTCGTCCAGGTGTCCCAGCGTGACGGCGTGGTTCACCGCGTCCTCAGCCATGTGGCGATAGGTGGTCCACTTTCCGCCAACGATGGTGAGCAGGCCTGATTCGTCAATGTGAATGGTGTGATCGCGCGCGAGAGAGGCGGTTTTGGTTGTGTCGGAACCTTCGGCCCTGACCAGCGGACGGATGCCGGCGAAGGCGCTGAGGATGTCACTCCGCAGCGGAGGCCGGCTGAGGTAAAGGGCGGCAGTTTCGAGGATGAACTCGATCTCCTGCTCCAATGGAACCGGCTCGTACAAAGGCTCTTCGATGGGCGTGTCGGTGGTGCCGACCAGCGTGTGGCCGTGCCACGGAATGGCGAAGAGTACGCGGCCATCGGAGGTATGAGGCACCATGATTGCTGCCTCGCCGCGAAGGAACGACTTGTCGAAGACGAGATGGATGCCCTGGCTGGGCGCGAGCATGGCGCGCGCATCGGACTCCGCGAGGCGGCGCACCTCATCGGCAAAGATGCCCGCGGCATTGATGACGACACGCGCGGCTGCGTGGAACTGTTCGCCGGTTTCGCGGTCAACAACATCCACGCCATCGATGAATCCATCGGCATCGCGGCTGAAGGCGAGAGCGGGCGCATAGTTCAGAACCGTAGCTGTGGATTCGGCGGCCGTGGCCAGCAATGCGATGAGCAGACGGGCATCGTCAAACTGGCCGTCGTGATAAATAACGCCGCCGCGCAGGCCGTCCTGGCGGATGGTGGGGAGAAGCTCGCGGGTCTCGTCGAGCGAGAGAATGCGCGAGCGGCCAAAGCCGTACTTACCGGCGAGCAGGTCGTAGATCTTGAGCCCCACGCCGTAAAACGGAGTCTCCCACCAGGAATAGTTCGGCACCACGAATGGGAGATCGTGGACCAGGTGGGGCGCATTTTCAAACAGGATGCCGCGCTCTTTCAACGCCTCCATCACCAGGGAAACATTGCCTTGCTCGAGATAGCGCACGCCGCCGTGGACAAGTTTTGTGCTGCGGCTGGAGGTGCCTTTGCCGAAATCTTCGCGTTCGAGCAGGAGAACGGAGAAACCGCGGCTGGCGGCATCCACCGCAACCCCCGCTCCGGTGGCGCCGCCGCCGATGACAACGATGTCCCACGGCTCGGCGCGGCCGCGTAGCGCCGCCAGCATGGCGGAACGGTCCATCACGCGCTCCCTCCGGAGATCAGATTAACGCCTGGGCCTCTTAAGTCTCCGGCCTCTCAAGGCTCGAGGCTTGGCGGCGCGGGCATTTAAACTGGAGGGTGGCCGCGCGTCATCGGCGGCCCGGAACGGCGCTATGCACTTTCATTTTCCATTTACGGCGGCGGCGATTCTCTGGACGCTCACTTTCGCGGCGAACCTTGTCCTACTGGTGGTGCTGTTGGGCCGGGAACGCGTGGCGCGGTTTCCCTGGTTTACCGCGAGCATTACGCTGATTGCGCTGCGGCTGCTGGTCTCGAAATTGCTGGCGGGGCGCCTGAACCAGGTCGCTTTCGCGACAGTCATTATCGTGATGCTGGACGTGACCGCGTTCGTGTCGCTGATGGTCGTTGTGGAACTGGGGCGGCGGGCATTTGGCAAAGTGCGGCGGGCTTCATGGCTGGCGGGAGCATTTGCGCTGATGGCCGCGGGCGCAGTGGTGCTGCGGTATTGGGGGACCTGGCCGCCGTGGAAGACGCTGTCTTCCAGTCCTCCGCTGCAGGTGCTGGAGTTGCTGGCGCAGAAGGCAGGATTGCTGGCGGACGTGGAGGCCATTGGCATCGGGGTGGTGATCGTGGCGCTGGGGTACCGCTGCGGCGCGGGATGGCGAACTCATGTGCAGCGCATTGCGATTGGGCTATCCACGGCATCACTGGCGCAGGTATCCGTCGAGGCCATCTGGCAAGCCGTTGCGCGCTCGGCCGTAGTGAATGAAATGAACGAATACAACCGCCTCATCCACCTGCGCGACCGGCTGTTCAACGCCAACAATATGGTGTACATCGCAGTGCTGGCGTGGTGGATTGTTGTTCTATGGAGAGATGAGTCTGGCGCCACCGCCGCAGGTGGAGCAATGTTGGCCGGGAGCGAGGGCGAGGCTGCTGCCGCGGATGAAATGCCGGAGCTACCCGGTGGCGATGCGACGGAGAGCCCTTCCTGAATAGCGGAACCACGCAGGGTTGCGAAAAGCTATTCCCCCGAATGAACCTGGGTCGGTGATGGCGAACACGTTCGCCTGTGACACTGTGGGACTACACTCCTCTCCTGTGCAATGCGTCATTTCGCTGCAATGGAGGTCCCGACCCATGGCTGCACCGAAAACCAACTCATCCATGCAACTCACCCGGGCAGCGGACTATGCGGTGCGGGTGATGGTGTTCCTGGCGGAGCAACAGCCCAATGCGCGGGTCTGCCTCGCTGAGCTGGCCAGGGGAACCGGCGCCCCGGAGAGTTTTCTGTCCAAGGTGATGCAGGCTCTTGCACGTGGTGCACTGATCACTTCGCAGCGGGGACATGCGGGAGGATTCAGCATCGCTCCCAGGGGACTCGCGGCGTCGGTGCGCGAGGTGATCGAGGCAGTCGATGGGCCGATCCGGTTGAATGTCTGTCTCGGATCAAACACGGCGTGCGCACGCCAAAGCTGGTGTCCGGCCCACCCGGTATGGAGCCGTGCGCAGGAAGCCATGCTGAAAGTGCTCGATGGCGCGCGGGTAGCGGACCTTGGGGAATGCAATACGATCCCGGAGATGGCAGCGGCTGCGGGATTTTTGCAGCAGCGCCGCAGTGACCCTCGCTAGCCTCCGCTTTGCATCCAACTCCCCAGGAGAGGTGCGATGCGTTCAGGTACGATTGCAGTCGCCATCGTGGCGAGCACATTTTGGCTCGCATCGGGATGCAGGAAGAACCACGTCGATTCGGGCGCGTTCAAGTCGGCGCTAAACAACTATCTGGGCGCCCAGCGGCAGTGCCTGTTCAGCGCAACGATCAAATTTCCCCAGCAGGCGGACACGGCTAACGACGACCAGACGCGGCAATTCGATGCGCTGACGGATCAGGGCATGCTGACGCGCAAGGCTGCTGAGAAGAAGCGCTTTCTCATTGGCTCAAAACAGGTGAGCGATTACGATCTGTCTGACAAGGGACGGAGCAGGTGGGCTGTGGATGCATCGCAGCCTGGATACGGCAACTTCTGCTACGGCCATGCCGAAGTGAGCACGGTTGACGGCTATACGCCAGATTCGCCGGACGCCGCGCAGTACACCGTTACGTATCACTACCAGACCAACGACCTGCCCGATTGGGCCAACAATGCGGAGATGAAAACCGCGTTCCCGCGGATGAACGCCCAGACTGCCTCGCCGCAGGCGGGAACAGCCACCCTGGTAAAGAGCAGCAACGGATGGCTGGTGCAGAACGCGCAGCCGCAGGCAAACGGCCCGTCTTCTCCGGCGCAGTAATGCGGCCAAAGCCACGCTGCGCCTCCGCCCTTCGGTGGATACCGGTGCGCGCGGGGCGGCCCGTATACTGGCAGGCATGTTTGCGTTTACAACGAGAATTCTCGCCTGGACCCTGCTTGTGGCTCCCGCATTTGTTTTGGCGCAGGCGGCCGGCCCGGGCATCCTTCCCCCCGAACAGCAGACCACGAAATACGCTGAAGGCGCACAGGCGCCGGCCAGCGCGGGGCAGGGAACGGGATCACCGCATCCCGTGCAGGTGGATGCGCAGCATCGGCCCATCACAGCCGGCGGATTTGTGAAGTCGGGCCCCATGGTGTTCCAAGACGATTCGCAGAAGGCGGGCCTCGCTGGTTGGACGCACAAGATGGGCACGCCGGCCAAGAGCTATATTGTCGAGACCAAGGGATCAGGAGTAGGGCTCATTGATTACGACAACGATGGGTGGATGGATATCTACATCGTGAACGGGTCCACCTTCAACGCCCTCGATGGGAAGGAAACTCCTCCGCATGCAGCGCTGTTTCATAACAATCACGACGGAACATTTACCGACGTGGCGGAAAAGGCTGGGGTGACCAATGACCGCTGGGGCTTCGGCGTGGCCATCGCTGACTTTGACAACGACGGCTGGCCGGACATCTTTGTGTCGAACTGGGGCGCCAATCGGCTCTACCACAACAATCACAATGGCACATTTACCGATGTTGCGGTGAAGGCGGGCGTCGCGCTGCCCGATCCGGATGCCTGGCATACCGGCGCCACATGGGGCGATTACGACAGCGATGGACGCCTGGATCTGTTCGTTGCAGGTTATCTTCACTACGACCGGAACCACATGCCGACTGCGGGTGCGGCAGACGCGCCAAATGCTTTCTGCACTTTCCGCGGCGAGAAGGTAAGTTGCGGTCCGCGTGGACTGAAAGGCGAAGGCGACCACCTGTTTCATAACAATGGAGACGGGACTTTCACCGATGTCAGCGAAAAGGCGGGCGTGGCCGACAAACCAGGCTATTATGGGCTGGGCGCGGTTTTTGTGGACATAAATAATGACGGAAAACCGGACTTGCTCGTCGGCAACGACTCCACTCCCAATTACCTCTACATCAATAAGGGCAACGGCACGTTTGAGGATGACAGTTATGCGTCAGGCTTTGCGCTGAACGAGGCCGGGCGCGAAACTGCTTCGATGGGAATTGCCGTTGGCGACTATCAAAACAACGGCATGCTCGACGTCTTCAATACAACGTTCAGCGATGACTACAAGCCCCTCTACAACAATGAGGGCGACGCCAACTTTACTGACATCAGCTATCACATCGGCCTCGGCGAAATCACGGTTCCGTTCCTCAGCTGGGGCGACGCTTTCATGGATTACGACAACGACGGGTGGAAGGACCTGCTGATGTCCGATGGCCACGTGTACCCCGAGGCCGACAAATATGCGTGGGGAACCACGTGGGCGCAGCGGCCCATGCTGTTCCACAACATCGGAGGCAAGCGGTTTGAGGCGGTTCCGGCGGTCGAGGGCTCCGGGCTTGCGGTTGTCGTCGCGGGCCGCGGCATGGCCGTTGGCGACCTGTTCAACGACGGCAAGATCGATGCTGTGATCAATGTGATGGACTCGCATCCCATCCTGTTGCGCAACGTCGATCCGGACCATAACCACTGGGTGGAACTGAAGCTGGTTGGTGGGCCGAAGAGCCCCCGCGACGCCGTGGGCGCAACCGTGTACTTGACCGCGAATGGAATGAAGCAGCGCGGCGACGTGATCAGCGGCGGGAGTTACCTCTCCAGCAACGATCCTCGCGTGCATTTCGGATTGGGCGCGGCAACGACGGTGGACGCGATCGAGATTCACTGGCCCAGCGGCGCCGCGGAGCACTTCACCGTTCCGGGCGTGGATCGGATCGTGACCTTAAGGGAAGGGACGGGGAAGTAGCTGAGTATGGTCATGGCTGACGAGTCACATCGGTGGCCTGCGGAATTTCAAGTCTTGCAGTTAGACCTGGGCGGTACCACCGTCGACGAAGAGCTCGACGCCGTTGACGAAGCTGGAATCACTGGAGGCGAGGAAAAGAGCGACCGTCGCGATCTCCTCCGGGCGTCCCATTTCACCGCGTGGGATCTGGGATTTGAAGAACTCTTTGGCGTCTTCTCCGAGGAGATCGAGGATCGGCGTGTCGATGGTTCCCGGACTGAGGATGTTCACGCGGATTCCGCGTTCCTTGAGCTCCAGGAGCCAGGTACGGGCGAATGAGCGAACCGCAGCCTTGCTGGCGCTGTAGACGCCGAATGCCGGAATTCCTTTAATGCTGGCAATGGAGCCGTTAAGAAAGATAGAGCCGTTGTCGTTGAAAAGCGGAAGCGCCTTCTGCACGGTGAAGAGCGTGCCGCGGACGTTGAGATCGAAAGTCTTGTCGAAGTGCTCCCCGGTGACCTCTTCGAGCTTTGCGAGCTCACCGCGTCCGGCGCTGGCAAACAGGATGTCGATCTTACCTTTCTCGCGCTTGACCGTGTCATAGAGACGATCGAGGTCGGCAAGGTTTGCAGCGTCGCCTTGCACGCCGGTGACGTTCTTGCCGATGAGCTTGACGGCCGCATCGAGCTTGTCCTGGCGGCGCCCAGTGATGAAGACGTAGGCTCCCTCTTCGACGAAGAGTTTGGCTGTGGCGAGCGCCATGCCGGAGGTGGCGGCGGTGATAACTGCTACTTTCCCTTTGAGTTTGCCCATACTGTGCCCCTTTTCTGTGTTAAACGCTTGAAGGAATTCTCGGGGGCGTTGATTGTGCCGCCCCTAGCCTGGTTGTGATGACTAGATGGGGCCGAGCCCGGGCACGATTCAATAGTTCTGAGTTTATGAACAATTGAACCTTTTACGCGAAATGTCTATTCTGATAAGTATGCGTCCCTTATTTCATCCCTCGCTTGAGGCCATCACGGTAGAGGGGATCCTGCATGCCTTGTCGGATTCGGTGCGGGCGGCGATCTTCGCGGATATCGCGGCCCAGGAGTGTTCGCATAACTGCTCAATGTTTCTAAGCGTCAGCGATAAGGCAATTCCGAAGTCAACGCTCTCGCAACACTTCAAGGCGCTGAGAGAGGCGGGTCTGATCCGCGGCGAACGGCGCGGCGTGGAGATGTACAACACCGCACGTTGCGCGGAGATCGAGAAACGCTTCCCGGGGCTGCTCGGGACAATCATCAACGCGCATACCATCCAATCCAAAGATGAAGGTCAAGCAAGAAAACTTGCTGCGAAAAAATCGTCCAGGCGGTCAGAGAAGAATAAGTGAGAAGCTGCGCACATCTGGCGGCCTGATCATGCCCAAAGCGGTGTGCGTGATGTTGGGTCGGGCGGGCGGTTGTATGGCAGTGAGCGGAAATTCTGGCGCACGGCCAGCCTCCTCCGTTACAACGGTAGGCATGCCTAGAACAAAGTGGATGATGGCGGTGGTGATGTGCGTGGCGGCGTACGGGCCCGTGATGGCTGGACGGACCGCTACGGCACAGGACGGGGCGAAGGCTGCGGCGGAGCCGGCGAAACCGAACGCGGTGGATGCGGCGTTTCAGGCGATCTATAAGGTGGATGAGACGTGGCGGCGGGCGCTGCGCGGGAGTATTTCAGGGGACGAAGAGAAGAAGCATCTGCCTCCAAGTCACCTGAGGCAGGTGGATGCGGCCACGCAGGCGAAGGCGCTGGCGCACTGGGACGGGGTGCTGGCGGACCTGAAAAAAGTGGATACGGCAAGGCTCTCGACAGAGGAGCGGCTGAACTTCGAGGTGTATCGCGCGCAGATTGTGGTGGGGCGCAATGCCGTGGAGTTCAAGGAGTATGAGCGGCCGGTGAATTCGGATTCGCAGTTCTGGGAGGGTATTGCGCCGATCGATGCGCGGGAGTTTCGCAGCGAGGAGTATTACACGCGGTATCTTTCGCGGCTGCGCGATGTGCCGGAATATTTCGACGAGCAAGCGGCGAATATGCGGGCGGGGATGGCGCGCGGGTTCACACCGCCGCAAGTGACGCTGGTGGGGCGGGACCAGGGACTGAAGGACGTGGTGACCGCGAAGAATGCTCAGGCGACGAATTTCTGGAAGCCGTTTGCCGCGATGCCCGCCTCCATTCCTGCGGCCGAGCAGGAGAAGTTGAAGGCTGAAGCAGAGGACGTGATTACGCACGCCGTGGCGCCGGCCTATGCGAAGATGCTTCGATTTTTCGATGACGAGTACGTGCCCCATGCCGTGACTTCGCTGGCGGCGGAGAGCCTTCCGGATGGGAAAGCGTATTACCAGTCGAAAATCCTGGAGTACGCCACGGTGACGATGTCGCCGGATGAGATTCATGCAGTTGGGCTGAAGGAAGTCGAGAGCATTCATGCCGAGATGCTGACGGCGATGAAGGCGAGCGGGTTTGCGGGGACGTTTCCTGAGTTTCTGCAGTATCTGCGGACGGACCCGAAGTTTTATGCCAAGACGCCGGAAGAGTTGCTGCATGATGCGGCGTGGATTGCGAAGGAATTCGATGGTGTGGCCGGCCGGTACTTCGGCTATGAGCCGCGCGGGCGGTTTGGGATTGTGCCGGTGCCCGCGGACATGGCTCCGTTTTATACCGCGGGGCGCGGCGGGATGCGTTCGTACCTGGTGAACACGTACGATCTGCCGTCGCGTCCGCTGTATTCGCTGGCGGCGCTGACGCTGCACGAGTCGGCGCCGGGGCATAGCTGGCAGCAGGCGGTGGCAATGGAGCAGGAGCGCGAGAAGAAGCTGCCGCTGTTCCGGAAAGCTTACATTTCGGCGTATGGCGAGGGGTGGGCGCTCTATTGCGAACGGCTGGGCGCGGAGATGGGGATCTATCACACGCCCTATGAGACGTTCGGAATGCTGAGCTACCAGGCATGGCGCGCGGCGCGGCTGGTGGTGGACACGGGGATTCATGCGCAAGGGTGGACCCGCGCGCAGGCAGTGAAGTATCTGCACGACAACACGGCGCTGAGCGATCACGAGATTGAGACCGAGGTTGACCGGTACATTTCGTGGCCGGGGCAGGCGCTTTCGTACTACCTGGGGGAGATGGCGATTGTGAAAGAGCGGAAGAAGGCCGAGGCGGCGCTGGGCGCGCGGTTCAATCTGCGGGCATTCCATGATGCAGTGCTGGAGACGGGGAGTGTTCCGCTGCCGGTGCTTGAGGTGCACCTGGATGCGTGGATTGCCGGCGGGGGCGTGGGGCCGTTTGTGGAGATGGAGCAATGATGCGGGAATTGGTGAGCCGGAACCGTACACCCTCCATGAACCCGCTATTTGCTATCTGCCGCGGTGAGTGTTTCAATAAAGTTGATCTCGAAACAGGGGTGCTCCGAAAAACGGGGCTGAGAGATACCCTCGAACCCGATCCGGATAATACCGGCGTGGGAAGTTTCCGAAGGCGACCTTCAGCGAGTTTTGACATCGGCACTCCTGCTTCATTGAAAGCATGTGGAGCCTATGTCCGAAGCTGTCCATCTTCTGCAATTCATAAATAGGCTGCGATCAGGTCTGCAATCCGCTGTCCGCGCACACCGTATGGCGATGTGCGGCCTGGCAATCCTCTGGATATGCTTGATGATTGCCGCCCGCGCGGCTGGGCAGACACCGAGCGCGCCGCAAGCCAATTCGGCGCAGAGTGCTCCGGCCGCGTCGAGTCAGACGCTTCCGCATGTGAACACCACCGTGGTGGTTCACGGCGACGTAAAGGACGACTATCTCTCCAACTCCATTACCGCGGGGACGCTGACGGGATTGCCGCTGTCGCAAACACCGCTGGCTGCGATCGTGATTACCCAGGAACAGCTCAGCGATCAGCAGGCGCGGTTGCTTTCTGACGTTGTGAAGAACGACGCTTCAGTAGGTGAGGATTATGCTCCTGTGGGGTATTACGGAGATTTCGAGATTCGCGGTTTTCCGCTTGATCTTGCGACAGGACTCGAGATCAATGGCATGACCATTGCCGGCGAGCAGGATGTGCCGCTGGAGAACAAAGAGAGAGTGGAAATTCTGAATGGGATCGACGGCGTGGAAAGCGGCGTTGCTTCAGCCGGCGGAACGATTGATTTTGTCACCAAGAGGCCCGTCGCGGTCGAGGCGATCGATCTAGCCACGGATCATCGTGGCGGTACGCTCGGCGATGTCGATCTTGGGCACCTGTTTGGGGCGCGGAAGCAGGTGGGCGCGCGCGTGGTTCTGGTGGGAGAGCAGATCAGGAGTTACGTGAACGATGCCGACGGATGGAGGGCGATGGGCTCGGGTGCAGCGGACTGGAAGCTCTCGCCCAAGGCGATTTTGAATGCGACTTTTGAATACCAGCACAAGGTGGAGCGATCGGTTAGCGGCTACCAGTTGCTGGGAGGGACGACGCTGCCCGATCTGAGCAAGGTCTATCCTTCGACGATGCTGGGAGAGCAGTCGTGGAGCAAACCCAACACATTCGACACATACAACACCGGCGCGCGCATGGACTACGATCTGCCCAAAGCGTGGCATGCATATGCGCAGGGAAGCTTCAGTCACTCGTTGATTGATGACAACGTGGTGTACGCGTACGGATGCGGGTACGAAGCCTCTTGCCAGGCCGGTGCGCCCGGGTATTTCTTTGCGCCCGACGGCGGCTACGACATCTACGATTACCGCGATCCGGGCGAGCTGCGCATCGATGCCGAGGCGGAAACGCTGGTGAGCGGGCAGGTTCGCACAGGCGCGGTCAAGCACACGCTGGCAGCGGGCGGGGAGCTGTTTCGCCGCTCGGTACAGCAGCCCGGCGCACCGCCTGCCGATGCGCCGGCGACCGTGCAGGACGGGGCGGTATATAGCTACGTCGGCTCTGAAAACATCTTTCAACCGATTGCTTCGGCGCCCATCGAGAGCCCTGTGGAATCCGCCGGGCCGCGTACGCTGTGGGAAAACAATCACCAGTCGGCGGGCCTGGTGCAGGATCGGATCGAGATTCCCGGACACATCCAGTTGCTGGCGGCGGGGCGCATCGACTCGCTGCGCGACAATAACTACTCGTTGACCGCAACGAGCCCTGCGACGGCGCCCGCTCTCACGCACAAACTTCTATGGCTGCCGCAGTACGCCGCGACCATCAACCCTGTACGAGATCTAATGCTGTACGGCAATTACAGCGTGATGCTCTCTCTTGGACCGGAAGGACCGTGGTGGGTGGATAACGCGAGCCAGTTTCTTGCGCCCTACTTCACTCGCGAGGCCGAGGTGGGAGCCAAATACGATCCGGGGCAGCGCCTTCTCTTTTCTGCCGCGTACTTTCATATGCGCGCACCTTTCTTTTATCCAAAGGTGATTGCCGCGTCGGATACGTTCTGCACCGCCGACGAGTTCTATGGCCCAGGCGATCTCTGCTTCGAATCCGAAGGCCACGAAACCCATGACGGAGTGGAACTGAGCGCGGAAGGGAAGGCCGCGCGATGGATCGAAGTGAGCGCTTCGATTGCAGGCATTCGCGCAATTTCCGACGATACCGGAGCTCCGGCGTTCGACGGAAAGCAGGTGATCAATGTGCCTCGCGTGCGGACGGCGCTGTTTGCCGATATTGCGCTGCCTCACTTTGCGGGAGTGCGACTGATGCCGGGTTGGAGCTACACCGCTAGCAAGGAGGCGACGCGCGACGATACGGTGAGCGTGCCCGGATACAACCTGTTCAACCTGGGCGCGCGTTACACACCGGGAGGCGAGCAGGGCCGGGTTACGTTCCGGTTGTATGCCGACAACATCACCGACAAGCGCTACTGGAAGGACACTGGAGCATCCTACGGCGATACGTTCATCCACCTGGGCGCGCCCACAACTGTGCGGCTCTCCGCGCATTACACGTTTTGAGGGCGACTTGACGACGAGATTCCTGTGAGCGAAACCGTGAAAGCACATGGTCTGGATGGCACGCTGGTGGCGCCGGACTGGCCGCCGCTGAACGAACGTGAGGTTCGGCAGATCCTGCCTGCGTTCGGCCTTCGCGGGCCATTCGAAATTCTGAGCGCCAGCCCCCGGCCGCTTTCGGCGGCCAGCATGGTCAGCATCCGCGATGGGCAGGTCTTCATCAAGCGTCATGCGCGATCGGTGCGCGATGCGGAGGGCCTCAGAGAAGAGCATCGGTTCATGGAACATCTGCGCGAAAATGGCGCGCCTGTTCCGCGAGTTCTTCGAACTGACTCCGGAGAGAGCGCTGTGGAAGTCGACGGCTGGACATACGAGGCCCATGAGCCCGCAGCCGGAATCGACCTCTACGAGGACGCGATCTCGTGGACGCCGTTTCGGTCCACGCACCACGCTCGATCTGCCGGAGAGATGATGGCGCGGCTGCACCTGGCGGCTCAGGGTTATGATGCTTCGCCTCGAACAGGGCGGCCTCTTGTAGCAGGATTCAGCATCTTCTCCGCTGCCGATCCGGCAATGGCAATGCAGCGCTATGTGGATGCGCGGCCCGCTCTCCGCGCGTACATGGAACAACGCCGCTGCGCAGAGGATGCGCTCAACATGCTGGCATCGTGTCATGAGGAACTGGCCACCCAATTGCCGCACCTCGCCCCGCTCTGGACGCACAATGACTTTCACGCGTCGAACTTGTTCTGGAGCGGCGCGGGAGACGATGCGCAGGCAACAGCGGTCATCGATTTCGGCTTGTGCGACCGCACCAACGCGGTGCACGACCTGGCCCAAGCCGTCGACCGCAGCATCGTGGAATGGCTTGTGCTGGTGAATGATTCTGCTCAGCCGGAAAACGTTCCGATACATTTCGAACACCTCGGGGCCATGCTGGAAGGCTACGAAAGTGTGCGGCCGCTGTCACAAACGGAGGCCCTGGCTCTTGCCTCGATGACGGCGCTTTGCCATGTGGAGTTTGCGCTGTCGGAGACGGATTATTTTCTGGACGTGCTGCACTCGACAGAAAAGGCATGGTTCGGGTGCGAGGGTTACCTGGTGCTTCATTCGTACTGGTGGCGCGGGCCGGGAGAGAAACTGCTGAACTGGCTGCGGGCATGGGCGGTGCGGCGCGAGGGAGCAGACATCCAATGACTTCTGTGATCCAATATCTCGCCGTCCATTGGTCGTGGATAGAGTTCGCCGGATGGACCACGACCTTCTTCGGCATCTGGCTCACCACGAAACGAACGCTGTGGTGCTGGCCCATTACGCTCGCAGCAGACATCCTATATCTCGTCGTCTTTTATCGCGCGCGACTGCTTTCGGATGCTTTGCTCCAAGTCTTCTTTGTTGTCTTCACGGTATATGGATGGTGGAATTGGTGGAGAGGCGCCAGGCAGGAAGGAGAGGTGCGCGTCGCGCCACTTGCTCGTTCAAGTGCAATTGCAGCGGTGATGTTGGGGGTCGTGGGGACGTTTGTTCTGGCGATGATTACAAAACGGCTGCACGCCGCCCTGCCATATCTCGATGCTTCGCTTGCGTGTTTCAGCCTGGTGGGGAGCTGGTGGCAGGCGCGAAGGAACATTGCCAACTGGTGGCTCTGGATTGTTGTCGATGTTCTCTATGTTGGCGAGTACATTTACAAGGATCTCTGGTTGACTGCCATTCTGTACGTGGTCCTGGTTGGCCTCGCAGTCCTTGGGCTACGGGAATGGCGGCGAGCTCCAGTGGAAGTTCAAGTGGCAAGCTGAACGGCGTTGCGCAGCGGTTCTCCGCGCAGGTATCGGAGCAACTCATCGGCTGCCACTTTGAATGCGCGCGCTGCGAATTGCGGGGTCGAAGCCGCCACGTGCGGCGTGATGAAGAGGTTGGGACATTGCCAGAGCGGGTGCTCGGGAGGCAACGGCTCAGGATCGGTTACGTCCAGCGCGGCACGGATCCTTCGCTGATTCAAGGCCTCCACTAATGCATCGGTTTGAACAATTGGTCCGCGCGCGGCATTCACCAGAAGTGCACCCTGCCGCATGAGCGCGAACTGCGCCGCGCCAATCAGGCCGTGCGACCCATCCGTCAAAGGAAGGATGAGGATGATGACATCGGCACGCGGCAAGAGCTCGTCGAGCGCGCTTACAGGCTGGACCAGGGGAGCCCCGCGGGCGCTACGCGCCATACGAATGAGATCGACGCGGAACGGCGCGAGCATGCGTTCGATTTCCTGTCCGATAGCGCCGTAACCGACCAGCAGCACACATTTTCCTGTCAGCTCCTCCAGCATCACATCGGGATGATGTTGACGCGCATCCCCGCTGAGGCGTTCGTACTCCGCGGACGCTTCTTTGCGCCGCCTCCAGTTTGCCGAGCGTTGAATGTCCAGGAATAACGGGAAATGTTTCAGCATGGCGAGAATCGCGGAGACGGTCCATTCCGCCGTGGAGATGTTATGCGCTCCGTGAGCATTGCAGATGGTGACGTGCGGACCGACGGTGGCGGGAATCCACTCCGTGCCGGCCATCAACGAAAGCACCAGCCGCACACCGCGAAGATGCGGCCAGATGCGGCGCGCTCGCGTTTGATAAGGATCCGGAATCCACACGTCGACGGCGACGTCGTGATCCAGGTCATCCTCGAGCGGGACCAAGTCGACGTCGGGCGGCAACGCGGCCTTTGCTGCCGCGTCGAGAATTGCCGGATATCCTACGCGGATCTTCTGCATGCTATGTGCTCTGTGATGCGACTTCAAACTCGCGTGGCCTACAACAAGACCTTGGAAATTGTCAGCCGAGGAACTCGCGCAAGGCTTCAACGCAAGCTTCGATGTCCTGCGTTGGGATCGCATATCCAAACCGAAGATGCCCCTCGCCCTGCGCGCCGAAGACTACACCCGGCACCGTGGCGATGTGCGCTTTCTCAAGCAGGATCTGCGCTGCCGTGCGGCTGTTCCGGTCGATCTTCTCCACGTCAGGAAAGGCGTAGAACGCGCCCGCCGGCGGGTCGCAGGCAAGCCCGACTGCATTCAGTCCGGCAACCAGCAGGTCGCGGCGCTTGCGATATTCCTCGCGCCGCGCTGTGATCTGAGCCTCAGGCGTTGCCATTGCCTGCAGCATGGCATACTGCACCGGCGTGGCCACGCCGTTGGTGGAATAGAGCACGATCTTGCGCAGGGCGGTCATGAACGGCTCTTTCGCGACCGCGTATCCCGCGCGCCAACCGGTCATTGCATAGGTTTTCGAAAGTGTATAGCAGGTGATGGTCCTCTCAGCCATGCCCGGCAGGGATGCGATGGAAACATGCTCGCCCTCGTAAACCAGGTCCTCATACGCTTCGTCGGCAATCACAATCAGATCGCGTTCGCGGGCAAAGGACGCGACTTCGTCCGCTTCTTCCCGGGTGAACACCAGCCCACTGGGATTCTGCGGCGTGTTGTAGTAAATCGCGCGAACACGCGGCGTGGAGAACTGCTCCAGAGTCTTGCGGACTCCGTTGCGCCGCGCGGTAATGGTCGGCACCAGGAGCGGGCGCGCCTGCGCTCCAGTCACAAGATCGCCGATAGGAGTCCAATAGGGCGAGAAAACCAGCGCATCGTCCCCAGGATCAAGCACGCTTTGGAACGATGCATAGAGCCCCTGCGACCCACCCACTGTGACCAGTACTTCGTCTGCGGTCACGTGAATTTCATTCTTCCTGGCAAGCTTGTTCACCAACGCTTGCCGCAGCGGAAGGATGCCCGAAGATGGCGCATAGTGCGTCTGGTTTTGAGCGAGGGCCTTGACGGCAGCGAATTTAATCTCATCGGGCGTTTCAAAGAAGGGCTCGCCACCGTGCAGGGAGTGCACCTCAAATCCTTCCGCACGCATGGCCATCACCTTGTTCCGTATCTGTACAATGTCGGAGAATCCAACCTCATCCAGCCTCCGGGCCAGCCGGATTCCACTTACCTTGGTGGCGCTCATGCGGCTCCTTTCGCGCGATGCATTCACCTCTCAGGATAGCTGATGCGGGCCGTTGCCTCACCGTCGTCGCGCGGCTGTTGATCAGACCGAAATCGTCTCCGTATAGACCGCCATTCCGACCACCGTATCGACACCCATCTCATCCAGCGCGATCACCTCTTCCCGGCTACGAATTCCTCCGGCGACGATGAGATGGCGTCGGGTGAGCGGACGAAGGCGAGCCGCAACTTCCTGCGGGAATCCGCTCATGGTTCCTTCCGTATCGACGTGTGTATAAAGGAACGCGGAAACGAACGGCTCGAGCTGAAGGATGGCTTCATCCGGCGTCACTTCCACCTGGTCCTTCCATCCCTTCACGGCAATGCGTCCGCCCCGCGTATCAATTCCCGCGACGATTTGTTCCAGGCCAATGGCGGACATCAGTTCGGCAGCAAATGCGGTGTTCGCGCCTGCGTGGCCATCGCTCTGAGAGAAGAGCGCCGAGCCAACAATGACGCGTTTCGCTCCTGAGCGGATGGCATTCTTTGCTCTTTCAATACTGCCGATGCCGCCGCCCACCTGGCATGGCAAGCGCTTGCAGATCTGCGCAACCAGTTCGGAGTTATCTCCCTGCCGCATCGCGGCGTTCAGATCGATAAGCTGCACCAGCGGAAAGTGCGAGAATCTTGCAATCCAAAACTCGAAGTCATCGAAGGCCAGGCGCAGCTTCTCGCCCTTGACCAGCTGTACGATGCGACCGCCTAACAAATCGATGGACGGAATCAGCATGGCAGCCTCACTGGAATGCCGGCAGTATTGAGTTGCTCTTTGAGCGCCCGTGCGCTGGAGATACCAAAATGAAAGATGCTCGCAGCCAGCGCAGCGTCGGCACAGCCGCGCTTAAATACCTCTGCGAAATGTTGCACCGTGCCTGCGCCTCCCGAGGCAATCACGGGAATGCTGACCGACTGACTCACCGCTGCGGTCAACTCGCAGTCGAATCCAGCTCTGGTTCCGTCGGTGTCCATTGAGGTGAGCAGAATTTCTCCAGCCCCACGCGCTTCCGCCTCTCGCGCCCATTCAACCACGCGCCGGCCGGCGGGTTCGCGGCCGCCTCTGACATAGACCTGCGCATCGCGTGCGGGATCTTTCGCCGCGGGATCCCTGCGTGCGTCGATGGCCACCACCACTGCCTGTGCGCCGAAACTGCGCCCAATTGCATCGATCAGGCTCGGATCGCCCAACGCCGCCGAATTAATGCTTACCTTGTCCGCTCCGGCTTCAAACACCTGCTCCGCATCGCGGGCCGACCGTATCCCTCCGCCTACTGTAAACGGCACGAACAACTCGTTTGCTGTGCGGCGCACTGTCTTCAGCAGTGTTCCCCGGCCCTCATAGGTTGCGGTGATGTCCAGCAGCACAATCTCGTCGGCTCCTTCGTGAGCGTGCCGTGCCGCGAGCGCGGCCGGATCACCTGCGTCCACCAGATCGACGAACTGCACGCCTTTGACCACGCGGCCTTCATGCACATCCAGGCAGGCAATAATGCGCTTGGTCAGCATGAAGGCTCCGCCGGCTGCCACTGAAGAAAGTTGCGCAGAATCTTAAGGCCCGCCTGTCCGGATTTCTCCGGATGAAACTGCACGCCCGCGACGTTGCCGGATTCCACTGCGGCCGCGAAGGGTCCGATGTAAAACGTCGATGCCGCCGTCGCCGCGGTAATGGGCGCTTTGAACGAGTGCGTAAAGTAAACGTGTTCCCCGCTCTCAATTCCTTGCAGAAGACGGGAGTCATTCCGAGGCGCAATCGAATTCCAGCCAACGTGCGGAACCTTTTCTCCACTGTCAGGGAAGCGAGTGCAGAACTCGGGAAACACTGCGAGCCCACGGTGATCCGGGGCTTCGCTCGATCCCGAAAAGAGCCACTGCATGCCGACGCAGATGCCGAGAAACGGAACGCCGCGAGAAACAGCGGAGCGAACCGCGCCGGTTATTCCCAACTCGTCCAGTCTCCGCGTTGCCGCAAAATGTCCGACCCCGGGCAGTACGATTCGCTCTGCCTGTTCAATGAAAGCGAGGTCGCCAGCCGTCACCTGCGGCTCGGCGCCCAGGTGCCGCAGCGCCTTGAGCACCGACGCCAGGTTTCCTGCGCCGTAGTCGATCACGGCTACGCGCATCACAGCAGCCCCTTTGTCGAAGGCAGCATCTCTCCCAGTTGCTTGTCCCGGCTGCACGCAACACGAAGCGCCCGCGCGAATGCTTTGAAAATAGCTTCAATCTTGTGATGGCTGGAACGTCCATACATGGTCTTGACATGGATGTTGGCTCGGGCGCCGCGTGCGAACGCCTCAAAGAAGTCCGTCACCAGTTCGCTTTGCAGATCGCCCACCAGCCGCGTGCGCACCTTCGTATCCACCGCGTAAGCCGACCTCCCGCTCAGATCTACGGCAGCAATGGCGAGAGTTTCATCCATGGGCATGATGAAATATCCCGCGCGAAGGATGCCCCGCTTGTCGCCAAGAGCCCGGTCGAACGCCTCGCCCATCGCGATGCCTGTGTCCTCCACCGAGTGATGCTGGTCTACATCCAGATCTCCATTGCACTTCAGGCTCAGATCGAATGCTCCGTGACGCGCAAACAGTTCCAGCATGTGATCGAAGAAGCGGATGCCGGTGTCGATCTGGTATTTGCCGGAGCCCTCGATCGTCAACTCCAGCGCGATCTTTGTTTCTGTCGTGTTACGTTCCACGCGGGCACTTCGTTTCAAATGACGCGAGGCCGGCTGGCCCACGCCGTGGCTTTTGGGAGATGCTTTCACTTCATCGCTCCTTCCCGGCGCAAATCGCTAACCACCTGGTGCAACGCGCTCGCAGCCTGCCGCATCTGTTCGCGTGTTCCGATCGTAATGCGAACGCAGCCATCGCACCCAGGGTCTCTGCTGCGGTCGCGCACCATCACCCCGAACGAATGCATACGGCGGACAAACTCCTCATGCGCCGGGCCAATCCGGACAAGCACAAAATTGGCGCGGCTGGGCCAGCGCGGAACTCCGGATGCATCCATCTCCGATTCGAATTCCGCGCGCGCCGTCAGGACCTCGCTCACATACCAGTCGAGATACGCTGTGTCGTTCAGCGCGGCGGGAAGGCAAGCGAGCGCCAGTTGATTGACGCTGTAGGGTGACAGCACGCGACGAATCCACCTCATGGGCTCGGCGCCGCAGGCAAGCAATCCCACGCGCATTCCCGCAAGTCCGTAGGCCTTGGAGAATGTGCGTGCGACCACCAGGTTGGGAAACGTGCCGATGAGGTCGATCGCGGTCTCGCCGTGGAAGTGGAAATAGGCCTCGTCGATTAAAACGATCGCATGCGGGGCGCTCTCTGCCAGCGCGACGATCTGCGCCAGCGTGGCCGTGCTCCCGGTCGGACTGTTGGGGTTGGCCAATGCGATGATCTTGGTTCGCGGCGTAATCGCCTTCAATAGCTGCTCAAGAGGGAACTGAAAATCGCCGCCTGCCTGCACCGCTACCGTGTGCGCATCCGTCATGGATGCGTAGACCTGGTACATCGCGTATGTGGGAACCGGCAACAACAACTCGTTTTCCGCATCCAGAAACGTTTCGAAGAGAACGTGAATGGCCTCGTCCACTCCATTGGTGAGCGCAACGCATTCCGGTGCAATGCCCAGATGTTCCGCGGCAATCGCCTCCACTGGCTCGCGTTCCGGATAGCGCGTGAGCGTACTGCCGGAGACGCCGGCAAGCACTTCCAGAACGGCAGGCGAGCACGCGATTGTATTCTCGTTGAAATCCAGGCGCATGCCGTCGCGGCTTCCCAAGGGCGGATGGTACTCGGTAATCGACCGGACACGGGCACGCGGTTCCGGCTTCCGCACGATAAGCGTGTCAGGCATTGGCCCTCCTTGATTCCGCTGCGCGGTCGACGCGCAGTCGAATTGCGTCTGCGTGTGCGCTGAGCCCTTCATACTCGGCTAGAACCGCGGCGTGCGGGCCAATTGCGGAGATGCCTTCGCGCGTGTATTCCTGCACCGTGATGATCTTGACGAAATCGAGAACACTCAGTCCTCCTCGGACACGCGCCATCCCGCCGGTCGGCAGCGTGTGATTCGGTCCAGAGATGTAGTCTCCCATTGGCTGTGCAGACCAGTCGCCGACAAAAACGGATCCGGCATCGCGAACCCAAGGCAGGTCCTCCACGGAATCCACTGTAAGGTGCTCCGGGGCGATGCGATTGGTGATCTCGCGGGCCTCGTCAAGCGTGGACGCGAGAATGATCAAGCCGTTCTGTTGCAGCGATTCCCGCGCTACGAGGTTTGTCCGGCTGCGCGTTTTCACTTCCGCACGAACCGCCCTCGCGAGTTCCTTGCCCGTCGTAATGAAGATCGCAAGAGCTTCCGGATCGTGTTCTGCTTGTGCCACAAGGTCAGCAGCGATTCCCGCGGCGTCTCCGCTCTCGCTCGTGACCACGATCTCGGTGGGACCAGCGAGCATATCGATCGAGCAGTCCTGCGCCACCAGTGACTTGGCCGCGGTCACGTAAAGATTTCCGGGGCCGGCGATCTTCTGCACCGCACCAATGCTCTCGGTGCCGTACGCGAGCGCGGCGATGGCGTGTGCTCCCCCGGCGCGATAGAACTCCGTGACCCCAAGCAGATGCGCCGCGGCCAGCGTTTCCCGCGCGGGCCGCGGAGACACCACCACGATGCGCTCCACGCCGGCCGTCTGCGCGGGGATCACCGTCATCAGGAGCGTTGAAGGCAATGGATGCCGTCCACCCGGGATGTAGCATCCAGCCGATCCGATCGGGCGCACAAGTTGACCTGTCGTCACGCCACCAGACCTGAAGGTCCACGACTTCGGCATTTGGCGTACCGCAAAGGCACGAACCCGTCCGGCAGCCGCCTCCAGAGCGTCGCGGAACCGAGGCGTAGCGGATTCCCACGCAACGCGCATTTCCTCCGCGCTTACGCGGATGGAATCGCGAGCTGGCAGGGAATCCAGCTTGCGCGCGTAGCGCAAAAGCGCCTTGTCTCCATTGCGGTGGACGTCGCTAACGATACGCCGCACCGCCGGCAACATCGGCTCCAGCGCCGCACCACCGCGCCGTTCCAGTTGCGCAATCACGGTCGCCGCCTGCCGTGCGCCTCGTCCTCGGGTTTGAATCACTTTCATCCCGGCCTCGCTTACAGCACAACCTTGTTCAGCGGGTATTCCACAATTCCGCTGGCGTTCGCTGCTTTCAGGCGGGGAATCACGTCGCGGGCCACACGCTCTTCCACGATGGTGTTCACCGCGACCCAATCCGCGTCACTCAATTGCGAAATCGTTGGAGCATTCAGTGCAGGCAGAACTTTCAGCACAGCTTTCAAGTCCGCCTGGCGCACGTTCAGCATCAATCCAACCTGCGACTGTGCATCGATCGCGCCGCGCAGCATCAATGCAATGGATTCGATCTTTCGCCGCTTCCAGTCATCCTCCAGCGCGGCCTTGCTGGCGATCAGATGGGTCTCGCTCTCCATCACCGTGTCAATGATCTTCAGGTGATTTGCCCTGAGCGAGCTGCCCGTCTCCGTCACCTCCACAATGGCATCGGCCAGCGTCGGCGGCTTCACTTCGGTGGCTCCCCAGCTGAACTCCACGCGCACGTTCACGCCCTTCGCGGCAAAGTAGCGCTTGGTCACCTCCACAAGCTCGGTGGCCACAATCTTTCCTTCCAGATCCTCTGCCTTCGCGAATCCGCTTGTCTCGGGAACCGCAAGAACCCAGCGGACCTTCCGCCGGCTCTGCTTGGCGTAGGTCAGCGTGGTCACAGTGGACACGTCCAGGCCACTCTCCACCACCCAATCGATGCCGGTGAGTCCCGCATCCAGAACTCCGTGATCGACATACCGAGCCATCTCCTGCGCCCGGATGAGCATGCATTCGATTTCGCTGTCGTCGATGGATGGAAAATACGAGCGCCCATCTGCGTAGATGTTCCAGCCCGCGCGCTTGAACAGGGCAATCGTCGAGTCCTGCAGGCTTCCTTTGGGAATGCCGAGACGCACCTTATCCATTGGCTGCCTCCGTTGCCGCGGCCGCAGCCGACACTGCGATGGCCCGCGTGAAGCAGCTCACCGTCCCCTCGTGGCACACCAGTCCGTCCCCTTCCACTTCCACGCGGAACAGCAGCGTATCGTTGTCGCAGTCGGTTGTGGCGGAGACGATGCGGAGCCGGTTTCCGCTGGTTTCGCCTTTCATCCAGAGCTTCTGCCGCGTTCTGCTCCAGAACGTTACGAACCCCGTTTCCATGGTCCTCGCATAACTTTCAGGATTCAGAAAGCCCAGCATCAGCACCTCGCCGCTGCGGGCATCCTGCACAATCCCCGGCACCAGCCCGTCCATCTTCTCAAAATCGATCATGGTGAACTCATCTCCTCCCATTGTTCTGTTCCTGGAAACCAAAAAGCCCGCCGGCGTTGGTCGCCGGCGGGCTTTTGGAACTCTTCGATCTGTCGGGCCGTTTACATCAGGCCACGGCAGTCCGCCGGCATGGAAGTTCCATGATGGTGGTGATGGCCGTGATGGCGGCGGATCTGCATCTGATTGAAACCGTATCGGACCTGCGGTGTTTTGTCAATCGGCGGCATGCTGCTGGCCGGTGCTCACTGAGGCACGCCGGCTCCCGCTGCCTCGTGCAGCAAGTCGACGACGCGGCGGTACAGACGGGCTCTCTTCTCCGAGAGGTCCGAGGCTCCGGTCACGTAACGCACCTGAACCCTGCGCCCCTCGGCGGAAGGCTGAAGGTTCACAGAAGGTGTCGCATTAAAGACGCTGAGACGGGCGCCGCGCGCGGCCCGGCTCCACTCCTGTTCAGCCTGGAGCGCATCTTTCGCGGTCTCGGTCTCTACCGCTTCCAGGATCTTCTTGAGCATCTCGCTTCTGTCCAGCCCCTCCGGTATGGTTACCTCAAATTGATCCCACATCCATTGCCCGGCGGTGGAGAAGTTGAGGTATTTCCCGCGAATGGCAAATCCGTTCATCAATCGTATCTGGCGCCCGGTGGGATTGTTCCGGTCGCCCGACGGTCCTGTTTCCAGAAGCGACGTCGCCATCAGCCCGATCTCTGTAACTTCCCCACCAATTCCGTCGATCTCCACCCTGTCGCCCACCTGGATCCCCCTTCTTCCGATCAGCACGAACCAGCCCAGAAACGCGAGCAGAAAATCCTGCAGAACAATTGTGAGTGCGGCGGTGCCCAGGCCGAGGATGGTGCCGATCTGGCGCGGCGGCCCAAACACCACGATCAGAATGCATCCCACACCCACCACGTTCATGGTGAGTTCAAGCACCGCGCGCATCGTATGACGGCTGCGTGTATCCAGCACCGGGAACTTCACCAGGCGGTGCATCAGGGCATCCGCCATCACCATCCCAAGCAAGATTGCCAATATCCAGGCGAATGAACTCGCGATCAGATGGAGCAGAATGCCGTGCTGCCGCTGCACCTGTCCTTCCCACTTCTGATACACCGAAGCCAGCCGCTGCTCGGTCTGAATACGATCGTCGTAGATGCTCAGCAACTGGCGCCGCGTGCTTCGCGCCTGAATGCGCGCCAGCCGGCCTGCGGAATCTCCGGCAAAAACCGGGCTGGAAGCAAGCGAGTTAATCTCAGTCTGCATCGCATTGCGGGCGGTGGTGATGTCATTCGCCTTCGCGTCCGCCTGCTGCCGGGCTTGTTGGAGCAGTTGCTCGCGCGAGTTCTGCCGGAACCAGCCCGCGATCCTGCCGGCCAGAGTGCCATTGCGCGCCGCCGACACCACAGCCGCGTCCCCAGGTTGGTGTGCCTGGCTGTCGTACAACTTCATTGAGGCTTCGTGGGTTTCCAGCTCCGACTTGATCTCGGAGGCCTCGTCGCCCTCCGCCTGCTGCATTGCCTGCGTCAGGTCCCCAAGTTCATCGCTGTCAAGCTGCAGTTGCGCCTTCGCGATTCCAAGATCCGAATCGTCGCCTGTATCGGCATTCTCTTCCGGTTTTGCGCCTTTGGTTGCCGCTTCAAGCCGATTCACCGCCTCCTGATCCTGCGACACGAACTGCTGAAGCTGCGCCAACTTCTGCGACAGTGCCAGAGCTTCCCCCGTAAGGGTTCGTTGCTGGGTCTGGAGATTCGCCTTCCTTAAAGCGGCGGCGAACGCCTGGTCGACAGAATGATCGGCAAGCCGCTCTGCCTCCTGTGCGTACTCCTTCTCTTCTGCGGTGACTGCCAGCGCCGCCAATGTCTGTGCGGACTGCCATGGGCTCTGGTCCACAATTCCCTGGCCTGCCGAGGCGGAGCTCGCCTGATCCTTGCGGGAAGGCAGCGTGGTCATAGCGCTGCGCGTATTCCACACACCCACCAGACAAGCGGTGAGCAAAAGCAAAAGAACAAGCAGCGCGATCAGGCGTGTTCGCGTAAACAAGCGCTCCTCGGGCGCCTTCGTAACCGTGGGGAGAGAGGACATATTTCCATTTTCGCCCGTCGCCCGTAATCGCGCATATAAAATTCACACCTGCTTCAGATTCGGCGGCTCAGGCTGGGGCCCATGCGGCTCCCTTGCCGCCAGTGCCCCGCACAGAGGAACATGGGTGTTGCCCATGAAATGCCGCGTGGTCGCTTTCGGAATCCTCGTCGTTCTGCTTCCGCAGCTTTGCGCCGGCCAGCGACCGCAACCGGAGACACCGTCGCACCAGAAGTCCACAGTCCGCCCCGAGGACCGCGTTGACCTGAATCATGCGACCGCCGAGCAATTACTGACGGTCCCAGGCATGACGCGCACGTGGGCGGAGCGGATCATCCGCTTCAGGCCCTATCGCTCCAAGCAGGACCTGGTGGAACAAGGCGTCCTGCCCGCCAGCGTATACAGCCGCATCCGCGACTACGTGATTGCCCATCGTGATAAGGACTAATCGGCCGTCGCGTGTTCCAGCTTGTTCATCTTCTTTCCCGTCCCCAATCCAAGAAGCGTGCTGAGAAGGACGTAGAGCGTCGGGATGAAGAACAGGTTCAGCACCGTTGACAGCAGCATGCCGCCCACGATCGTCGTTCCAACGGAACGCCGGCCCAGGGCGCCCGCACCGGTTGCAAACACCAGCGGCAGCACGCCCATGATGAACGCAAACGAAGTCATCAGGATCGGCCGAAGGCGTAGCTCGGCCGCTTCGATAGCGGCATCCGCAATGGAGCGGCCCTTGCGGCGAAGCTGCTCCGCGAACTCGACGATCAGAATCGAGTTCTTGGCTGAGAGCCCGATGAGCATCACCAGCCCAATCTGGCAGTACACGTCATTGGAAAGTCCACGCAGATGCACCAGTTCCAGCGCGCCCAGCACCGCCATGGGAACTGCCAGCAGGATGATGAACGGCAGCGCGAAGCTTTCGTACTGTGCCGAGAGCGTCAGATACACGACGAGAATGCCGAGGCCGAAGATGATGAGCGCCTTGCCGCTGGATTCGATCTCGTCGAGCGTCAGGCCTGTCCATTGGTAGGCCATGCCCGGCATCATCATCTGCTTCGCCAGCTGCTCCATTCCTGCAATCCCCTGGCCTGAGCTATATCCCGGCGCGGGCGAACCGTCGATTTCGACAGAACGGAACAGATTGTAGTGATTAATGACTGGAGGCCCGGCGCTGTTCGCCACGGTGACAAGGTTGTCGAGCGGCACCATCTGCCCATCGTCTGAGCGCACGTAAAAGTTGTGCAGGTCCATGGCGGTCATGCGAAACGGCTGATCCGCCTGCACAAAGACGCGGTAGGTGCGATTGTTGAAGTCGAAATCATTCACGTACTGAGATCCCATAAAGACGCCCAGTGTCGTGGTGATCTGCGAAAGCGGAATGTTCATGGCCTTCGCCTTTTCGCGATCGATCGTCACCAGCACCTGTGGATCGTTTGCCGAGAACGTGGTGATCAGGCCGGTAAGGTCCTTGCGCGCATTGCTCGCGCCCACAATCTGATGCGCCACGCGATCAAGATCGGCGATCGTGTTTCTTCCCTGGTCCTGGAGTTCAAACTGGAAGCCGCCAAAACTGCCCACGCCCTGCACCGCAGGTGGCTGGAACATCGCTACCAGCCCGCCATTCGGTTGAAACATTAACATCTGAAGCTTGGGCGAAATCCGAGCCGCAATCTCCGTTGCGCTATGGCCTTTGCCACGCCGCTGATCGGCAGGTCTGGCGGCGATAAACATGAGGCCCGCGTTGGCCGCGCCTCCGCTGAAGCTGAATCCCATGATTGAAAAAGCGCCAAGAATGTCCGGGTCTTGCCCGATGATTGCTGTCGCGCGATCAGCCAGTGCTCCGGTGTACTCCAGTGACGATCCAGGAGGAGCCTGCACAATGGCAATAAAGTAGCCCTGATCCTCCTGGGGAATGAAGCCGGTAGGCACGTGCTGGTACATCCACCACGTCGCGCCCAGCCCAGCCAGGAACAGCACCAGGATCGCGTAACGAAGCTTCAGGGCCACGTGAATCATGCGCGCGTAGGTGCGGCCCATCCCGGTGATGGCCGCATCCGCCCCATGAATGAACGCGGCGAATGCGCGGGAGATGAAACCGATGTGCAGGAAATCTAGCTGGTGCGGGCGCTGCTCTTCGCCGCGGAGGAACAAGGCTGAGAGAGCAGGCGAAAGCGTGAGCGCGTTAAACGCGGAGATGGCGATGGAGAAAGCGATGGTCAGCGAAAACTGGCGGTAAAGAATACCCGTGGCTCCCGGGAAGAACGATACCGGCAGGAACACCGCAATCAGCACCAGTGACGTGGCCACCACCGCGCTCGTCACCTCGCTCATGGCGCGCGATGTCGCCTCATGCGGATCGGAATGCTCCATGTGCAAGTGGCGCTGCACGTTCTCGATCACCACAATGGCATCGTCGACCACCAGGCCCGTGGCCAGCGTGATCCCGAACAGCGTAAGCGAATTGATGGAGAAACCGAAAAGCTTGATGAAAGCAAACGTGCCGATCAGAGAAACCGGAATGGTGACCGCCGGAATAATGGTGGCGCGCCAATCCAACAGGAAAAGGAAGATCACGATGATCACGATGGCGATGGCCTCGGCCAGTGTCACCAGCACCTCGCGAATCGAGTCGCCCACCACGGTGGTGGAGTCGAAAGCGATAGCGTATTCGAGTCCGGGCGGGAAGCTCTTGGAAAGCTCCTTCAACGCCGCCTTGGCTTGCGCGTCCACCGTGAGGGAGTTGGCGGTGGACAGCTGCTGAACGCCAATACCCATCGCAACCTGGCCGTTGTATTTGAGCACCGAGCTGTAGTCCTCGGCGCCCACCACCGCATGCCCAATGTCCTTCAGCTGCACCAATCCGTTCGCGCTTCTCTTCAGGATGATGTTGTCGAACTGCACCGGATCGCTCAGCCGTCCAACCACACGCACCGGGATCTGGAACGCCTGGTTGCGGTTGGCAGGCGGCTGGCCCAGCTGGCCCGCCGGGATCTCCACGTTTTGCTCGATCAGAGCATTCACCACGTCGGTTGCGGTAAGGTTGCGCGCGGCAAGCTTGATGGGATCGAGCCAGATCCGCATGGCGTATTTGCGCTCGCCAAAGATCAGCGCATCGCCAACACCGGGGACGCGCTTGATAGCGTCCTTGACATAGACGTCAAGGTAGTTGGAGATGAATTCGTTCGAGTAGCGCCCATCGCGCGTGAAGAACCCCGCGGCGAACACGAAGTTGTTGCTGACCTTGGTAATGGTGATGCCGGTCTGGTTCACGGCGGCAGGCAGCCGGCCTTGAACGCTGGCCACGCGGTTCTGCACGTCGACTGCGGCGATGTCGAGGCTGTACCCCGTGTCGAACGTAACCGCGATGCTGCTGGTGCCGCTGTTGGTGCTCGAGGAGGTAATGTAGCGCATCCCCGGCACGCCGTTGATCGCCTCTTCCAGTGGAATCGTGACGGCCTTCTCCACCGTGTCGGCGTTCGCCCCTACATAATTGGTGGTCACCGATATCTGCGGCGGAGTCAACTGCGGATAAAGCGCAATCGGAAGAGTCGGCACACACACGGCTCCGCCAAGAATGATCATGAGGGCGCAGACGGTGGCGAAGACCGGTCTATGAATAAAGAAATCAACAAACAAGGGGTGCCTTCCTTCTATCGTCCTGGTTTGGAGAGTGCCTGCCCAGCTTTGACCTCCGGGCGCAATGCGAAGCCGCTCTTACGCGCCCGCGTTGCCCGGGCCTGCGTTGCCGCCCATCGGCATCACCGGCATCCCGTTCACCAGAAATTGCGTGCTCGAAACAATCACGCGATCGCCCGCCTTCAATCCTGACGTCACCGAGTACGAATTACCCACGGTGTCGCCCAGCGTGACCGCAACCTGCGAGGCAATGAAATGTCCGTTCTGCTGCTGCGCCAGGAACACGAACGGCTGCCCGCCCTGTCGCGTCACCGCCAGCACCGGAACCACCGCCGTCGGCGCCGTGCTCCAGATCACCCGCGCCTTCACCAGTTGCGCATTGCGCAGCATCTCCGGCGCAAAGTGCACTGGAGCCTTCACCAGGATTCCCTGCAGAGAGCTGTCCACCTCGGACGAGATGAAGTCGATCTTCGTCTTCTCCAGTAGCTTCTCGTTGGTATCCAGCAGGTCCACTTCCAATCCCTGCCGCACCTGCGCAACCCGCTCCGTGGGAATGTAAATGTAGGCTTCCAGGTCCTTGTTCTCGTCCACCGTGGTCAGCAAAGTCGACGTGGAAGCATAGTCGCCCACGTGTACGGGAATGTCGCCCACTACCCCATCGAACGGCGCTCTAACCGTGTAGTAGGCCAGTTGCTCCTCCGCGGTCTTCCGCGAAGCCACCGCCGATTCGTAGTCCGCTTTCGCGTTGTCGTTGGCCTGCTGCGCCTGCTGGTACGCGTCCAGGCTTACGATGCCCTGGTCATACAGCTTCTTCTGGCGGCTGTATTGCAGGGCGTTGTAGTCGGAAACCGCCTTCTTCTGCTGTTCCGTGGCCCGCTGCGAATCCACGGTCGCCTGCTGGTGCAGGGGATCGATCGTCATCAGAGGCTGGCCGGAATGCACCTGGTCGCCGGAGCGCACCAGGATCTGCGTCAGCCGGCCCTCCACCTGCGATTGCATCGTCGCCGACCGCCGCGACTTGATCGTCGCAACGTACTCGCTGGATTGCGGCACCGGCGCGAGCGCCACCACCACCGTCTGTACCGGCATGGCCTGCATCCCTGCGCCGGCAGGCGCCGCTGGCGCCGCCTTCTGCTGGCAGCCCACCATCGTGAGCCCCAGAACCAGAGAAAAACCTGTCATTACCACTCGTCTGAACAAGAAAGCCTCGCTATAAGTGATGGGTATCCGTCCCGGCGTACCCCATCTGGAAAACGTTCCGTGGTGCTGCCGGGCATGATTCCGCGGACCGCACCATTGTCGCAAAATTTTCGCTTTCGTGCCGTGACGAACCACCGGACGGCATTCCTGGCACTCATTCCGGCCTCGCGGCGCCGCAGGCCGCCTAAAGACTCGACCCGCAACCCGCCCGCGGACTTAGCCGGGGGCTGCTTGAAAAGTCTTACGCCGAAAGCCGCGTCCAGGTTCCGCATATAAGCGTAGTGCCACATCCCGCTCTCCGCGATCGGCTGGCCAAGCGGCCCTCCCTTCTTTGACACAAGAGGATCAGGTTGATAGCCTCCAGAAGAGGGTATTTCTTCCCTGCGGGATAGGTTTGCTTCCGCGCGGGAATTGGATCCCTGAGGCTCGCCGGAGCCCGTTCCATCCCTTCCGCGTCCCCGTCGTCTAGCCCGGCCTAGGACACCGCCCTTTCACGGCGATAACACGGGTTCAAATCCCGTCGGGGACGCCAATAGAATCAATAACTTACGCCACCGCAAACTCGCTCCAGACCCAGAGTGTCGAATCACTTGTCGAATAAAGCGCAGCGCGGGAGTGTCGTTGGATCCTTTTGCAGCGTTCGCCTTACCGGGAGAGCTTGCCGGCGTCCCGCCCCTGAGAGCCTGCCGTCGCAGCCTGCCCGTGGAACCGGGCCTCCATCCAATGCGTAGATCATTCCAACAGCAGCCCGGGAGTCCGTCTGCGGCCTGAACCGCTCCCATTTCGTCCAAGGAAATACCGGAGCACATTGCAAGGACGCATCGCCAGGGTGGAAAGCAGTCGAATCCCGTGTTTGCGTACACTGGATGTGACCCCCTCCGTTCCGCCATGTCGAACACCTGCGGCAGGTGCACAAACCGGAACGGCGGCAAACGAGTGATACCATGCCACTGATTGAGGCTTTCAAACTCGCGCTCCAGTCCCTGTGGGGCAACAAACTGCGCTCCATCCTCACGCTGATCGGCGTCATCATGGGCGTGGCCTCGGTCATCATGGTCATCACCATGGTGCAGGGCGCCAACCGCTACGTCAGCTCCAAGCTCGCCGGTTATGGCGCGGACGTGTTCGGAATCTCGCGCATGTCCAGCGTGATCCTCACACCGGAGGAGTATTTCAAGTTCCAGAAGCGCAAAATCCTGCACATGGATGACTACGACGCCATCCGCGAGGGCTGCACCGACTGCGCCGAGGTGGGCGCATTCCTAAACAAATCCACCAACGTCGTGGCCAATGGCCACTCCAGTAACAACACCCAGGTGCGCGGCTATACCTGGACCATGCTCTCGCTGCAGAACGTTGACATCGCGCTGGGCCGCGGCTTTACTCCCGCAGACGACGAGCACGCCACCCACGACGTCATCGTGGGCTACGACATTGTGGATAATCTCCTGCCCCAGGGCGATCCCATCGGCAAGGAGATCCGCGTCGACGGCATTCCCTACACCATCGTTGGCGTGGGCGATCGCCAGGGCAAGACCCTGGGCCAGTCGCAGGATAACTGGGTCGCCGTGCCCATCAGCACCTATCAGCAGATCTACGGTTACAACGATTCGGTCGATATCTACGCCCGCGCCAACGGAGATGCGGCAGCGATGGAGCGCGCAGAAGACCAGTCCCGCGTCATCATGCGAGTGCGCCGGCACGACGTGCCCGGCCAACCCGATGATTTTGAGGTCAATACAAGCGATACTTTCCTCGACCTCTGGAAACAGATTTCCTCGCTGTTCTTCGCCGTGGTCCTCGGCCTGGCATCCATCGCCCTTGTGGTCGGTGGGGTGGTCATCATGAACATCATGCTGGTCTCCGTCACCGAGCGCACTCGCGAGATTGGCGTGCGCAAGGCCCTCGGCGCCAAGCAGCGCGATGTGCTGCTGCAGTTCCTCATTGAGAGCGGCTTCCTCGCCCTCGTGGGAGGCGCCTTGGGTGTGTTGAGCGGCATCGTTGTTGGCAAAATCATCACCTTGGTTGTGGGCTTTCCCACCTCGGTCCCGATCTGGGCAGTTTTCCTGGGCCTGTTCCTGGCCACCTCGGTAGGCATCTTCTTTGGCGTCTATCCCGCAAGCAAAGCAGCAAAATTGGATCCAGTAGTAGCCCTGCGCGCGGAGTTGTAGTTTTGCAGTTGTCAGCGATCGGTTGTCAGTCGTCAGCAAGAGGCAAGACGGATGGGACAGGCATTTCGGGACCTGCAGGTTTGGCATCGCTCAATGGAATTGGCAGCCGCGGTTTACGGGCTATCGAAGGCGTTTCCACGCGAGGAGTTGTACGGTTTGACAAGCCAGCTAAGACGAGCCGCCGTCTCGATCCCCAGCAATATTGCGGAAGGAACCGGCAGAAACAACGTTGGCGAGTTCAAGCAATTCCCGGGTGTGGCGCGGGGATCAAACTATAAGCTCAAACTCAACTGGAATTGGTCAAGACTTTGCAACTTGCGAATCCGGAACCGGTCGACAAGGTGCTCTGCCTATCCCAGGAGGTCGGGAAAATGATTTACGCGCTCATTGGATCACTGTAAATCAGGTTTTGCTGACAACTAAAAACTGAAAACTGACAACTCGTGCGGAGCACGCAATGGCTAAAGGACAAACTCGAGAATCCGTAAAAATGGCGCTGGACACGCTGCGCACCAATAAGCTGCGCTCCGGCCTCACCGTGCTCGGCATCGTCATCGGCGTCAGCACCGTCATCACCATTTCCTCCGTCATCAGCGGCGTCAATAACCGCGTCAACGACTGGGTCAGCGCCCTGGGATCGAATGTGATCTGGGTCTTCCACATGCCCGTCATTGGCGTGCGCCCCACCACGGAGATGCTGGCTCGCAAGAAACTCAACATCGACGACGTGCACGCCCTCAACCTGTTGCCCCACGTGGTTGCAGCCGACGGCGCCTTTCAGCACACCGGCCAGTTTCGCGTCGGTGCGGTCAGCGTCAAATACAACGGCAAAAAGGTGGCCGGGACCATCCTGACGGGGTCGGGAGCCGCCGTCAGCGTGATCAACGACTTAACCTTGCTCCAGGGCCGCATTTACACCGATGCCGAAGACCAGCGCGCCGCCCACGTCTGCGTCCTCGGTCACGATACCTGGGAGGACCTCTTCGGCGCCCAGAACGCCATCGGCAAAGAAGTCAACATCGAGACCGGCCTCTATACCGTCATCGGTGTCCTCGACAAGCAGAAACAGCCCTTCGGCGGCGGCAAGAACCAGGCCGACAACCAGGTCTATTTCCCCCTTGGAACCTTCCATAACCTGCATCCGGAAGACAAGGATATGTGGGTCAGCGTCAAGTACGACGACCAAAAAAACAAGGCCCTGGTGCAGGAAGAAATCCGCGAGCTGCTCCGCGTCCGCCGCAAGGTCCGCGTGGATAAGCCCGACGATTTCGAGATCTTCGGCCCCGATTCTATCTCCAAGCTGTGGGGCCAGATCACCGGAGGCCTGGTCCTGTTCATGATCGCCGTCTCCAGCGTCGGACTGATGGTCGGCGGTGTCGGCGTCATGAACATCATGCTCGTCTCCGTCACTGAGCGCACCCGCGAGATCGGGGTCCGCAAGGCGATTGGCGCCACCCGACACACCATCCTCACTCAATTCACCACTGAAGCCGTCACCTTGTGCGCTTTGGGGGGGATTGTTGGTATCCTGCTTGGAGCAATCCTTACCTGGATCATTTATTTCCTCCCCGTCGGTCTGCCGGCAACCATGTCCCTTATGTGGGTGATCATCGGCTTCACCGTGTCCTGCGCCATCGGCCTCGTCTTCGGAATTTATCCCGCATGGAAAGCCGCTACGCTCGATCCCATTGAAGCCCTCCGCTACGAATGACGGCTGACTGGTCAACTCGAACCCGCGCGCGGCGGTGTCCGCTCCCCATGGAGTCCTGATGAAGGGCCAGGCGCGCGAGTCCGTTCGCATGGCCTTTGAGACCCTCCGCGTCAACCGCCTGCGCTCCGGCCTCACGGTCCTCGGCATCGTCATCGGCGTCAGCACCGTCATCATCATTTCCTCCACCATCAACGGCATCAATATCCGCGTCCAGCGCTGGATCGATGCCCTCGGCTCCAACGTCTTCTGGGTTTCGCGCCAGCCCATGATCGGCGTCCGGCCCACCGCCGAAATGCTGGCGCGGCGCAAATTCACCGTGGAGGACGTGGGCGCGCTTGCCTCCTTGCCCCACGTGTCGGCTACGGCGGCCGACTCCGATTACATCAAGGGTTTCCAGGTCGGGGGCGTCAGCGCCAAATACAACGGCCGCAAAGTTGCCGGCACCATTCTCGAAGGCGATACCTCAGAGATCGCCGACACCACGGAGATGGTTCCCATCGAGGGGCGCATCTTCAATGAAGAGGACGAACTGCGCGCCGCCCACGTCTGCGTTCTGGGCTACGACACCTGGGACATTCTCTTCCAGGGCCTGCCCGCGGTCGGCAAGCAAATCACGGTCGAGAACAGCCTTTACACGGTCATTGGCGTCATCGACAAGGCAAAGCAGCCCTTCGGTTCCGGCAAAAATCCTGACGACAATGCCATCTTTTTCCCCATGACCACTTTCCTTCACCTGCACCCGGAGACCAACGACCTCCAGCTCATCGTGAAGTACGACGACCCCAAAAACAAGGCCCTGGTCGAGGAGGAGATTCGCGAGTTGATGCGCATCCGCCGCAAAGTCCACGTCCGCGCCGGCGATGACTTCGAAATCACCTCACCGGAAGCCATCACCCGCCTCTGGACCCAGCTCACCGGCGGCCTGGTCCTCTTCATGATCGCCGTCTCCAGCGTCGGACTCATGGTCGGCGGCGTCGGCGTTATGAACATCATGCTCGTCTCCGTCACTGAGCGCACCCGCGAGATCGGCGTGCGCAAGGCCCTGGGCGCCACTCGCCGCACCATCCTTACCCAGTTCACCACTGAGGCCGTCGCGCTCTGTGCCGTCGGCGGCGTCATCGGCCTCATCGCCGGCGCCGTCGTCACCTGGATCGTCTACCTGCTGCCCATCGGCCTGCCCGCCACCCTCTCCGCTCTCTGGGTCGCCATCGGATTCGGCGTCTCCTGCGCCATCGGCCTCGTCTTCGGCATCTATCCCGCCTGGAAAGCCGCCACTCTCGATCCCATCGAGGCCCTCCGCTACGAGTAGCGTCCCGCAATCCAAGAGCGTACCGATCCAACGCACAACCGCGCCGTAGGCGCAGCGGTTGTTAGCCCCGGACAACTGAAAACTGACAACTGAAAACTTAACCGCCCGAACTGCCAAACCCCTTTTCCGCCCGCGCCGATTCCTCCAGGCTCTCCACCGGCTCCACCGGCCCCGTCAACACCGGCACCGGCACCATCTGCGCAATCTTTTCGCCGGCCCTCAGCTCCACGGCAGCCTCTCCCAGGTTCGTCATCACCACCAGGATCTCGCCCCGATACCCTGAGTCAATCACGCCGCCGGTCGTAGCCAGTCCGCGCGCCGCCATGCTGGAGCGGTCTCGCACCAGCAGCCCCAGTGGCTCGCCCGTCTGCGGATGCCGCGCTTCCACCGCGATGCCCGTACGCAGGCGCACCGCCTGCCGCGGCCCCAGCGTCACCGCCTCCAGAGCAAAAATGTCATACCCAAGATCCTCTCCCGGGTGCGCCACAACAGGCGCCCTCGCGCCCGCTTCCAGCAGTTTCACACGAAGCATACGTCGATACTATTGGACGAATCTCCCCGTGAACGAATCGGTCAGTGAACGAATTGGCGCCTCAGCCGCATCCGCCGCAGCCGCATCGGCCTCCGCTGCCTGCCTTTAAAGGCCGCGGAAAATCAAAGGCCCCGGAAAATTGAAGGCCGCCGAAAATCAAAGGCCCAGGAAAATTGGAGGCCGCGGAAAATCAAAGGCCCAGGAAAATTGGAGGCCGCCGGAAAATTAGAGGCCCAGGAAAATTAAAGGCCGCCGAAAATCAAAGGCCCAGGAAAATTGGAGGCCGCGGAAAATCAAAGGCCCAGGAAAATTGGAGGCCGCCGAAAAACTCGTTCATCGGTCGATGTTTTGAAAGGGCGCGTCTTGAAGGGGCACGGATTCATCCGTGCCGCAAAACCTGCAAAGTGAGCACGGGCTTCAGCCCCTGAGGGATGTCTTCCCCTCGCCGATAACAACGTTTATAAAGGAAAAATTTGGAGACCGAATCCGCCTTTCAAGCGGATCCGGCCCTTTCCACACAATTCGGCAAAAGGACTCGTAAGCCGAATTCTGTTCAATGCGGTCATTCCTCTAGGCGGAGCGTCACCGCTACCGCTCATCAGCGACCTACCCGGAGGTTCCGGCAATTCCGGAGCCGCCTTTACGCATCGGGCCGATACGCAGCCGGCGCCTGGCTCCTGGCCCCAGCTTCCCTCCCTATTTGGTCTTGCTCCATGTGGGGTTTACCATGCCCCCGGCATTACTGCCGGAGCGGTGCGCTCTTACCGCACCTTTTCACCCTTACCCCCGCAGGATCCGTGGTCCAGGCGAACCTGGGCGACAAATCCGGTCGCCCTCTCGAAAGAGGGGTAGCCGAGGCGGTATCTTTTCTGTGGCACTGGCCGTCCACGGGCCTTCAAGCCCGCGTCCCGGACGTTATCCGGCACACTGCCCTGCGGAGTTCGGACTTTCCTCCCCCGGCGTCGCCGCGCTAGCGGTGACCCCGGCAGCGACCGCCCGGTCCTCCTGCCACCTCAAGTGTAACCCGAATTTCGCACACCCTTCCTTCCCTCCAAAGGAACCTTGCCTTCCACCCAGGCAATGTGGTAAACACTCTGCAGTTTTCCAACTGTCCATCCGTTCGCTCCGAACGCCCGCATCCTCGCCTCTCTGTCTCGCCGGGGAAGCGTTTGACTACCTTCGCCGCGCTCGGTTGGCACCAACTTGTCGAGCGGCCCGCTCTGCGAAGGTTAAAAATGAAAAGATCTCTGATCCTGATTTTGGCCGGGGCCTTGGTGTTTGCTTCCGGTTGCAACCATAATTTTCGGTCCACCACCACCAACACTGTCATCGTTCCGGGCGCACCCAGCGGCGTCACAGCTACGGTGGGGGACGGTACCGTCGCCCTCAAATGGAATGCCGTTTCAGACTCTTTTAATTACAACGTCTACTACTCCAAAACATCGGGAGTCACAACGGCCGCCACCAAGGTGAGCGCCGGCTCGCTCACCAGCTTGACCGTTTCCGGCCTCACGGATGGCACGGCCTATTATTTTGTCGTCACCGCTATAAATTTAAGTGGCGAATCCAAGCTTTCGACGGAGATCAGCGCTACGCCGGTATTTCCCGCCCCCTTGGCTCCCACCGGCCTCAGCGCCACGGCAGGGCCCGACCAGGTTGCGCTCACATGGACCGCGGTGAGCAGCGCCACCTCCTACAACGTTTATTACTCCACCACCACGGGAGTGACCATAGCGGGTGGAACCAAGGTGGCCGGAATTACCAACCCGGCCTATACCGTCGCCAGCCTGACCAACGGTACCCCGTATTTCTTCATCGTCACTGCCGTCAATTCCGGCGGTGAGTCCGCCGCTTCGGCTCAAGCCACCGCCACGCCTACTGGCGGAGCCGGCATCTCCCTCACGCCCGGAACACCCGCAACGGGAACGCTGGCCTTCAGCGCGGCCGATTCCCTCACTTTCCAGTTCCCAGGCAACGCAGTTTCCTCGCCGGCAACCGTGGACATTTCGGCGGTCGATCAGTCCGCCCTGCCCCTGCCGCTCAGCCGCTTTAACCGGGCTCATGCTGCCGCCATGCCCCAGGTCCAGGCAAACGACACCTTCATCGTGGCCTTCCAGTTGAACATCGATCCCACCAGCATCACCGTGTTCAACGTGCCGGTCGGCGTCAGCGGCACCGTCGATCCCACAGTGTCCTCTGCGGGCATAACCCTGAATCTCGCCATCCTGTCTGGCTCCGGCTCAAACCAGGCCTGGGTGGATGTCGCCACCTTCGTGGTCGGCGCCAATGGCGCCCTCACCCAGAATCTGGCCTCTACCTCGCTCCAGGGCCTGCTCGCGCCGGGCACCTACCTCCTCTACCAGCCCGCAAAGGGCACCAGCACCTCCGTCTCCAACCTCGGCGTAGCCCTCATCGCCGATGACGGCGGGGTAATGGCGGACGGCCAGGATGGCCTCCAGATCGTCCACTTCTACGACAAAAACGGCAAGCTCTTGGCCACACCGGTCATCTCCTACCTCGATTACTCCAACCAGTCGGACTTGGATGGCCAGGCCATGACACCGGACGGTTCGCAGGGCATCATGGTGGACGGATCCAATCTCCTCAGCTTCTTCTCCGCAGTCCAGACCGGCGTTCCTCTGGCATCCACCACCACCGTTGACATCTCCAACTATGGTGGAGACGGCGACTCGGTTGGCATCCTTCCCAACGGCGATGAGGCCGTGATCTCGGGAGATTCCAACACCGAGTTGCTCGTCGTCTCCGGAATCGTTTCGGGCACCCCGGTCGCAGCCGAAACCATCGCCGTTCCCTCCAACCGCGACGGAGTGGTCGTTTCCAGCGACGGAAAAGTGCTGCTGGCCCGCGGCCCAACGGGACTTACGGTGTATGCGATTGCGGATATCACGCCGGTAACCGGGAGCCAGGGCGGCATGGTTGCTCACAGCTACACCCAGGTCACCGACATGGCGGCCCTGGGCACCAACGGGTATACGGAGGACGGACGCGACGGCATGGCCATCAGTCCCACCGACTCCTCCATTGCCGTGGTTGCCTTGCCTTCCACTGACACAGTCCAACTCGTTACCGGCCTGCCGGCCAATCCCGTGGCAGGGTCTTCCTTGGCTCTTCCGAGCGGCATCCTGCCCGAATCCGTCGCAATCAGTCCGGATGGTAAGTTCGCTGTGGTGGCCACCTATTATGGCGGGCTGTTCCTGTTCTCCGGAGTCGATACAGGCACTCTCACCCAGGTCGGGACGGCTTATCAGCCCACCTATACTCTGGGAACAGGGAGCGTTACTCTCGGCACCGTCACCACCCTGGGCATCACCCTTGATGGCAACTACGTCGTTGCGGGCGACGAAACCAACACTGCCCTCGTCGTCATTCCTTTCACAGCCAGCGGCTTTGCAACCGCCCCGGCCGCCGTGCTTGGGGGTGTGGCAATTCCGTATAACGACCAACTGCTCATCCACTAACGCAGCCTGAGCTGCGCATCAATGCGGGCCGGTCCTTCTCATATCGAAGGACCGGCCCGCTTTCTTTGCTGCGATACCAATCCGCCCCGGATCGGGAAGACGGTCCAACGAACGCCTGGCGAGAATCTCTGCAACGTCTGCTACCAGCCGGACATCGGATACAAAAAGGCCGCGCGGCAGGTCGACTGCCGCCAATATTGCCAACATCGGAGTATCCATGAAGATTGCAGCGCTGATCGCCCGCATCCTGTTAGGACTCGTCTTTCTGGTGTTCGGGCTGAACAAGTTCTACCCATTCATCCCCCAGGGCAGCCTTCCGCCCGGCGTAGCCGGCCAGTTCATGGGCGCGCTCTTCGCCAGCCACTACATCGTCGCCGTCGGAGCATTTGAGGCAGTTGGCGGTCTTCTGCTCTTAATCGGCCGCTACGTGCCGCTGGCCCTATGCCTTCTGGCTCCGGTCATTGTCAACATTCTTCTCACTGGCATTTTGTTGACGCGCGTGGCCCTGCCCTTCGGTATTGTCCTCCCCATCCTCTGGTTCCTCGTCTACTACCGTGTCCGTTCCGCCTTCGCCGGCATCTTCCAGGCCCGCACTGCGGACTGAACCACAGCCTGGTGAAAAAGTACTGGCCGGAAAAGAACGCGTAAGGGCGGTACTTCAGTACCGCCGATAGCCGCGACCAAAGGACTTGGGCTTTAGCCCCGGAGGGATGCTTCCCCAAACGGCCCTGCAGCCCCGCCGCGACAACCGTTCCCGCCCCTCTCTACAATCGATAAAGCTAATGATCCAGTACCTCTATCTCGGCCGCATCGCCTACCCCGACGCCCTCCGCCTCCAGGAAGACCTCGTCGAGATGCGCCGTGACAACCGCATCCCCAACGTCCTCCTCCTGCTCGAGCATCCGCCCGTCCTCACCCTCGGCCGCCACGCCAACCGCGCCAACGTCCTCGCCTCTGACCAGCTCCTCGCCGCCCGCGGCGTCACCCTCCACAACATCAGCCGCGGCGGCGACGTTACCTACCACGGCCCCGGCCAGCTCGTCGGCTACCCCATCTTCGATCTGCGCTCGCTTCCGAGTCCCTCCGGCGGCCGCATGGGCCCCGTCGATTTCGTCCGCCAGTTGGAAGAAGCGCTCATCCGCCTCTGCGCCGTTTACGGGGTCCGCGCCGGCCGCATCCCCGGCCTCACCGGTGTCTGGTGCCACGTCTCCCCTGGCGAAAACTCGCACCCATCCATCCCGCCCAGCAAAATCGGCGCCATCGGCATCCACGTCTCACGCGGCATCACCTCCCACGGCTTCGCCTTCAACGTCACTACCGACCTCAGCGGCTTCCAGCTCATCAACCCCTGCGGCATCACAGACAAGCCAGTAACCACTCTCGCCCGCGAAGTCCACAATCTACCCGACTCCGATCCCGTGGCCCTCCCGTCCCTCGACCACATCGCCCACGAAGCCGCAACCCAATTCGCCCACGTCTTCCATCAGCCCATGGAGTTAGTCGAATCCATAGCCGCCCTCCGCGCCTCCGTCAACGAACCCAGCCCCGCGCCTGAGCCGAGCACCCAGCGGCCAGAAGACACCACCGAGCCGCCCCTCCAGGTCCCCAAAGAAGTAGAGCGCCTCGCCAACCAACCCCACCGCCCCGTCCGCACGTGATTGGCAGCCGCGGCCAAGCCCGGATATTCTGCCAATATTCCCCTGGTGCCTTTGGAAAGACGGTAGCGTCGGAAGCTTATTCGCAACGCAAGCAGGTGCTGGGATCGATGCGGGAAGCGCGTCGCGCAGGGATATAGGCGGCGAGAAAAGCAATGCACCCCAGAAGCGTGGGAACAGCCATAAACGTGACGGCATCGGTGACTCCGACACCGAAGATCAATGAGCGCATCAGGCGGCTCACAATCAGCGCGCCTCCCGCGCCAATGCCCACTCCCCACAAAGCCAGGGTCATCCCGCCGCGCACAACCAGCCCCACGATATTTGCCGGGGTAGCGCCCAGCGCAAGCCGGATGCCCACTTCGCGGCTCCCCTGGCTGGTCAGGAAGGCGATCAATCCATAAATACCAATCACCGCGAGTCCAAGTGAGATTGCCGCAAACGCCCCCAGTACCAGCATCGTAAAGCGCCTGCGAGCCAGGGAGAGGTCAAAGCGCTCCTGCATCGTGCTCACGTTATAGAGCGGAAGATTGGCATCGACCCCGTGAATCTGCTGCTTCACCGCCCCCGCCAGCGCAGAAGGATCGCCGCCGGTCCTCATCACCACGTTCATGGCGCGCGTCGCAAATTGTGTCTGGGGAAGGTAAAGCGCTATGCGCGAGTCCGAGTCCAGCGTGTACTGGCTCACCCGGCCCACCACGCCAACCACCGTGATCCAGGGAGCGTCCGTCTCGCCAATGCCTCCCAGGTGCAGGCGTTTGCCAATCGGATCCCGGTTGGGCCAGAGTTGTTGCGCCATGCGGTCATCGATAAGCATCACGCGGGGCTTGTCGGCAATATCCTCTTCGTTCAATAACCGGCCCTCGCGAACAGGGATGTCCATCGCCTGAAAATAGTGTCCGCTCACCACGCGGATATCGGCATTGATGAACTTCTCGCCCGGCTCGGGCACTCGTCCTTCAACGGTGATCGGTCCCCAGGCGAACATCTGGCTCAGCGGCAGCGATGTTACAGCTCCTGCTGAAGTAACCCCCGGCAGATTCTCCAGCCGCTGCCAAAGCTCGCGATACGCAGCCAGGACCGCTTCCTTGTTTTTGTACCGCTCGCCCGCCATGGTCAATTCAACGGTGAGGACATTGTGCGGATTGAACCCAGGGTTTACATCGCGTACCCTCACAAAGCTGCGAATCAGCAGCCCGGCGCCGGTCAACAGCATGGCGCAAAGCGCAATCTCGGCGATCACCAGCGAGCGGCGAAGATTGTTCCCTCGTCCCCAGATTGCGCTGGCGCCGGCCGACGTGCGGCTGGCGCCCTGCAGCACGGTCTGCACCTCGACCCGCGAAACCCGCAGCGCCGGTACCAGCCCGAACAGAATCGATGACAATACGCAAACGGCAAACGTGAACGCCAGGGCGCCCACGCCCATCCCGATATCGTTCATCCTCGGTACGCTCTGGGGGCCAAGCAGCCGCACCAGGCGCAGCGCAAAAAATGCCAGCGCGATGCCCAATGCGCCGCCGGCGAAAGCAAGCACAACACTTTCGGTCAGCAACTGCCGAACCATCCGTATCCGGCTTGCGCCCAGTGCGGCGCATACCGCAATCTCCTTCTGCCGCGCAAAGGCGCGCGATAATTGCAGGTTCGCCAGGTTCGTGCACGCAATCAGCAACACAAAGCCAACCGCTCCCAGCAGCAGGTAGAGTGTGCGCCGCACGTTGCCCACCACTTGCTCCAGCAGCGGCACAATACCGAACGTCAGGCCGCCGTTGGGTGGATACACTTCCGGAAAATCATGCCGCAGCCGCGCCGTAATGGTATCCATTTCGGCTTGGGCTTGTTGCACCGTCACCCCCGCCTTCAGCTTGCCGATAATGTTGTAGTCTTCGTGGTCGCGATCCCGCGCGGCGTTGGCCGGCAATGGCAGAGGCAGCACAATCTCGGCCTGTTCCGCGCCGTCCAGCGTCGGCATCACCTCGCGAGGCAGCGAAAACGATCGCGCCGTGACACCCACAACGGCATAGGGCACGCCATTCAGAACAATCGTTCGCCCCAGTACGCCAGGATCGGAGCCAAACCGTCGCGCCCATGTCCCGTAGCTCAGCACCGCCGTGGCCGTTCGGCCGGGCTGGTCCTCGGCTGCCACAAACAAACGCCCCAGCGCAGCCTTCTGTCCCAGCATCGGCAGCAGGTTCGACGACACCCGGATCGTCCCCACGCGCTCCGGTTCGCCCGATCCGGTCAGGTTGTAGTTGCCGCCGATCGCAATCGCCACCTGCTCAAATCCATGATGGCCGTTCTTGATGTCGAAGTATTGTGCGGTGGAGAACCAGTCCTCCGTGATGCCAAGGCCCGGAGACCGGTTCCAGAGGATCACCAGCCTTCCCGCATCGGCGTACGGAAGCGGGCGAATCAGCAGCCCATCCACGATGCTGAAGATGGCGGTATTCGCGCCGATTCCGATGGCCAGCGACATCACTGCCGTCGCAGTGAAGGTGGGTGCGGCCGCCAGTGCGCGAAGAGCGCGCCGCACATCTTTCAGCAAAATGTTCACGCCGGCGGGACGCCTCCGACGACAAATGTACCTCAACCCATGCACAAAAAGCACCATGGAAATCAATCGGCGGCAGCAGCGGATTACCCCCGAAATCGGCAAGTCACCCGCCCTTCGTAGTGTCATCCCCTCCGGCAACCTGCCGTGAATCCGGATGACTCAACGACGCTCGCTAATCCCGCATCTCTGCCTTCTCTGCACCCAGGATCGGCGGGCAGTCTGGACGAAAGCCCAATCATCCACACAATACTCAGAAAACGCGCCACGGGGATCAAGTAGCCCGCCGTGAAATTCAGGAGCGTGAGTGAAGAAAGTTCGCCCGCTGCCGCAGGCGGCGCCATTCGTGCGGAAAACGCCGAGCCTCGCGGGTTGAACGTAGAAATCGTCCTGCCTCAATCGCCCGTCCAATTCCGCACATAAACGCATTCGTATCAATAAAATAGATGACAATTTGGCTATTATGGCTAGATTTTCCTGAAAATGCCCTGACTCTCATGCAAATCCCGCGGTCGGGCCCACCAGCCCTGAACTCCGCTGACCTCGACAACTCCACCTCACTCATCCCAATCCGTGCTACAATAGAACTGTGAGTTGAACCGCGCCCGCATCCATTGCGGGCATTCGCATTTCAGGGGGGAAACACGTCCATGACCGCAGCCAGGAATCCGGCGCACCCAACCGGTAGGAATCCCGAGGCCGGGTAAATACCCCTACCCCCCCCCCCCCCCGGTTCACAATGTGGGACGAACGGTGCGCAATTTACTGCATTTATAGTGCGTAACTCCATGAATCCAATAGACATCCTCGTTTTTTATTTGCACGCATTTGCATCGCCCCGCCGCCGCAACTCATCCTGATACCACGCATGACTCATCCTTTGCTCTCGCCCCTTCCGCTGCGTTCCGTCATCCTCTCCAGCCGCATCGGCGTCTCGCCCATGTGCCAGTATTCTTCAGTCGACGGCTTCGCTAACGACTGGCATTTCAATCACTTGGGCAGCCGCGCAGTCGGCGGCGCCGCCCTCGTGATCACTGAGGCTTCCGCCGTCACCGCGGAGGGACGCATCACTCCCGCCGACCTCGGCATCTGGAAAGACGAGCATATTGAGCAACTTGCAAGGATCGTCCGCTTCCTCCACAGCCAGGGCGCGCACGCAGGGATCCAGCTGGCCCACGCCGGCCGCAAGGCCGGCATGGCTCCGCCGTCCCAGGGCGAGCGGCTCCTCGGTCCAGCCGAAGGCGGCTGGACGCCGGTCGCGCCCTCAGCCATTCCCTTCAATGAGAAGTACGCGACCCCGCACGAGCTGGACGAGAGCGGCATCTCCCTGGTGATAGAGGCTTTCCGGGCCGCAGCCGTCCGCGCGCTCGAGGCGGGCTTTGACCTGATCGAGATCCACTCAGCGCACGGCTACCTGCTCCACGAGTTCCTCTCGCCGCTCTCGAACCACCGCACCGACGCCTGGGGCGGCAGCTTCGAGAACCGCACGCGGCTGCTGCTGCGCGTGGTGGACGCCGTGCGCGGCGCATGGCCAGAAACAAAGCCTTTGTTTGTCCGCATTTCCGCGACCGACTGGACCGAAGGCGGCTGGACGGTGGACGACTCGGTGGCGCTGGCTAAGCTGCTGAAACAGCATGGCGTCGACTTGGTCGACTGCTCATCTGGCGGCAACATTGCCGGCGCCAGGATCCCTCTGACGCCGGGCTACCAGGTCCCGTTCGCGGCCAGGATCCGCCGCGAAGCCGGCATCGCGACGGCGGCCGTGGGCCTGATCACCACACCCGAGCAGGCCGGCGCGATCGTCGCCAACGGCGAGGCCGACCTGGTGCTGCTGGCGCGGGAGATGCTGCGCGACCCGTACTTTGCGGTGCATGCGGCGGCGGCGCTGGGCGAGACGGCGGCGTGGCCGGCACAGTATCTGCGAGCGGCGCCGGCAGGGTCGGTGGCGCGGGAACCCATTGCGGATTGAGGCGGCTAAATCCCTCGATTGATGGGCAAAAAGGCTGTCGGAGCAGTACCTTGGAGGTACGCCTTTCCGTGAGAGATCCAGCTTGCCGGACCGGCGCGGCCTATCGCGGTGCGTGTGCTCGCCTCCAACCCGTCGCATGATCGAACTCCATTCAGTCTGTGTCTCTGGCTGGCCACGCTCGTGCTCGCCGCCGGGCCTGCGGTACGGGCGCTGGAGCCTACGACGCCGCTGGCGAACCTGAACCGGCAGGGCTGGGTGATGGAGAACGGGCTGCCGCAGAACACCGTGCATGCGATGGCGCAGACGGCAGACGGGTTCCTGTGGCTGGGAACCGAAGTGGGGCTGGTGCGGTTCGATGGCGTGAACTTCGCCACCTTCGACGAGCACTCGAAGCCGGCGCTGCCGAGTGGGGATATTCGCTGCCTGCTGGCAGCAAAGGACGGCTCGCTGTGGATCGGGACCAGCGACGGCCTGGCGCGGATGAAGGGCGGCGCGGTGACGGTGTTCACGAAGACGGACAATTTGCCGGGAAACGAGATTCGGTCGCTTCGCGTCGATAGCAGCGATGCATTGATCGTCACCACGGACCAGGGGGCCGTTGGCATTCGAGAAACGGGACCCGTTACCGCCATATTCGACATTCCGGAATCGCCGTTGCCGGCGCTCCAGTCAACTTTTTCTGTCGTGCTTTCAGACGGAAGCCAGGTGCAGGGGACCGCGAGCGCGCTCACGTTGTCGCAGGCTGGCAAGAACACTGACTGGCACGCCGGCCGCGAGCTTCCCGGCACACGCGTCCAGGCGCTTTATGCGGATCGCGAGGGCTCGCTCTGGATCGGCACCAACGGCGGATTGGTGCGCTACGCCGGAGGCAAGCTGGAGAAATTTCCCGTCACCGATCCCCTGGCGAGCGCCTCGGTGCTCTCGATTCTCGAGGACCAAGAAGGCAATTTGTGGATGGGGACGGAAGCGAGCGGGTTGCAAATCCTGCGCGACTCAAGGTTTCGCACGATTGCCGCGCATGAGGGGTTGTCGTCGGACTCCGTGAGCACGGTGGTTGAGGATCAAACGGGCCGGCTGTGGGTTGGAACGACCAACAGCGGGCTGAACGTAATGCCCCTGACGGGCACGCGGCCCGGAGATGCGGCGATTGCGCGGTTCAAGGGTGCGCTGCTCAGCCAGGTGATCCTGTCGCTGGCGGCTGCGCCCAATGGCGATATCTGGGTGGGCACGCCCGACGGGTTGAATCGCATTCGCGGGAGCGCGGTAAACGCGTACACGTCATTTGACGGGCTGCCCGACGACTTTATCCGCTCGCTGCTGGTGGATACGGACGGCTCGGTGTGGGTGGGAACGCGGCACGGGCTGGCGCATATGATGTTTGCGGCGGGCGGGCCCACGCAGGCGCATATCGAGACGTACACGCAGGCGAACGGGCTGGGCAGCGACCTGGTGGGGGCGATGACGCGCGACGGGAATCAGGATCTGTGGGTTGCGACGCTCAACGGCCTGTCGCGGCTGCATCAGGATGGCCAGGGCGTGAAGATCACCAACTACACCACAGCCAACGGGCTCTCAAGCAACGTGGTGACGACGCTGCTGGTGCGGGCGAATGGCGCGCTGTTGATCGGGACGCAGGATCACGGCTGGAACGAGTGGGACGGTGGGAGATTCTCGCCGGTGACGGGCGACGGACTGAAGGGAACGACGATTCGCGCCATCCTGGACGATGGGCGTGGGCACCTGTGGTTCGCCACGGCCAATGGGATTGCTCGCTGCGATTGCACATCCGCAATGGGACCGATGGAGGGCACTGGCTGCAAGCACTGGATGGAGTTTGCGACCGCCGATGGCTTGCGCAGCCGCGAAACCGCGGTGAACTCGCATCCCTCCGCATGGAAGTCGGCAGACGGGCTGCTGTGGTTCGCCACTCCGAAGGGACTCGTTGAAGTCGACCCGGCGCACTTCCCGGTGAACACGGTTCCGCCGCCGGTTGCGGTGGAACGCTTTGCGGTGGACGATGCGGACCAGGCGCTCAACGGCGCGAACCTCCGGATTCCGGCGGGGCACAATCATTTCCAGATCGAGTATGCGGCGTTGAGCTTTGTAGCGCCGCAGAAGGTGCGCTACCGGTACAAGCTGGAAGGGTTTGATCACAACTGGACCGATGCCGGGCCGCGGCGCACAGCGTACTACACCAACATTCCGCCGGGCCATTACACGTTCCGCGTGCAGGCGGCGAACAACGATGGCGTGTGGAACGAAGCGGGCTCGTCGCTAGCGTTCGAGCTGCGGCCGCATTTCTACCAGACAATCTGGTTCTACGCGCTGCTGGTGCTGGCGCTGGTTGGGTTGGTGCTGCTGGCGCTGCGGCTGCGGCTGCTGCGGGCGGAGCGGGAATTCCGCGCGGTGCTGGGGGAGCGCAACCGGATTGCGCGGGAGATTCACGACACGCTGGCGCAAGGCTACGTGGGAATCAGCGTGCAGCTTGAGGTGCTGGGCGAATTGCTGAAGCAGAAGAAGGTGGACGCGGCGACCGAGCACCTGGACACCACGCGGGGATTTGTGCGCGAGGGGCTGGCAGATGCGCGGCAGTCAATCTGGGCGCTGCGCTCGCAGGATGCGGGGGAAATCACGCTGCCGGTGCGAATGCGGCGCCTGACGGAGCAGGCCGGCGGGCATGGGCTGGCGGCGCACTTCAGCGTCCACGGGGCGTTCCGGCCGCTGCCGCCGGGAACCGAAAGCGAAATCCTGCGTGTGGCCCAGGAAGCCCTCCATAATGTGAAGAAGCATGCCGGAGCGAAGACGGTGAACGTCCAACTGGAGTACCTTCCTGAGGAGATTGCCGTGGAGGTGCGAGACGATGGGCGCGGGTTTGAGGTGGACGGACGCTGGGAGCCGCCGGCCGGGCATTTTGGATTGAAGGGAATGATGGAGCGGGCAGAGGGTATCGGCGGAGCGCTGGAAGTGCTGTCCGCTTTGGGCGCGGGGGTTGCGGTGCGGTTGCGGGCGCCGGCGCCGCGAGGAGCGGCAAGGGAAGAGAAGGAGCAGGTGTGAGCGAGGATCCGATTCGCGTTCTGGTGGTGGAAGACCATCACGTGGTGCGGCAGGGGCTGGTGGCGCTGCTGAAGGTGGCCGGCGGCATCGAGGTGGTGGGCGAAGCTGCCGACGGCGTGGAGGCCATTGCGCAGTTCCGCAAGCACCTGCCAGCGATTACGCTTGTTGACCTGCGCCTGCCGCGACTTTCCGGCGTGGAGGTGATCCAGCGCATCCGCATGGAGACGCCGGGCGCGCGGTTTATTGTGCTGACCACGTACGACGGCGACGAGGACATTTTCCGCGCCTTGCAGGCGGGCGCGCGTGCGTACCTGCTGAAGGGCATGACCACCGAAGAGCTGATCGCGACCATCCGGGCGGTGCACGCGGGCAGGCAGCACATTCCGCCGGCGATTGCGCAGCGGCTGGCCGAGCGCATGGGGACCGAGGAGCTGACGGCGCGGGAGTTCGACGTGCTGGAACAGATTGTGTACGGCAAGAGCAACAAGGAGATCGCGGCGGAGTTGGAGATATCAGAGGCCACGGTGAAGACGCACATCAACAGCCTGCTGGGAAAGCTGGGAGTGACCGACCGGACCCAGGCGGCGACGGCGGCGATTCAGCGGGGGATTGTGCCGTTGGAGTCGCTGCGGAAGCGGAAGCAGTGATCAGTGGTCAGTGGTCAGTGATCAGTGGTCAGTGATCAGTGGTCAGTGAACCGTAGTCGGTGAAACGGTGAAGCGTGGGACAGGTTCAATGAAGCGCATTCTATTTGCGAGCTTATTTCTGGCCTTTGCCTGGGCTGCGTCGCCATTGACGGCGCAGAAGGCTATGTTCCAGGCGTCGAAGGCTGGGTGGCGGCAGGCTACGGATGCGGAGCTCAAGTCGCTGCTGCCGGCGCGCGCCCCGGTGGAGAAGGAACACATCGAGACGGAGATGCGCACGGCGTCGGGGATCGTGGATGCGCGCGGGCGGTTCATCGCCGGGGTGGTGCTGATTACCGCGGGATATTCGGCGGACGGAAAGTACTCGCATTACCTGGTGGTGCAGGCGCCGGTGAAGATCGGCGGAGTGGAGCTGAAGCCGGGCGAGTACGTGTTTGGGTGGGTGCGGGATGAAACGAACGAGTCGCTGAAGGTGCATTTCCACGTGGCCGCGACGGGTGTGCTGGTGGGCAATGCGGAAGCGCGGCTGAAGCCGGGAACGTCGCACGAGGTGGTGAGTTTCCGTATCTGGCCGCCGGGAGATAAGGCGATCATCCAGATTGGGCGGTTCGGGCTGCCGTATGAGCTGGAGCCTTAAAGGCAGGGAATAGGGAATAGGGAATAGGGAATAGGGAATAGGGAACGAGGGAACAGGGAATAGGGAACAGGGAACAGGGAATAGGGAATAGGGAATAGGGAATAGGGAACAGGGAACAGGGAACAGGGAACAGGGAATAGGGAATAGGGAATAGGGAACGAGGGAGCGAGAAGCCGCGACTGAGGCCTCGTTTCAATTTGTCTGGTGGCGGACAATCCTGGCGCGGAACAGAACAATGCCGGCGGCGATGACCTCACGGGTGTAGTCGCCGGCCGGCATGTAAACAACGCACAGATAGTAATGGTCTCGTCGTGCTCAAGAGCTACGGAGAGAACCAGAGAGACGGCACGTCACAAATCCCTTTAATCGGCGGTCCTTATTGTTTTCTTCGGCGGAATCCGGGATTCCGTCAGTGGCCCTGCCGGATCTTGCTGAAAGGTACGTGAGCCGCGGAATGGTGGTTCCCATTCCGCGGAGGCCTGTCACTCAACGAACCGTGAACCGGCCTAAACTCTCAAATCGTAAGATGCGCTAAAGAGCCCAACTGGGTGCATGGCCCCTGATGGCGGCTCCGGAAACAGCGACGGTTGCCCGCCATTCCGGCACCAGGAAACCACGCTGGGGATGGGCTTCGGGCCCGGACTTGTCCTGGTGATGGGCGCGCAGCGTCTTGCCGATTTCCGCAAGCGCCTGCGCTCGCTCCATCTTCGTCGTGCGCTCCCAGTAGAGCGCGAATCCCTGCCCGCACACGCTGCAACAGACATCCGCGGCGTTGCTGGTGGTCTTGCAAAGTACCTGCATTTCGGTGACCTCATCCTGCCGGGCGCCCGCGAAACCGTGTTTCAATTCGCGAGGGCTCGGCAATTCTCTCTAGCCACGGGGAAACCCTATCTCCGGCCAACTGCAGCAAGCCATACCCATTACCGGGACGTACGCGGGCCGGATGGGGCAGGGAAAGATCCCACTTGTGTGCCAGGAGAATCGTTTTACCCGGGCGAGTGGACAATTGGCAAGGAGGAAATCCTGGGTGAAATAGCCGTCAGGTATCTCGGTTGGTTACCTGGGTGTGCACGCGAGTGTGGCGGCGGGGGCCGGGGAATGCGCCGCGTCTGCCGGCAGCGCAACGGCGGGCAGGCGCTTGAGCATGGAGGACCTCATGGGCACAGGCTCACGGACCTGGATGGTGACAGACGGGTTGCGACCGGGGATTAACCATTGCTGGGGAGCGTAGGCCGGGAGAGACGCAATTGTTCCGTTATATCCTTGAAGTGCAGACCCTTTCGTCTTTTAAGGCCATGCAGTGGGAACGATTATGAGCAGCAATGCGGTCAAAGTTCATCTTCCTGACGGTTCGGTGCGTGAGGTGCCTGCGGGCACCACGCCTCTGGATATCGCTAACTCCATTTCGCCGCGGCTGGCGGCAGCTTCCGTGGTGGCGCGGCTTACGCCTGTTTCCGGCAATGGAACCGCCGCGGCGAAGGCGGACGAATCCGCCGAAGCCCAAATGTACGCGGCGGAGCAGGCCGGCGCTCCGCGCCTGGTGGACATGACCACGCCGCTCAACGAGGATACGAAGCTGGAGCTGGTCAAGGAGTCGGATCCGGACGCGCTGAAGGTGGTGCGTCACTCGGCTGCGCACGTGCTGGCCACGGCGGTGCTGGAGCTGTTCCCTGAGGCCAAGCTGGGCCATGGTCCGGCCACGGATTCGGGATTCTTCTATGACTTTTATCGCGACAAGCCCTTCACGCCGGAGGACCTGGCCGCCATTGAAACGAAGATGGCCGAGGTGGTTGCGCGCGACGAGAAGTTTGTGCGCGAGTACGAGTCGCGGGAAGAGGCGCTGGAGGAGTTTGCGCGCGACGGCGACTTCATGAAGACGCATTTCGTGACCAAGTTTACGGAACCGGGCTCGCAGGTGAGCTTTTATCGCAACGGCAAGTTTGTGGACTTCTGCCGCGGGCCGCATGTGCCTTCGACGGGCCGCGTGAAGGCGGCCAAGGTAATGAGCCTCTCCGGCGCGTACTGGCTGGGGAGCGAGAAGAACCCGCAACTGCAGCGCATCTACGGGACGGCGTTCTTCAGCAAAAAGGATCTGGACGCATACCTGGAGCGGCTGGAAGACGCCAAGCGGCGCGATCACCGGCGGCTGGGCAAGGAGTTGGAACTCTTCACGGTGAATGAAGACGTGGGAGCGGGGCTGCCGCTGTGGCTTCCCAAGGGCGCGACGATCCGGCGGCTGCTGGAGGAATACATTCTCGATCTCGAGCGCAAGGATGGGTACGAGCACGTCTATACGCCCGACCTGGCCAAGGTGGATCTCTACATCCGATCGGGGCACTGGGCGCATTATCACGAAGACATGTTTCCGCCGATGGATCTGGAGACCGAGAAGATGGTGCTGCGGCCGATGAACTGCCCGCACCACATTCTGATTTACGAGTCGAAGCCGCGCAGCTATCGCGAGTTGCCGGTGAAGCTGGCGGAGTTGGGGACGATGTACCGCTGGGAGCGGTCGGGCGTGTTGAGCGGATTGAGCCGGGTGCGCTGCATGACGCTCAATGATGCGCATATTTTCTGCACGCCGGAGCAGATCAAGGAAGAGTTCTCGAAAGTGATGAACCTGGTGGAGCGGGCGTATCGCGATTTGGGAATCACGCAATACAGCTATCGCTTATCGCTGCGCGACCCGGCGAACAAGGAGAAGTACGTCGACAACGACGCCATGTGGGAGTTGGGCGAGCAGGTGCTGCGCGATGCGATGAACAGCCTGGGCCTGAAGTACAAGGAGGCGCGCGGCGAGGCGGCGTTTTACGGGCCCAAGGTCGACATCCAGCTTGCCGATGTGATGGGGCACGAGGAGACGTACTCGACCATTCAGGTGGATTTTCATCTGCCCAGCCAGTTTGGCCTCGAGTACACCGGGGCGGATGGCAACAAGCATCGGCCGGTGATGATTCATCGCGGCGTGATCAGCACCATGGAGCGGATGACTTCGTATCTGATCGAACTGTACGCGGGCGCATTCCCGTTCTGGCTGGCGCCGATACAGGTGGGACTGGTGCCCATCGCCGAACGGCACACGGAGTACGCGAAGAAAGTGGAGGCGGAGCTCAAGGGCGCGGGCTTCCGTGTGGAGCTGGATGCGCGCAACGAGAAGATGAACGCGAAGATCCGCGACCTGGCCAACCAGAAGATTCCCTACATCCTTGTGTTCGGCGACAAGGAGCAGGAGGCGGGCGCGGTAAGCGTGCGTACGCGGGGCAAGGGCGACCAGGGGGCGTTGCCGCTGGCGGACTTCATCGCCAAGGCCAAGGGGCTGGTGGGGTCGATGTCGACGGAGCTGTAGCAGCGAGATGTGAGCGAGGGGACGTCATGAGTGCTCGCCTGGTCGAACTCGAGGAATATCTCCATTCGAACTACGAGTACGACAAGGAGTGGGTAAACGGAGCGCTGGTCGAACGGAATGGTGGAGAGTTTCCGCACTCGTACACGCTCACACTCCTTTGTGCGTCGCTGTTCCGCACTTGTCCGGAGTTCATCCCGCTCATCAGCGTTCGCGTTCAAACGAGTTCAACGGCTATTCGCGTTCCCGACTTCGCGATCCATCGCAGCGACGCTCCACGCGAGCGGATCATCGCGCATCCGCCTCTGCTCGTAATCGAAGTCAAGGCGCCTGAAGATACGCTTGCGATGCTTTCGGAGAAAGCCGGCGAGTATCTGAGATTCGGCATCGAGCATGTTTGGGTTATCGATCCGTACGCGCGTGTTGCCTATCGCGGAACAGAGGGCGGACTGGAATTGGTTCGCTCCGGCGAACTTACCATCCCCGGCACGCCGATTCGGGTGGTTCCGCAAGAGATCTTTGCGGACTTGGACTGCGTTTAACCAGGGCGCTTGGAAGCAACCGCAGATTCTTCGCTCCGCTCAGAATGACAACTTGATTTCGAGGCGAGGAACAGACTCACCGCTCAGAATGACAACGCATTGGTCGAGTTGTCGAACAGAGCAGCCGGTCAGTACCCGGCCGCTTTGCCGTACAGGCTGCGGTGATCCTGGCCGCCTTCGAGTTCGCCCGTCTTCGGATCCACCGCAATGCACTCGCCATTCGACCAGTGATGGCCGCTCTGCACAATGGTGTAGCCCTCGGCGCGCAGCGCGTTTACCGTATCGGGAGAGAATCCCGGCTCCAGATACAGCTTGTCGGGCTGGTTCTGGTGATGGAAGCGCGGCGCGTCCACGGCTTCCTGGATGTTCAGTCCGCCATCCGCCGCCGAAAGAAAGATGCCGGCCACGGTGGTGATGATGCGCGCGCCACCCGGCGAACCGAGTACGTAGCGCAGCTTGCCGTTCTCAAGCACGATGGTCGGCGTCATGGAACTCAACGGGCGCTTGCCCGGCGCGATGGCGTTGGCCGGGCCCTGGATCAGCCCGAACATGTTGGGCACGCCCATCTTCGACGCAAAGTCATCCATCTCGTCGTTGAGCAGGAATCCGAGCGAGCCCGCGGTGACGCCGGAGCCGAATGCGTTATTCAGCGTGGTGGTGACGGAAACGGCGTTGCCCTCGCTGTCCACAACGGAGTAGTGCGTCGTATCCTGCGATTCGGCGTGATGGGTGCCTGCGGTCTTCGGCGCCGGCGGCAGGAAGCCTGGCGGCCGCTTCAGGTCTGCGCTGGGCGTGGCTTTGTCCTGATCGATGCCGGCGCGCCACGCAGCCGCGTACTTTTTTGACGTGAGCGCGGCCACGGGAATCTGGTTGTAATCGGGATCGCCGAGATAGTCGGAGCGGTCCATGTAGGCGCGGCGATAAGCCTCGGTGATCAGGTGTATGGAAGTGGGCGTGCGGTCGCCGAGCTGCTTCAGGTCGTAGCCTTCAAGGATGTTGAGCGCGCTCATGAGCACCGCGCCGCCCGAGGATGGCGGTGGCGCGCTGAGGATGGTGTAGCCGTGGTAGGTGCCGATGACGGGCTTGCGCTCAACCACGTTGTATTGCGCCAGGTCGTCGAGCGTGATGAGCGCGCCACCTTGCTTCAGTTTGCCGACAAGCTCCTCGGCCATCTTGCCGTGATAAAACTCGTCCGGATTGGCGGCGATGCGCTCGAGCGTGCGCGCAAGTTCGGGCTGGCGAAATATTTCGCCGGCCTTATAGAAGTTGCCGTCGCGCTGGAAGATGCGGTGCGAATCGGGAAACTGGGTCAGCTCGGAGTCGTGCAGCTCGGCGGCCTCTTCGGCGGTGAGAACGAACCCCTGCGACGCGAGGCGGATGGCCGGCGCCATCACGCGCTGGAGCCCGAGCTTGCCGTATTTGCGTTCGGCGTAGGCCAGGCCGGCGACCGACCCCGGCGTGGCGATGGCGCGATAACCGAGGATGCTCAAGTCCGGGATTACATTTCCTTTCGCATCCTGGTACATGGTCTCGGTGGCGGCCAGCGGAGCCTTCTCGCGATAGTCAATAAACGTGTTGCGGCCATCGTGCATACGCAGCAGCAGGAAGCCGCCGCCGCCCAGGTTGCCGGCAAGAGGGTGGACCACGGCGAGGGCAAAGCCAGTGGCAACGGCGGCATCTACTGCATTTCCGCCTTCTTTCAGGACCTCAAGGCCGGCATCGGAAGCAAGATGATGGACACTGACCACCATGCCGTGGCGCGCGCGGACGGGTTGCTCGCCGCGCCAGGCGAGGACGTTCTTCTCGGAGGCCTGGCCCGGCGCCTGGGAGGAGACCGGGGTTGCCACCAGGGAGGCGGCCGCGAGGGGAGGAATGAGCAGGAAGGGAAGTTTCATGCGCTGACAGGATACTAAAGCGAGGATGCGACCGCCATCTTTGCTAAATTCTTTTCGGCTGGAACCCAGACTTGTCCGGCGCCGTATCCGTCATCAAGAGAGACGCTGTCCTCACTATGCTCTTTTCCGATGGCCCGACGGGTGCCCGGCGAGGGGCGGAGGCGGCATCACGCACAAGCGGAACCAGGCTACACTGTTGCCGCAACTGGAACCGTGCCGGCAAGGCACGCGAAAGGCAAAAAGGGGCGCATGAGCATGATGAAGAACACAATCTACGGAATTATGGCTTTTTCGGTTTTGACCAGTGCATGGGCGGTGGGCGCGCAAACGCCTGCTCCAGCCCCGGCGCAACCGGTTGCGCCGACGAGCGCTGCGGCGCCAACACCGTCAGCGGACGAAATCGTCGGCAAGTACATCGATGCGATCGGCGGCAAAGCAGCCATCGGCCAGGTGAAGTCGATTTCCACGGACGTTTCGGCGCAGGTGATGGGCAACGAGGTTGCCGGCACCACGGTGATTGTGGACGGCGTGGGCTACCGATCGGACATGGATTTCAACGGCACCAAGATCATTCAGAGCTACAACGACAAGGGCGGATGGCAGGTGAACCCCATGGCGGGCGGATCGGACCCTGCGCCCGTGTCCGACGACGAGTACAAGATGGCGAAGGACCAGATTTATATTGGCGGCCCTCTGTTCGACTACGCTGCCAAGGGCAACAAAGTCCAATTGGTCTCGAGCGACGCCGACACGTACAAGGTCAAGGTGACCACGAAAGACAACGTGGATACGACCTACACCTTCGACCCCAAGACTTACCTGCTTAAGACCACCATTCGCAAGGGCCAGATGCAAGGTCAGGACGTGGACATCACCACTACCTATTCCGATTACCGGAAGACGGATGTGGGCTATCTGATGCCTTACGCCATGGATCTGGACTTCGGCGGCCAGTTCCAGTTGAGCATCGCCATCAAGAAGGTGGAACTGAACAAGACCATCGATCCGGCGATCTTCGAAATGCCCAAGCCGGCAGCAGCCGCTCCGGCAGCCGCGGCGCCGGCTGCGACAAAGCCAAACTGAAGTGTGCTGCCGCTCCGGTATTAGCGCTCGATGACGGCCTTGGAGAGATTGCGCGGGCGGTCCACGTCCACGCCACGCTCGATCGCCATGAAATACGCAAAGAGCTGGAGCGGCACAACTTCACTGATGGGCAGCAGATACTCTGTGGCGCGGTCGATCTCAATGCAGTCGGTGGCGAGAAGAGGAACGCTGACATCGCCGCGGTTGGCCAGGGCAATCACGGGTGCGCCCTGCTTCTTCAAATCCTCCAGTAGCTGGAGCGTTTTTTCATAGCGCTCCACGGAGGCGGGCAGCAGGCGATCGACAGTGGCGAGAACCACGAGCGGAACGTGCTCGGATACCAGCGCGTTAGGGCCGTGCTTCAGCTCGCCTGCAGGGTAGCCCTCTGCATGCACATAGGAGGCTTCCTTCAGCTTGAGCGCGCCTTCGCGGGCAATGGCGTAGTGGATGCCGCGGCCAAGATAGAGGAACGAGGCCGAGGAACTGTACTTTGAGGCCAGCGCGGCAGCCTGCTCGCGCCACTCTTCCAGCTGCGTTTCGATGCGGTCGCACTGCGCCCAGAGGCCGGCAATGTGGAACGACAATTCCTCAGGGTCAATGTGGCCGAGGCGGACGCCTTCATACAATGCGAGGATGTAGAGCACCGCGAGCTGGCAGGTGAAGCTCATGGTGGCGGGAATGGCGAGCTCGCGTCCGGCGGCCAGCGGCATAGAGACATCGGCCTCGCGCGCCATGGTTGAGTTGGGATCGTTGGTGATGGCCAGGGTCTGCTGGCCGCGCGCTTTCGCGGCATGCATGGCGGCCAGCGTGTCGGAGGTTTCGCCGGACTGCGAGATGACGAGGCAGCTGGGATGGCGCAGCTCGCGGCCGCCGCGCACGCTGTATTCGCTGGCGTATTCCACGTCCACGGCAAGGCCGCACAAGTCTTCCAGAAGGATTTCGGCGGCCAGGCCGCTGTGGCGGCTGGAACCCGATGCGGCGATCAGCACTTCGCCCTCCGGAACGGACCAGCGGCGCAGTCGTGCGGCCATCTCCGGATTGAGCGCGCCATCGGCGATGTAGAGGGCCAGAGTGCGGCGAAGCGCGTCCGGCTGGGCGAAAATTTCCCGCAACATGGCGTGATCGGACACGCGATCCTCCCGATGAGTCGCGACGCACTGGTAGAGCGTCGCCTGTTAATATGATGCCATAATGATCACCAAATTGAGTACATAGTTTAAAAATGTTGATACAATCCTCTTATTCACAGGTATCTTGTTGTCCTGGATGACAGTCCAGAGGGGTAGAATCAGCGTCATGGCCGAGTCAATAACGCGCCGTTCTGAGCAGATCGTGAAATTTTTGCTTCGCGCCGGAACCGCGACGATTGAAGAACTTCTGTCCGTGGCTGGATCGTCAGCGCCCAGCATTCGCCGGGACCTTGCGCGGCTGGAGGCGCGGGGACTCATCCGGCGCACGCATGGCGGAGCGGAGCTTGTGGAGCCGCTGCTCTACGAGCCATTCCGCTACGACAGTTCCTTCCTGGCGCGCGAGCAGCGGCATGCAGCCGAGAAGCGAAAGATCGGCCTGGCCGCGGCGGAGCTGGTGCAATCCGGCGAAACGGTGGGGCTCTCGGCCGGCACCACCACCACGCACATCGGGCGCAGCCTGCGCCATCGCGAGAAGATCCAGATCGTCACCAACGCCATCAACATCGGCATGGAACTGTCCAACCAGACTGCAATACGGACTTACCTGACAGGAGGCGTGGTGCTATGGGCATGGTCCTTCGCGCTGTCAGGCAACGGGGCGCTGAGCTTCCTCGACAACATGTACATGGATAAGGTCTTTCTGAGCGTTACGGGGTTCGATCCCGAGCGTGGCGCGACGCAGCTGGAAAATGACGAGGCGCTCGTTTACAGGAAGATGATCAAGCAGGCGAAGGCGGTGATCGTGGCGGCGGATTCAAGCAAGCTGGGCAAGGTGAGCCCGGCGTTCATTTGTGCCGCCAACGATGTGCAGACGCTGATCACGGATCATGGCGCGCCGGCGGAGATGGTGGCCCAGTTCGAGCGCCAGGGGATCAGGGTCATCCGCGTCTGAGACGGATTTATCCAGCATTCATGCGGCTATTGGGGCTAGCGGGCGGCGGCGGGCGGAACCAGCTCGGCGGCGTGTGCGCGCAGCAGGCGAACAGCCTCCCTGATGTCTGAAACAAGCACCGGCGCGGCGCCATTTCCGTTGCGGCGCGAGAGCGACCCATGTAGGCAGTAAATGCCGGAGATGCGGATGACTTCAGCCAGAGTCTCCAGGCGCAGGCCGCCGCCGGCGATGAGCGGAATGCGCCCGCCGGCCTGTTCGGCGAGAGAGCGGATGGTCGCGGCGCCGCTCAGGACATTGGGCGCGCCCCCCGAAGTGAGGAGGCTGTCCGCGCCGGCTTCGATCACGTCCTCAAGGGCTTGCGCCAGACCGGGCGTCTCATCGAATGCGCGATGGAAGGTCACGTCCATGGGGCGAGCCTGATCGATGAGTGCGCGTGTGCGCTCAATATCCACGCAGCCGTTTGCAAGCAGGATTCCGGTGGCGATGCCGGAGGCGCCGGCGCGCTTCACCGCGTCAATCTGGTGGCGCATGTCGTCGAATTCGCCGCAGGAAAAGACGAAGTCGCCGGCGCGCGGGCGGATGAGCACGTGCACGGGGATATCGAGGGCGTTCACAGCTTCGGTCATCAGATCGGGCGGGGGCGTAAGGCCGCCCACGGCGAGGTCCGCGCACAGCTCAATGCGATCCGCCCCGCCGTCCTGGGCTGCTATTGCGGATTCGAGATTCTCAGCACACAACTCAAAGAGCATCGCCTTCATTTCGGGTTCCAGAGCAATCCCTTCAAAGTGATTTTGGCCTGACCTTGCCCCGCTCGTTCCTGCCTCCAGGTTGTGATGCGCTGTTTGCGGCCCTCTGCAGCATAAGCGATCAGATAAATCGAATTTGGACGGAAAGTCCTGTAAGCGTTCAGGAACGCGTGGAGAATGGAAGGCACGGTTTGAAGATACCAATAAATCGAGAAACGCGCAACCAGATGATTTTTTTAATGACTTTCGATCATCTGTGGAAATCTATTGCGGCGAAACGCCAATTCTCTGGTTAGACCTATATTAGGAGACCAGGGCGACCCATCCGAAGTCATGCCATATCGGTGCGGATGATCTGTCAGTATTATCCTACTTAACAATTTTTTTATTAATAACTTACATGGATACTCCCAATGCTGCCGCGAAACGCGGGGAGGACTCTTTCCGAGTTGCGTGGACCATCCACCCAATGCATAAAGACGCCATAAAATTCAGCATTATGATTTTTTTTGCTTGATCTGATCATTTTTTCTTGTAATCTTCTTGTGATCCGGGGTATGATTCCCGGGAATCGATGAAAGCGCGTTTGATGATGATTCGATCACAGTTCTTGTACCGCGATGTGCGCAGGGCTCCCCAGTCCCGCAAACCTAAGCTGACACCAACAACCTGAAACCGACCGAACCATAGGAGACTCCAGTGAAGCTTAACTACCGCACGTTCCTGGCTACCGTCGGCGTCGCCTTGAGCATGGCAGTGCTGTTGGGTACGCCGACGTTACTGCGGGCGCAGCAAGCCGCAGCCTCGATCACCGGCCTGGTGACGGATCCCTCCGGGGCTCCGATCGTCAACGCCACTGTGACGGTCCGTGAAGTGGACCGCGGCACCGTGTGGACCGCGAAGACCACTGCTGCGGGCGTCTATGAATTCCCCACCGTCCCGGTGGGCAACGTGGAAGTGAAAGCCGAATCCACTGGTTTCGCCACGGAACTGCGCAAAGCATTTTCGCTGGCGCTGAACCAGGTGGCCCGCGTCGACTTCCAGCTCAAGGTAGGCTCGGTCAGTGACACCGTCACCGTAACCGATGCGCCGCCGCTTCTGCAGACGTCCTCAACCGAGATTGGAACCCTGATCGACGCCGCTGCCGCTGCGCAGTTGCCGCTGGCCACCCGCGACATCAATCAGCTCACGCTGCTGGCGCCCGGCGTCCTCAGCTCCAACATCTTCGCGTTTGAGTCGCCGCAGACCACCTTCGGCACCGGCCGCCCCTATGTCAACGGCGCCCGCGAACAAGACAACAACTTCATCCTCGACGGCATGGACATCAACCAGCCGGACAACGACGAGGTTTCCTACACGCCGGCTCCGGACGCGGTGCAGGAATTCAATATCATCACCTCCAATGCCCCGGCAGACTACGGCAACTACGCCGGCGGCGTGATCGTGGAGTCCATGAAGTCGGGCACCAACGCCTTCCATGGCGTCGGTTATGAATATGTCCGCAACACCGCGCTCGAAGCCAACACGTGGCAGGACAAGGCCGTGGCCTTCATCACCGGCTACGGCACACAAACCACCATCCCCCGCCCCGCTCTGCACTGGAATGAATTCGGCGGGCAGGTTGGCGGACCGATCATCAAGAACAAGCTCTTCTTCTTCGCGGATGAGGAGTCGTCGATCTACAACCAGCCCAGGACCGGCAACCAGAACACGCTGGTTCCCAATTCCAACTACTACACCCCTTCCAACGGTCAGGGCGGCGGACAGGTTTACGACCTCGGCTTCGCTTGCACGGGGAACGGTGGCACGTTCAATAGCGCCGGAATCTGCCAGGGCAAGGGCAACCAGCTCTACATGCCGGCCGCGGGCGTGGCGCCTGGTGCGCGGCAGCCCATTCCCTACAACCAGATACCCGTATCGGCCGTCGATCCGGTGGCCAAGGCCCTGGCATCGCTTCCCGCGTTCCAGAACCAGGTGTCGAATCTCAACTTCTTCTCCAGCGGCTACACGCACAATTACCAGGGCGATCTCAAGATCGACTGGCAAGCCTCTGAAAAAGACCACGTGATGGGCCGCTACACCCAGATGTACACGCACCTGATTTCGAGCAACGGCACCAACGTGCTGACGCCGAACCTGGAACGCGAGTACCCGCTGAAGAACATCGTTGGCGATTACGTGCGCACCATTAATCCAACGCTGGTGAACGATTTCCGCCTCGGCTTGACGATCTTCCCGGCCAACGACGGCGTCTACACGTCTCCCACAAGCGGCAACGTGAATTCACAGATAGGCCTCACCGGCGTGCCCGTGAACCTGCTGCCCAGCATCAGCATGGGCTATGGTTCGGTGGGCAACAGCGACCTGGTCGAAGTCTTCCACGACACCACCGAGCAACTCGACGACTCGCTGACCTGGACGCACGGCAAACATTCCATCCACACCGGGTTTGAGTTCCTCCACTGGATCATGAACGATACTTATCCCGGCAATAACGGCGTAGCCGGAAGCTGGAGCTTCAACGGGCAGTTTACCGACACAACCGGAGTTCAGGGCGGTGCCGATAATCAGTATGCGGACTTCCTGCTCGGCTTGCCCGGAAACGTGTCGGTAGGTCAGCCGATTCACTTCCACCTCGCCAACAGCCTGGGCGCCGGATACGTTCAGGACAACTATCTCGCTGCGCGCGGCCTCACCCTCAACCTGGGACTTCGCTATGAAGTAGTGACTCCGCGCGGTGACCGCACCACCAGCAACAACATCAATTTCGACAAGGTCACCGGCACGCCGCAGATCGGCGAGAACTACAATACCTACTGGGGCATCGGCGACCTTAACCCGCGCTTCGGCTTTGCCTGGGAACCGAATTGGGCTCCCAACACCGTAATTCGCGGCGCTTATGACATCTCCAGCTTTATGGAGGGCAACGGCATCAGCAACATGGCCGTCATCAATCCTCCTAACGAGCTGCAGATCAGCCAGACCTACGATCCAAACACCCCTTACCCGACAAACACATTCTCGCAGGGATACTCGCCTTACCAGACCGCCCCTTGCACTGCATCGCAGTTGATCGCGGCCGGATCGACGGGAACCCCGTCGCCCTGCCTCAGCGGCGAAGTCACCCATGCCACCGACCCCAACCTGCGGCCGGCCATGAACGAGCAGTGGAACCTCACCATCCAGCATCAGTTCCACAATAACTTCACAGCATCGGTCGGCTACGTGGGCAACCACGACACCCACATGGCAGACATCTACTGGTACAACCAGAAGGTGTTGACCTCGGGAACCCAGCAGATCAACAAGGGAACATCCGCGAATCCCGTCTGGGTGACCGTGCCAGCCGTCGCTCCCGGGCCATTCATGCAGAACCTGGTCAAGGCGGGCGTACGCCAGGCGCGATTTAATGCGTCCGACGCGATTTCCAACTACGACGCCTTGGAAGTGACTCTGGCCCAAAAGAACTACCACGGTCTGGATCTGCAGGCCAACTACACGATGTCAAAGTGCCTTACCAATTCTCTGGGCTACTTTGGCGCGTACGGCGACGAGGAAGGCGCCGGCGAACAGCAGAACGAAGGCGGCGGCAACTTTTTCCAGAACGAGTACAATCCGATGGGCGATTACGGCAAATGCACCATCGACGCTCTGCATGCCTTCAACGCCTATGGCCTATACGACCTGCCCTTTGGCCACGGCAAGATGTTCGGCGCCGGGGTCAACCGCGCAGTGAATGAAGTCATCGGCGGTTGGAACGTCTCGCTCGATACCACGTTGCGCTCGGGCTTTGCCGTAACTGCAATGGACGGCGAGTGGATGGGATCCTTCAATCCGGCGGGAGCCTCGAACCTTACGGCCCCAGGCACCTACGTGCCGCGTCCCAACTGCAACAACTCGGTTTCGCCCAATATGAGCTACCAGTTCGCGCAGATAGGCTCCAGCGTGGGAATGGCCAATCTCAACCCCGCGTATATTACGGGACCGCAGTCCGATGGACAGTTTGGCAACTGCGGCGTCGGCACCATGCGCGGCCCGCATCTCAAGACCGCGGACATGAACATCAACAAGTCCTTCCCCCTGACGGAAGGGACGAACCTGGTGTTCATCGCTCAGTTCATCAACCTCACCAACACGCCCATCTTCTCGATTCCGGCCACCTGGGATAACAACTATAGCTCTTGCGAACTCTGCAACGGCAAGCTCATCACCGGTCCCGCCGGGGCCAGCGGAGGCATGGGGCCGTATGGCCTGATGGATGGATCCAACCCGGGACGCCAGATCGAGCTCGCGCTCAAGCTGAACTTCTGAGGCGACTACAACTAAGGCTCCGGCGCCTGCGGCAAGCAACACGGAGCCACACACCGCGAAGCTCGAAGTGGGCGCCTTCGAGCTTCTTCTCATGCGCGGAATACACGAGCATTGTTTGTGGGCGATCGTCTACGATCATCATCGGGCGCGAAGCTTTTGGAGCGTCGCGCACTGTGAAATTCAGGTGTTGCCGCGATGAAACCAGCAGTCATAACGGCTGAGGCTCTCTTTGACGGGAGCATAATGATTCGCCGGCCGGCGGTGGTGGTGGAGGATGGCCGCATCGCCTCGGTAGTTTCGCGCGAGGCGGCCGAATTGCCGCGGGACGCTGAGACCTGGGACTTTCCCGGAGCCACGCTGGCGCCGGCCTTTCTCGATATTCACATCCATGGCGCAGCCGGGCATGACGTGATGGACGCCGCCCCGGAATATCCCTCCGCGATGGGCCGTTTTCTGGCGTCGCGCGGAACCGGCGCGTATCTGGCTACAACAGTTACCGCGCCGCTGGATCGCACGCTGCAGGCAGTGAGCGCCCTGGCGAAGATCATCGCCGATGGACCGGTGCCGGGACAGGCGCGTCCCGTAGGGATTCATCTTGAGGGACCATTTCTTTCCCACGCCAAGCGCGGCGTTCAGCCCGCGGAATATCTGCTGGCGCCGGACATTGCCACCTTCGACCGGCTCTACGATGCGGCTGAAGGCCACGTCCGGCTGATGACCCTGGCGCCGGAGTTGCCCGGGGCCGCGGAGCTGACGGCACATGCGCGTGCACGCGGCGTGCGCGTGTCGCTGGGGCACTCGAATGCCACTGCGGCCGAGACGCTGCCGGCGATCGCCGCGGGCGCATCGAGCGCCACCCACACCTTCAACGCCATGCGCCAGCTCGACCATCGCGAGCCGGGAATTCTGGGCGTCGCGCTTACTGAAGACGCGTTGTACGCGGAGTTGGTGTGCGACGGAATCCACACTGCCCCTGAAACCGTGCGGCTGTGGTGGCGCGCCAAAGGCGCCGAACGATGCATCCTGGTGACGGACGCCATGAGCGCCACCGGCATGCCCGATGGCGAGTACGTGCTCGGCGGCTTTCCGGTGCAGGTGGCCAACGGCCGTGCCACAGCGCGGGGCGTGCTCGCCGGCAGCGTGTTGACGCTCGATCGCGCCCTCCTGAATTTTGTTCAATTCACGGGCGCCGGAGTCGAGCAGGGTCTGCGGCTCTTGACAGCCAATCCCGCCGCAATGCTGGGGATTGGCGATCGAGGTTTCGCCCTGGGGCAGCCGGCCAGCCTGGTGGCTGTCGACGCAGATGGCCGCCTGCTCGCCTCCGTCGTGAACGGCGAGCGGGTTGCGTGACCCGGTCGCCCGCGCCGGCTGGCTCTATTTATGACGCCAGCGCCTGCGCGGTGTTTGTGTCGGCACGGTAGCGCAACCACGCCGCAATTCCGTCGGGCGGGGGCAGCTTTGCAAAGTGGAGTTGGCGCACCTCGATACTGCGGCCGAGCGCGTGACGCAGCAATGCTTCTTCGGCATCGGAGAATTGCCGCATGCGCGCGCCGCACAGGGTGCACGCCTGCGGCCCATCGCCATCCAGATGGCCGCAATTGTCGCACAGGCACGCACCGTGGCGGCTCGATTGACCGGCCCACAGCAGCGTGCGGACTTCGCCTTTCTCCAGCGCATCGATAACGGCCTTCAGCCCGATTGCGCCCAGCGCATCGGCCGCTGCCGCGCCGACCGTTCTGTCCACAAGGCGCGATTCGTCTTCGCGGTCCTTCTCATCGACGATGGCCTGCGCGTGCTCCAGGATCTCTTCGCAGGTGGCGAGACCAGGATCGATGGTGAAGTGGCCCACGAGAACGCGCCGGATCTGCGGATGCAACTCCGCCTCGATGCCGGGCCACATGTCGTCACGGCAGCCGACGATCAGGTTGTCGTAATCCTTGTGCTCGTAGAAGCGGAGCAAATGATCGGCGAGGAAGGCGAAGTGCCGCTTGGCGTCTTCTTCTATCTTGCGCTCCAGGTGACCGGATTTGCGTGCCCCCGTAGTGCGGATCTTTTCCCTCTCTTCATCCAGCACCTGGCTGTGCTCGAAGATCTCACGTCCCTCGAGCAGGAGCAGGCGGGCACGGTTCCGGTCGGCCAGCGCAATGCAGTAACGGCGCCGGCTCTGCTGTTGCGCGATGAGCGGCGCCAGGGTGAAGGCGCAGCCGGCGTCGACGCGCAGGGAAAGATCGCCGGGGACGTCGTACTCGCGCCAGATGCTGCCGCGCGCGCAGGCAAAGATAACCTTGGCGCGGCCGCCATTGCCTTTCATTTCGGCCACGGTATTCAGAACGCGCTCGATATCCCGGCGGTCCACCGGCGCGGTTCCGCGCAGCTTCCCCAACGTTTCCTTCATTTTGTCCTTGGCGTGGATTCGGTCTTCGCGGCCAGACAGATCGGCGGGTGCTGCCGGAGCCTTGAAATAGAGCGAAAGCGTGTCGCCCCGCTCCGACCAGAATTGCGAAAGTTCTTTTAACTCTTCAGCAGCGATTCTCGAAATGCCGGTTGCCACATGCGCTCCAGGCGGGAATTCCCGCGCAACGGTTGGTCTATCGCGGCGTTTTGCCGCTGGGAATCATTCGAGCCTGCGCCATGTCGCCGGCCGATTCCCCTCTTTTGCCGCGGTGTTTCAGGGCTGTTTGCGGCCGACAGGGAAAGGCCCGTGAAAAGGGTTAGCGGTAGGCTTAGGGTGCGGTTCCGCGCGAAGGTCATTGAGATGCGCAGCATAGGAGCGGTTTGCCACCCCGGCAAAATGGACTTGTGGCGCGGCAGGCGGGTTCTTTACGCCCCCGATATGGACCGGCTGCTGAGGAACCCAGTCTTGCACCTCAATGACATGAATCCGTCGCTTGTGGCCCCGCTTCTCAGGCTCAGAGACGTGGTCTCGCTTCTTGGGACTCCGATGAACCGGCGCGGAAGTGATTTTTCCTTGTTTAGTGGTTGGATTAGAACGGGTACGGGTGGTGTTTCCAGAGGCTTTCCTGGTTGAGGTGCGGGCGGTTTCCTTCATTTATCTGTGGCTCCCTCGAATGCGTGGCCATTGGCGGGATTACTCCCGGCCATCGTTTCAGGCGGCATTCGGATTGTGCTGCTGAGAATTCCGATGCGGCCTGATCGGAGGATGGTTAGCCGGCGGACAAGATGCGGATTCTGTCACGGTCGACCAGGTTCCCCGATGACGGCGCGGTGCAGGCGAAACAAAAGCGCCACTCCCCTGGGGAGTGGCGCCGGCCGGGAATCGCCCGAACGTTACTTCTTCTGGGACGCCGATTTTGCCGGCGCGCGCTTGACATGCGTGGTTTCTTCGGGCGGCTGGTAGCGAGGATCGTGCGTGGGCTCGCCCAACACGTGCAGCCGCATGAAGTTGGTTGAGCCGGACTTGGTGCGCGTGCCCGCCACAATCGCAATCACTTCCTTCGGCCGTACGAAGCCGCCGGCCTGCAGCAGGTTCTCGGCCAGTTCCACCATGGCTTCAGTGGAATTGACCTTGGGGCAGCGGATGGGAATGGTGCCCCACAGCAGGTTGAGGCGGTTGATGGTTACGTCCACAGGGCTGAGCGCGAAGATGGGCGCGGAAGGGTGGTACTTGGAGAGCTGCCGCGCGGTTGCGCCGGACTCGGTGAACAGCGCGATGCCGCGCAGGTCCAGATCTTCGGCGGCGTGGGCCGTGGCTTCGCAGATGGTTTCGGCAATGGAGAGGTGCGACTCGTGCGGCCGCACGTCGTAGCCGGTCTGCTCCTTGATGGTGCGCTCCGCCTCCTGCACGATGCGGCTCATCATCATGACCGTTTCGACGGGATATTTGCCGACCGCCGACTCGCCGGAGAGCATAACCGCGTCGGTGCCATCGTAGACGGCATTGGCCACGTCGGAAGCTTCGGCGCGCGTCGGCCGCGGATTGTCGATCATCGATTCCAGCATCTGCGTCGCCGTGATCACGGGCTTGCGATATTCGCCTGCCTTGCGGATGATGTGCTTCTGGATGGCCGGGACGCGCTCCGGCGGCATCTCGACGCCGAGGTCGCCGCGCGCCACCATGATGCCGTCTGATACCTGGAGGATGTGGTCAAGCTGCTCGATCGCCTGCGGCTTTTCCAGCTTGGCGATGATCCACGTCTCGCTGCCGTGGGCGGAAACACGATTGCGCACCAGGCGGATGTCCTCAGCGGTGCGCACGAATGAGACAGCGATGGCGTCCACGCCATTGCGGAGCGCGAAGTCGAGGTCGGCCTCGTCCTTCTCAGTGAGCGAGGGAACCCGAACCGGAATGCCGGGCAGATTGATGCCCTTGTTCTCTCCCAGCATGCCGCCGTTCACAATTTCACACACCACGTCGTCGCCGAGGAGTTCATGCACGCGCAGCTCGATGAGGCCGTCGGAGAGCAGGATACGCGAACCCTGCTCCACGTTTTCAGCCAGCGTCTTGAAGGTAGTGCCCACCATCGAAGCCGTGCCGGGGACGTCGCGCGGCGTGATCGTGATGCGCGCGCCCGTCTTCAGCAGCACAGGGATGTGGTCTCTCAGTTTGGACGTGCGGATTTTCGGTCCCTGGAGATCGCCGAGGATGCAGAGCGGCTTGTGCAGCTCGCGGCTCACTTTGCGGATCATGTGGATCAGCGCCAGCTTTTCTTCGTAGGTGCCGTGAGAAAAATTCAGGCGGACAACATCCACACCCGCGCGTACCAGGTTGCGGAAGACGGGTTCGGTGTTGGATGCGGGGCCAAGCGTGGCAACGATTTTGGCGCGGCGCAGCGTTGCGAAATCGCTCAGGCTAAGGTCAGAAAACGGCATTGAGAGTGCTCCCGGATCTGTTCCAGTGGGGATGGGGAATTGTGTGGCTTCAACCGCCTTTATTCTACATGGACGGCGAGGCGGGACTTGCCGGCGGATTGGGTGTACACGCGCACTCAAGCACTTGAGGATGATTGATCGGGCGCGGCGGCCTCTGCCATCCCGGAGTAGCTGGCGGCTTCCATCCGCCCCTGCCGTGCCTGGTAAAGCACGCCGTTCAACTCCGCGCCCAGCAAGGCGCTGAACGAGGTCAGGTAGAGCCAGACCAGGGTGGCGATTCCAGCCGCGAACGAGCCGTAAAACCTGCTGTAGTCGGCCACACGCGTGACGTAAAAGCCGAATCCCAGGGTGGCGGGAAACCAAACCAGCGTGGCGGCGATGGCGCCGGGCAATACCCAGCCCCAGTGCTCCCTGCGCTTGGTGCCAAAGAAATAAAGCGCGGCCAGAACCACAACGCCCGTGGATACGGCAACGGCCCAGCGAATCACCCGCCAGAAGACGATGACGAAGTGGCGCAGCTCATGATCGGCGTTGACGATGATCCAGTCCTCAATCTGGTGCCCGAAGACGAGCAGCAGGCTTGCCAGGGAGAGAGGCAGCAATACGATGGGCACCAGCAGGAGGGCACGCAGGCGCCGCTCCCAGAACCCCCAGCTGTCTCGGCGGATCTTGTAGGCGCGGCGGAATCCTTCCATGAGCGAGAGCATCACGCCGAGCCCCGCAAACACGGCAAGGCTGGCCGCGGACCAGACCACCTGCGTGGAGCGGAGATGGCGCGCGCTGAATGAGCTTTGCAGCAGGTTCATCGATTCGGGAGGAAGGATCTCGTCGAACGAGCCGCGCAGCTCGCCCACCAGCGAAGGGCCCGCGGGAACCTGCGCCAGCAGCGCTGTGAGGACAAGCACCGCGGGAAAGAAGCACAGCATGCCGGAGTAGGCCGCCGCTTTGGCCGTGTTAAATACGTCGTGATCCAACGCCAGCCATAGCGTCCTGCGAACGTGTTTGAGAACGCGCCCCATAAACGGTCACAGCAAGAGTAGAGCATCCGGGCGCATTCGCAACACGGCTTTTCGCCCTTGTCCCGCTTGTCCGTTCGCCGAGAGCGTCAGCGAATAGCTCTTCTACTTGTTTTGCGTTTCCTGGTAGGCGTGGACCCACGCGTTCATCAGGTCATCGAGCGAGAAATCCGGCTCAAGCTTGCAGTTGCCGTACTTGTCGTCAGCGCGCTCGCAGCGCGCCACCACTTCGCCCTTCTCGTCATAGAGGGTGAGGCCGTTGGGACCCCTGGGCAGCTCTTGAAACGCAGGCTGCATGGCTGGGTTCACCAGGGGTTTTAGATAGCCGGTCGCGGTTCCCGTAGAAACCGACGCCAGGAGAATGAAGGCAGAGAGAGCACTCATTCCTTTGACTCCATATTTATTCGGGTGTTGTTCACAGTATGCCGCAAATCCCGCTGGCCACAACAAGTTTTTCGGCAGTGAATCGGCTGTCTGGCGGAAGAGAATCGGTGGCACATTGCGGCGCCTTGGCTTGGTGTACGCTCAAAGCCTGCGCGCGCGCTCATGGCAAACGGTTTATCATGTCCGGTGATGAGAAACAGCGTCCTGAACGTCTTCTGCCGTGCCCTGGTTGGGCTCCTCGTCCTTACGCCTGCTTTCGCGGTTTCAGCCCAGACCGTTCCGCCCTCCAATGCCCAGCTTGCCTCACCTGAGATCAACAGGAAGGTCGAGGCGCTGCTCAAGCAGATGACGCTGGACGAGAAGATCGGCCAACTGCCGCAGTTTTCGGCCGGCTTCGCTACTGGCCCGGGCGCGTCAAATCAGCACTTCGACGACATGGTCGCGAAGGCGCAGGTGGGATCGCTCTTCAACGTCGTAGGCGCAGAGGCCACCAACCATTACCAGCACATCGCGATCGAGAAGACGCGGCTGCACATCCCCCTCCTCTTCGGGCTGGACGTCATCCACGGCCACCACACCACGTTTCCCATTCCGCTGGCCGTGGCCGCCAGCTTCGATCCGCAGATGGCCGAGATCGTGGCGCATACCGGCGGCACGGAGGCGCGCGCCGACGGCATCCCCTGGGTCTTCTCGCCCATGGTGGACATTGCCCGCGATCCCCGCTGGGGCCGCATCATCGAGTCGAACGGCGAAGACCCATACCTCGGGTCGGCCATGGCGCGCGCCTGGGTTCGCGGCTATCAGCAGGGCGATATCTCCAGGCCCGATTCAGTCGCTGTCAGCGTGAAGCACTTTGCGGCCTACGGGGCGGCGATCGCCGGCCGCGACTACAACGCCACCGACATGAGCCAGATTACGCTGCGCCAGGTTTACCTTAAGCCCTACCAGGCCGCGGTGGAAGAAGGCGCGGCCACGCTGATGAGCTCCTTCAACTCCATCAATGGCGTTCCGGCCACAGCCAATCCGCTCACACTCACTCAGATCCTGCGCAAGGAATGGGGCTTCAATGGCTTCGTGGTTTCCGACTGGGGCTCGGTGGGGGAGCTCCTCAACCATTCCATCGGCGACGGCCCCACCGTGGCGCGCAAGGCGCTCGAAGCCGGCGTGGAGATGGACATGGAGGGCAACCTCTACGGCACCGTGATTGCGGCGCAGGTTCGCTCCGGAAAGATTCCCGAATCCGTGATCGATGAAGCCGTCCGGCGCATCCTCCGCGTCAAATTCGCGCTGGGGCTCTTCGATCACCCCTACACGCAACCCGGCCCTCCCTATGACGCCACGCCGGAGCGCCGCGCACTCGCCCGCAAAGTCGCCGACGAGACCCTGGTGCTGCTCAAGAACGACCCGGTCGAAGGAACCGGCACACTGCTTCCGCTCACCGGCAAAACGAAGACTGTTGCGCTGATCGGCCCGCTGGCGGATAACCAGCGCGAGCTGCTCGGCGCGTGGTCGGCCGGCGACCCCAAATACGTTGTCACCCTCCGCAAAGCCCTGGAAGAGCGCCTCGGCGCCGATCATGTTCTCTACGCGGAAGGCTGCGGTCTGCTCTCCGGCAAGGATGAAGCCGTTCTCAATAACGTCAGCTTCGGTGGATCGGCGGCGGCGAGCGGTTCCAACGAAATTCCCGACGACAACAAGACGATTGCCGAAGCCGTTGAAACCGCGGGCAAGGCGGACGTTGCCATCCTCGCTTTGGGCGAGAGCGCCAACTGGATGGAGGGCGAAGCTGCCAGCCGCGTGCACCTTGGATTTACCGGAAAGCAGGAGAAGCTCCTGGAAGCCGTGGCCGCTACCGGCAAGCCGATAATCCTGGTGGTGCTGGCCGGCCGGCCGTTGGAGATCAAGTGGGCCGGCGAGCATGTGCCGGCCATCGTGGAAGCATGGTCGCCCGGCGTGGAAGGTGGACACGCCATTACGGACATTCTCTTCGGCGATGTGAACCCCTCGGGCAAGCTGCCCGCCAGCCTGCCGCGCGCCGTCGGCCAGGAGCCGCTCTACTATGCGCAGATGCCCACCGGCCGCCCTGCCACCGGGATCGACTTAACTCACATGCCGATAAATGCCGATGAAAAGTTCCACTCGCGCTACCTCGACGAGCAAAACTCGGCGCTGTTCCCGTTCGGCTGGGGCCTCAGTTACACGCGCTTCAGTTATTCCACTCCCACGGTCAGCCGGCAAACGGTGCCGGTCAGGGAAGTAATGACCTCCGGCCATTCGCCGGTAGTCAAGGTGGGAGTCGATATCAGGAATACCGGCAGCGTGGCGGGAACCGAAGTGGTCCAGTTATACCTGCGCATCCCCAACGTCAGCGTCGAGCAGCCTCTGCGTGAACTGAAAGGCTTTACGCGGGTCACGCTGGCGCCAGGCGAGTCGAAGCACATCGAGTTTCCGCTGAGCTTCAACGAGCTCAACTTCTACAACGTGGACCTGAAGCAGGTGGTGGAACCGACGACCTATAACGTGTGGGTCGGCGGCAGCTCGCTGGCCACCGCCGAAACCAGCTTCCAGGTGGTCGAGTAAACGCCGGCTCGCTCAGCTCCCCGCCTGGTAGTTCTTGTAGTCCGTAGTGAACAGCGTGTGTCGGAAGATCATGCGTCCCTTCGGGTCGTCGGGGTATGGCTGTTCCATCGTGTCGATGATGGCCCGCACCGGTACCACGATCGGCTTGCCGCCTACGGTTTGCTCGCCGAAATCGATGCGCTGCGTCTCGACGCGCACGGGGTCAGAACCCTTGAGGTCCGCGATCGTGATCAATCGGACCACTACGCCGGTCGTGGGATCGACGAAGATTTCGCCGTGATATCCCACCTTGGACTTCCAGATCTTCTCGTTCTCCTGCGTCTGGTAATTGCCCGCTCCGCCCGCAGTCTCCTGGCCACGCATCGCGATGTCGCCGGCCTGGGCCGTCTCCGGAAAGCAGCAATAGGACACTTCGTACCTGGTCTTCTTCTTGTCCACGGCGTAAGAGAAGACCGCCATCTGGTGGCCATTCACGCTCTCCCACCGAGTCCAGCTGATCTTGCCCGCCTGCTGTGCTTCGTCCAGCACCGTGCTCAGCGCCGGCGGCTGGCCCAGCATCGCGATCATCCCGTTCGCGCCCCACTGGCCCTTTCCCTGCGCCGGCGCCTGCTCCGCTCCGTTATGGAACGTCACCGGCCCGCTATCCGCTGAAGTGTAGCGGATCGGCGTAATCGTCGGGCCCAGATTTGCGTTGTTGTGGGCGCCAAATGCCTGCTGGCCCATCTGTGCGTTGTCCTGGAATCGGCGCGTCTCTTTGGTTGCGGTCACCGCGGGTAACTGCGCGTAGGTCTTGCCGGCATAGTCCATCGCCTTGTCCAGGATGGCCTTTTGCGCCGCCGCATCCGGAGCCGCCGTCGTGGGAATATCGACCGCGGGAGGGGCCAGCACAGAGCTCTGCGCTTCCAGAATGAACAACTGTTCGGTGGTCATCTGTCCAGGCACGTACGCTCCAAAGCTTTCCAGCGCGCCGTGTGTCAGTTCCTCGGTCAACTCCACGCCCTCCAGGTCCTTGGCAACATCCGCGTCGGACTTGCTGGACTGTTTCGCGGAGACAAGCAGGTCCTTCAACTGCTCAATCGTCATCTTTTTGGCAGCCCAGCCGGGCAGAGCAGCAACCAGAACTACAGCCAGCCAACCTATGCGTCTCATTTACTTTGACCTCCAGGGATTTCCAGTCCTGCCATTGTACCGGCGAGGCATGCACCTTGGAACCCCAAACCGCAGATTCGGTTAGGAGATACCCCCGCGCGGCAGCCGATTCGCCCCCGGCGCGACGGACCCACGCGGCTATACTGGACCCGATCCGCACCTCGAGCCTGGCGCATTCCGGCGCTTCCGGCATGGAGAGCCTCTGCAGTCCAACGTCAACATTCCGCCGGATTTGCATCCCGTACTCGACCGTGCCTGGATCGCCGCCAAAGACCTCCCCGGCTTTCTGACCGAAGCGGAAGGGCGCTTTCTGGGTCTGGCTGCCGCATGCACGCCAGGCCAGGGCTCCATCGTCGAAATCGGCAGCTTCAAAGGCAAGTCCACGGTCATGCTGGCCACGGTCGCGCAACACTATGGCGTGTCGCCGGTGGTGGCCATTGACCCGCATAACTTCGACAACCCGGAGCTGGCAGAGCATCGCGCCGCGCCCGGAGCGTCCTCCTACGAGGCCTTTCTCCGCAATCTCGAATCGAGCGGCGTGGCGGATTTAGTAGAAGTCCATCGCGCGCGTTCCACCGATGTCTCCCCCGGCTGGACGCAGCCCATCCGGTTCCTGTGGATCGACGGCAACCACGCGTACTCCGGCGCCAAGGCCGACTTCGACGGTTTCCTGCCTCATCTCATTCCCGGCGGGATTGTCGCGTTTCACGATGCGCTGCACCTGTTTTCCGGCCCCATCCGTGTCTTTGTTGAAGAAGTGCTGCGCTCTGACCGCTTCGGCGCTGCCGGTTTCGTCGGCTCCATCGCCTGGGCACAATTCCGGCCCGCGGATGGAGCGCTCTTCCGGGCCGAACGAGCCGACATAGAGCTTCGCGCCCGCCGCCTCCTCCCGTTTGTTGAAGGCAACCGGGAGCTGCACGGCCTCAGGAAACTGCACTACAAGCTCAAACGCGCCCGTATTCCACGCGCCGCCATCTCGCCGGAGCGCTGGGCCGCTCTGCTTGCCGCCAACGCACAATCCTGATTGCCCACCGGTTTTTGCATGCGGTCCTTGCGCCGGATACGAGTACACTGTTCCAAAGCCGGGAGGCCGATATGCAAGCGAGAATTCAGGGCACCACCATGCCGGTGCTCGAAGTGCAGCTCGATCCCAACGAAAGCGTCTTCTCTGAAAGTGGCGAACTCTCCTGGATGACGCAGTCGATCCAGATGACCACCCATACGCAGATGGGCGGCGGCGGCGGCCTGTTTGGCGTGTTCAAGCGCGTCGTAGCCGGCGGCAGCATCTTCATGACCGAATACCGGGCCTTGCAGTATCCCGGTGAAGTCGCTTTTGCCACCAGGGTTCCCGGCCATATCGTGCCGGTGCAGGTCACGCCGGGCATGGACTACATGGTGCATCGCCACGGCTTCCTCTGCGCCACGCCGCAGGTCACGCTCACCGTGGGATTCCAGCAGTCGCTGGGCGCGGGCATCTTCGGCGGCGACGGCTTCATCCTGCAGCGCGTGGGCGGCACCGGCACCGCATGGCTCGAGCTCTCAGGCGAGTTGATCCAGAAGGAACTCGCGCCCGGCGAAGTCCTCCGTGTCCATCCCGGCCACGTCGGAGCGTTCCATGCCTCCGTTTCATTCCAGATCACGACGGTGCCCGGTATCAAGAACGTGATCTTCGGCGGAGATGGCCTGTTCCTCGCGCAGCTCGTTGGTCCCGGATCCGTCTGGCTGCAGACTCTTCCCATCTCGCGGCTGGCGCATCAAATTGGCGAGTACCTGCCGTCGCGGGGCCGTGAGGCGCCACAAGCGGCCGGCGCCGGCGTTCTCGGCGGCATTGTGGGCTCCATTCTCAGCGGAGGCCAGTAGCAGCGGAAGAAAGCACCGCTATGACACGATCGGACACCGGCTCGCGTAGCCTACGCGGCGACATCGTATTCGGGTTCGCGATGGCCCTCGCCCTCTTCCTGGCGTGGGTCCTGCGGCATGTGCTTTTGCTCTTGTATGTCAGCGCCCTCTTCGCCGTCGTGCTCAAGCCGCTCGCCTCTTTCATCGCCGATCTGCGCATCGGGCGGTTTCGCCCTTTCCGCAAGATTGGCATTTTCATGCTGCTGCTCTTTGTCGTTGGCGGCCTTACGGCTTTCGGCTTCCTGGCCATTCCGCCGGCCGCCCATGACCTGCACAGCTTCGCCGTCGACCTGCCTGCCCGCCTGCCGGGAATGCTGGACAAGTTCAAGCGGCTCCCCTTCGCCGGCAGCGTGGATATCGACGACCTGGCCGCGCACATTGAAACCGGAGCCACCCAGGCCGCAACCTACGTCTTCTTCTCCATCAAGAACTGGGCGGGGACCTTGTTCGATGTGGCCATGGCGCTCATCCTCACCGTCTATTTCAGCCTCGAAGGCGACGTGGCGTATCGCTGGGTGCTCTCGCTGATGCCGGTTCCCGGACGCACGCGCCTCGATGCCGCGTTGCGCCGCGCCGAACGCCGCATGGAAAAATGGCTGCTGGGGCAGGGAAGCCTCATGCTCATTCTCGGACTGGCCAGCACCGTTACCTATTCCGCGCTCCATGTGCGCTATGCCTACGCGCTCGGCTTCCTCACGGGGCTGCTGAATATCATTCCCGTGGTCGGCGCCGCGGTCAGCATTTGCCTGGCGCTACTGGTGGGGGCCATTGACTCGTGGGGCCGCGTCCTCGGCATCGCCATCTTCTATGTCATTTACCTGAACGTGGAAAATTCGTTCCTGACACCCCGCATCATGCAGTCCAGCGTGGACCTTCCGGGCCTCGCGATTCTCGTTGCGCTGCTCGTCGGCGGTGCGCTTGCGGGAGTCGCCGGTGCGCTCGTAGCCGTGCCCACAGCCGCGCTCGTCGCAGTGCTCATCGACGAGTACCTGGTAGTGAAAGACAGCCCATAAGAATCAGCAGTCAGGGAACAGAAATCAGCCGCAGAAGAGGCTAAGGAAAACAAACCTGGCGGGAGCGCGAAAACCGTGCCAGGTCACGACGAGTGCAAAAACTGTGTCAGGGCACGACCAGCGCAAAAACCGTGTCAGGGCACGACCAGCGCAAAAACCGTGTCAGGGCACGAATCCATCAACATTCCGCCTTTTTCCGCAGCGGCTCTTCTGCGCCGAATCTCCCCAGCCTCTTTGGCACATCCAACGCGAAAAGCATTTGCCCTGAGTCTCGATCAGTGCTATAGATAGGTGTCGGGCCGGATTCACCTACGTGAATCTGGCCCTTCGGGTTTGAGGGCCCCCCCACCCCCCTCCCCATCGAGCAGTTTTACCACTATGCGGGAAAGTGAAAGCTGAAATATTTTAAAATCAATAACTTGCCAGAATTGCCACGCGCCGATTCGTACCGCATCATGAATTAGAGGTCCGGATTTAGCTCCGAAACTTCCCCATTCACTGTCTCGCGGCCATCATCGCCGCGTCCACAGCAGCCTTTATCACGCCGCAATCCGCGAACAAACGCACCACTCCGCCGCTCAGCGTAGGCAGCGTGGCCTGCGCAGGACCGTCCGGCCGCGCCGCTCGCGCCATCTTCATCTCGCCCGTGCCTTGCGCATCCAGCAGAAGCGCCGCCAGCTTCCGCGCCACAGGCAGCTCGAAGCTCTCTGACACGAACACCAGCTTGCCGCGCGAGGTAATCGTCACCGGACCTTCGTTGGTTGTGTAGACGTCCTCCGTGGTTCCCGCCGGAGCATCAACAGGAGTCTGCCCCGATGATTCGCGGTGCAGTCCGGAGTACTTTCGTCCCAGCGAGTCGGCATACAACTGGGCAAACGATTGCGCCGAGGCCGTGCTCTTCCACTCCGAAAGATAGAAGAACGAAATCGACTTGGTCTCGGCCTGCTCGGCGGGTGTCGCATTCAGCCGCTGGCCGGCCCAGTAAATGCCGCCATTCCACGCCGGCGTCAAATCGCGCGCCGCCGCGTCTCCGCCAAACAACTCTGCCAGGATCTTGAGATCAAGCTGGCCCATCTGGCCGATGTCGTAGGGGCGGTACTCCTTATCCACCAGGGGATGGATGTCGGGCAGAAACGGGACCACCGGCACCTTGTGCTCTTCGAATGCGCGCGGGTTAATGATCTCCCACGATGAGGTCGGCGGATGATCCAGGGCTCCCGCAAATGCTGCCGCCTGTCCCTTGTCCATCCAGAGGTCCTGCTCGAAGCTCAGCCCTTCGCTGTAGGGGAACAGCATGGACTCTTTAAGCAGCAGCGGCGCGCGCGCCATCACCGGCGAGCTGTCTGAACCCGTCATATTCTGCTTGATAAAATCCACCACCTCCGGGTCCTTGATCAGGCTCTTGCCCATCGGCTTCAGAAGGTTGTCCATCATGACCGCCGTCGCCTGCCCCTCGCTCACCGCCTCGCGCGCGGTATCCATCTCATCCTTGGCCAGGTGGTCCAAATCGTTCCGGTAGTTTGTGGATACCTCGTCCGGAGTCTGGTCGCTCCACTTCTCGAGGTCTACGTGCTGGTCCTGCAGCGCGTGCGTCAGCTCATGCGCCAGCACCGCCTTCTGTTCGTCCACGCTCACCCAGTCCAGCAGGTTCACCGTCTTGGTCTTGGAGTCGTAATAGGCCTGGATCTGCTCCGTCAGCAGCGCCAGCAGAAACGGCTTCAGGTCAAAGTCATGGTCCAGCAAGCCAAACTTCTTGAGAACAATTTCGCTCCGCTGCAGCCGCTTGGCGTCTTCATCCTCGTCGAACTTTTCTTTCAGGTACGATTCAACATCGGCGCGGCTTCTGATCTGCCGCTTTACCGTGCTCTTGATCGGCAGCCCGCTTTCCTCTGAAGAGAACTGCATCAGCTGATCCACCAGCGCAAACAGTTCTTTGGCCTGATCCGGCGTGATGTGAGTGTCGCCGTCCGGTTTCTTCTGGCCCGCCTGTCCTCCGGGTTTTACCGGCGCAGCGGGCGTCTGGCCAGGAGGCGCGCTCTGCTGCGGCTGCGCCCCAAGAGCAGGTCCTCCGGCAAGCACCATCGCCAGGCACAAGCCAAGTCCCGGCAGCCATTTAAGGCCCGGCTTGCCCGCCCATCCCGTACGCTCGATCATTCTGTGCTCCCCGCATCCGCCCATCGCGGCTCGTCTTTCTGTCCTTGCCCGAGTCTATAATTAGGATGCGGCGGCGAGGAAATGGCTAGAAAAATCAACGCCCCGTCCCAGGTTCCATCGCTCCATGACCGACATCGCCCTTGCCGCCCCGCTCACTGCTACTCCCCTTGCCGCCTGGCTCGCATCGGGAGACTCCCACATTCGCACCGCGCCCGCGCACGGCGTCCTTACGCCTCTTGGATTGGACGCATTTCCCACTGAAATAGAGGCGCTTGCAGCGGGAGCCGCTCTGCACGATCTGGGATGGGTCCGCCGCATGAAAGTCCGCGGCGAAGACCGCTTTCGCTGGCTCAGCGGCATGGTCACCAACACCGTAAACGATCTTGGCCCCGCGGCGGGCGCATGGAACCTGGTGCTGAATGCCCAGGGCCGCATCCAGGGCGACCTCAACGTCTGGCGCAAGAACGACAAGCTGGAAATCGAGTTTGCCGCCGATCAGGCTGAGCGTCTCCTCGGCCATCTCGAGCACTTCATCATCATGGATGACGTCGAGCTGGTCCTTCGCGACGACACCACCGCGCTTGGCCTCACCGGTCCGCGAGCCAGCGACGTCCTTGCCCGCCTGGGCCTGCCCTCGCTCCCTCAACCCATGACCCACACGCGCACCGACTGGAACGGCCTCAGCCTCCGCATCCGCCGCGGTTACGGCGTCCTGGCCGATCATTACGAACTGTGGACCACTACTGCGACCGTCGGCAAGCTGTGGAAGTTTCTGCTGACAGGCGGCGCTACGCCCTCCGGTTTCGGCGCTCTCGACACGTTCCGCGTCGCCGAAGGCCTGCCCGCGTTCGGCCTCGATATTCTGGAACGCGATCTGCCCCAGGAAACCGCGCAGACGCGCGCCCTGCATTTCAACAAGGGTTGTTACCTCGGACAGGAGATCGTGGAGCGCATCCGCAGCCGCGGCAATGTGCATCGCCATCTGCGCCACCTGGAACTGGATGGACCGATGCCGGAAGCCGGTGCCGCCCTTACCCTTGACGGGGCCGAAGCCGGCCACATCACCAGCGCCGGCGAACTGCCGCTGAGCTCCGGTCCGCGGCGTTTTGCCCTTGCGATGGTGCGCGCCGAAGCCGAAACCCGCAACCTTCCCCTCCAGTACGCCGCGCCGCAAGCCCAGGGAACGGCGCGCCTGCTTGCCGCACCTCCAACCCTTTAAGCGCGGCCCTTTACGCGCCGGATAGATGAGGACCATGAACGACACTCCCAAATTCGAAGTCATCGATCGCCGCAAGTACAAAGCGGAAGAAGAAGAGCGCGAATCCGCGCAGCAACCGGCTCAGCCCGCGTCGCCCGCGCAAGCGCCGGAGCCCGAATCCGAAGCGGCCTCATCGCCTGCCGCCGGCCCGCGCCTCGTCACTCCGGAAAGCCACGAGCCCGAAGAAAGCCACGAGATCGAGACGGATGAGTTTGCCGGGGAGCCCCAGATGCCCCCGCCGCCCACGGCCGAGGAATCGCGCGAGCAGAAATTCGCTTATGACGCCTCCTCGCAGCGCCTTGAAGACCTCATCCGCGCGCAAAATCCCGGCGCCGGCGCCCTGCCTCCCGTCACCTTCGAGCACCTCGTTCAACAGCTTTTCCTCTCCTCCATGATCCAGATGGGCGGCACACAGGGCGAAGGCCAGCGCCGCGTCGACATCATTGGCGCGCGCCAGACCATCGATCTGCTCGGCATCCTGGCGGAGAAGACAAAGGGCAACCTGACCGAAACCGAAGACCGTATGCTCCAGACCGCTCTCTTTGAGGCGCGCATGGCCTTTCTCGAACTCACCAACATGATCACGCTCCAGGGCGTGCCGGCCCCGCCTCCGCCAAAGAAGTGAATCCCCGGCGGCACGTTGCGGGGATCACTGACCACTGTCCACTGTGCAAGGAACCCTCACATTTCTCGGCTCCGGAACTTCCATGGGCGTGCCCACGGTGGGCTGCTCGTGCGCGGTCTGCACCTCGACCGACCCGCGCGACCAGCGCCTGCGTCCCTCCGTACTGGTGCGCTGGACCGCTCCTGATGGTCCGGATAGCAGGCGCGCGGTGGTGATTGACACCGGTCCCGACTTCCGCCAGCAGGCGTTGCGCCAGCATCTCACCCGCCTGGATGCCGTCCTCTACACCCACGCGCACGCAGACCACATTTTCGGGCTGGATGATCTGCGGCCTCTGAGTTTCGAAGCGCAGCGCTCCGGCGGCTCCATCCCGCTCTACGCCTCCAGCGAGACCGCTGCCGTACTGCGCCGTGTCTACGACTACACCTTCTCCGCCGGCGCTACCTACCCTACGCGCGCGCGCGTCGAGATCCGCCCGCTTGAAGAGCGCACCTACGTGCACGAGGCGGAGTTCCTCCGCATACCGGTGCTGCACGGCGATATGGAAGTCTTCGGCTTCCGCTTCGGGAACGCCGCCTACCTGACCGATGTCAGCTTCATCCCCGAATCGAGCTTCGCGCTGCTCCATGGCGTGGAGACGCTGGTCCTGCCGTCGCTCCGCCACAAGCCTCACCCAACCCATGCCACGGTGGAGCAGGCGATCGCGTGGGCGCGGCGCATCGGCGCTCGCCAAACGTGGCTCACTCACATTGCCCACGAACTAGGCCATGAACAAACCAGCAAGATGTTGCCGGAAGGCGTAGCGCTGTCCTGGGACGGTCTCGAGATCCCCATCCAACTTTCCGTCGCGGGGCCTGCCGCATGACCGCCGTTTACCGCTCCCTAGACGAGATTCCCGCCGGGTTCGGCCCATCGGTGGCCGCCATCGGCAACTTCGACGGCGTGCACCGCGGCCATCGCGAAAACCTTGACGCCGTTACCGCAGAGGCACGCGCGCGCGGCCTGCGCTCCGCCGCCATCACCTTCGATCCGCATCCCGAGCAATTCCTTCGCCCACAGCAGGCGCCCGGCCTCCTTACGCCGATGGATCACCGCATCCGCCTGCTCGCGGCCACGGGCGTCGATGCCATCCTGATTCTGCGCTTCGACGAAGCTATTGCATCGCTGTCCGGCCGCCAGTTTGTGGAGCAGATCCTCGTGGGCAGGCTCGGCGTGCGCGCCCTGCATGAGGGCGGCAACTTCCGCTTCGGCCACAAAGCAGATAGCGGCGTGTCCGAGCTGATCTCTTTCGGCCGCGAGTTCGGCTTCACCCTCACCGTGCATCGGGCCGTGCACGTGCATGGGATGGAGGTATCGAGTTCAGCCGTGCGGGAGTTAGTCGCCAGGGGCGACATGAAGCGCGCGCGCTGGATGCTCGGCCGGCCGTTCTCTGTTTCGAGTACGCCCAGGCGCGATCGCGGCGTGGGCACGCGCCTGCTGGTTCCCACTGTGAACCTGGCGCCGTACACCGGCATGCTGCCCGCCTTCGGCATCTACGTTACGCGCATGACTATCGCGGATCGCTGCTTTCAAGCGGTCTCGAGCATTGGCAACCGCCCCACGTTCCCGGGCGCCGGATTCAGCGTGGAGACGCACATCCTCAACTTCGAGCCGGTCGACCTGACTGACGAGACGCCAGTGGAACTCGAATTCCTGTTCCGCCTGCGCGACGAAAAGAAATTTGATTCGATAGAAGAACTGAAGGCCGAGATCATGAAAGACGTGGCCCGCGCCAGGCGCTACTTCCGCCGCGCCGGCTCCTGAATTTTCCCCCGAGGTTCCGAGCGGACCGCAAGACGCCCTGCCCGATGCGATCGCATAAGATGATAACCATTCTCGGCAACGCAACGGACGGGTTGAGATCATGCAAGTGCCTTTCGCGAAAAAGTGGCAGAAGGAAGCGGACAAGCTGCGGAAGATTGCGCGGGACTGCGATCTGATCGAGGAGTTGAAATGGAGCAAATCTTGCTTCACATTCCAGAAGAAGAACGTAGCGATCATCATCCCACTCAAGGAGTCTTGTGCATTCTCGTTCTTTAAAGGCGCGCTGCTCAAGGACCCAAAGCACATCCTGGAAAGGATCGGAGAGCACACCCAGTCGGGCCGATGGATCAAGTTCACCTCTGTCAAAGAGATCAGTACCTTGCAGTCGACGCTGAGGGATTACATCTACCAGGCGATCGAACAGGAAGAAGCGGGCCGGAAGGTGACATTCAAGAAGACTTCGGAGTACGCGGTGCCCCAGGAGTTGCAGGCCAGGCTGGATGGATCAGCCGTGCTGAAGGCCGCGTTTGAAGCGCTGACGCCGGGACGCCGGAAGTCCTACTTCTTTCACATTTCCGCCGCGAAGCAAGCAAAGACGCGGGTGGCGCGCGCCGGGAAATGCGTGCCGATGATCTTGAGTGGGCGAGGGTTCAACGAGCGGGCGGACTGAACCGCACAGCTAGGTGCTTGCGAATGCAGGACGATCAATTTGCGGGCCATGGGTACCAGGAGTGCGGCGCAGGTCAGTTCTTCGCGGCGCCGGGGAGCGCCGGTTTCACCATTGTCTTCGGCTTCGCTGGCAGCGCCGCTGGCGGCAGTGGCGCAGGTCTGACCACCGGCGACGAACCGGGCTGGCGCACCGGCGTGATGGCCGCAGGGCGAGCCGAAGGCGATGTCCCCGCCGTCCGTCCCACCGCTGGCGGGCTCAAAGGCGTGGCAGGCGCTCTGCGCAGGCCTGGTTGCGCCGCGCCGGCACCTGTCGCTTGCCTCTGCGCCACGGCAGCCTCTCGCGGCTTAGTCCCTTGCGGATCCAACTGCATCCCCGGCTTCGCTTGCGCTTCCAGCAGCGGCGTGCCCTGGTCCTGGTCCATCAGGAATCTCTCATTGTCCTTGCCCGCGATGGCCGCTTTCATGAACGCCATCCAGATGGGCAGTGCAGCGTGCGCGCCCGTCTCTTTTTCGCCTAGCGATTCGCGGCTGTCGAAGCCCATCCAGACTCCGCACGTGATCGACGGCGAAAATCCCAGGAACCATGCATCGGTAAAGTCGCTCGTGGTGCCGGTCTTGCCGCCCAGCGGATGATTCAACTGCGCCGCCGCTGCACCCGTGCCGTGCGCTATAACCGCGCGCAGCAGCGTCATCATGGTGCGCGCCGTCTCCTGGCTGATAACTTCCTTCACCGCCGGCGGATCTTCCCAGAGCGTGATCCCGTCCGCATTCGATACTTTCCGGATCAGCCGCGGCTGCACCCTCACGCCGTCGTTGGGAAACACCGAGTACGAGGCCACCTGCTCCTCGAGCGTGATCTCCACCGCGCCCAGCGCCACCGGCAGGTAAGGCGGAATATTCGAAGTGACGCCGAAGCGGTGCGCCACATCGATCACGTTGTGGATGCCCACGCGCGCGGCCAGCTTCAAAGCCGGAATGTTGCGCGACTCCGCGAACGCGTTCATGATCGTCATCGCGCCCTTGTAATTGTTCTCGTAGTTATGCGGCGTGTAGGCGCCAAAACTCACCGGCCCGTCCACGATGATGTCGTCCGGCTTCACGCCGTCTTCGATCGCCGCCGTGTAGACGTAAGGCTTGAAGCTTGACCCCGTCTGCCGCTCCGATTGCGTGGCCCGGTCGAATTGCGACAGGTTGAAGTCGCGCCCGCCCACCATGGCCAGCACGTCGCCATTCGCGTTGTCCATCGCCATCAGCGAGCCCTGCGCGCCGGAGTCCTGTTCCAGCGTCGCGCGCCGGTCTCCGCCCTCGAACGTGTCGCCCAGGTGCGCGTAGATAACGTCGCCGGGCTTAACGAACGCGTCGGCATAGCGCTGCCCGGTCCACTTCCATCCGTCGCTCTCGATGAGGATCTCGTTCGAGCCCACCTTAGCCCGAATCATCAGGGGCAGCACGTTTGTCACCAGGGCGTGGACATAATCACCGGCCTGGGGCTGCATGGCCCAATCGGGATGTCTGTACTCATCCAGCGACTGACCCTCCGCCACCACGTTCTCCAGCTTGCCCTTCCATCCGTGCCGGCGCTCATACGTCGCCACGCCGTCCAGCACGGCGGCGTTCGCTACCTTTTCAAGATCGAGATCCAGCGTCGTATCCACACGCAGACCAGCCTCATGCACCTCGTCAGTGCCGAAGCGCTTCTCCAGCTCGCGCCGCACTTCCTCCTGGAACCACGGGGCAAGCGTGCCGTTCGGCTGGGAGATATGCAGCCCCAGCGGCGCAGTCCGCGCGCGCCCGGCCTCCTCGTGCGTGATCACGCCGTCCGATTCCATTTCGCTCAGCACCAGGTTGCGCCGCTTCAGGCACTTCTCCGGGTTCAGGATGGGCGAGTATGCGACCGGCCCTTTGGGCAGCCCGGCCAGCAGCGCCGCCTCCGTCAGGTTCACGTCCTTCGCGTGCTTCCCAAAGTAGTACTCCGCAGCCGCTTCGAATCCGTACTGACCGCTGCCCAGGTAAATCTGGTTGCCGTACAGAGTAAAGATCTGCTCCTTGGTAAACGATCGCTCGATCTGGATAGCGAGAAACGCCTCCTGCACCTTGCGTACCGCCGTGCGGTCGGCCGACAAGAACAGGTTCCGCGCCAGTTGCATAGTCAGCGTCGATGCGCCCTGCGCGCGCCCATGCGAGCGCAGATCGTGCCACGCAGCTCCCCAGATGCGGAAGAAATTGATGCCGCCGTGCGAGTAAAAATCCTTGTCTTCGATCGATACCACAGCCTGGCGCAGGACCGGCGCAAAGCCGTCGTAGTTCGCGATCACCCGCCGCTGCAGCGCAAAGGAACCGATCACCCGCCCCTTGATGTCGTAGAGATCGGTCGTGGTAGAAGGCCGGTAACTTTCCAGTTCCTGAATCTGCGGCAGGTCGGCCGAGTACACCAGCATCATCCCGGCCAGCGACCCTGTAATGATGGCCAGGATAACCAGGATGACCAGCGCGGCCTTGCCGGCAAGCTTGCGATGCGGGCCAGGCGTGCGCGCTTGCCGCGGCGGCGGCTCGTCAGGCTCGAGCCGGTGAGTCCGGCCGAGACCGCGAGGTTCCACAAATTGGCTAGGGGCGGCCAAGCTCTTTGAGCCTCATGGCATTTCTCGCAATGAGGGGGAGAAAATGCTGAACACTCAAGAGCGTAGCACGGGATTGAGTCGCCGGAAGTGACGGATTGCACCCGCCGAACCTTCCCGTGCAAGTCCGGGAACGGTGCCGCGTCGCCTCAAAAAACGAACCGGCGCGGACTGACTGCCCGCGCCGGCTGCTTTCTCAATTCAATTCAGCAACTTAGCTGTTCTTTGCCTTCAGAAGCTGGAGCGCCTTGTCCAGCGGCTGGTCTTCCTTGTTCGGCTCCTGCTCTTCGTCCAGGTTGTCTTCGTTGGCCTGGCCCGCCTGCACCGTCGGCATCACGGCCTCATCCTGGATCTTCTTCCCGTCGGGCCCCTCATACTTGGCCACGGTCAGCATCAACGCCGAGCCATCGGGCAGGTCGATCGTCTTCTGCACCGAGCCTTCGCCGAACGTCCGCTCGCCTACCACGTCGCCGCGCTTCGCACCCTCAATGGCCGCCGCCACCAGCTCTGCCGGGCCGTAGGTGCCGCGATTCACCAGCACCACCAGCGGCGATGACGTGATGCATATCGAGGCGTCTGCCGTGAACGTCTGCTTGGGGTAGGTCTGCCCCTCCAGCATGGCCAGCGTGCCCTGCTTGATGAACAGATTGGCCAGCCGCATCCCTTCCTGTTCCTCGCCGCCCGAGGCATCCCGAAGATCCAGAAGGATTTTGCGGTTCTTGTTGGCCTTGATCTTGGCCGCAATCTCATCCACGCGCGCCTTCGATACCACGCCAGGCTTCAAATAAAGGATCGAGTCGCTCTCGTATTCCTGCTCGCCCATCGCCTGCGGGGTCACCAGGGTCCGCGTCATCGTCAGCTTGTCTGGATCGGGCTTCCCCGGACGCACCAGGGTAAGGTTCAAGCCGGTCCCGGGCTTGCCTTCCAGCATCAGCCGGATCACCGCCAGCGACAACTCGCGCGTAGACTGATCGCCGATCGACTCAATCACGTCGCCGTCGTTGATGTGCTCGTGATCGGCGGGCGAACCGGGCGTCACGTTCACCACGGTCGCGTATCCAAAGCGCTTTGATACCGTTAGCCCCACCTGCGCCACGCCCGTCGTCGGCCGGTCCTTGAAAATCTTGTACTCGGTGGGCGTCAGGTAGCTTGAATCGGCATCCAGCGACTCCAGCAGCCCGTGCAGAGCCCCCGTGGTCACGTTCTGCATGTCGGGCGAAGTCACGTAGTCGCTCTGGATCCGGCGCAGCACCTGCTGATACACGCCGATCTGCCGGTAGGCGCCATCCTGTTCGCCGCTGGCATGCACGCCGAACCAGCCCATTTCGCCCAAGCCGTAACCCAGGGCCAGCGGGACTGCCACCGCAAACCCCAACACGAATATCAGTCGTTGAAAGAATCGAGACAAGAACACCACCACCGCGGCCGCAAGAGGAGAAAGGCCGCACAATCTATAGACGCAATGATACCGCAACCGGTGCGCAGCCGGCCCGAAACCTGGCCCTCCAGTTCAGTTTCAAGGACAAGCCTCGCCCTAAGCCAATGAATCAAAAGGACCGGGTTGCCAGCCTTCCTGATTGTCGGGTTTTCGGTCCCGACCATGAAACACAAACTCTGAACTACGAACTGCGAACTGCTGATAACTGGCCACTGGCCACTGACCACTACAATGCTCCCATGAAAGCTCTCCTCCTGAGCGAGTACAACCACCTGGAAATCGCCGAGCGCCCCCAGCCCTCGCCCGGCCCTGGCGAGGTCCTGGTCCGCATCGCCGCCTGCGGCATCTGCGGCAGCGACGTTCACGGCTTTGATGGCTCCTCCGGCCGCCGCATCCCACCGCTCGTGATGGGCCATGAAGCCGCTGGAACCGTCGCCGAAACCGGCCCCGGTGTCGGCAACTTCCGCCCCGGCGACCGCGTCACCTTCGATTCCACCATCTACTGCGGCCAGTGTCCCTTCTGCCTGCGTGGCGACCTCAATTTGTGCGACCGACGCGAAGTCGTCGGCGTCTCCTGCGGTGATTACCGCCGCGACGGCGCCTTTGCCGACTATGTCGCCGTGCCGGAGCGCATTTGCTATCGCCTTCCGGACGAACTCAGTTTTGCTGAAGCGGCCATGCTCGAGCCCGTTTCCGTCGCGCTCCACGCTGTCGCGGTCAGCCATCTCCGCGGCGGCGAAACCGCGCTCGTGATCGGCGCCGGCATGATCGGCCTCCTCACCCTCCAGGCCGCGCGCGCCGCCGGATGCCGGCGCGTCTTCGTCGCAGACATCGATCCAACCCGCCTGCGCCTCGCCGAGGACCTCGGCGCAACCGAGGTCCTCTCCAGCACCGGTGCAGACCTCATCCGCGATTGCCACGAGCTCACCGCCGGCGCCGGTGTTGACATCGCCTTCGAGGCCGTCGGCCGCAACCAGACCGTTGCCGCTGCCATCGACTGCACGCGCAAGGGCGGCACAGTCACGCTCATCGGCAACATCGACGCCGAAGTTACGCTGCCGCTGCAGAAGGTCGTCAGCCGCCAGTTGCGCCTGCAGGGCACCGCGGCCTCCTGCGGCGAGTATCCCCGCGCCATCGAGCTCATCACCGAAGGCAAAATCCGCGTTGCGCCGCTCATCACCGCCATCGCCCCGCTCGAAGACGGCCCGCAATGGTTCGCCCGCCTCCACTCTCGCGAGCCCAACCTGATGAAGATCGTCCTCGCGCCCGAGCCCTCGATCGCAACAGGCGCGGAGGCGGCCCGATGAGCGAGAACCTCTTCGATCTCAACGGCCAGGTTGCTCTCGTTACCGGAACCAGTCGCGGTCTCGGCCAGTACTTCGCCCGCGCCCTGGCCCGCGCCGGAGCTGACCTGATCCTCACCAGCCGCAGGCGCGAGTCGCTGCACGGGTTCGCGGAAGAGATTTCCAGGATGGGGCGACGGGTGGTGAGCCTGGAGCTGGACGTGCGCGACAGCGAGAGCATCCGACGAATGGCGGCGGAAGCGGAAGCTATATGCGGCCAGGTCCACATCCTCGTCAACAACGCCGGCTGCAACGTGCGCAAGCCTGCGCTCGACGTCACCTGGGACGATTGGAACCTCGTCCTCGACACCAACCTTCGCGGCAGCTTCTTCGTTGCCCAGGCCATCGCCCGTGGCATGATCGAGCGCGGCTACGGCCGCATCGTCAACATCGGCTCCGTCACCAGCGTTGCCGGTTACGCGGGCCTCGCCCCTTATGGCGCCAGCCGCGGCGGCATCCGGCAGCTTACCATGAGCCTGGCGGACGATTGGGGCCCACACGGCATCACTGTCAATTGCCTCGCTCCCGGATGGTTCAAGACCAAGCAGAATCAAGTCATGTACGAAGACCAGCAATGGGTCGATTACCTCACGGAGCGCATCCCGCTCCGGCGGCCCGGCCAGCCCGCCGACCTCGATGGCGCCATCGTCTTTCTCGCCTCTGAAGCCAGCCGCTACGTCACCGGCCAGACCATCCTGGTTGATGGCGGCATCTCCACCGGCCGCATGCGCGCATTACCCAGGAAGCCACCGGCCAGCTGAAAACTGACAACTGGCAACTGCCGTCACTGTTGCTGCTGCTGCTGCATCTGCTGCGTCTCAATTGCCGTCAGCGTCTTTACCGCCGGCTGCTGTGCCTTCTCCACCAGAACGCTCCAGTCCTCAGGAATCGGCAGCTTGCGGTCGAGCTCTGGCGGCTCCTCGGCCGCCATCACATGCACCGCCACAAACAGATCGCTCTCCGTCTCGCCCCGAAACACTCCATGCGTCGGCGGAACATCCGCGTAGTCCCGTCCGATCGAAGTGCGGATGTGCCGCCGCCCGGCCGCCAAATCGTTCGTCGGATCGAATCCCATCCATCCCACGCCCGGCAGCAGTGCCTCAACCCAGGCATGCGTCGCATCCGGCGTGGATCGGTCATTGTCTTCGCGCCCGCGGTACAGGTACCCCGACACGTAGCGCGACGGAATCCCCACATGCCGCAGCATCGCGATCATGGTGTGCGCAAAGTCCTGGCACACGCCCTTTCCGCTCATAATTGCCTCGTCGATGGGAGAATCCACCCGCGTGTGCCTCGGCACGTAGTCGAAGTACTCAAACAGACGGTGATTCACCTGCCGCACTACGGTCAGCGGGTCGTCCCTCCGCCGCGCGTCCAGTTTCTCCGCCAGCCCCATCAGCGCCGGCGTCGCCACGGCAAACGTGCTCGGCAGCAGCATCTCCCAGTAGTCGCCCTCGCGCGCCATCTCGTCCAGTGCGTCCCACGCCTCCCCGCCCAGCGCCTCGGGCGGCTCCGCCATGTTTTGTGCTTCCACCACTGACTCGGCCACAATCACCAGGTGCGAGTGCTCGCCCGGAATGTCGAAGTGGTGCACGTGGTTTCCCAGGTGATCGCGATACGCGAACACCCGGCAGCGCGGGCTCACTGACAGCGTGAACGTCAGGCAATGCTGCTGCGCATCCGAGCGCGGGTGCATCCGTGTCTCCATGATGCTCTCACTTACCGGATGCGAATAGCGATACCGCGTCAGGTGCCGTATCGAGTAGAAGTTCATCTCCCCTTCCCCTCGCTCGTCTTGCAGCTGTTCGTGCAAACCCGCCTGCCTCTCTTAAGCCGTCAGCGCCGACTGAATCGAATACTTCACGTAATACCCGTAGATGTGCTCGTGGATTGCCATGCACTGCTGCCGGATGCGATGCAGAAATTCCGCCGGTCCGCCCGCCAGCACCTCGCCCACAGTGGTGTACCCCAGCATGGCGTTGATCCGTCCCACGCATGCCATCAGCTCGCCCGGCGGCCGCCGTCCGCTCATCCCCTGGATCGCCTGAATCGCGTCCAGCACGCTCTCAATCGAGTAGCGAATGGCATGGGGAAACTGCCGGTTCAGCAGCAGGAACTCCAGAATCTTCCCGTCCGTCAGATCCGCTGTGTACACCTGGCAATACGCCTCAAACGCCGTGGAGCAGCGCAGCAACCCCACCTGCTCCAGATATCGTTGCCCGCCCTCCTCCCGCAGGCTCACGTCCAGCTCGCCCTCATACACCTCCAGCAGCGTGGCCGTCGCATAGGCTCGCTCCAGGTAGCGCCCCAGCCGCATAAACTGCCACCCCTGCCCGTGAATCATGGTCGTGTCCGTCACGCCTTTGAACAGGTGGATCCCGTCCACAATCGACGCCAGCACGTCGTTCATGTTCACCGCAAACTGCTCCTCGGTCGCGCGTGAATGGATATAGTGGAACAGCCGGTTCAGCCGCTGCCACTGCTCCGTCGAAATCTCCTCCCGCACCTGCCGCGCGTTTTCCCGCGCCGCATTTACGCAGTGGATTGCCGAAGACTGGTTCGTCCGGTCGAAGATCAGCGCCCGCGCCATCGCCTCCAGGTCGCCATTCCACTCCAGTCCCGGCGCACCGCCCAGTGCCGCCACCATGCGCCGCCAGCGCGTCTCCGTAGTCGCTCCGCCCGGATCCAGCATCAGCGACATTGTCACATCCAGTTGCCGCACCGTATTCTCCACCCGCTCCAGATAGCGGCTGGTCCAGTACAAACTATCGGCAACCCGGCTCAACATCGCTCGTCTCTCTCCTGACTCCGCTAACCCCGCTCCTACTGCAACACCCACGTATCCTTGCTTCCTCCGCCTTGCGACGAGTTCACCACCAGCGATCCCTTCTCCAACGCAACCCGCGTCAGTCCTCCCGGCACAATCCGCACTTTGTCTCCATAAAGGATGTACGGACGCAGATCCACATGCCGCGGCTCCAGCCGGTCGCCCATCAGGCAAGGCGCTCGCGAGAATTCCAGCGTCGGCTGCGCAATATAGTTCCGCGGATGCGCCACAATCTGCCGCGCAAACTCCTCCCGCTGCCGCGCCGTCGATCGTGGTCCGATCAGCATGCCGTATCCGCCGCTCTCGCCCACGGCTTTCACCACCAGCTTGTCCAGGTTCGCGAGCACGTGGCGACGCTGCTGCTCGTCCGTCATCAGGTACGTCTCCACGTTGTTCAGCACCGGATCCTCGCCCAGGTAGTAGCGGATGATCGCCGGCACGTACGCATACAGCGCCTTATCGTCCGCCAGCCCAGTCCCAAACGCGTTGGTCACCGTCACGTTGCCCGTCCGATACGCGTTGAACAGCCCCGCGCACCCCAGCACTGAGTCCGACCGGAACACCAGTGGATCGCTGAAATCGTCGTCCACCCTGCGGTAGATCACGTCTACCCGCTTCAGCCCGTCCGTGGTCCGCATGTACACCACGTTGTCGTGCGTCACCAGGTCGCGGCCCTCCACCAGCTCGATTCCCATCTGCCGCGCCAGGAAGGTGTGCTCGAAGTATGCCGAGTTGTACACCCCCGGAGTCAGCAGCACCACGTTCGGCTCCGGCCGCCCCTCCGGCGCCAGCGACTTCAGCGTCGCCAGCAGCAGTTGCGGATAGTGCTCGATCGGCCGCACCCCGCATCCATGGAATAGCTGCGGAAACGTCCGCTTCATCACCCTCCGGTTGGTCAGCATGTAGCTCACGCCCGAGGGCACCCGCAGATTGTCCTCCAGCACTACGAACTCACCCGTGTTCAGCCGCAGCAGGTCTGACCCAATCACCGCGATGTACACGTTCCGCGGCACTGCCAGTCCGCGCATCTGCCGGCGGTACTGCTTGCAGCTGTAGACCAGCTCGCTCGGAAGCACCTTATCCGCCAGGATCTTTGCGTCCGAATACACATCGCGCAGAAATTCGTTCAGCGCCGTGATCCGCTGCGTCAATCCTCGCTCGATCAGCGCCCACTCTGCCGCCGTCACCATCCGCGGCAGCAGGTCGTAGGGGAAAATTCGCTCCGTCCCCTCCTCGCGTCCATACACCGTGAACGTGATCCCCTGGGTCAGGAACGAGAGGTCCGCCGCCACCTTCCGCCGCTGCAACTCCTCCATCGGCATCCGTGTCAGCATCTCCGCCAGCGCGCGATAGTGCTCCCGCACCTCGCCGGTCGGCTCCCGCATCTCGTCGTACGCCCCATCCAGCGGGTAATCGCCCATCAGCGCTTCCAACCCCGCCGAGATGCCAGCTTCCATCAACTTCGTCTCCTCAGAGCCAACCCCAGTCCCTTGTTCCCTTGATTGTCCGTTGCCCTGTTCTATCACCCCAGCCATAAGGAACGGATAAGCGCCGCCCGTTTGACCCCGTGTCCAGACCCCCGTATCATCAATACTTGGCGCAGTTCCCCGGGCCGCCCGGCCCACTCGTCGGAACCGCACTCATCTCCCGGCGGAGTAGCTCAGATGGTTAGAGCGTGGGATTCATAACCCCAAGGTCGGCAGTTCGATCCTGCCCTCCGCCACCAGTTTCCCGCCCTGCCCGCGCCACTGACTGAAAACTGCGAACTGTGAACTGAGAACTTTCTTTTACACTCAATCCCATGCCCACCGATCTTCGCGTGGCCGGAGTCATTCCCGCGCGCCTGGCCTCCACCCGCCTCAGCCGCAAGGCCCTGCGCCTCATTGCCGGCCGCCCCATGGTGGAGTGGGTCTGGCGCGCCGCTCACGCCAGCGGCCTCATGGACCCCGTACTCGTCGCCACTGATTCCGAGGAGATCGCCGAAGTCTGCCTTGAGCGCCAGATCCCCGCCGTCCTCACCTCGCCCGACTGCGCCTCCGGCTCCGACCGCGTCCGCGAAGTCGCCGCCACCCTCGACGCCGACGTCTACGTCTGCATCCAGGGCGACGAGCCTACCCTCACGCCCGACTTTTTCCCTCCGCTCCTCGCCCTCTTCAGCCGTCCCGAGGTCCAGGTGGCCACCCTCGCTGTCCGCTGCCCGCCCGAGGACATCGCCAACGCCAACGCCGTCAAAGTCGTCACCGCCGCCAACGACCGCGCCCTCTACTTCTCCCGCGCCACCATCCCATACGACCGCGACGTCACCGGCTTCGCCGGCTACCGCAAGCACCTCGGCATCTACGCCTATCGCAAGGCCGCCCTTGAGCAGTTCGCCGCCATGCCTCCCGGCTGGCTTGAGTCCGTCGAAAAACTCGAGCAGCTCCGCCTCCTCGAAAACGGCATCGACATCTACGTCGCCCCGGCCCCCGCCGACACCGTAGGCGTCGACACCGAAGAAGACTTAGCCCGCGCCGAAGCCATCCTGCTCTCCCGAAAGGCCCCATAGCTTGTAGCCAGAAGCTCGCAGCGGGCCTGACCACTGACCACTGAACACTGATCACTGAACACTGACCACGGAACCCTGCCACAATGAATTACAAGCAAGAATCGGAGTGTACTGAAACCGCGTCGGCGCGAAGATAACTCCATGAACGCGATCCTCCAACCCGCACTGGACCCCGCAATGCCCGCCGCAACCATCAACGCCGACGCCGCCTGGCAGCAGCTCCTCGCCCGCGATCCCGCCGCCGGCTTCGTCTATGCCGTCACCACCACCGGCGTCTTCTGCCGGCCAGGGTGCTCCAGCCGCCGCCCTCTGCGCCAGAACGTCCGCTTCTTCCCCTCGCCGGACCAGGCCGCAGCCGCCGGCTTCCGCGCCTGCCGCCGCTGCAAACCGGCCAACCAGCGCGCCAACCCAATCGACCGCGTGCGCCGCCATATCGAGGCCAACCTCGACCGCGCCGTCCCCCTTGCCGAGCTCGGCCGCATCGCCAGCCTCAGCCCCTTCACCGTGCAGCGGCTCTTCAAGAAGGAGATGGGCGCCAGCCCGCTCCAGTACCGCCGCGCCCTCCTGGCCGGCCGCTTCCGCTCCGCGCTCAAGCAGGGCAGCCCCGTCACCGGAGCCATCTACGACGCCGGCTTCGGCTCCTCCAGCCGCGCTTACGAGGCCTCGCCCCTCGGCATGACCCCCGCCCGCTTCGCCCATGGCGGCCGCGGCGAGCGCATCGGCTGGTGCGCTGTCTCCTCTCCCTTTGGCTGGATCATCGTGGGCGTCACCGACCGCGGCCTCTGCTGGCTCTCTCTTGCGGGCTCTGAGGCGGCAGCTCTCCGCACTCTCCAGGCCGAATTCCCCGAGGCCGACCTCCACGCCGACGCCTCGCTGCGCCGCCTGGTCGATGCGGCCCTGGCCAGCGTTCGCGAGGGCTCCGATCTCAGCGCCGCCCGCCTTCCGGGAGCGCTCGACCTGCGCGGAACCGTCTTCCAGCTCCGCGTCTGGCAAGCTCTCCGCCAGATTCCCCGCGGCCAGACCCGCACCTACGGCGAGTTAGCCCGCGAGCTGGGCCAGCCCACCGCCGCCCGCGCCGTAGCCCGCGCCTGCGCCACCAACCGCGTCGCCCTGCTCGTCCCCTGCCATCGCATTATCGGCGCCGACGGGAACTCCAGCGGCTACCGCTGGGGCCGCGAGCGCAAGGAGCGCATCCTCGCCGCCGAGCGCACGTGATTTGAATCTGGCCCTATGACGCCGTTTTTTAAAACTCCAGCCGCGCGGCGAACTGAAACGCCCTCGGGCCGCCGGAGCCGAAGAATCCACCCGCGGTGCTCACCGGCGAGTAGAAGTTAGCCTGCACAGTCTGCGCCGGCTGTCCGTTCTGCGCCGGCTGGTACGGGCCAATGGAAATATTGCGGCCGGAGTAGTTGGCGTTGCTGGATCCGCGAATGTTGGTCTGGTTGAAGAGATTGAACCCTTCGCCGGTGAGCGAGAAGCGGGAGTGCTCGCCAAGCGTAAAGTCCTTGCGCAGACGCAGGTCGAGCGAGCTCAAAGGCGATGAAAAATTCAACCCCTGGGGAACGTGCTGGAGATGGCCGCCGGCGAGGCACGGATAGGAGCCGGGGCACGCCTGTAGTGCATTCCAGCGATCGATGACCGCGTTGAGCTGGCTGCTGTTGCGGATCTCGCGGCCGATGGCGTTGCGCGGAAGCAGCGGCAGGCGCGCGCCGCTGGAACCGTTAATGTTGCCGGTGCCGGGCAGGAGGGTGTCGGCAGGAACGCCGGAGCCGAACGTGTAGATGAGCGCAAAAGACAATCCCCACGGGAGCTGGCCCTCGCCGTAAAGGGTGAGGCGGTGGCGCTCGTCGGTGACGGAGTAGCCCTTCTCAAGGCGCAGGTTGTTAATGCCTTCGATAAGGTCGATCTGCTCGTCGGCGTTGTTGTTGGCCAGTTGGTCGTCGTCGGAGTAGTCAAAAGTCTTGGACAGCGTATAGCTGACGTTGTACTGGTAGCCGAGCCGCCCCAGCCTGGCCTGGCGATGCGCGGCGCTGACAATGAGGCCGTCGTACCAGGACTTGGCCTGCGACTGGAGCAGCGTGATGTTGTCTGTGATGCCGCTAAGCGGATCAGTGAGCGTGCAGGGCTCGTTGTTGCCCGGGCAGTTGACGTACTGCGAGGTGGAACTAGTATCGCGGAGCAGGTGGCCGATGATCTGGCGCGTGGCGAACACGTGGAGGTCGTCAGCGGAGACGAGCCAGTTGCCGGCCTGCTGCTGAACGCCGAGCGAGAACTGCTGCATCATCGGGTGGTGCGCGTCGGGTCCCATGGCAAGGATGCCCACGCCGCCGGTTTGATGCGGGCCGCCGAACGGGTTGGCCAGCGAGGGGCTGCCGGGAGCGAAGCTGCCCATGGGCGCAAAACATGCGCCGAGACTGGGCGGGCCGGGAACGTAAGGCGAGCTGCAGAAGGAGCCGGCATACTGGGTCACAGTGAGGGCGCGATCGTTCTGCACCAGCTCTTCGGCGCCCGCTTCAAGAATGATGCGGTCGTAGTAGATGCCGTAGCCGCCGCGGACCACCGACGTGCCCTTGCCGGTGAAGTCGTAGACAAAGCCGACGCGCGGGCCAAAGTCTTTCAAGTCAGGATTCTTTTTGAGATTGATTTAGTTGGCCATCCAGGTGCACGGTTTTTCCGGCGCACTGGTCAGGCTGGGGCAGGGATCGTGAGCGCTGGAGTTGCCGGTGAGGTTGGAGTCGTATTCCCAGCGCAGGCCGAGGTTGAGCGTGAAGCGCGGGCTTACGCGCCAGTCGTCCTGGCCGTATGCGGCCACGTAGCTGTTGAAGACGGTGGGAATGGGCACGGGCACCACGGGCGCGCTGCTCTTGAGGCCGACGGCTTCGGGGATGTCGAGGTCGTTGACCACGCCGTCGCCATTGAGATCGGCGAAGCCGAAGTCGGAGACGAGGATGACGGTGCCGGAGCCGAAGACGTTGATTTCGCCGTCGGCCGTGTAGTGCTGAAATTCGCCGCCGAGGTGCAGCGTGTGCTTGCCCACAACCCACGAGAGCGAATCGCGGAGTTGATTGCGATTGAGATGCGTGGCCTGGGGCAAGTTGAAATTGGCGCCGTCAGCGAGGTCGGGGAAGATAAGCTCGCTGGTCAGGTTGAGATTGGGATTGGTGGTGGGCGCGTCCTGCCCGAACGGCGGAATGAAGTTATAGAAGTTATCGAAGTGGTAGGCGAAGTTATTCACCTTGGTCTGGGAGATGACGGTGTTGATGCCCGCCACCATTGAGTTGAAGCGATTGAGCGAGTTCTGGCGCTCTGAAGCGGTGAATGCCGGGGTGTTCTGCGAGGGAGTGGCTTCGCCCGTATCCGTGGAGTGATTGTATGAGTAGCGCGCCATCAGGCTGTTGCGTTTGCTGAGTTGCGCGTCGATGCGCGAGGACCACAGTGCTTCGCGGAGGGGCGCGGGCGCGGAGTTGTTCAGGATGGAGTCGGTGGCGAAGTCGCGCGAGCCGGTCTGGAGGGCGGCGTTCTGGTCGCGATACTCCAGGGAGCTGAACCACCAGGCGCGATCGCGGCGGAAGGGACCGCCGGCGGAGGCGCCGTACTGCTCGCGATCGAACGGCGGCGTGGGCAGGCTGCGATTGAATGTGGCCGGCAGCGCCTGCAGATTGCGGTTGCGCTCAAACATGAAGAGCGAGCCGTGATACTGGTTGGCGCCGGATTTCGAGACCACGTTCACAATGCTGTTTCCGGAGCGGCCCACCTCGGCGGTAAAGCGGCCGGTGGCGATCTGGAACTCCTGCACCGAGTCTTCAGGAAAATTGGAGAGCGTGCCGCCGACGACCTCGTCGTTGTTGTCGCCGCCGTCCACCGTGATGTTGCCGCCGCGCCCAAAGCCGCCCGCTGAGCTTACTTCCAGGGTGTTGGTCTTGGTGGGATCGAATGTGGGAGCGGGACGATTGCCGGGGATGAGATAGGCGAGCTCGAGAAAATTCCTGCCGTTCAGAGGAATGTTGTCGATGGTTTCCGAGGTAATTTCGCCCTGAATCATGGATTGCGTTTGATCCACCCTGGCCGCGGATGCGTCCACCTTCACCGTGGCTTGGGTTCCGGCGACGCTCAGAGTCGCATCCGCGGTGGTGTCGCGGCCCGCCTCAAGCACAATGCCGCTGACCTCGCGCGTGGCAAAGCCGCTAGCATGGACCTTGAGCGTATAAGCGCCGGGAGGGAGACTGGGCAGCACGTAAATGCCGCTGCCGTTGGTCACCGTGTCATACGACGTCCCCTCGGCCGCGTTGACTGCAGTGACGTGCGCTCCAGTAAGGACGGCGCCGTTGGGGTCCCTGATGCGCCCATTGATGCTGCCGGTGGGCACCTGGGCGAACGCTGAGTTGAGAAACAGGCAGGCGAACAGGACGAGAACTAGAGAAACTGAGGCAGATTTGATCTTCACGGCGACCCCCAAAATTGACAGGACCTGGGGCCGCGGATCGAGTAAGCGGCTCAAAAAGCGATTGGGAGGAAGTGTCCGCGTGTCCGGGCAGGCCTGTGACACGAACTCTAGCGGATGAGGGAAAGAGCGTCCTCATGCAAGGGGTGGTAAGAAATACCCATCGAAAGATGGAGGGGAAGACGGTTCTGAGCTAACAGCTAACAGCCGCTCTGTCTCAGGTGCTCCAGCAAGAAGCGCAGCGAGCGCTCGCGCGCCGTGGCGGCGGCTTCGGGGCTGTAGCTTGCGCGGGCGTCGCAGTTGAAACCATGCCCGGCGTCGTACCAGTGGATATCCACTTCGGGGTGGGCGCGGTGGATCTCTTCCACCTCCTCGGGCGGGATGTGCTGGTCCTGGCGGCCGAAGTGGAGCATCACCGGGCAGTGCGGTTTCTCCTGGGCGAATCGGCTGATCTGCCCGCCATAGTAGCCAACGGCGGCGCTCACCGGCATTCGCGTGGCGGCGAGCCAGGCCAGGGAGCCACCGTAGCAGTAGCCCACCGCACCCACCTTCTTGCCGGTCGACTTCGCCGCATAGTCGACGGCGGCGCGCACGTCGAGCGCGGACTTCTCGATGTCGAGGCGGGGGATGAAGCTGCGCGCGCGTTGCATATCGGCGCCCTCGTAGCCGAGCTCCACGTTCGGCTCAATGCGGTCAAAGAGCGCGGGTGCGATGGCGAGGAAGCCATCGCGGGCCCAGCCGTCGGTGACGCGGCGAATGTGCTCGTTGACGCCGAAAATTTCCTGGATGACGACCATGCCGGCCCGCGGCGTGCCGGCCGGTTGAGCCACGTACGCGCCCAGCTCCTGCGCGTCGGCGGCCCGGAGCGCGATGTGTTCGCCCATGGGGAAATGCCTCCTCGGGAAGTATGCGGCGAAAGACAAGGCGCGAACAAGAGGCCAGGCCGCCGCAATCGATGGAGTGCGGCGGCCTTTGTCTTTTCGTATGTCGCTTTCTTGCGACCTCGCTCCCTTGCCTTAAAGTCTGAAGCCGCCGGCAGCGTGGATGGCCTGCCCGTTGATCCAGAACGAGTCATCGGAGGCGAGGAAGGCGGCGGCGGTGGCGATGTCCTGGGGCTGGCCGATGCGGCCGAGCGGCGTTCGGGCGACGGCTTCCTTCTGGAAGTCGCTGCCGATGAAGCCGGCGGCGTGTGTGCCTTCGGTTTCCACCATGCCCGGGTTGAGGGAGTTGACGCGGATCTTGCGCGGGCCCAGCTCCTTGGCCAGTGATGCGGTGATCGAGTCCACTGCGCCCTTGGTAGCGCTGTAGACGGAGAGGCCGGGCACGCCATCCACCACAACCGAGCTGATGTTGACGATGGAGCCGCCTGTGGGGCTGAAGTGCTGGAGAGCAGCCTGCGTGGTAAGCAGGAGCCCAAGCACGTTCACGCCGAATTGCTTGTGAAAGTGCTCCGGCGTAACAGCTTCGATGGGACCGGGCGTGTAAATGCCGGCGTTGTTGACCAAAATGTCGATGGGCCCCAGCTCGCGTGCGACCTTCTGCACGAAGGGGCCGATGGCGTCGGAATCGGCCACGTTGCCCTGGACGGCAATGGCGCGGCCGCCGGCTGCGTTGATTTCAGCCACCAGCTTTTCGGCTTCCGCCTTGCTGCTGGAATAGTTGACCGCGACGGCAGCGCCGCGGCTGGCGAGTTCGCGGGCGATGCCGGCGCCAATGCCTTTGGAGGCGCCGGTGACCAGCGCGACTTTGCCTTGAAGGTTGCTCATGATTCTGCTCCCGTTTCGAATCGCCCTTACTTCGACGTTTCGACAACTATCGAAATGATGCGGGAGCAGCGGGGAGGATTCAGAAGGGCTGTGAATATTCTCGGAAAAAGAGAAGTCAGCCCCCGGCGCAGCTCGCGGAATCGAGGCCGGCGAGGATCTGGGCAATGGCAGCCAGCACCCCGGGCCGCAGCGTGAGATAGGCGAACTTGCCTTCGCGGCGAACTTCGAGAAGGCCGGCCGATTCCAGCTCTTTCACGTGGTGTGACAGGGTCGCGGCGGAAATGGCCAGCGCGGCGCGGGCGTCGGCGCAGGCAAATGGGCAGCCGGCGCGGGCAATGCGGCGGAGCAACTCCAGGCGATGCGGATCCGCCAGCGCCTTGAAGATCGCGGTCTGGCGGGCGCGGCTCAGGCGCGGCGATTTGGGCTGTATGACGTTGGTTGCGGCAGGTTCGGTCATGGGCATCGTTGGGCTTGTTATTTGGATGCTAACCCAGCCGGGCCGTAGCACGGCGGACCATATCGGGTCACCAACTCCGCTACATCACCCCAGTTTCTATCGCGCGCCCTTGTCCACCAGCCCCCGGTTCTTCAGCATCGGCTCAATGGTCGGCTTGCCGCCCAGCCATGCGTCATACATTTTCTGCAAGTCCTCGGTGTTGCCGCGCGACAGAACCATCTGGCGGAAGCGGTCGCCGTTGGCCCGGGTCAGGCCGCCGTGGTCTTCGAACCACTGATACGCCGCGTCGTCGAGCATTTCGGTCCAGAGATACGCGTAGTAGCCGGCTGCGTAGCCGCTGCCCCAGATGTGCAGAAAATAGCTCGACCGGTAGCGCGGCGGAACATAGTCAACCCAGAGGTGCGCCTTTTCCAGCGCCTGTTTCTCGAACGCGTCCGGATCCTGGAGCGGTGCGTCGGCCGCAAGCGTGTGCCAGTTCAGGTCGAGCATCGCAGCCGCCAGGATCTCCGTGAGCAGGTAGCCCTGGTTAAAGGTTTGCGACTTTTTGATTTTAACTACCAGATCGGCCGGCATGGGCGCGCCGGTCTTGTAATTGCGCGCATAGTGCGCGAACACCTCCGGATAGCTGGCCCAGTGCTCGTTGAACTGCGAAGGGAACTCGACGAAATCGCGCGCCGTTTGCGTGCCGCTCAGGCTGGGATATTTGGTGTCGGCAAACATGCCATGCAGCGCGTGTCCGAACTCGTGGAACATGGTGGTCACGTCGCCAAAGGTCAGGAGCGCGGGCTCTCCCGGCGCGGGCTTGGGGAAGTTGGCCACGTTGTAAACCACCGGCAGCGTGCCCAGCAGTTTTGACTGCGAGACCAGGCTGTCCATCCACGCGCCGCCATTCTTGTTGTCGCGCTTGAAGTAGTCGAAATAGATCAGGGCCAGCGGCTTCGAATCGCCGTTGAAGACCTCAAACACGCGCACCTCGGGCTGGTAAACGGGCAGGTCGTGGCGCTCCTTGAAAGTGAGCCCGTAGAGCTGATGCGCGGCGTAGAAAACGCCGTTCTCAAGCACGTTGTTCAGCTCAAAGTAGGGCTTGATCTCGTTCTCGTCCAGATCGTAGCGGGCCTTGCGCACCTGCTCGGAATAGAGCTCCCAGTCCCAGGGTTGAAGCTGGAATCCGCCGTTTTGTTTATCGATCAGCGCCTGTATGTCCTTCGCTTCTTCCGCCGCCTTGGCCGTTGAGGCCGCCACCAGCGCGTTCACAAAGTCAATGGCGGCCTGCGGCGTTTGCGCCATTTGGTCCGTCAGCACCCAGGCCGCATAATTCGTAAAGCCCAGCAGCGCGGCTTTTTCCTCACGCAGTTGCGCCAACCGCGCAATGGTGGCGCGGGTGTCGTTGGCGTCGCCGCGTTCCGCGCGATTCCAAGAATTCTCAAAGATCGCCCGCCGTGTGGCGCGGTTGGTCAGGTCGGCCAGATCCGGCTGTTGCGTTGTGTTCTGCAGCGGCAGGGCCCATCCCTTCTGCTTGCCATCCTGCGTCTTCTGCGCCGCGGCCGTCACCTGTCCCGGGCTCAGGCCGGCCAGCGCGGCGGCGTCCTCGGTGGAGTAAGCGCCGGCTTTCGCCGCGGCCAGCAGCTTGGTCTGGAACGCGTTCTCCAGCGTCGAATCTTCCTCGTTGATCTTCTTCAGCTTCTCCTTGTCGTCTGGCGAAAGATTGGCCCCGCCGTGCACAAATTCCTTGTAATCCCACTCCACTAGCCGCAGCGATTCCGCGTCGAGACGCAAACTGGCGCGCTGGTCGTAGACAGCCTTGATCCGCGCGAAAAGTTTGGGGTTGAGATAGATGGCATCCTGCGTAGCCGCCAGCCGCGGCGCTTCGTACTCCTGCACCTTCTGCAGCGCGTCGTCGGTATTCGCGCCGGTGACGCAGTTGAAGACCTCAAATACGCGGCCAAGCAGTTGTCCCGATTTCTCCAGCGCCACAACCGTGTTCTCGAACGTCGGCAGCGCTGGATTTTCGGCGATGGCCTCAACTTCCTTGATCTGCTCGGCCATGCCCGCATCAATAGCCGGCTGGTAGTCGCTGTCCTTGATCTTGTCGAATTGCGGCGCATGAAACGCCAGCGTGCTCGGCGCATAGAAAGGACTGTCCGGCCCCAACGGCCCAGCCTGCGCGGTCGCAGCAGTCTGCGCGTTCACAGTGAGCGCAGTGGCGGCGAGCACGAAGAAAAATGTTGAAGTCTGAAGGATGGATGCCGTGCGGTGCATCCGGCGTGGCCGAAGGTTGTTCATTGTCAGCGCTCACTTCCGCGGCTTTTATACCGACTCATGATTGTAGAGGTCCAGGTGGTCGATCGCCGCAGGTTTGTGTTCAGCGCTTATCCGCCACCGCCAGCAGCGTCTGGAACTGCGGCGTCTCCGGATCGCGGTCCACGATCTGTATTTCGATATGGGTAAATCCGGCTTCTGTCAGCATCTCTTCCAACTCAGCTTCGCCAAACCCCAGCCGCTGGTCGGCGTAGAGCTCGCGCGCTTCTTCAAAGCGGTGCCGCGCGAGGTCGAGAATCAGCACGCGGCCGCCCTTGGCCAGCACCTTGTGCGCTTGCGCCAGCGCCTGGTCCGGGTGGATGGCGTGGTGTAGCGACTGCGAGAACACCAGCAGATCCACCGCCGACGGTTCGATCGGAAGGTTCTCGAAGTCGCCCTGCCGGAAGCTTACGTTGTGGATGCCGCGCCGCTTTGCCTCCTTGCGCCCCACCTCCAGCATCTTCGCGGAGCTGTCCACGGCGATCACTTCCTTGGCGCGTTGCGAGAGAAACAGCGCGAAGCCGCCATCGCCTGCGCCCACGTCCGCAACGGTGAATCGCGGCATCACCCGCAGAAGTCCCTCTGCCGTGCTCTTCCACGATTTGCCCGGCACGTAGTCCTTGCCCAGGCGGCCGGCCATCGCATCAAAGAAGGCGCGCATGCGCTCCTCGCGCTTCTTCACGATCCGGCGCATCGCGGTCCGGTCTGCGCCCGATTCCGGCGTCTCCTTCCCCGCCTGCGCCAGCAGACCGGCCAGCAGGCCTTCCGGCTTCTTCGCGGCGCGCGTCAGCTGGTAAAGGCTGCTTTTCCCGGCCCGGCGGTCCTCCACCAGGCCCGCGGCCCTCAGTTGCTGCAACTGCGATGAGATGTTGCTCTGCCCCAGGGTCAGGATCTCCTGCAGCTCAGCCACCGAAAGCTCCTCAGCCTGAAGAAGAAGAAGGATGCGGAGGCGGGTCGGATCGGCCGCGGCGCGGAGCGTTTTGAGGAGTTCCAGCATGGATTTTGCTTTCCTATCAACATATCACGATATTTTGATATGTCCGGCCATTGACGTGCGCCCGGTTTTCTGCTACATATCAACATATCACGATATGTTGATATGAAACGAGGAGGGGCCTGAATGGCAACCACGCTGGAAATCACCACCGCCGATTACAAGGTGGCCGACATGTCGCTGGCCGATTGGGGCCGCAAAGAAATCGCGATCGCCGAGCACGAGATGCCCGGCCTCATGGCCATCCGCAACAAGTACGCGGCGGAGAAACCGCTGGCAGGCGTGCGGGTCACGGGCTCCCTGCACATGACCATCCAGACCGCGGTGCTGATTGAGACTCTGGCAAGCCTGGGCGCCGAGATCCGCTGGGCCTCCTGCAACATCTTCTCCACGCAGGACCACGCCGCGGCCGCAATTGCCGCCACCGGTGTGCCGGTCTTCGCATGGAAGGGCGAATCCCTCGAGGAGTACTGGGACTGCACCTTCGCCGCGCTGAACCACAAGGGCGGCAAGGGCCCGCAGCTTGTAGTGGATGATGGCGGCGACGTGACCCTGCTCATCCACAAGGGCTATGACCTCGAAGAGGGCGACGGCTGGGTGAACACGCCCAGCGGCAACCATGAAGAACAGGTCATCAAGGACCTCCTCAAGCGCGTTCACGCCGAGGATCCCCAGCACTGGCACAAGGTGGTCAAGGAGTGGCGCGGCGTCAGCGAGGAGACGACGACCGGCGTGCACCGGCTCTACCAGATGATGGAGAAGGGCAAGCTGCTGGTTCCTGCCATCAACGTGAATGACAGCGTGACCAAGTCCAAGTTCGACAACCTCTACGGCTGCCGCGAGTCGCTGGTCGACGGCATCAAGCGCGCGACCGACGTCATGGTTGCCGGCAAAGTCGCCGTCGTCTGCGGCTACGGTGACGTCGGCAAGGGCTCGGCCAAATCGCTCCGCGGTCTCGGCGCGCGCGTCGTCATCACCGAGATCGACCCCATCAACGCCCTGCAGGCTGCGATGGAAGGCTTCGAGGTCACCACACTCGAAGACACGCTCGGCCGTGGCGATATCTACGTCACCTGCACCGGCAACGTGGACATCATCACCTACGAGCACATGGAGCAGATGAAGGACCAGGCGATCGTCTGCAACATCGGCCACTTCGACAATGAAATCCAGATGGCCGAGCTGGACGGTTCCGACGCGGTGAAGCTGAACATCAAGCCGCAGGTAGACCAGTACACGTTCCCGAACGGCAATGCGATCTTCGTGCTGGCGGAAGGGCGGCTGGTGAACCTG
>DASZLE010000075.1:0-101035 GCA_035552475.1 Occallatibacter sp.
GGAGGCGGCGCCGCTGTTTCAGGCAAAGCTGAGGTCGGCGCTTCTACCCCAGATGCGCCTTGCGGGGTTGGCCGCCGATGGCTTGAACAATGCATTCGCACGCGCTGTATTACCATTTTGCCTCAGGGTATGGCCGGGCGTGATGCGCGTAACGGCCAGGTTGACACGCGTCACGCAGCCCACCGCTCACGCGGCTGCCGAACGCGGCGGGAGCGATCAAGCGCCGGCGCGATTGCTGGCGGACACAACAGGCGCAGACTTCTTCCCTGCAGGTCTGGGCAGTGAAAGCGCAGGGGAGACGCAATGAAAACCCTGGTGGTCTTCGCCCTCGCCTCCCTGCTCGCTCCAGCCGCATTCGCCCAGCATGAGACCTTCGTGCTTGATCCTCATGGCAGCCAGGTCAAGATGACGCTCAAAACGACGCATGAGGTCGTCAGCGGCAGCTTCGATATCCAATCGGGATCGATTGAGTTTGACCGCAGCACTCCTGAGATGCGGGGTTCGGTGGTGGTTCTCGCCGGCAGCGGGAAGACGGGCAACGGCAGCCGCGACAAGAAGATGAACAAGGACATCCTGAAGGTGGAACAATACGCGACTGTTTCCTTTGAGCCGAAGACCTATGCCGGCGCGATCGCTCCATCAGGAGACTCGAATCTCCGGGTAACCGGTACCTTCACCCTGCTGGGCACGCCTCACGAAATCACTATCCCCATGCTGGTGCATCTCGATGGCGCGACCGCCGTGGCCAATGCTCATTTTGTGGTGCCGTACGTTCAATGGGGACTGAAGAATCCGAGCTTTCTGATCTGGAAAGCGGACAACGACGTCTCGATCGACCTGAAGCTGGTTGGCGCGATTTCAAAGTAGCCTGCGGATTCTCGACTCACCGATCCAAGCGGGAGACCGAGAAGAGGTCGATGTTACTCGAGGTCTGTCGAGACAATGCGAGATCGCACAGAATCTCGCCGACCACCGGCGAGAACTTGAATCCGTGACCGGAAAAACCCGCGGCGATGCTGACCTGAGGGTGGCGGGGATGGCGATCGACGATGAAGTGCTGGTCGCGGGTCATGGTGTACATGCATGTGATGGCGCGAGAAACCTCGCCGTTGAGCGCAGGAATCCTGAGCTTGATGGCGGACCGGATTGCCGCTTCATCCGATGGATGGATGTTTCGGTCAATGGTGAACGGTGTGCAATCCTCGCCCCCGGTGTGGATGGCGACTTTGGGGTCACCGGCCTGGTGCGTTCGTGGAAAGCCGTAAAACAATGGGCCTTCAGCCGGCTCCCATAGGAAGATGGGGAAAACTTTCTTGTCGAAGGAGTCGTGTTGGTGTACGGGTTTGAGCCAGAACATCACCCGGCGTGACACGGCGAGGGAGAGCGGAAGACCTGGGACAAACCCGCCGGTCCAGGGGCCCGCTGCAATGACCAGCGATTGAGCCCGGTAAGTATTCTTTTCCGTGATGACTGTAACGCCCTCTCCCGATTCGGCGGCGGTCCACGCAAGAATCGGCTCCTCGAAACGAAGGTCTGCTCCTCTCTTCGACGCGCATTCCAAATGCTGCTTTACACATTCCTCGGGCCAGAGATAGCCTGCTTTCTGTTCGTAGAAAGCCACCTCACTTTCCGCCAGGACAAACTGGGGAAAGCGCTGCTTCATTTCGATTGCGCTGAACAGGTCATAGTTCAGGCTGTGCGTCCTCGCACTCTTCACGCATCCCGATACGAGTTCGCCTTGCGGCGATCCGATTGCCAATCCACCTGTGACATTCAGCAGGTTCTGATTGCTTTCAGCTTCGAGCTCCTGCCAGAGGTGGTAGGCGCGCAGAACGAGGGGAACATAGGCGGGGTCTTCAAAGTAAGCCTGGCGGATGATGCGAGACTCTCCATGCGACGATCCCTTGTTGTGGGCCGGAGAGAAAGCTTCTAAACCTAGTACCTTTGCACCGCGCCTGGCCAGATGGTAAGCCGCGGAGCTTCCCATGGCGCCGAGGCCCACGACGATGACATCAAACGCGCCTTCCACAGCCCGCCTCCGGTTCAATGATCGTCTCATGTCATTCTGCTGCGGCTCGGATCGGGGTAGGGAGACGAACTTCCCAACGCCCGGGCCAATCGCGGTTTCCTATACTGTCAGCGGAGACAGGCGATGGACAACGCGACGATGGCGAGGCTGCTGGAGCAGACGGCGGACCTGATGGAGATTGACGGAGCGGACAGCTTCCGCGTGCGCAGCTACCGGAGGGCGGCGGAGGCGGTGGAGCAGACCACGGTGGACCTGGCGGCTTGCTGCGAAGACACTGCGAAGCTGCTGGAGATTCCGGGGATCGGCAAGAGCATGGCGGCGAATTTACAAGCGCTGGAGCGGACGGGGACGATGCCGCTGCGCGAGGAGATGCTGGCGAAGTACGGCGCGGGAATCCTGGAGCTGATGCGGCTTCCGGGGATGGGACCGAAGACGATTGCGTTGTTCTGGTCGGCGGCGCAGGTCAACTCGATTGATGCGCTGGCGGCGGCGATCGAGGTTGGCAAGCTGGCGGAGCTGCCGCGGATGGGACAGAAGGCGCTGGACAAGATCAAGAAGGGAATTGAGGACTACCGGCGGAGCGCGGGGCGGTTCCGGATTGACCAGGCGGAGGACGCGGCGGAACGGCTGACGGCGTACCTGATGAAGTTCGCCGGGATTGAGCGGGTGACGCCGGCGGGATCGCTGCGGAGAGGACGGGAGACGGCCGGAGATCTGGATTTGCTGGTGACGGGGCCGGCGTGCGAACCCGGCAAGACGGGCGCGGCGGTGGAGTACGTGGCGGCGTATCCGGGAATTGCGGACCTGATTGTGAAGGGCGAGAACAAAGTGAGCTTCCACCTGGAGACGGGAATGCAGGTGGACGTGCGGCTGCTGCCCTCGGCGAGCTACGGAGCGGCACTGCAGTACTTCACGGGATCGAAGGCGCACAACGTGACGCTGCGGCAGCGGGCGCTGAAGATGGGCTACACGCTGAGCGAGTGGGCGCTGGCGCGGCTGGAGGATGAGACGCAGGTGGTGGCGGCGGCAACGGAGGAAGAGATTTATGCGGCGCTGAAGATGGACTGGATGCCGCCGGAGATGCGCGAGAATATGGGCGAGATTGACGCGGCGGTGAACCACGCGCTGCCGCGGCTGATTGAGGAGCGGGACCTGAAGGGCGACGTGCACATGCACACGACCGAGACGGATGGAAGGAACTCGATCCGCGAGATGGCGGAGGCGGCGATTGCGTGTGGGTATGAGTACATCGCGATTACGGATCACTCGAAGGCGCTGGCGATGACCAACGGGCTGGACGAGGCGCGGGCCCTCGAGCACATGAAGCGGATCAAGGAAGTGGAGAGGGAACTGGAGGGGCGGATCCGGATCTTTACGGGGATCGAAGTGGATATCCTGTCGGATGGCGCGCTGGACATGGCGGATGAAGTGCTGGCGCAGATGGACGTGGTAATTGCGAGCATTCATTCGCGGTTCGACCAGGGCCGCGAGGAGACGACGGCGCGGGTGCTGCGGGCGATTGAGAATCCACATGTGAAGATCCTGGGACATCCGACGGGGAGGCAGATTTTGCTGCGAGAACCGTTTGCCATCGACATGGGCGCGGTGATGCGGCGGGCCGCGGAGCTAGGCGTGGCCATGGAGCACAATGCGGCGCCGGCACGGCTGGACCTGTGCGACCGAGACCTGCGGCTGGCGAAGGAACTGGGATGCAAGGTGGTGATCAACACCGATGCGCACGACACGCGGACACTGGGCAAGATGAGCTTTGGGATTCGGCAATTGAAGCGAGCGTGGCTGGAGCCGAAGGATGTGCTGAATACGCTGGGGGCGGGGGAGTTTTTGCGGGCGCTGAGAGCGAGAGGATAGCTTTAGCTATTCGCTACGAGTGACTGGCGTGAAAAGCGGTTGCATGCAAAGCCTCTGCGGCTATGATTCCTTCATGATTCCCCGCATGACCGGCGTGGCGCGGCCGCTCCTGTTGATCTGGATGGCCGCTATTGGCGTGGTTTTATGCGCTGGAGCGGCGGTGTGCTGTGCCCAGGCCCCGGCGGTCGCGGCGCAGGGATTGCAGTGGCGATCGGGGCTGAGCGAGATCAGCGAGAACTGGCTGGAGCACGACGGTGACAACCTGGCCTGGGCGCAGCGGGACCTTGATGAGTCGGGATGGAAGTCCGTCGACGACATCGAGGACATGGGTCCCGCGGAGACGGGATGGCGGTGGTACCGCAAACGGATTGTGCTGGGGCCGGACCACGAAGATATGCGGTTGCTGATCTCCGGCGGCGACGGGACGTACGAACTTTACGTGAATGGGCAGCGCGTGGAGAGCGCGGACCTCAAATCCGCTTTCGCCGTCCGCCGGCCCACCGAGCGCGTGTTCGCGTTAACCGACGACAGGGGCGACTTTTACATCGCCCTGCGGACGCGCACCCCGCCCAACTATACGGCGTATCAACTTCCCCTGTTCCTCAGCGTCACCATTGGCGGTCCCACGGCCATCGAATATGAGCGCCAGGCTGTGGAAAGCCAGCGCTTGTATGGGCTGATTTGCTCCATCGCCATCAATCTGCTGCTGGTGGTGGCGGGATTGGGCGCCCTTGCCCTGTTCGCCACGCAGCGCTCGCACCGCGATTACCTGTTCCTCGGCCTCTACCTGTTTCTCGCCGGTCTCTCGGATGGCTTGGGGCAATGCCAAGTGTCGGGCGTTGTACCCAATGCGGCGAACTTCCTCATCGCCGATCCGCTGATTTACCTGTTCAGCATCGCGCAAATCGAGTTCACGTTCAGCTTTGCCGGGCGCAAAGTCGGTAGGGGCTGGAGGGCTTATGAGGCTTTCCTCTTAACACCGCTGGTTCTGATTGCGCCGGCGTGGTTTGGCCATTTCCCGCTTGGCGCCTACGTCCTGTTGGAGGCCGCGATCACGCTGCCAGTGGCGCTGACGCTGCCGGTGCTTCTCTTCGCCTGGTGGCGGCAGGGGAATCGCGAGGCCTCCCTTCTAGTGTTTCCCATCATGCTGCCGGCGGCCACCGGAATCCTGCAGAACCTGGGCTCGGCCTCGATTTATTCCGGCTGGCATCGCTTCGACTTTCTGACCTATCCAGTGCAGTTCGGGCCGATTCCGGTGATGGCCTACGACATCGGAGCGCTGCTCTTCCTGCTCGCCATCGGCGTGGTCATGTTTTTCCGCTTTACGCGCGTGAGCCGGGAGCAGGCGCGGGCGGCGGCGGAGCTGGATGCGGCGCGGGAAATCCAGCGTCGGCTGGTACCGGCTTCCTTGCCCTTGCTGGCGAACTGGCGCGTGGCCGCGGCATACCTGCCGGCGCAGGAGGTGGGCGGAGATTTCTACCAGGTGCTGGAGCAGGTGGATGGATCGACGCTGATCGCGCTGGGCGACGTTAGCGGCAAGGGACTGAAGGCGGCGATGACGGGCACATTGGCAATCGGAGCCCTGCGCACGCTGGCGGCGGAAACCATGGGGCCTGCGGAGTTGCTGACGCGGCTGAACCGGCAGATGATGCAATCGCAGGACGGCGGGTTTGTGACATGCATTGCGGCCCGCATCTCGGCGGAGGGCGAGCTGGCGGTGGCCAACGCCGGCCACCTGTCGCCCTATTGGAACGGCGCGGAGATTGCGTGCGAGGCAGCGCTGCCGCTTGGCATTCATTCCGCAGCGGAGTACGCGGAAACTGCCGTCCGAACCGGCGCAGGCGACCGGATCACGTTTCTCTCGGACGGCGTGGTGGAAGCGCGAAATGGAAGCGGCGAGCTGCTGGGCTTTGAGCGGACACGCGAGCTGAGCACGCGCCTGGCGGCGGAGATCGCGGAAGAAGCGCGGCAGTTCGGTCAGGAAGACGACATAACGGTGCTCACCCTGGAATTTGCGCCGGTTGCTTCCGCAATTGCTTCTGCGGAACGGCGAGCGTGATCCCCAGAAAAACGCGATTCGTTCCCGTCACCCGTGAAAATCGCGCCCAAACAACCTCTACTCTCACACGGGGCATCGCATCGGGTACCGGTCTTGCGCGTGTTTATCCTGCGAAGCGAGCCCGGTTTCGTCCAAAGGAGGAACATCGATGGCGAATCAGTCCGAATCACACGGAAGCAGCAACATGGAGAATCAGCAGGGCAAGCAGTCCGGCAGCAACGCGCAGAACAGCAACACGCAGACGAAGGGCGGGCAGGGGTCGCAAGGCACTGGCTCCACCCAATCGTCCCCCCAGACCGGCCGCCCTGATGACAAGCGCGACCAGCCTCGTGGTCCCGGCAACACGGGCACCCAGCAAAACACCAACGCCGGCAACACCGGAACCAGCGGCGGACAACACTCGCAGCAGTCGGGCAGCGGTGGACGTTCCGACTCTGACAAAAACAGCTGAAAACCATTGCGGGAGAAGGACTTTCGCCCGGAGAGATCCATTAACCATAGCTAGATAAACCGTGGCCCACGCCGTTAAAAAACGGCGTGGGTTTCGAGCTTTCGGCGCAATGGAGATGGGGTGCGTAAGGTGAGAGATCGGAACGATGTGAAACGGTTCGGTCGCCGGTCGAACCGCATTACGGCTATCATATTCTCGCTATGAGTCTTCTGCAGCACGATACATCCTCCGACCTGGACGATTCCGCTCGTGGCGAAGAACTGACAAAGGGCACGAGCCACATTGTATGGGCCACCGTTATTGCGGCAATCGTCGTTACCGTGGCCATCGCGGTCTACATGCTCGCGGGGCAAAAGCCGCCGGCTGCAACTGGCGAGGCCAGCCGCGTGGTGGCGCACATGATGCACCGGGAGACCTCAGGTTTCGATGCCAGCGGCGCGGTGATGCCGAAAGAGGAGTTCGACCAGGTGCTCCTGTTCGTTCACCTTAAGCTGCACAACCAGAGCAAGAATCCGCTGTTTCTGCGGCAGATTATGAGCAACGTGACACTGCCGGACGGGATCCGCACCAGCTACGCGGCGACGAGGACGGATTACGAGCGGCTGTTCGCAGCGTATCCAGACCTGGCGTCGCTGCGTGGAACGCCGGTGCCCATGGATGCGACGATTGCCCCGGGGCAAACCCTCGAGGGCGACGTTGTCTCTTCGTTCCGGATGACGAAGGAGCAGTGGGACCAGCGTAAAGGCCTCGATCTCACCGTGAGCTTCCGGTACCTGGTCGATCTGGATGTGGCGCCAACGGGGCCGGTTCAGACGCAGTGACGGGCCGCAAGGAATCGTCTGAACCGCCGCCAGTGCGCAGCGCTACGGACTGAAGTGTCAGGCGGCGCGACGAGAAGTTTCGGGAACAGAACGTGGGCCGGTCTTAAGGCGGCCGGTCTTCTTTTCTCCGTTGTCAACGCGGAACTGGCGGATGATTCCGTCGAGCTCGTTGGCGAGATCGGAAAGGTGCTTTGCGCCCACGACCGCTTCGTCTGAGGCTGAGGCGTTCTCGGCAGCGAGTTCGGAGATGCTGTGCGCCGAGTCGGAGATTTCATTCGATGCTGCGGTCTGCTCGGTGGCCGCAGTGGCGATCATGGCGATCTGGCGCTCGACTTCGCGCGAGGCCTGGATGATCTTTTCCAGGCTTGAGCGCGCGTTGGCGGTTTCGGAAATCCCCTCCTCGACCGCGCTGCGGCTGCCGGCGACAACATCGAGCGTGACGCGGGTTTCTTCCTGAATGCCGCGGATGGTGGATGTGATCTCTTCGGTGGCGCCTTTGGTGCGTTCGGCCAGGCGGCGGACCTCTCCGGCGACCACAGCAAAGCCTCGGCCCTGCTCTCCGGCGCGTGCCGCTTCAATGGCAGCATTGAGGGCAAGCAGGTTGGTCTGCTCGCTGATTTCCTGAATAACGTTGACGATTTTGCCAATCTCGTTGGAGCGATCGGCCAGGGAGCGCATTTTTTCGCCGACGGTGAACGTGACGTCGGAGATGCGCTGCATGGTGGCTGCGGTGGATTCCATGATGCGGCCGCCATCGATTGCGGTTTCAGCCGACGAGCGGCCGGCGACGGCAGCCAATTCGGAATTGCGGCTGATTTCGCCGATGGTGGCGGTCATCTCCTGAGCGGCGGCGGCAATCTGGCCGGTGCGGCCAGCCTGGCTCCGCGTGTTGCTGCCTGTCTGCGTGGAGCGGGCACTGAGCTGGGTGGCCGCGCTTGAGAGCGTTTCGGCGCCATGGGAGATGGAGTGAACCATGGAACGCATGACGGCGACCGTGGTATTGACTGCCGAGGCAACGCGGCCGATTTCGTCTTCGCCTTGTTCGTCGATGGAGACGGTCAGATCCTTTTCCGCGAACCTCTCCAGGGCGCGGGTGGCGGCCAGCAGCGGAGGCACGATCAGCCGTGAAAGGAAGAATGCGACCATCAGGCAGAGAAGCATGGCGACAGGCGTCATGATGCAGGCAGAGATGACGACGTTGTGACCCTGTTGGATGGCGGCAGTGCCGGTTTCGTCGCCGAACTTGTGATTGAGAGCGATGTCCTTTTCGATGGCGTCGGAAGTGGCGTCGTAAGAGCGGTGGGCCTCAGGGACCAGGAGCATGGCCGCAGCCTGCTGCTTGCTGCCGGCGCGGAAGGCTTCGCCGGCCTGATTGCTGATGTTGATGTAGGCGGTGGAGTTTTCGCGAATGACATTGAAGAGGTCGCGCTCGCCCGGATACGAAGCCAGCGCCTCGTAAGCGGTCATGGATGCCTGGAAGGCATCCACCGTTGCGGCGCGCTTGGCGATGTAATGGTTTTCGCAGGCGGAATCGGTGCACAGGAGAAGCAGCGCCTCAGTGCGGCGAATGGTCGCCATCTGGAAGCGAATGTCGGCTAGCACTCGCATGGACGGCATGGCATGGTGCACGATGTGGCTTACCGAAGAGTTGATGCGGACCATGCCGGCGATGAGGAGCGCACCCATCGCGGCGCAGATGACGATGACCGATCCGAAAGAGTAGCTGAGCTTTCGATTGACAGGCAGATTGCGAATGGCCGACACGATGGGACCTCTTCTCCTACGACTGGATTCGCCCCTTTGTGAACAGGGTGACGCGAGCGGCTGGGATCCAGTGGTCGCTCTTTGTATCGGCGCAAATCGTGGATACGTGAAGGAGCGGAGGCTCTTAGCGGGAGCGGGATTCAATTCGGCTTGGAATTGAGATGATGGAACCGGGCAAACCTGCAGCAGGCTCAGCACGGTTTCCCGCCCCCGCGCCATCAGCGCGAAGACGGGAAACGCAGGATGAGGAGCCGGGATTGCCGGCTACTGCCCGGTCGGCGGAGTGGGCGCGGATTTTGGCGTGGAGAGGTAGCCGGTGACCTGGTTCTTGCCGCTGATGGCATTCACCACGATCTCGAACAAGGCCGGTTCCTTGCCGCTGTAGAACTGCAGCGGCTCATCTATGTTGCGGTCCTTCTTCTCCACAGTCTTGTCGTCGGATACGACAACGAGAGTGAACTTGTTGTGCTTGGGATCGGCCTTCTTGAGCTCAAGGCTGATGGTGCCCACCGGCTTGCGGTGGTTCTTGTCCAGAGTGAACTCAAAGTAGTTGCGGTCGCCCTTGTGTTTCAGCAGTTCCAGCTCATCGTGGGTACGCGCGATGAGGCCGCTCTGTTGTCCCATGTCGCCCTTCATTGAGGTCAACTGGGAGATGGTGTTTGTCAGGTCGCTCTGGGTTTTTCCCAGGTCGGTGCGGACGCCGCCCACGTCGGTTTTGACGGAGGTCACGTCACTGGCAACGGCGCTCACCTGCTGCGCGGTCTGCTGTTGTGCCGTCTCCAGGCGCTTGCTGGCCGCTTCTTCCTTGGCTTCGCGGGCCAGCAACTGCTCGGCGCGCGCATCCAGCTGCTTCTGCGTCAGGCCCAGGGACTTGCCCAGTTCGTCGGCGGTTACGCGAAGGCGGGCGTCGGTCTCACGCAGGTCGGCGGCAAGCTGCACGTTGCGCTGGCGGGCGTCGGCCAGCTCCGCCTGCTGGGCGGAAAGGCGTCCGCTCAGGTTCCACGCCCAGATGAGCGAGATAAGAGCGCAAACGAGAGCGACAGCAATGGCGCCAAGAAGCGCACCGGAGTATGTCCTGGGGGTTTCGTCAATTTCACTCATGGATCGATTTCTTCTCCACTTGGTGCGCGGGCGCACCGCTTAGGTCCTGGGGTGTCTATGTTCCATTAGACGCCCGTCCCGAGGGAATGAATTCAACGGAACTCCCCGTTTGCCGCGGCGCAACCGGTTTTTCAAGGCGACCTCCGGGGCGCTGCACCGGGAAACTACAGATTATAGATTGGGGGGCGTCTCTGGCATTCCCGGAACGGAACGGAAGGCCTCAGCAGGAAGGCAGAATTTCAGTTCGCCGCCTGGCAGGAACAGCTAAACGAGGCCTGCACGCAGACCGGATTCCCGCGGTGAAGCGAACCGTTTCCGCGCCTTGCGCGCCATGGTTGGTTTCAGAACAGTGGTGAGCCGCCGTGACAAGCGTGGAATCGCTACGTTATAAAGAGGGTTGCTCCATTTCCGGCCGGGACGATGTATCCCCTGCCGGTTTCGCCACCGCGGCCACTCTAAAACCATCCAAAGAAACAGGGAGAATTCGCCATCATGTCCACTGCTGTCGCGGGAAAGGGTCTGGAAGGCGTCGTTGCCACCAACTCGGGGATCTGCTACATCGACGGGGAGGCCGGGGTGCTCGCCTACCGCGGCATCGATATCCACGAGCTGGCTGAGCACTCGACCTTTGAAGAGACGACCTACCTGCTATGGAACGGAATTTTGCCCACGGAGCTGGCGCTGCGCGAATTCCAGCAGCAACTGGCGCTGGCGCGCGAACTGGACCAGCACATTGTGGAGATGCTGAAGGGTTTTCCGCGTTCGGCGACGCCGATGGAGGTGTTGCGGACCGCGGTTTCGGCGCTCAGCTTTTACGATGCGGACGAGAAGGACAATTCCCACGACGCCAACGTACGCAAGTCTTACAACCTGACCGCGCAAATCGCGATGATCGTGGCCGTTTACGACCGCATCCGCAAAGGCAACGAGATTGTGCCGCCGGATCGGACCCTGTCGCACGCGGCCAACTTCCTGTGGATGCTTACGGGCGAAAAGCCCTCGGAGACGGCGACCCGCACGCTGGATATCGCGCTGATCCTGCATGCCGACCACGAGTTGAACGCATCCACGTTTGCGGCGCGGGTGATTGCGGCCACGCTGTCTGATATTCACTCTGCGGTGACCGGAGCGCTGGGCGCGCTGAAAGGGCCGCTGCACGGCGGCGCCAATGAGGGCGTAATGCGGCTGCTGCTGGCCATCGACAAGGCCGGCGCGGACCCGGTGGACTTCGTGAAGGGGATGCTGCAGGCCAAGCAGAAGATCATGGGCTTCGGCCATCGCGTCTACAAGACTGAAGATCCGCGGGCAACCCATCTGCGGCGCATGAGCGAGCAACTGGGCAAGGATGCGGGCCAGCAAAAGTGGTTCGAGATGTCGCGGGCGATCGAGCTCCACATCAACCAGGACAAGAAGCTGAACGCGAACGTGGACTTCTACTCGGCATCGACATACGCGACGCTGGGCATCGATATCGACTTGTACACGCCGATCTTTGCCTTGAGCCGGGTCGCCGGCTGGGCAGCGCATGTCATCGAGCAGCTCGACGACAACCGGCTGATCCGTCCGCGCGCGGAGTACATTGGGCCGGAGTATCCGTCGCCTTACATTTCGATGGATCAGCGAGGATAAGGACAGGGATCGGAAGGCAGGGCATGAATGTCAGGGGTCGACGGCCCGCCGGCCCTTATACGCGCCGCGCCTTCCACATCAAATACAATCCCCAGGCCGCCAGCGTGCAGCCGTCGCGCACCACGCCGTCCAGCATCATCTGCTCGAATTCGGTGATCGGCACCGAGCGCACCACGATGTCGTGCTCCTCCTCGTCGGGCTCGCTCTCCCTCTGCGAAAGTCCGGTGGCCACGAAGACGTGCTGCTTCTGCCGCGTGAAACCGTAGGCAATCCAAAGCTGCCCGATCAGCCTCATCTTCTCGGCGTGCAGGCCGGTTTCCTCCTTGAGCTCGCCGCGGGCCAGTTCCTCGGGATTGTCGATCTCCATCTCCCAGCCGCCCTGGGGCAGCTCAAGGGCCCGCTCCTGGATGGTGTAGCGATACTGCTCCACTAGCCAGACGCGGTCGCCGTCGATGGGCAGGATGATGGCCGAATCGTCCTTTTCGACTACGCCATAGATGCCGCGCTTTCCGTTGGAGCGGAGGATCTCGTCTTCGCGCAGACGCATCCACGGGTTGCGGTAGATCTCGCGCGAAGCAACGGTGGCGATGGAGGCAGCGGCCGCCCGGGCGTCCGATCCCGGCAAGTCTTTGTTGGTCACAAACCTAGTTTGCCATGGACCCGCCGTGGCCGCGCGCGGCGAAATGCGCATGCAGTTGGGCAAGAGAGAGATGAATTTCCACCAGATCGAATTCCCCGACTATCATCGGTTCGGGTCGCAATCGCGGATTGTCAACGTGAATCCGTAAACCGGACGTCCTCACCCCGGCCTGCCACCTCTCCCTTGTGATTTGCGACACAGAGCAACCCGCCTCAACTGTGCCAGCGTGTCTCTTAGCTCACAAATAAAGGAACGTGCCGATGGAGTCGTGTGCAAATGAGCCCGTGGCGCTGACATCTGCTGCTGAGAAGCCGCTTCGCACGTTTGCCGAACTGCGCGAGCTGGCGCGCCAAATCGGCCCCCGCCGCGTGGGCGTTGTCCAGGCCGAGGATGACGTAGCGCTGACGGCGGCATCGCATGCACTCCTGGCCGGCATCGCTTCTCCGGTGCTGATCGGAAGCGGAGAACGGATTCGCGCTCGCATCGAGGAGCTGGGACTGCCGGAGTTGGCCGCCAAGGCTGAGGTAGTGGAATCCCGGCAGGCCGCCGACGATGCGGTGCGCATGGCGCGCGCTGGCGCACTCGACGTGCTGCTGAAGGGCCACCTGCGCACCGACGAGCTGCTACGGCCGGTGCTGGACAAGGAGAACGGCCTGCGTACCGGGCGGTTGCTCTGCGACGTGGCGTTCTTTGAGCACCGCACTCTCGAGGGCACGCGCCTGGTGGGCATCTCTGACGGCGGCCTGAACGTGGCGCCCACGCTGGATCAGAAAAAGCAGATTGTCGCAGGCGCCATCGACGTGCTGCGCTGCCTGGGCGTAACGCGCCCGCACATCGCCATCATGAGCGCCACGGAAGTGGTGAGCGAGGCGATTCCGTCCACGGTGGATGCGCGCGAACTAACCCGCATGTGCGCCGAGGGCGCATTTGGCGACGCGCAAGTCTACGGGCCGCTGGCGCTGGACAACGCGCTTCACGCGTGGGCGGCGCGCGCCAAAGGCATCGAGCATCCGGTGGCCGGACATGCTGACTGCCTCATCGTCCCCAATATCGAGGCGGGCAACCTGCTGGCCAAGGCAATCGCCTTTCTCGCCGCGTGGCAATTTGCCCACGTGGTTGCAGGCGCGCGCGTGCCCATCCTCATTCCCTCGCGCGTTGAAACCGCGCAGGACAAGCTGAATGCGATCGCCCTGGGAGTGCTCTATGCGGGCCGGTGACTTCCGTGTGCTGGCCATCAATCCCGGATCGGTCTCGACCAAGATCGGCGTGTACACCGGAGAGCATGCAGACTGGCTGCGCTGCGTGGAACACACGGCGGACGACCTCGCGCCCTGCCGCGGTAAACCCGTGTTGGAACAGCTCAAATTCCGGCAGGCCGCCATCGAGAAGGAACTGCGCGGCGCGGGGTATGCGCTGGAAGGATTTGCCGCCGTTGCCGGGCGCGGAGGCTTGATGCGGCCGGTAGCCAGCGGCACCTACCGCGTGAACGAGGCCATGCTGGACGACCTGCGCACCGCGCGATTCGGCAAGGAGCATGCCGCAAACCTGGGCGCGTTTCTCGCGCTCGCCATTGCCCACACCGGCGGCGCACAGGCGTTCGTGGTGGACCCCGTCAGCGTGGATGAGCTGGCGGAGAAGGCGCGCATCTCCGGCTTTGCGCTGGTCGAACGCCGCTCGCTGTCGCATGCGCTCAATACCAAGGCGGTGGCCCGCCGATTCGCGCGCGAGCAGTGCGCCGCGTACCAGGACTTGCGGCTCGTCGTGGCGCATCTCGGCAGCGGTGTTTCCGTATCGGCGCATGCGGGCGGCAGAATGGTCGACGTGAATCTGGGCGGCCAGGAGGGCGCATTCTCCACGGAACGTTGCGGCGGATTGCAGCTGATGAGCGTGCTTGAATTGTGCTTCAGCGGCCGCTACAGCGAGCGCGCGCTCTGGGATAAGCTCATCCGCGAGGGCGGCCTCTACTCCTACCTGGGCACAAAGGATCTGCGCGAGGTGGAGCGGCGCATCGCGGCGGGAGACAGCCGCGCGGCACTGGTCTTCGAGGCGCTGGCCTACCAGCTCGCCAAGGACATCGGCGGCATGGCTACGGTGCTTGAGGGGCGGCTGGATGCGATCCTGCTCACCGGCGGAATGGCGCGATCGAAACAACTGGTGGCCGGAATCCGCCAGGCCGTGGAGTGGATCGCACCGGTAACGGTGTATCCGGGCGAGGACGAACTGGAGGCTCTCGCCGCGGGCGCCCTGCGCGTCCTGCGCGGCGAAGAGACGGCGCTGGAACTTGAGCCCGCATTTCACAAAAGCTGCTAGTGCCGGTCTTCACAGGCAGCGGAAAAACTTCCTCTTCACAGGCAGCGGAAAAACTTCCGTTCTGGCGCCGTTTTGAAGGGGCACGACTTCAGTCGTGCCGCAAATTGCTAAAAAACCGGGCGGGCTTTAGCCCCTGAGGGATGTTCCTTAACTTCGATTCTCCAAACATTGCCTGAACCGGACCAAGCTTCAGCCCCGCAGCCTGAACTCCCTCAGCCGCCCCACCAGCGACGCCGGCCCCGTCACCGACAGCAGCACCAGGTTGCCTTCGTAATCCCGGCTGCGCACCAGCATCCCCGCTTCAATCGCCGCCAGCACCGCGCCCTCGTGCTGCGGGACGCGCAGATCGGCGTCCACCAGCGGGTCAGATCGCAGCGCGCCGTCGATTGCCGCCAGCAACGCGTCCAGACCCTCGCCATTGCGCGCTGAAACCAGCACACTCGAGCCCTCCGGATCGGCTTCCACCCGGTTGGCCAGCGCTTCACGCTCTGCTTCTCCAAGCAGATCGATCTTGTTCAGCACCTCGATGCGCGGCTTGTTCAGCGCCTCCAGCTCCCCCAATACATTCTCCACCTGCGTCTTCTGTTCCTCGCCATAGGTGGACCCGGCGTCGCGCACATGAAGCAGCACCTCCGCCTGCTCCACTTCCTCCAGCGTGGCGCGAAAACTCGTGACCAGCGTGTGGGGCAGGTCGCGGATGAATCCCACCGTGTCCGACAACAGCACTTTGCGCCGCGATGGCAGCTCGATGGCGCGAAGTTTCGGGTCGAGCGTCGCGAACATGCGCGACGATTCCAGTACGTGCCCGCCCGTAATGCGATTGAAAAGCGTGCTCTTGCCGGCATTGGTGTAGCCCACCAGCGCCACCGTCGGCACGGGGACCGCTTCGCGGCGCTGGCGCTGCTGCCGGCGCACCCGCCGAACACCTTCCAGGTCCTGCTTGAGCTGGTCGATCCGCCGCTGGATCCGCCTGCGGTCCGTTTCAAGCTGCGTTTCGCCCGGGCCGCGGGTGCCGATGCCGCCGCCCAGCTGCGACATCGCTTTGCCCCGGCCAGTCAGCCGCGGCAGCATGTACTCCAGCTGGGCAAGCTCCACCTGGAGCTGGCCCTCGCGCGTCCGCGCGTGCCGCGCAAAAATATCCAGGATCAGCTGCGTGCGATCCAGCACCCGGCAGGGCAGCGCAGCTTCCAGGTTGCGCAACTGCGTCGGCGAAAGATCGTGATCGAAAAGAACCAGGTCGGCCTGCGCGGACAGGGCCACTCCGGCAATCTCTTCCACTTTGCCGGCGCCGATCAGCGTCGCGGGATCGGGCCGCGGACGCCGTTGCAGAATCTCCGCGGCAATCTGGGCGCCCGCGCTCGTCACCAGCTCGCGAAACTCCGCCAGCGACTCTTCCGCATCCAGCTCCGTGGATCGCGTTCCCGGCTGCGGGCTGGTTCGCAACGCCCCCGGAACCGCCTCCTCCGGACACACCGCCGCGCGCGCGCCCTCTACCGCAGGACGCCGTACGCGGGAGCGGACCGTGAGATCCACTCCCACCAGGATGGCGCGCTCCGGCTGGCCGCCGGCTCCGCCGTTTCCGCGCTGCTCAACTTCCAATCGAAACCGCTCCGCGCGCATTCTCGCCGGCTCCGGAGGATGCCGATGATACGCCCACAGGAGCGGGACCCAGCCCGGTGTGCATACCCGGCGGGCGATGCTCGCCGTGCAGCACGCTACGGTTGCTCACTACAGTTGAAATGGCGTGTTTGAAGATCAATTGCTCCTGGCTGTTGTTCTCCAAAAGCACCGAGTATTTATCAAACGACCGAATCTTCCCCGTCAACTTTACGCCGCTGACCAGGTAGATGGTGATGGGGGTCTTGTCTTTGCGAACAGTGTTCAGGAAGGTGTCCTGAATGTTCTGTGCCGGCTTGTTTTCCATAATTGCCGATCTCCTACTTTCCTCAACGGGTTGGATGCTGCCTGCGATCGTGCGTCTGTAACAACAATTCAACGGGGACGGCATCCGAAGCCCGGAAACCGTCATGAATCCCGCAATGTGACAACCATATAGCCATTTCCCCGGCATTTCAACTCAGCCCGGAAAAGGATCGGTCCCAAGGTAATTCATGCGGGTAGAAACGGGCAAACCTCGGGGCTCTCATTCACGCCCTCCCTCACGCCCGTGCCCCTCGATTGCCGGTGCCCCGGAACCACCGTGCCCATCCATCGCGCAGGCTTACGTAACTCGGATGCCGGGTGCCCCAGGTCCCTCGCCTTTGGGGACCTGGGATATATCGACTCGGACGAACCAGAATGTCCGCGATCCGGCTCCCGGAGGGAGCCAATGAAGATAGCCCCGGGTGAAACCCGGGGAACAGGCCAACCAATGAACCCAGCCGTCCCGTCAGGGACGGCGTGACTCATCCCCCATACCGCGATCGGCTCCCGGAGGGAGACAATGAAAATAGCCCCGGGTGAAACCCGGGGAACAGGGCCAACCAATGAACCCAGCCGTCCCGTCAGGGACGGCGCGACTCAACCCCCATACCGCGATCCGGCTCCCGGAGGGAGCCAATGAAAATAGCCCCGGGTGAAACCCGGGGAACAGGCCAACCAATGAACCCAGCCGTCCCGTCAGGGACGGCGTGACTCAACCCCCGCACATCGATCCCGCCACCGGAAAACCGACCCCAATGACCGCGGGATTCCACCCTGTGGATAATTCCGCCCAGATTGCCCTCGATTTTCTGCACCATTTTTGGTGCAAAACGGCCCATCGCCCGCACCTTGTCAAGTACTAGACTATCTACAATCTGTGGAAAACCATCCTCGAAAACGCCATTAACCATCCCCGAATCAATCAACTAACCCCATTGAAAATAAAGTCCCTCCAGGGCCCTCCCCGTATGCAGTCTTAAGATCCGAAAAGCGCAAACTAGAAACAGAGGTAAAAATCATGTCTGACTCCACCACAGGCCCTTTTGGGGCCTCTTTTATTGCCGTAAAGCGCTGCTGCGAAGCCTGGAACCGCGCCATCACCGAATCGAAGGACAAAGGGCAAGCCGACTACGAAGCCATAAGAGCCGCCGGCAACGCCTACCGCCACGCCATGCCATTTCTCTGCGGCGAAGACCACATCCGCGGCTTCATCGCCTGCGTCGCTCACGGCATGATCCTGGAGGCCATCGACCAAAGGCTGGGCACCAAGCTCGTCTATACCGCCCAGGTAGCCCTCAGTAACCTCCCGCGCGAACCCCACCCTGCCACCAGCCCCCGCAAGACCCCGCATCCCGACCCGAAGCCCGAACCCCAGCCAGAGGCAGAACCGGAAGCCCCGTCCCACACCCAACCCGGCCCCTCCACCCCGCAACCGTCCCAGACGCCTGCCCCTCCGCAGCCAACTACCCCCGCCCCCGCTCCGGACAATCCGCACCCCACCTCCACCCCCACCCCCACCCCGCAACCGCCCTCTCCGCAACCGCCCGCTCCGGACAACGCGCCCGCAGATTCCGGCCCCGCTCTCCCTCCGGTCAACACGCCAAACGCGGGCCTTGTAACAGGGCACGACTTCAGTCGTGCCGAACGCAAACCGTTGAATAACATCGGGCTTCAGCCCCTGCCGGGTGCCAATTTAGAACCTGCTCCGGCCCCAACCCGTCCCTGCCGCCGCCCCACGGCCCTCGGCCAAAAACCACCCCCCCCACCCCCCTTGTTCTCCCAAAATGGGAAACCAAGCGCCGGACAAGAAAGCCGCTCAAAGGAGTGTCCCGGTCCGTACCCCAAAGAACCATGCCCCCCACCCCCTTATCCCAATTCTGGGAAAGAAATGGCGAGCAACAGGCGAAAACCTCGAAGGCTACGGGGGCCTGCGGCTGACAACTGAAAACTGACAACTGAAAACTGCTTGGCGCAGCTGCCTTTAGAATCAACTCAACATGAAATGTCCCTACTGCGGGTTTGCCCAGGATCGCGTGGTCGACTCGCGCGAAAGCAAAGAAGCCGACTCCATCCGCCGCCGCCGCGAGTGCGAGAAGTGCAACCGCCGCTTCACCACCTACGAGCGCATCGACGAGATCCCTTATATGGTGGTGAAAAAGGACGGCCGCCGCGAGCGCTTTGACCGCCAGAAGATCCTGAACGGCCTGGTGCGCGCCTGCGAAAAGCGCCCCATCTCCTCCAGCCAGTTGGAGGAGGTGGTCAACGCCACCGAGCAGTTCCTCATGGACGCGCAGGAGCGCGAGCGCACCACCAGCGAGATCGGCGAGCTCATCATGACCCACCTGAAGGGCCTCGACACGGTAGCCTACATCCGCTTCGCCAGCGTTTACAGGGACTTCAAAGACGTCCGCGAATTCAAGGAAGAACTGGAAGGCCTGCTCGAAGGGCATCGCGGGAGCAAAGGCAAGAAGTAGCTTCCGTGACCTGAGGAGGCAGGATGAAGGAATCTGTCCGCAGAGCTTTCAATGCAGTGAACAAGGCGTTTCAGATCGAAAGTTGGATCGAGAACATTTTGATCCTCCTCGGCGTTCTCTCTTTCTTTGTGCTTTATCGCGGTTGGCTTTATTTCCATCTACACTGACAACGATCAAGATCACGGAAACAAGAAATAACGAGATCGCGTCGCCCACTCAGGCACTGTAATTAGCATCAAAATGGTGCTAATATACGCACAAAGGGGTTTCCATGCGCACCACGATCGCACTTGACGACGAACTGGTCCGGCAAGCCGAGCAGTACACCGGCATCAAGGAGAAGGCCGCTCTGGTGAGAGAGGCCCTCACGCAGCTCGTTCAGCGCGAAGCGGCCAGAAGGCTGGCTGCGCTGGGAGGGAGCGATCCAAACGCGACGGCCGCACCGCGCCGCAGATTCACAGAATGATCCTCGTCGATACTTCGGTTTGGATCGACCATCTGCGCACGCCGGAGTCTCAACTCCAGAGCTTCCTCCAAAACGGCCAGATCGTTACCCACCCTCTCGTCCGGCTGGAGCTTGCTCTCGGCTCAATCGCCAACCGCGCCGCGGTCCTGGTCGAGTTGGCGAAGCTGCCTCAAGCTCCCATTGCGGACACTGACGACCTGTTTCACCTCATCGAGGCGCGCAAACTTGAGCGCAAGGGTATCGGCGTCACCGACCTGCACCTGCTCGCATCGGCCCTCCTCGATCGGTCGATCTCAATCTGGACGCGGGACCGACGTCTGGCTGAGATTGCAGAGCAACTGGGGTTCCGCGCTCCATTCCCATGAGCAGCCTCTTTGCCGCGCTCGTCGCGATACGCTAGAAGCCAGGAGCTAGAAGCTACTCACAAAATCACCCTCATCCCCGGCGATGGCATCGGCCCCGAAGTCACCCAGGCCGTCCTCCGCATCCTCGAACACACCGGCGTCCGCTTCGACTGGGAGCGCTACGCCGCCGGCGCCGATGCCTTCGAAATCTTCGGCGAGTACATTCCGCAGGCGCTCTACGAATCCATCGAGCGCAACAAAGTCGCACTCAAAGGGCCGGTGACCACGCCCATCGGAGGCGGCTTCAAAAGCATCAACGTCACCCTGCGCAAAAAGTTCGATCTCTTCGCCAACTTCCGGCCCATCAAAAATCTTCCTGGCCTCGAATCCAAGTGGCCCGGCGTCGACCTGATCATCGTGCGCGAAAACACTGAGGGCGAATACGTCGGCCTCGAGCACGAGGTCGTTCCCGGCGTGGTCGAATCCATCAAGGTGATTACGGAGAAAGGTTCCACGCGCATCGCCCGCTTCGCCTTCGACTACGCGCGCAAGCACGGCCGCAAAAAGATCCACTCCATCCACAAGGCCAACATCATGAAGCTGTCTGACGGCCTCTTCCTGCGCTGCGCGCGCAAGGTGGCGGAAGAGTACCACGAGATTCAGTACGGTGAGCACATCATCGACAACACCTGCATGCAACTGGTGATGAACCCGTATCAGTACGACACGCTGCTGCTCGAGAACCTCTACGGCGACATCGTCAGCGATCTCTGCGCGGCCTTCGTCGGCGGCCTCGGCCTGGTCCCCGGCGCCAACCTCGGCCACGACTGCGCCATCTTTGAAGCGGTGCACGGCTCCGCGCCCGACATCGCTGGCAAGGACATCGCCAACCCCACGGCGCTGCTGCAGTCGGCGATCCTCATGCTTCGCCACCTCAACGAGGAAGCCGCCGCGGACAAGATCCAGAAGGCGCTCGAGACGGTGTATTCAGAACGCAAATGCCTCACCCGCGACGTGGGCGGAACCTGCGGCACCACGCAGTTCGCCGACGCGGTGCTGGCGGCAATGGGATAAAAGCAGGGACCGAGGGGACAAGGGAACAAGCGCACCAGGGACCGAGCGACCGAAGGACAAAAACCATGAAGCACTATCTTCTCTTTTACGAACTTGATGCCGACTATCTGGCCAGGCGCGCCGAGTTCCGCTCCGCGCATCTGGCCAAAGCGTGGGCCGCGACCGAGGGCGGCGAACTCGTGCTCGCCGGCGCGCTCACCAACCCGTCCGACACCGCGATCCTGCTATTCCATTGCGATTCTCCGGCGGTCGCCGAGGACTTTGCCCGCACCGATCCTTACGTGCTCAATGGGCTGGTGAAGCGCTGGTATGTGCGCGAGTGGACCACGGTGGTCGGCGCAGGCGCATGCACTCCCGTGCGGCCCGCCTGAGCGCTGCGAGCTAATCCTCAGCCATCACGGCCTGGGAGTTTTCGGATACGACCGGCATCGCGTGTGTCCCTCGCCGCACCGGCAGATAGACCAGCAGAAACAGGATCAGCGCCACGCCCTCGGTGCACACGATATAGAGCGGCCATGGCCCCAGATAATCGAGCAGCGACGGATTCACCGGCTTGGCGCGCAGAAAGAAGTAGTCGGTTCCGAAGAAGTAGTCGAATGGCCCGTCGAATAACGCGACCACATTGATGCCAATCATCGCCCGCGCCACTGACCACCTGCGCGGGCGCGCCTGCCCTGACCACAACAGGTACAGCACCGCAGTCACCGTCAGGCCGTGGGTGATGAAAAACTCTACCGATCCGAAAGACGGAAACGGATCCGTCAGGTTGGGCGTAAGCAGCGCCATGCCCGATCCGGCCAGCGCCCAGAAATACGCCAGGTCGAAGAACAACGGTTTCAGGGTGAAGAGCGACAGGATGGCCAGAAACATCGACAAATCGCAAAGCTCGAGCGGCAAACCGTTGGGGAACGAGAGCACATGGGTCTCGATTCGCCACCCATAGAAAAGGATTACGTTGAAAACGAGCGTCGCCGCCAGGCACAGTCGAATCGTGCGTGCAGCCGCGGGCGCCCTGCGGTGCGCCACGGCGAGAACTGCTCCTATCGCAGGCACGGCGGCAAGCATCGAGAGATGCGCCGCTCCAAAAAGCTGAATGTACTGCTTCATGGCATCGCCTCAACAGATTTTATGCGTTCCTTCGGGCAAAGCAATACAAGAATCGCCGCCGGAAATCGCGTCCGCATCTCCGCGCGCACTCACGCCGCAGAATCCCGCCGCGCATCGGACTTCCTGTACACTGGAATGTTTAATTGTTATGCAAAACAAATACCCAATTGGCATTCTGGGCGCGACCGGGATGGTCGGCCAGCGATTCATCCAGCTTCTTGAAAATCATCCGTGGTTTGAGATTGCCTGGCTGGCCGCCAGTGACCGCTCCAGCGGCAAGAAGTACGGCGACGCCGCGAAATGGCGCCTGGAAACGTCGCTTCCCGAGCACATTGCGCGTATGACCGTGTCGCCTGCCGATCCTGCGCAGGCGCCGAAGATCATTTTTGCGGCGCTCGACACGGACATAGCGCGCGAGATGGAGCCGGCATTTGCCGCCGCCGGATGCGCCGTTGTCTCCAACTCCAGCGCCTTTCGCATGCACCCCAACGTGCCGCTCGTCATTCCGGAAGTCAACGCCGATCACCTGCACCTGATCGAGGAGCAAAGTTGGCGCCGCGAGTCCGGCGGTTACATGGTCACCAATCCCAACTGCTCGGCCATCGGCCTGGTGATCGCGCTCAAGCCGCTCCAGGAGCGCTTCGGCATCGAGCAGATCTTCGTCACCACCATGCAGGCCATCAGCGGCGCCGGCTATCCGGGCGTGCCGTCCATGGACATCCTGGGCAACGTGGTGCCCTACATCAAGAGTGAAGAAGAAAAGTTGGAGGCCGAGACCCTGAAGCTGCTGGGCCGCCTTGAGTCGAGTCCGGCCGGCCATGGGGTCACGCCGCTCTCCGCGCGCATCAGTGCGCATTGCAATCGCGTCCCCGTTGAGGATGGCCACACCGAAAGCGTGTCCATCAAGCTCACAAAGCCGGCCACGCGCGAAGAAATGCTCGCAGCATGGAGGGATTTTCGTCCCCTCGCCCTGCAGCATCTGCCCATGGCGCCCGAACAGCCGGTCGAATTTGCGCCGCAGGATGACCGCCCGCAGCCGCGGCTCGACCGCAATCGCGGGCGCGGCATGGGAGTCACCGTGGGCCGCCTGCGCCCGTGCGGTCTGCTCGACTGGAAGTTCACCGTGCTTTCGCACAACACCATTCGCGGGGCTGCAGGCGCGGCCATCCTGAATGCGGAACTGCTGCGCAGCCTGGGAAAATTCGATCCGGAGCCTCCTCCGGATCGCTCCGGCTCGCTGCAACATAAGAAGAACGTTGAAGTCGGCGACACGATTGCGGCCGGCGTAAGCCATCTCATCGGCGGAATCTGATACACGAATCATGGAAGCACTCGCATGAGCCTTGTGGTCATGAAGTTTGGCGGCACGTCGGTCGAGGATCCGGCGGCCATCGCGCGCACCGCAGCCATTGTGGCCGGCCGCGTGGCCGCGGGCAAGACGCCAGTGGTGGTGGTCAGCGCCATGGCCCGCGTCACTGACCAGTTGCTGCGCTGCGCCGCCTGTTCCTCGCTGGGCGACCGGACCGGCGCCCTGGCCATCAGCTCGCGCCTGCGCTCCCGCCATCGCGACACCGCGGCGGCCCTCGTCAAGGAGCAGAAAGAAGCCGCCGCGCTGGTCAACTGGATCGATCAGAAATTCGATCAGCTTGACGAGGTGCTGCGCGGCCTGGCTGCCATCCTGGAGCTCACGCCGCGCATCTCCGACCTCATCGTCAGCTACGGCGAACGCATCTCCAGCCGCATGATCGCCGCGGCTTTCGCCGAGCGCGGCGTCAACGCGGAGCACGTGGACGCGCGCGACATCGTGGTCACCGATTCGCAGTTCCAGAGAGCGATTCCCATCGACACGATCATCGAGAAGCGCACGGCGGAGAAGCTCCGCCCGTTGATCGGCGAGGGCAAGGTACCCGTCATCGGCGGCTTCATCGGTTCCAATGAAGCAGGAATTACCACCACGCTCGGCCGTGGCGGATCCGACTTTACCGCCGCCCTGCTTGGCGGCGCAATGCAGGCCGAGGCAATCGAGATCTGGACCGACGTGGACGGCATCATGACCTCCGATCCGCGCGTCTGCCCCGACGCGCTGCGCGTCAAGGTCATCAGCTTTGAGGAAGCAGCCGAGCTGGCCTACTTCGGCGCCAAGGTCCTGCATCCAGCCACCATTTTGCCGGCAGTCAGAAAGAACATTCCGGTTCTGGTGCTCAACAGCCGTAACCCCGCGAACGAGGGCACGCGCATCATCTCCCTCGCGCCGCATTGCAAGAGCCCCTTCAAGTCCATCGCGGTCAAAAAGAAACTCAGTATCATCGACGTGGTGGCCAGCCGCATGCTCATGACCCACGGCTACATGAAGGAGATCTTCACCATCTTCGACAAGTACCAGACGCCCGTCGATATGGTCTCAACCAGCGAAGTTTCGGTGTCGCTCACCGTTGATTCGAACGACAAGCTGCCGCTGATTGCGGCCGAGCTGAGCAAGCTGGCCGATGTGAAGTACGAGGGCAAGAAGGCGCTGGTCTGCATGGTGGGCGAGGATATCCGCGGCCAGAACGGCATGGCGGCGCGGGTCTTCAGTGCCATCCGCCACATCAACGTACGCATGATCTCGCAAGGGGCGAGCGAAATCAACATGAGCTTCATGATCGAGGAAGACGACGCGGATGAGGCGGTGCGCTCGCTGCATGCGGCGTTCTTCCAGGAGCCCGATCCGGATATCTTCGATGTGGAAGCGAGAAAGACAGCCATTAGCTCTTAGCCTTTAGCTGTTAGCTTTTCGGATCGGGGCAACGGCTTTAGGCTGATAGCCGAAAGCTAGGAGCTAGGAGCTAGGAGCTAGGAGCTAAGAGCTAAAAGCCAGGAGCTGAACCATGCTGTTCCTCGTTCTCGGCAAAGGCAAGACCGGCTCGCTGGTGGCGGAAGTGGCGCACGAGCGCTGCCATGGCGTGCGCACACTCGAAATTCACGAAAATCGCGGCGCATCGGCGCTTACCGCGCCCACGCTGGCTGGAGTCGACGTGGTCATCGACTTCACCAATGCCGAGTCGGCCGTCGAAAACATGCGTGCGGTGCTCGCGCTGGGCGGCAGGATCGTTGTCGGCACCACCGGCTGGTACGCGCACCTCGACGCCATGAAGGCTATCGCCCAACGCCGCGGCGGTTCCTTGCTCTACGGGAGCAATTTCTCCATTGGCGTGCAGAAGCTTTTCCGGCTCACAGCCGAAGTGGCCAAGCTGGATGGCTACGACTTCTCCGTCGCCGAGACGCACCACGAATCGAAGCTCGACGCGCCTTCCGGCACCGCGATCACGCTCAAGCAGATCATCCAGGCCGCGCGGCCCGATGCGGACGTGCCGGTCACCTCGCACCGTATCGGCGACGCCAAGGGCGAGCATATCGTCACGGCAAAGAGCGATGTGGACGTGCTGGAGTTGCGCCACGATGCCTTCAGCCGCCGCGGCTTCGCGGTAGGCGCCGTTCGCGGCGCCGAGTGGCTCGCGCAGCAGAAACCGCCTGGCGTGTGGGACTTCCGCGAGATCTTCGATCAGCTGTGAGCGTTAGTACCCGCCTGCGTTCTGATTGAAATACCAGATCAATCGGTTGGTAGCTGCCGAAAGAATCTCTCGTTTCAGTTCCGGGCTCCAGTTGCTCCATACACGGGGAGACCAGCGAATACTGCTTCCTTCATCGACCATGAATGCTTCAGTGAGATATCTGACCGGCATGTCGCGAATGGTTCGCTCCCAACTCGACAGGCTCTTTCCTGCGAGTGCGCAGGGCCTCACGCGTTTCGGATTCTCCTCTAGCTTCCCCTGAGTAGCGCGCCGGACAAAGAACTCCTGGAACCTGCTTGCTAATTGAAGCAGCGGGACGCGACCTTCCCGATCGGCCATTTCAGTCATGAAGATAAGGAGCAGCATCTTGTACGACATCGTCATGCGATGCCGTTCAATGTCGTAAATCAGTTCATAGGTCGCAGGAGCGAGAACTCCGGGGCTGGGAACAAGCTGGATTGACTCCTCAAGCCCGGAGGGAACTCCGGGACACTGATCGACCTTGCGTGCGAATTCCTGCTCAGGAATCTCTTTGAATTCGTAGCCGTGGTCAGCAAGGAAATCCTTGTGCTGTGGATTCATCCGGTTCGCGATAAACATCAGCCGGGGATGCGTTGATGGATATTTCTGCCGATAATCGTAAAAGTAGTAGCAATGCCGCTGTAGGTGATTCTCATCCAGGCGCCCGCATTGGATCTCGACGAGCAGGTGCCGTGACAAGCCATCCGTGAAGAGCACATCCGGGCGCCTGCCATTCATGACCACTTGCCGACGGACGAGGGTGAGTCCGGGCTCGATGAAGAGGTCTGGGCAGTTCGAAACTGCTTCTTCCATTTGCCTTTCGAGCATGAGCGAACGATAGGTTGGAAGGAACACGATGTCAATCGCAGTGAATGCGCTCGCTAGAATACTTTCGATTAGACTTTGACAATTCACAAGCTTCGGACGAGAGTGGATTCAACAGACCTGTTATGAATCTTTCTCTCACGCCCGACCTTGAGAAATTCATTGCGGACGAAGTCGAGTCCGGACGCTTTTCTACGCCGGGCGAAGTCGTTTGGCACGCCCTCACCTTGCTCGCGCAGAGCCGGCTGACTCGCGAAGAGCAAATCGAGGAATTTAACCGCGAAATTGCCGCCAGGATCGCTTCACTCGACCGAGGCGAGCACGTGACGGCTAAGGAATCGGAGCGCCATTTTCGCGAAAGGTCGGCTCGCCGTAAAGCGGAGCTACAGGCGAAGCCCCGCGCGTGACCCCTGACACCTGTCCCCTGATCCCTTCCGGTATAAACTAGCTTGTCATGCAAACAACAGGTTGTGGTACGGCGATCGTCACGCCCTTTCGCGCGGACGGATCGGTAGACGAGCAGGCGCTCTGGGCGCTGGTGGATTGGCAGATCGAATCGGGAATCGACTTCATTGTCGCCTGCGGATCGACGGGCGAGGCGGCGACGCTGGAGGAAGATGAGTGGCTGAACGCCGTCCGCATCGTGGTGGAGGCGTCCAACGGGCGCGTTCCGGTTTGGGCCGGATGCACCCACAACTCCACGCGCACTCTGCTGCGTCTTGCCGGCCGGCTGCGCCTGGTCCACGGCGTCAGCGCCGTGCTCTCCGCAAACCCCTACTACAACAAGCCTACGCAGGAGGGCCAATACCAGCACTTCCTGGCGCTGGCCAAAGCGGTTGCGCCGCTGCCGGTTTGCCTCTATAACGTTCCCGGCCGCACCGCCGCGAACCTCGAGCCCGAAACCGTGATCCGGCTGGCTGAGGCCGCCGAGAATATCCAGGCCGTGAAGGAAGCCAGCGGCAAACTGCCCCAGATCGCCCAGATCGTTCACGGTGTAAGCCGCACATTCAAAATATTTTCCGGCGACGACAACATGGCCCTGGCAGCCATCGGCATCGGCGCCCATGGGCTCATCAGCGTGGCTTCGAACGAGGCGCCGGCCGAAGTCGGCCGCATGATCCGCGCCGCCTTGATGAACGACTGGACGCAGGCGCGCGAGATCGAACGCCGCCTCGGCCGGCTCTTCGAGGCCAACTTCTGGGAGTCCAACCCCGCGCCGGTCAAGACCGTCCTGAGCCTCATGGGCAAGTGCGGCGACACGGTTCGCCTGCCGCTGGTGTTGCCCATGGCTGCCACGCGCGCCAAATTGGAGCGTCTGGCCGGCGAGCTTGGCCTGTTGAAGTATGCTCCGGTCGAAGGCGACCTCGGCATGTTTTGAAGGCAGCTCCGCTCTCTCACGCCAACGAGTGGCGCCGGACCAGGGCCTGAATTCAAGCCGGGAGCATCAGCTATGTTGCTGAAATAAAAGCGAAAGAGCTGGGATATTTGGCTGCTTAAGGCTGCGCTTCACCCGGAATCCCTTACGAGACTCGCGTACGCAGTTCCTGCTCTGCGCGGAACCAGTCGTCCATGTGATGGCCGTGCTTGCCGCCGCGCTGCTGCCAGTAACTATGGGCGAGCTGGGCAACTTCTTGCTGTGGAACCGATTGCTCCTGTGCGTCGGCGTGACGATTGCCCGTAACGGGGTCGGAGCCGGATCCATTGCCAGCCTTCTTGGTCGCCGCCTTGCGCGGCTTCGCTGCCGTCCGCGTTTTCTTCACAGTCTCTGCCATTCCAGTAACACCTCCGAGAGATTGAGGCCTGACAAACGTGCCCCTCACTCTCAGTTTACAAGAAAAACGGCACGTAACATACCCCCATTTGAGGGAGGTATCCACGGTGTCACGCACGGATGCCATACTTGAGGCTAATCAACTCAATAGAAAAAGGTTACATGAAGAGTGCTGCCCGAGCGGATCGACTTCACGCGCCTGCCAGCTCGTGTTTCTCCTTCCGGCGTTCTCTTTCCTCCCGCAACTCGGCTTCCGCTGCCTCCTCTCTTACAAGCTCATCTTTAAGGATCGCCTGGCCTTTCACCATCCAGGCCACGCCGAAAGCAAAGAGTGCCGTGGCTTCAAAGCAGAACATGGACCCCAGGTTGCCGACGAGATAGTCCCTATGCAAGATCTTGAATAGCTGCAAATGTTTGAAGATGGGGGCTGCGAACGCGCCGGAGCCAGCGCCGCAAGAGCACGCATATAATCGTGGGCAGCCTTCGGAGACATCTCCATGAGACCGTTTTGCGTTGCACCGGCGCTGCTGGTTTTGCTCGCATGGTCCTTTGCGGCGGGGCAAAAGCCCAAGCCCGACCCGCCGCCACCTATAACGACTTCGCGGCCGGGAAACTTGGATTGGAATCCCGACAGCAGGATTCCCGAAGCGATGCGCGTGGATGGCGATCGCTTCAAGTACCGGGTTTCAGTCGACCGCCAGCGGCTTGCCGGTCCCGAGAACATCACCAGCCCGATCACAATTGCGGAATTCGAGATTCTGCTCGAGGCCAACCGCGGGCTGCCCGATGACAAGCTTTCAGAGCTCATCTCCCGCGTGATGCTGACCGAGCGCGCGACCCGCGCCAGGCTAGAACACTGGAAAACCTTGTATATCGGCGCTCAGACGCAGCGGGCTCTGATTGCCGCTACCGATGCTTCTGCCTTCCTTGAGTTGCCTGCAATTGACGTGGACGCTTCACCCACGCCTACGCTGGCTGAACAGCGCCGCATTATTGCAGCAGTGGGTGTGTATATGGGCAAAGTGATCCCGAATCTGCCCAACTTTCTCGCGGTGCGGAACACGACATATTTTGAGGACTGGCCCTCGTTCGTGGACTGGCCATCCGAAGCAGCCGGGCCGAAGGAGCTTGACGATCCTGCGCGGCTGCGGAATCGGCCCTTCTATTCAACGGGCAATCTGCAAACCCCCATTGGCTTTCGCGATGGACAGGAAGTGCAGCAAAAACAGAAGGGGCTAAGCCTGGGGAATCCGTACGGGTCGCATCTTTCCACGTCCGGCGAGTTTGGTCCGATCCTCGATGGCGTCCTGCGGGATGCGGCGCGCGGCAAGCTCTCGTGGAAAGAATGGGAGCATTCGGCCGACGGATCGCTGGCCGTGTTCCGGTTCGAAGTGGCCGGTGAGCAATCGCATTACGCGGTGAGCATGCCGACGGCGAAGAAAGGCTCGCAGCAGACTACCGCGTACCAGGGAGAATTCGCGGTACGCCCAGAGGACGGCGTGGTGATGAGACTCAATGTAATCGCGATTATGCCGGGGGATGCAGACGTGCAAGCTGCCAACATCCAGGTCGAGTACGGCTCAGTTGAAATCGGCGGCAAGCCTTACATCTGCCCGGTTCACGCCATCGCGTTGTCCAAGGTGCCCATCATCCGCACTCGCGCCAAGGGGCAGAATCTTGTCGCGCCGCTGCAAACGCAGGTGAACGACGTATCGTTCAGCCAGTACCAGGTTTTCCGCAGCGATATGCGCGTCCTCCCGGCGCCAAACCCGGAGTAAATGCACTGGTCGCTGTCCGCTAATGTTTCCTCCACTTCTCTCCCGGACGCGCCACTTGCCACATCTGCGCCGCGATCTCGTCGAAGAGCCCCATGCGGTCCTTGTCGACCGTGTAAAGATCGAAGTGCGTGCGCCCGGGAATGTAATGGAATTGCGCATCCGCGCCCAGCCGCGCCAGCACGGCGTCCATCTTGTGTGCCGCTCCGTCCAGGTAAAACGTGTCGGCTGTGCCCACATAGAGGTGAATCCGGCCCTTCAAATCCGGCCCGCGCTCGGCCCAGCGGGTCTCCGCGATGTTTGCCAGGTCGTAGTGGTCATGCCAGTAGGCCACCACGTCCGGATGAACGTCGCCGGTGGCGTGATCGAACATGGGCTCGGGCGCGCCCGAAGGTGATTTGGGCGAGAACACCCAGTCGAACGACTTGATCTGCCCGCCGTAAGCGCCTTCTGTATCTTCCATGCGCGTCATCTGCTCAAATGTGGCGATCACCTTGCCTTTGTCGCGCTCGATCGGATACGGCGAGCCATCAGGCCGATGGAAGACGTTGGCGTGCGGCGCGTACAAATCGATCCCGGTGAAGTCGTGGAAATCGCTGGGGTCCGGTGACGTGGACCAGGTGCCGCCGAAGATCTTCGGGTAATCGACTTCGAGTTGGAGCGTGGCCCAGCCGCCGCTCGAGTGGCCGTTGAGAAAGCGCCCGTCGCGGCGCGCATCCATGCGGTATTTCGATTCGAGATACGGGATGAATTCGGCGGTGAGGGCGGCGCCCCAGGGGCCGTTGTTCGCGCTGTCTGCGAATTCGTGCGTGCCCTCGGCGCAGGACTCGTCCAGCATGACCCAGATCATGGGAGGCATGGAGCCGGACTTCATGCGTTCGTACAGGCGCAGTCCGTACACCAGCGCTCCGTCCAGGTCGCCGCCGAATCCGTGGGTCCAGTAGGCCGTGGGATAGGTTGCGACGCCGCCCGTGGAGTAACCCGGGGGCAGGACGACCCAGGCCCGCAGGCTCACCGGACGGCCCCAGAACCTGGTCAGCAGCGGGCTTTGGAACTCCTGTAATTGGGCGACGTCGGACGTGGCCGCCTGCTTGAGTTTTTCGAACGCGGCATGCTGGGGCGAGTCCGGTGGGTGATGGTCGAGTACCATTTCCGGCTCGGACTCAGAACCGGCTTCTGAGCCGGGATGCCAGCCGGCGAGGGTAACCACGGGACTGACCCAATCCTCAATGGTGCGGCCGCGGTAGTTGTAGTCGTGCTGGACATCCAGAACGGCCTGGGCCTCGTATACGCCTGTAGAAAGCTGGGAGAACGACTGGGGGAACGCCGTTTCGTCGCAGTCAACGTCAACCGTATCCGCCGGCTTCAGGTCCTGCACTTCGCGGGCGCAGATCCAGGTGCCCGTGGGGTGCATCTCGTCGTTGTCAATGGCCGCGTCGCCAGTGCCCGGCTTGAGGAAGATGAGCAGGCGGCCGCTGACCGGCTGCTGAAGTGAGGGCGCGGCCTGCACGCGAAAGAAGGTATGGACCGCGGGAGACTCCTGCTGGGCCGCGCCGATCAGTGTCGCGCCCACGAGCAGCACGACAACCGGAACGGCACGGATCGTTTTGCCCACAGATTGACGTTGCATCAAGACCTCCTTGGGGGAAATAGGAAAGATTTGGCGGCTTTGCCGCGATCACCCGAGTCACCATGGCTGTGTCCCCAGAATCTGCAGCGAGAGTTCCGAGTGGCAACCGCGGATCCTTCGACTCCGTTTGTCGCAAAAAGCGCGTCAAATTCCGCTCAAGGTAACAGCTGTTTTCAGATACGAGCTTCCGGGACACCACCGTCAGGAATCGGGGTCTGTTCCAGCATGGCATGGTCCGGCGCCTTTGGGGCAAAGCGCGTCTTGAATTCCTCTGCGGGTACCGGCCGGCCAAAGAACCAGCCCTGGCCCAGGACGCCTTCGCGCGCGGTGCGGAAGTACTCCGCCTGTTCCTGGTTTTCGATTCCTTCCGCGATCACGGTGAGGCCAAGGCGACGCGCGATTTCGAGAATCTGCGGCAAGACGGAAGCGGTCACGGCTTCAGTGCCCACAGTGTGGGTGAAGGCCCGATCCACCTTGATGGCGTCTACGTGAAGTCTCTGGAGGTATGCCAGGCTGGAGTATCCCGTGCCGAAGTCATCGATGTAGACGGCATAGCCCTGCTGTCGAAGGCGGGCGATGGCAGCCTCCGCCATGTCGGGATCGACCGTGGAGTGCTCAGTAAGCTCGAACGCGAGCGAGCGCGGCGATGTGCCGGAGGAGGCCACTGCTTTTTCCAGGTGAGCAAAGAACCTGGGGTCCGCCAGATCGTGCGGGGCAATGTTAACGGCAACCCGGAAGTTGGGTTGGAGCAGCAAGGAACCCAGATCCTTCAGGACCAGGTCAACGACCAGCCGTGAAAGCGCTGTCACAAATCCTTTTTGCTCGGCGATGCGGACGAACACATCCGGTGGGATGAATCCCCCCGTCCCGGTCGCCCAGCGTGCCAGGGCTTCGGCGCCGACACAGGCTCCCGTGTCGAGATCGACAATGGGCTGGTAAACACAGGTAAGCTGGCGCCGGCGGATGGCCAGGCGCAGGCGCCGTTCCAGTGAGCGCTGGCGGTGAACGAAGAGGAGCACAATGGCGGTGACGGCGCTTCCAAGCAGCAAGCCATCCCCCAGGAAGCCAGCCAGATCGGCGCGGGTGCGTAGAAACATTTCCCGGCGCGGCTCCGCGGCCACGACGCACACCGCGTAGCGAGCGGAGCAGAGGGGAAGGTAATAAACATCCTGGCGCAGAACCAGGCGCTGCGCAGTCACCTCGTCATCGGTGAGGGGTTGGTTGTGGCCATAGGCCTGAAACACGCGGCTGTGCGCATGATCGAACACCAGGCCGGTGGAGAGCAAGGGCGTTTGATCCAGGGCGTCGAGGGGGCCTGAATTGAGCACCACGGAGATGTCCCGGTCGTAAATGATGATGCCATTGGATCGCGGCGAGATGAGCGAAAGGGGCCTGCTGCGGCGCACCTGCGCGTGGCCCAGGGAGAAGTCACCCGGCGCGATGGGAACTGGAGCGGGGAGGCGGCCTTGCACCGCGGTGCAGTAGAGAGCGCCCCCTTTAATACGGCCGATATCCCGCACAAAGTTTCCGTTGAAGACGAAATCCCGCATCGCGGCGAGTTCCGCATCGGAACAGAACGGCAAGCCATCCCCGGAAATGGCTTCAATCGCGGCGCCTGTTTCCTGGGCGGTCATCGTCTCCACGTGGAGGATGCGCTCGCTATAACGATGCAGTTGGTTCTCGCCGATTTTTGCTTGAAGGGAAAGGGCGATGGGAAGACTTGCAAGAACACCCAACGCCGCTCCAAGGGGGAGCAGCAAAATGATCTGGGCGCGATTGCCGATCCTGATCAATCAACCTGCATTCAGTCGCGACGACGACGCGATCATAGGAAATCGTAGGAAGACCTTAACACATCCGATTTTATTTTCAGCAAGAAATACGGGTTGCGCGCGTTACGCATCGGATTCGCCGGAGGCAGCAGCGTCGTCCATTGCGCGCGCGGTTTTCGGGTAAGCGGCGCGCATGCGTAATTGGAATTGGAACTCCAGAGCGGGCACGGGCCGGCCAAACAACCAGCCCTGGCCGCGCGCACCGGGAAAGGCGGTACGGAAGTAATCGGCCTGCTCCTCCGTTTCGATTCCTTCCACGACGATGCCGAGTTTCAACCTGAGGGCCATATCCAGGATGTGAGGAACCACGGACGCGGTGACGGCTTCAGTCCCCACGGTGCAGGTGAAGGCGCGATCGATTTTGATGGCGTCGGCATGAAGATCGTGAAGATAGGAGAGGCTGGAGTAGCCGGTGCCGAAGTCATCGAGATAGACGGCGTGACCCGTGGCGCGGAGCCGGGCGATTCCGGCCTGGCCGTCGCCGTGCAGGGCGGTGGCGCGCTCCGTGATTTCAAACCCGATCGACTGGGGCGGGATCGAATTGTGCTTGAGACCGCGTTCCAGGTACTCGAAGAACCGCGGATCGCCGAGATCGGAGATGGAGAGATTCACGGTGACGTGAAAACTTCCATTGGCAAGCAGGGAGCCCATGTCCTCGAAGACGCGATCGAGGATCAGCCGCGTCACCGCGCCGATGAAGCCCTTGTCCTCGGCGACGGGAATGAACACGTCGGGAGGGACGGATTCGCCGGAATCGTCAGTCCAGCGCGCCAGGGCCTCTGCGCCTACGATGGCATGAGTCTCGAGATCGACGATGGGCTGATAGGCGCAAACAATCTGCCGAGAGCGAATGGCCCGGCGCAGCCTGCGCTCCAGCGAGCGCTGGCGATGGAAGTAGAGCAGGATGCTGGCTGCGATAGAGATGCCGAAGATGGCGCCGATGACGGAGAGCAAAACGGAGGTGAACGGAAAACTGATGAAGTATCCGCGATGACCGGAGAGCATGGCGGTGCGGGCTTCAGAAGCGACGATGCAGACCGCGCGCGACGATGAGCAGAGCGGCTGATACAGGATTCCTTCGCGCTCGATCATGCGCTGGGCCAGAACCTCCCGGCTGGATAGGGGATCAAGATGGCCGAAGGCATAGATGACAACCTGGTGCTGGTAATCCCTGGCCAGGCCGGTTGCGTGCATGGGAGGGTTGTCCAGGTTGGCGTAGAGGTCGGGATTGAGGACCGCGGTGACGCCGCGCATGGCGACGAGAATGCCGTTGGAGTTGGGAGCGAGGGCGAGGGCTTGGCTGGGAACAATGTCGATCTGCGCGGACTGTGGCGCACTGAAGTAAGAGAGGACCGGCTCCGGCATGGGGAGCGGTTTGGGGAGTTTTCCCAGGCCCGATGTGCAGTAAAGCAAGCCATCCCGTTCCCGGCCAATGTCCTTGACGAAGGCGGCGTTGTAGACGAAGCGGCGCATGGCCGCGATCTCGTCGTCAGAGCAGAAGGCCATGCCATCGGCGGAGAACTGGTGGGCTGCTGCGGCGGTTTCGGCAGCGGTTGCCTCGGCCACGTGAAGGATGGTGTCAGCGTATTGCCGGAGAGCTTCCTGGGCTAGCCGGAACTCGAGGACGCGACCCGCCTGGAAGGCCAATGCGGCGCCCACGGCTCCGCCGCAGACGAGGAGCGCTACATAACCGGCGCGCTGACGAGATGAGCTCATCTGGCTCCGCGTTCGAACGAGACGATCATATCCCCGGGAACGATGAGGAAACGTTAGCACATCCCGCGCAGAGCCATCGACGAAAATCCGGCGGGCGCGTGGGATGAGTGGCCGGCGAGCGAAACACTACTGCGCCAGAGCGGCTTTGACGGCTTCGCTCACCAGGCGGCCTTCGGCGCGCAGGCCGGAGCTCTGGATCTTCGCTTGCACCGCTTTGATCACCGGACCCATGTCCTTCGGGCCGGGCTTCTGGCCGGTTGTGGCGGCATGAGCGGCGACGGTTTCGCCGACCAGGGCGCGCAGACCGGCTTCGTCGAGAGCCTTGGGCAGGAACTCCTCTATAACAACAATTTCGCCAGCCTCTTTGGCGGCGAGCTCAGGACGGTTGCCTTTGGTGAACTGCTCGATGGAATCGCGGCGCTGCTTGATCATGGTGGCGAGCGCCTGCTGCTCTTCGGCGGAGTCGAGGGGAGCGCGCTTCTCGATCGCCTTATTCTTGAGCGCGTTCTTGATGAGGCGGAGGGTGCCGGTGCGCTCGGCGTCGCGGGCCTTCATGGCGGTGATGATCTGCTGGCTGATCCGGGCCTCGAGTGCGCCTGCGTCGGTCATGCTTCCTCCGGTCTGATGGGACATTCCAGTGTAGCCGCTGGAGGGCCGGGTAATTGCGCCGCAACTTTTCAGCCCATCGCGTGTTTAACTCATAATCGTCTCTAAAAAAGCGTTTTATCACTATTTTTGCTTCTTTGAAAATGGCGACTTTCAGCGCTCCTTTTCATCTATTCAGGTGAGGAGTTTGAGCAATGAAACGCACATCGATGACGTTCGCGCTGCTTGGATTGGCATTGGCCTCCGTGCCCGCATTTGCCGCGGCGCCGGCACGCCCGGGAACGTTGAATTACGTGGAGGGCGCGGCTTATCTGGACGGGCAGAAGCTGACCCAGAAGGACGTAGGAAGCATCGATCTTGAGCCTGGGCAGGAGCTGACGACCGCCACCGGCAAGGCCGAGGTCCTGCTTACCCCGGGAGTGTATCTGCGCGTGGGTTCCGAAAGCGCCGTGAAGATGGTGTCGCCGGACCTGACCATGACCCAGATGGAAGTGGATAAGGGACACGCGGGCGTGGAAGTAGACCAGATCTACAACGAGAACAATTTGCAGATTGTGGATGACGGGGTGAGCACGCGTCTGCAGAAGAACGGTTACTACGAATTCAACGCCGATCAGCCGGAGGTGCAGGTATTTAAGGGCCGCGCGGCGGTGGAAGTAGCCGACGGCAAAACCCGTGAATTGAAGGATCACCACGAGCTGATGCTGGCCGGCGGTCCCGACGGCAGGCCGCTGGCGCAGGAGAAGCCGAAGAGCTTCAATACCGACGTGGCGCAGACGGATAACCTGTACGACTGGAGCCGGCTGCGCAGCGAGTATCTGGCCGATGCCAACAACCAGATGGCAGGCGAGTACGCCTACGCCGGGTACACTCCCGGCTGGTACTGGGACCCATACGGCTGGGACTACACGTACTTTGGCGCCGGCCCATTCTATAGCCCGTTCGGGTGGGGATTTTATCCGTTTGGCTGGGGCTGGGGTGGCTGGTACGGCGGCGGCTGGTACGGTGGCCGTTATTTCCACGGGCCTTATCGCGGCGCCGGTCCGGCCGGCTTCCATGGCGGCGGGTTCCACGGCGGTGTCCACGGCGGCGGGAGCTTCCACGGCGGTGGTAGTTTCCACGGCGGTGGTTTCGCTGGAGGTGGCTTCCATGGTGGTGGCGGAGGTCTCCGGTAAGCATCGCGTTATCTATAACTTGCTCTGCTAACACTAAAGGCCCGCTTCCAAATCCGAGGGAAGTGGGCCTTCTCTGTTTTTGTATCGAATTCGCGCTGTTTTGCACAGCGCAGGTATTCACATAAATCACATTTATGTGTACTCTGTGATTGATGTGCGCCTTCCAGATTGGGTTTGCCGGCGCACCCAGGAGACCCCATGATCCGCAAAACCCGCCTTTTTACTCCAGGACCAACGCCTCTGCTGCCGGCCGCGCAATTTGCCATGGCCGCCGCCGACATGCATCACCGCACGCCAGAGTTCCGCGCGCTCTTTCAGAAGGTGCTGGCGCAGCTCAAAGTCTTCGTGGGAACAAAGAACGACGTGCTGCTGCTGGCGTGCTCGGGAACCGGCGCCATGGAAGCTTCGGTCTCCAACCTGACCTCGCCCGGCGACGCGACGGTGGTACTCACGGCCGGTAAATTCGGCGAGCGCTGGGTTGGACTTCTGAAGGCCTTCGGATGCACGCCTGAAGTGGTCTCGGCGCCGTACGGCCAGACCTTCGACCTGGCCGAAGTGCGCAAGGCCTTTCATCCGGGCGTGCGCGCCATTTATCTGCAGGCCACGGAAACCTCAACCGCGGTCCGGCACGATGTGCAGGCCATCGCGAAACTGCGCGACGAGCTTGCTTCGGAGGCCGTGCTGGTGGCCGATGGCATCACCGGTCTCGGCACCACCCACTTCGACGTGGACGGCTGGGGAATCGACGTGCTGATCGGCGGATCGCAGAAGGCGGTGATGATTCCGCCGGGTCTCGCGTACCTCAGCGTGAGCGACCGCGCCTGGGCGGCGATGGAGACGTCGAAAAATCCGCGCTACTACTTCGATCTGCGCAAGGAGCGCAAGAACGCCGCCAAGGGCGAGAGCGCCTATACGCCGGCGGTGGCGCTCATTGCCGGCCTCGGAGCGGCGCTCGACTACATTGCAGGGCAGGCTGGCGGCGACCTGGAGAAAGGCCGCATCGCCCTGGTCAACAACGCGGAGGTAAACGCGGCCGCCACGCGCGCCGGCCTTGTGGCTCTGGGATTCACGCTGTTTGCGCCCACTGCTCCCGCCGCCGCCGCCACCGCGGTCGCGGTGCCGGAGGGCCTGGATTCGGGCGCGGTGGTGAAGTCTCTGAAAGCGCGCTTCGCTGCGATCATCGCTAACGGCCAGGGCGAGATGCAGGGCAAGATCTTCCGCATCGCCCATCTCGGCTTCTTCGACTACCTGGACACGGTAGCGCTGCTGGCCGCTCTCGAGCACATCGCAAAGGACACGCTCAAGCTGCCGGTCGAGTACGGATCGGCGGTAGCGGCGGCGCAGAAGGTCTACGCGGAAGCAGCTCCTAGCCTCTAGCTGCTAGCTCGTTGACCAAATTCGGACCTGTTCGATCATCGCGAACGAAGAGTCACTTACGAAACATCAACAGCAATGCGCGGAAGCGCCGAGTAGGGCAACTCAAGCTAATAGCTGGAAGCTAGTAGCTAGAAGCCAGGAGCTTCAATGGAACTCACTTTCGGCGAAAGACTCGTGATCGCGCGCAAGCAACTCGACCTCTATCAGTACCAGATGGCCGAGCGGCTTGGCGTGCATCCCAACTCCATATGGAAGTACGAACGCGGCGAAGGCAAGCCCCACGCGGCAGTAGTGCGCATGTTCGATCTGATGTGCGAGAAGGAAGGCATTCGCTTCGATGACTACGTCTCCGCGGCGGCGGACAAGGGAGGGACCATGAAGATTGTTCTGGCGGAGAAGGTATCGCCATCCACGTTGCAGGTGTTTGCGGCCGAGCCCGGCTGGGAAGTGCTGACCCATGACAATATCGCCAAGCTGCCCGGCGGCCTGGAAGCAGCTCTCGCCGATGCCGACGGTCTGGTGGTCCGCAGCGCCGTGCAGGTGGACGACGCGCTGATGGAAAAAGCCCCGAAGCTGCGCGTGATCGGGCGCGCCGGGGTGGGCGTGGACAATATCGATGCGGAAGCGGCCACCCGCCGCGGCATCGTGGTGATGAACACTCCCGGCGCCAACGCCGTCGCAGTGGCCGAGCTCACCGTCGGCCTCATGATCGCCCTGGCGCGCAAGCTGCCCACGGCCGACACCTCAATGCACGCCGGCAAGTGGGAGAAAAAATCGCTCCAGGGATCGGAGCTGAAGGGCAAGACCCTCGGAATTCTCGGCCTGGGGCGGGTGGGCCTGGAAGTGGCGCGGCGCGCGCGCGGCTTCGGCCTGGAGATCGTGGGCAGCGACCCATTCGTCTCCGCCGCGGTGGCGCGCGAGAACGGCATACGTCTCGTCAGCATCGAGGAGCTCTTCGCCGCCTCCGATTTCCTGACCTTGCATGTCGGTCTCACTCCTCAAACCGAGGGCATCATCAACGCGAAGACGCTGGCCGCGATGAAGAAGGGCGTGCGCATCATCAACTGCGCGCGCGGGGAGCTGGTGGACGATGCCGCGCTGGTAGCGGCGCTCCAGTCGGGCCACGTAGCGGGCGCGGCGCTCGATGTTTTCTCAGTGGAGCCGCCGAAAGACTCGCCTTACGCGACGCTCGACAACGTGATCCTGACGCCGCACATCGCCGGGTCCACCGCGGAAGCGCAGGAAGCTGTGGGCATCCAGATCGCGCGCCAGGTGCGCGAGTACCTGAAGCTCGGCGTGGTGCAGAACGCGGTCAACCTGCCCTCGCTCACGCATGAGGAGTACGTCAAGCTGGCGCCGTTCATCGACCTGGCCGGCCGGGTCGGAGGCTTCCTGGCGCAGTGCGGATCCGGCGCCATTGAGTCCATCCAGCTCTACTATGGCGGCTGGCTCACCGAGGCCAAGACCGAGCTGGTGCGCAACGCAGCCATCGCCGGCCTGCTGCAGGGTTCTGAGAACGTGAACTACATCAATGCCGCAGCGGTGGCCGAGGAACGCGGCATTCGCGTGCATGAGGAGAAGCAGAACGGCCACCGCGGCGGCGCGGCGAACATGCTTGCCGTCGAGTTGCATACGGCTTCCGGCGTGCGGCACGCAACCGCAACCGTGATCCACGATGCGCAGCCGCGCCTTCTTGAATTCGACGGAATCGACGTGGAGGCGCCCCTTGAAGGCAACCTCCTGGTCTGCCGCAACCTCGACGTCCCCGGCGTGATTGGCAAGATCGGCACCATTCTCGGCGAGCACGGCGTCAACATCGCCAACTTCGCCCTGGGCCGCGACCGCTCCGGCGTGCAGCCGGTGAAAGCCGTGGCCGTTGTGCACGTGGACGCTCCCGTCGCCGACGACGTGCTTCAGGCGCTCATGAAGATCGAAGCGCTGCTTGAAGCCAGGCTGGTGACGCTGCCGGATTAAAGAGGGGTCTTTCCAGTTAAGGGTGGAACGGAGTTAACTGGAGGCGCATGTCCTCTCGTAAAAACCCAACGCGCAGAGAATTTCTGACTGCGGGTTCAGCGGCGGCACTGGCCGCCGCGGCAACCGCAGCAGGTGCGCAGGCAGATTCAGCCTCCCCTGCGACTGCGGATCAGCGACCCGGTGAAAGGACAGCTTATTCCTCTGAGGATCTGCTCCGTGCCGTGCCGCAGCGAACATTCAGCGGCGAATATGCCGCCCAGGTTGCGATGCCGCTGGGCGGAATCGGCGCCGGCTCTATCTGCCTGAATGGGTACGGCGGCTTGCAGGACTTTGCCATTCGCACGCGCCCTGAAACCACGGCGTTGCCGGAAGGATTCACCTCCGACTCTCCCGAGGCGGCCTTCGCAGTTCTCCATATCAAGGGAGCTTCAAGCATCACGAAAATGGTTGAAGGCCCGTTCCCAGCGTTCAAGATCTTTGACCAGGGACTGCAAGGCCAGGGACTTCGCCGCGGCGGGTTCGAGGGATTTCCGCGCTTTGCAAAATGCATGTTTCGCGGGGAGTATCCATTCGGCGAGGCTAAGTTCACTGACTCATCCGTTCCACTCGAAATAACGCTGGTTGGCTGGAATCCGTTTATTCCTCTCGACGACAAGAACTCCGGAATCCCATGCGTCATACTGGAATACTCGCTGCGCAATACTTCTGCCCAGCCGGTGGAGTACGAATTCAGCTACCATCTCTCGCATCTGGCTCCGGGGTGTAAGCCGGACCAGGCGACAAGCGTAAATACAGTGATCCCCGGCAAGGGCGTCTTCCTGCACAACGTTGAAGAGACTCGGGCAGAGTCATTCGGGAGTGCGGCGCTGACGGTAATTGGCGCTACTCCGAGCATTAAAGGCATGTGGCTGCGCAGTCCGGGCTGGGAGTTCGATTCACTCTCCGCGCTGTGGCGTGAAGTTTCAACCGGGACATTTACTGCGAACGACGGCTCGAATGATGTGGATACCGCCGGCCGCAATGGCGCCTCCATTTTGCTGGCGGGAAAGATGGCGGCGGGCGAGTCCCGGACGTACCCGATCCTTATTACCTGGTACTTTCCCAATTGCTACGTGGAGGACGGCGGCAAGGCTGCAGCGTCAGTGAAGGGGCCTGTGGGTTGCCGGACCTCGGAGGGCGAGCCTGCCCCGCTGTGGCGGCCGTTCTACGCAGGTGTCTGGAGCGATGCGCGCGACGTTGCGCTCTACGTGGAGAGGGAGTATGCACGGTTGCGCGAGCGAACCAATAAGTTCAAGGACGCGCTCTTCTCTTCCACCATGCCGCCGTATGTTCTCGATGCCGTTTCCGCGGATCTCGCCATCCTCAAATCGCCGACGGTTTTACGCGAGGAGAATGGAAACTTGTGGGGATGGGAAGGGTGCAATCCCGATCGTGGCTGCTGCCATGGCTCGTGCACGCATGTGTGGAATTATGCGCAGGCATTTCCGCATCTTTACCCTGAACTGGAGCGGACGCTGCGGGACCTTGAACTGGCGCGGTCCATGGATGAGCGCGGTCACGTGAATTTCCGCGGAGCCATTCCCGAGGGACCCGTTGACCACGATGGACCTGCCGCCGCGGACGGCCAGTTGGGCGGCATCATGAAGGTTTATCGCGACTGGCAGATCTCGGGCGATTCCGATTGGCTGAAGCGAATGTACCCGCTGGCGAAGCGAAGCCAGGATTACTGCATCGGCGCGTGGGATCCGGATCGTCGCGGGGCGCTTTTTGAGCCGCACCACAACACCTACGACATTGAATTCTGGGGCGCGGACGGCATGTGCACAAGCATCTACCTGGGAGCGCTCTCGGCAATGTCGCGGATGGCCGCGGCAGCCGGTTATCAAGCCGACGAAAGTTTTTATGCGGACCTGGCAAAACGATGCGCGCAATTCATGGATGAGCAGCTCTTCAACGGTGAGTACTATCAGCAGAAAATTCAATATCAAGGCCTGCGCGATACGTCTTTCGCCGCGACCGTGGCCAAGGTGAATGACAAGAGCAGCGAGATGCAGCGGCTCTTGAAACGCGAGGGTCCGAAATACCAGTACGGCAGCGGATGTCTTTCCGACGGCGTGATTGGCGCGTGGATGGCGCGGACCTACGGAATCGAGACGCCGCTTGCGCGCGAGCATGTGCGCTCATCGCTGCAGGCGATCTTCAGGCACAATTTCAAGACCGATCTGAGCGAGCACGCCAACGCGCAACGGCCTGGCTATGCCATGGGCCGGGAGCCGGGATTGCTCTTGTGCAGCTGGCCTCGCGGAGGCAAACCCACCTTGCCTTTCGTTTACTCCGACGAAGTGTGGACCGGCATCGAATACCAGGTCGCGTCGCACCTGATTCAGGAAGGACTTGTAACTGAAGGCCTGACCATCGTGAAGGCGCTGCGTAGCCGTTACGACGGCAAGACTCGCAATCCATGGAACGAATACGAATGCGGAAATTACTATGCGCGCGCCATGGCGAGTTACTCTCTTCTGGGCGCGCTTGCAGGCTTTCGCTACTCTGCCGTCGAAAAAACGCTGTGGTTCTCTCCTCGGTTGCAAGTCAGGCCATTCCGGTGTTTCTTCTCCGCGGCCTCTGCCTTTGGCTCAATCGAACTGAGCCGGAAATCTCTTAGCGTTCGCGTGATCGAGGGCGAGTTGAGAATTGAAAAGCTGGTTCTCGGCGGCGAAGCAAACGGGAAAGCTATCGACTGGAAGACGACCATCCACCAGGGCTCCTCGGCGGAGATGCCCATCGCGAGCTGAAGTTTTCCACGCAATTGAATTCTTCGCGGGCCGACTATACTCGTTAACACATCGTGGAAGACGTGGACACACCGGCGAATCCGTCACCGAGCAAGCAGTCGCATTGGTTCGATCTCCGCCTGATCGCAGGCGTGATTCTGCTCGTGCCGGCCATCTGGTTCAGTTGGAAGACCATTGATGGCCTCGCCGCGCGCCGCCTCCTCCGCACCGATCTGGCTGAGATCACGCACGCACGCTACGGAATCCTAAGCGCCGATCAATGGCGCGGCATCATCGGGCCGATTCTCGAGGCACAAGTCGACAAGCTCGATCTGAAGGGACAGAGCAAGAGTCTCCGGCGCATGGTGGAACGGTCGCTGTACGCACTGCTGGACAACATCAAGACGCAGATGACAGCGCCCAAAGCCAAGGCGTCCGGCGTGCCCGGCAATGCAATGCTCGTGAACATGGTGGTCGCATCCCTGCGTCCGCATGTGCCGGAGTACACCAGCGTGGTGATGGCGGAGCTGGCCAAGCCGCAAACCCAAAAAAGCTTCAGGGACTCCATCCGCGACGTCCTGGCCGATGCGGTCAAGAACACGTTCGGTTCCACGGACATGACCACCTATAACGCCATCCTAAGGCGATACGGGTGCTCCAGCGGCGCGGCTTGCGAGGAGACTCTCGGCAAACAGATCGCGCAAGCCGACTCGACACTGAACCGCGACTATCTCATCGTGCTCGCGTCGGCTGCGCTGGCGTTCATCCTGCTGATGGCCGGCAGGCGGACGCTCTCTCGCGGCGCTGTTGTGGTGCTGATGTTGTTCTCGATCGCGATGCTGGTCGGCGGCGTGCTCAGCCCCATGCTTGAGGTGGAAGTGCACGTCACCAGGCTGGACGCAACTCTGCTCGGCACGCCCATCGAGTTTCAGGATCAGTCACTCTACTACCGCAGCAAGACCGTGCTTGAGGTGTTTCAGACCCTGATCCAGATGGGCCGGCCGGAGATGACGCTGGTTGGCGTGCTGGTGATCCTGTTCAGCGTGGTGTTTCCGGCGCTCAAGATGCTGGCGCTCGGCGCGTGTCTCTTCCGGCCGGCGCTGTTGCGCACCAATCGCCTGGTCAAGCTGCTGGCTTTCGAGTTATCCAAGTGGTCCATGGCCGACGTGATGGTCCTGGCCATCTTCATGTCGTTTGTCGCGTTCAATGGCGTCATCGGAAGTGGGTTGGAAGGCTTGCGCGGCATGCCGAATGTCCAGCAAGTGCTGATCCCGACAAACGCTTCGAAGATTCTGCCCGGCTACTACTTGTTCATTGGCTTCTGCGTGTCGAGCATCATCCTGTCAAAGAAGCTGGAGCACGGATTCGCTTCCAGCTCAGCCTCTGAATCAAGCTAGACTCGCAGCAAGTTGCCGCGGGCCTGCCGCAGCACCGCCTCAGGCCACGTCCTCCCCAGGTTGTGCCCCAGCCCATCGCGGAGCTATAGTTTTTTGGTCGGTAGGTTCGTTCCCCGAAGCACGCCAGAATCCGATCACACTCGCCGCCAGGAACCGAGACGGCTGCCCTTCATCCCTGAACCATACGTCAGGAGGATGCAATGTCCGATTCCACCAAACCATCTTCCCCCTCTCCGGACAATCGAAGTGAAGCTCAGGATGCGCCCAGGTCCGGCGGCAGCGGCATCAGCCGCAGAGGCTTCCTCAAGGGCGCCGGCTTCACCGCAGCCGGAACCGCCCTGCTCGATGGCGTCCAGGCCTTCAGCCGCGAAGCCGGCTCGGCGACTCCGGGCGTAACGGAGTTCGGGCCGGGCGCGGCTTCCGTGCGGTTGCTCGTCAACGGCAAAGAGCACGCGGTGGAAATCGAACCGCGCACCACGCTGGCCGACGCCCTCCGCATGCATCTCAACATGACCGGCACCAAGGTCATCTGCGATCGCGGCGCCTGCTCGGGATGCACCGTCTGGCTCGACAAAATGCCGGTGAACAGTTGCATGACGCTCGCCATTGACGCTCTCGGGCGCCACGTAACCACCATCGAAGGCATGTCAACCGAGGGTGAACCCCACCCGCTGCAAACCGCATTCGTGAAGCACGATGCGCTGCAATGCGGCTTTTGCACGCCGGGCATGGTGATGAGCTGCGCAGCCCTGCTTGAAAAGAATCCTCACCCCTCCGAGCAGGACGTGCGGCACGCCATTTCCGGCAACCTGTGCCGCTGCGGAACCTATCCCAAAATCTTCTCTGCCACCCTTGAGGCGGCAGGCAACATCCGCAAGGCGTAAGGGAGGTCAACGATGGCGACCCATACGAACGAGGACTGGCTGCCGCAGGAAGCGGCGGCCGCCGCCGGCGCAAATCCGGAAAAGAAGACCGTGACCATGCCCGTCGGCGTGCCCGGTTACACGCTGCACGACGAGCAGCGCGAAGTGCCCGCCACGGAGCCGCCGGTGTGGCCGGTCAACCAGGACCTGAAGTACGTAGGCAAGCCCCAGGAGCGCTGGGACGGCCTCCCCAAAGCCACCGGCCGCGCCCGCTATACCGCGGATGTGCAGCTCCCCGGCATGCTCTACGCGAAACTGGTAAACGCCACCGTGCCGCACGCAAAGGTCGTATCCGTGGATATGTCCGCCGCGGAAAGCCATCCCGGCGTCAAGGGAACCTACGTGATTCAGCATGTGATGGGCGCCGCGGAATTACGCAATCCCGGGCTCGATCAGGGCAACTATCCCGTGGTGCGCTATGCGGGCCAGCCCATTGCCGCCGTAGCTGCCACCACGCCCTATGCGGCGGAGGAAGCGGCCGCGCTGGTCAAGGTGAAATACGATCCCATCCCGTTTGTCGTCGACCTCGACAAGGCCCGCGCCACCGACGCGCCGATGGTCTTCCCCGGCCCCGCCGATGAAGAAGGAACCGCGGGCGGCGGCGGAGGCCCGCATGGGGTTCCGCAAACCGGCAACGTTCATGGGCCTTCCATTCGAAAAATCGGCGACGTCGAGCAATCATTCAAAGACTCCGACGTGGTTGTGGAAGGCCACTACGTGACCCAGGTACAGACGCATTCGGCGCTCGAAACGCATGGCGTGGTCGCGGACTGGAAACCGGACATGCTGACGGTGTGGGCGTCCACCCAGGGCACCGCCAGCGTGCGCGAAGAGATGGCGGGATTCTTCAAGATCCCGATGACGCAGGTTCGCGTCATCACCGATTACATGGGCGGCGGCTTCGGGGCCAAGTTCGGCGCGGGAAACTTCGGCGTGGCCGCGGCGGCTCTTTCCAAAAAGACCGGCGCGCCCGTGCGCCTGATGCTGGACCGGCAGGAGGAGCACCTTTCCGTCGGCAATCGCCCCAGCTCCGATCAGATGCTGCGCATCGGCGCCAAGAAAGACGGCACCATTACCGGCATTCATCTCGTCAGCTATGGCACCGCCGGATGCGGCACCGGCGCGGGATGCTCGGGGCCTGCTCAGAACCTTTACAAATACGCTTCCATCCACACGGAAGAGAACGACGTCTTCACCAACGCGGGTCCCGGTACGGCCATGCGCGCGCCAGGGCATCCGCCGGGCGCGTTCGCGCTGGAGCAGACCATCGACGAGCTTGCGGTGAAGCTCAACATCGATCCTCTCGAACTGCGGGAACGCATCGACACGCATCCGGTGCGCAAGGTCGAGCGCCAGGTTGTGCGCGAGAGCGACCTCTGGAAATCGCGCAATCCGGTAGCGGGCGCGGACCGCGGCCCGGTGAAACGCGGGGTCGGCTTTGCCCAGTCCGTCTGGTATCGCTTCGTGCGCATGAGTTCCTCGGCCGAGGTGCGCATTCACAAGGATGGATCGCTTGAAGTGTTGTCGGCCGTGCAGGACATCGGCTCCGGAATCAGAACCGTGATGGCGCAGATCCTGGCCGAGCAGTTCGGCGTGCCGCCGGAGAAGATCGCCGTCAAGGTCGGCGATACCAATTATCCTGAGGGCCCGAATTCGGGCGGCAGCGTCACCACGCTTTCCCTCACTCCAGCCGTGCGCGACGCGGCCTGGCAGGCATCGCAGAAGTTCCTGGCGGAGATCGCCCCCGCGCTCGGCACATCGGCCGATGACCTGGAACTGGTGAACGGCGAGGTGCGCAGCAAGTCCGGAAAGATCGCGCCCCTCAGCTTTAAGCGCGCGGCGGCCCGGATGAGCTCGAGCCAGATCGCCGTGCAGTCAAAGCGGGTCCCTGACTACGACCGCAGCAAATACCTCACCTACGGCGGCGTCGATGTCGCCGAAGTCGAAGTCGACACCGAACTCGGACGCGTCCACGTAAAGCGCGTTCTTTCGGTGCATGACTGCGGCCGCCCCATGAACCCAGCCCTGGTCAAGAGCCAGATTAACGGCGGCGTCATCCAGGGAATCTCCTACACGCTGTTTGAGAATCGGCTCATCGATCCGGTCTACGGCCTGATGGTGAATCCTAACCTCGAGCAGTACAAAATCACCGGATCGCGAGAAACGCCTGACATCGATGTGCGGCTGGTGGAGGCGTATATCGGGCAAAGCTCCACCGACGCATCCGGAATCGGCGAGGCCGCGGGAATCGTGTCCATTGGCGGCGCCATCGCCAACGCCGTCTATAACGCCATCGGCGTGCGCGTTCGGCGCATGCCCATGACACCCGCAGTCGTCCTGGCCGCGCTCAATCACCCGGAATCATCGGGCGCCCCCATGGAGAAGTCTTAGTCCACGGGGTAGTAGAAGGGAGGCAACTGGCATGAACAGCTTCGCACTCGCAGATTGCACTACCGTGGATGCGGCGCTCTCGCAGTTGAAAGACGGAGCCGTGGTCAAGGCTGGCGGCGTCGACCTGCTTGAGCGCATGAAGAACGGCACCATCCAGCCGTCGAAGCTCGTGAACATCCGCAACATCTCCGCGCTGCGCGGCATCCACGAGACCGATCAGGGGATGACCATCGGCGCACTCACCACCCTGGCCGAGATCAGCGAGCACCCGGTAGTCCGGGCAAAATATCAAATCCTCTCTGACGCCTGCGGGCACGCCGCCACGCCGCACATTCGCAACATGGCCACCGTCGGCGGCAATCTGCTGCAGCCGGTGCAGTGCTGGTACTATCGCTCCGCGGATTTCCAGTGCCTCCGCAAAGGCAAGGACCTCTGCTTCGCATTCGACGGGCTGAACCAGTACCACGCCATCATGGATTACGGCACCTGCCCCTCCGTGGCTCCGTCGTCGGCGGCCGTGGCGCTGCTCGCGCTCAACGCCGGCATCGAGCTGACCTCGGCCAAGAAAAACAAGCGCACCGTCGCCCTGAAGGATTTCTACGTTCAGCCCGACGCCAACCCGACGAAATTCTCGGTCATCGAGCCGGACGAGCTGCTCACCGCCATCACCATTCCCAAACCGGCCGCCGGCACGCGCTCCGCTTACCAGAAATACGGCGAGAAGGAGAGCTTCGACTGGGCCATTGCCGATGCGGGCGTGGTGCTGGAGATGGACGGCAACATCTGCCGCCGGGCCGTGATCACCATGGGCGCTGCGTCTCCCGTGGTGCGTCGCTCAGCGGAGGCGGAGACCGTCCTCGCCGGTAAACCCATTACCGAGGCAACGGCGCGCGCCGCTGGAAAGGCCGCCATGACCAACGTGCAGCCGCTCTCCATGAACCAGTACAAGGTTGAAATGTTTCCCGTTGCCATCTATCGCACCATTCTGCTCGCCGCCGGACAGATGGACCGCGATCCGAGCGCGGCAGGATAGGAGGAAATCATGGACATCGCCCCGACCAAAACACTCCCCTGCCAGTGCCTGCGGACCAAGAATCCCTATGGCACCACTCCGCAGAACTCTGAAGCATGGGTGGCTGGAATCGATACCTCTTCGAGCTATTGGTGCCTGCGCACCCTGAGCCCCTCCGGCCCGGATGAACACTACGTCCACCTGGCCCGCTGCGTCGAGGGACGAAAATGCTACGAGGCCCCCGAGGAATAGCACCCTTCCCTCTCATTCCCAAACAAAGGCGGGTGCCCCATCCCGGTCGCGGTCCCCGTCCTTACCCCATCAGCCCTTTGTGCCCCAGCCAGCAGCGGACATACGAGGCCTGCCCGACATGGTAGGTCTCGTGCCACGCAAGAAAGCTTATGGTGCCGCTGATCTTGCCGTCCGCGCTCGGCGGACCGGGCTGCGGAGCCGGCGCCCCCACGGCCTCCTCTGTGGCGTTCTCCAGCGCGTTCGCAAGCACGCCGCCAACGTCCTTCCACGCATCCACCAGCGCATCGGCCGAGGGATATGCCGTCCCGTCCTCGATCTTCTGTCCACGGGCGAACATGCCCAGCCACGGCGTGGACCACTCTACGCCAAGGCGCGCCAGCACCGCCTTGCGGGTCCAGATGAGGTGGCCGACGATCCACGCGATGTGGTTGTTCTTGTCGTCGGGCCGGCGGAGCCACTCCTCCGGCGTAAGGTTGGACACGGTTTTCAGAAGGAAGCCGCTATTGAAGCTGTACTCCTGGGCTGCGGTGGCGATGACGGCGGGAACAGGCATGAGAACCTCCAGGTTCGATCAGGATTTTGTAGGGATCATCGCATACGCCTTGATGCGGCCCAAGGTCAACAATCCTAGCGCTTAGCGCGAGGCGATTCTCTAAAAGGCAAAGAACGCCAGGGTGTCCCTCAATCCGGGGCGGGTGGGATCAGCGAATTCGATAAACGAATCCGTCTTCGAGGAATTTGTCGCCCCAAGTTTGGCCCCCGAGCCGCATTCCGTAACTATCTTTCGCAGGGGCAAAGACCTTGCGAAGTGCTTGGATCATCGGGTTCTTCATGGGGCGCAGAAAGATGCTTGGCTGGCGGTGTATCGGAATCCCGGCCTTTTCGAGGGCTTCGATGATTTGCAGGTATGCGGAACGTTGGGATTCTTGATCCAGTTTTTCGGAAGCCAACACCAACCTCCAGTTCTCGTAATCAGGAAGCTTGGCCCATAGAGCTACATTGGGGCTCTTCCCGGCGTTATCGAGTGCCTCGATGACTTTGTCGCCGTTCTCAATATCGAAGTTCACCAACGTCGCTGGAGCCACGGTAGTATTCCTCCTGTAAGATCCTCGATTGCTGCCAGCAAGTTCTGAGCGTCGCCCGTCGTCCTGCCGCTATCATAGCGGCTTTCTTCCGACCAGTCCTTAACAATGGTCCAATTGGCGTTCATCTGCGGGTCCTTCGACAGGGCCGACTCAAGTTCAACTCTCAGGTCTGCAAATCCAAAAAGATCCTCCAGGTCATGGCTATAAAACTTGTGGGAGCCCTTTTCCGGGAAATCGTGTTGTTGTGTTCTCTTCGCTATGCAGGCCTTCAGTGCGCATTCGACTGAATAACCCGCTAAATAGTATGCGCCTTCAGGAAACCCCGCAGTGAGCAGAGCCTTGGATTCCTGGAGGCGCGAGTCAGACAGTCTTTGGAAATCTATGCGATTCATGACCTTATCTCAAAGCACAACCTGCAAAAGCGGAGTTACTATGCGCGGCTCAGGTACGCGCCCTCGCTCGTATCCACCCGGATCTTCTCGCCCTCGTTGATGAACGCGGGAACCTGCACCACCAGTCCGGTTTCGGTCTTGGCCGGTTTGGTCACGCTGGACGCCGTCGCCGACTTCAGCCCCGGCTCAGTCTCCAAAACCGTAAGTTCCACAAAGGTTGGCAGCTCGATGCCGACAGCGTGGCCGTCGTGGTAGCTGACCTTGATCTGAAGGTTGGGCGTCAGGTACTCCACCGCATCGCCTAGAGTCGAGCCCTTCAGGACCGTCTGCTCGTAGTCCACCGGGTTCATAAAGTAGTAGTCGTCCCCGTCGTTGTAGAGGTAATCCATCGCTATTTCATCCACCACAACCTTCTCAATGGCATCCGCCGAGCGGAAGCGATGCTCAAACATTGCGCCGGTGCGCAGGTTGCGCAGCTTGGCCTGGATGAAGGCGCGCAGATTGCCGGGGGTCCGGTGTTCCACTTTGAAGACAAGGTGAATCTGTTCGTTGTGCTTGATGATCATCCCAGGGCGAAGCTGGGTGGCGGGAATCGCCATAGAAAAACTCCTTGCTGGTAGCGCTGACAGCGCGAAAAGATTGGCCTTGGCCCTTTTCTCATTGTAAATGAGGTGATTGCAGCTTGCGCGTTGCGGCTGCGGCGGGTAGTGGGTCAGTCTGAAATTAGAAGGAGGCTATTTCTCCGGCGGGAACAGTGGCTGAAGTTTGCTTCTGTCTTGACGGTGATCCATCTCGTCCTTCGGTTGCCGCAACCATGCATGGAGAGATTGCTTGAGCTTAGCCAGCACCTTCTTCATGCCAGCTATTCTACTTCTGTCGTGGATTGTCCACTGGATAAATCGAAACCATGTCGAGGTCGAGCGATCCTTTTCAGACTGACCCACTACCCCGCGGCGGGCCGGCACCGGCCTGCGGCGAACCGTTGGATTGGAGCCGCTTTAAGTTGTTCTGTCCGATACCTATCCGATAAGATGGCGGGGCATTGCCGGCCCTGTTGGAGGTGTTCCATGCGTCGTTCGTTGATCTTTGCTGCTCTTTGCCTTATTGCGGGCGGTTGGGCGGCGGCCCAGACTCCCGTCCCTGCGGACGCGCCCTACAAGAACGCGAAACTCCCGGTGGATCAGCGCGTGGCCGACCTGCTGGGCCGCATGACGCTGGAGGAGAAAGTGTCAATGCTGGCCGGGTCGGGATGGATGGAGTCGATGCCGATCCCGCGGCTGGGCATTCCGGCCATCAAGATGGCGGACGGGCCGATGGGCGTCCGGGCGTGGTATGGATCGTCGGCGATTACCAACGCCGCGAACTCGCAGTTCAAGCCGGTCTATTCCACCTCGTTCCCGTCGGGTGTGTGCATGGCGGCCACGTGGGACCCCGCGCTGGTTCACGGCGAGGGCGATGCGATCGGGCAGGAAGTGAAGGCGCTGGGCCGCGACATGATCCTGGGGCCGACGGTGAACATCAACCGGCAGCCGCTGTGGGGACGCAACTTCGAGGGCTATGGCGAGGATCCGTTTCTCTCCGGGCGCATGGGCGCGGCCTACGTGCGCGGCGTGCAGGGCCAGGGCGTAATCCCCAGCGTGAAGCATTTTGTCGCCAACAACGAGGAGTACGAGCGGCACCGGATCGACGCGCAGATCAGCGAGCGTGCGCTGCGCGAGATCTATCTGCCCGCATTCGAGACCGTGGTGGACGCGGGCGCGTGGAACGTGATGTCGGCCTACAACCTGGTGAACGGCGCGCACATGGCGCAGAACGATCCGCTGCTGCACGAGGTGCTGGAGAAGGAATTCGGGTTCAAGGGATTCGTGGTGTCGGATTGGGCCTCAACGTATTCGACGGCGCCAACGGTGAACGCGGGGATGGACCTGGAGATGCCGGGCGGCGCGCCGATGGAGGCGATGATGAAGACTCCGCGAGCGCAGAAGGAAGGCAGCGGCGACGGCTGGCTGGTTCCTGAGAAGGTGATGGCGGAGATCAAGGCGGGTCAGATCGGCAAGGCGCAGATCGACGATAACGTGGGTCGCATCCTGCGCGTGGAGTTTGAAGCGGGACTGTTCGAGCACCAGCACCAGGGCGGCGGCGAGGTGGACACGCCGGAGGAGCGGGCGATTGCGCTGCAGGGCGCAACCGAAGGGATTGTGCTCTTGAAGAACCAGGGCGACCTGTTGCCGCTGGATCCGGCGAAGGTGCACTCGATTGCGGTGATCGGACCGAATGCGGCGGTGGCGCGTACGGGCGGCGGAGGCAGCTCGCTGGTGCGGCCGAAGCAGGCGATTGCGCCGCTGGACGGGATCAAGGCGAGGGCAGGGAAGTTGCAGGTGACCTATTCCCTGGGGGTTGGCATGGAGGGCGAAGATGCGGCGCATGACACGCCCGAGGAGCGGGCTAAAGATTTGCAGGAGGCCGTGGATGCCGCGTCGCACGCGGATGTAGCGATTCTGTTCGTGGGGCGCTACTCAGGGTTGGAGCACGAAGGCGCCGACGTGGCGACAATGGATTTGCCGGCTGGGCAGGATGCGCTGATTGAAGCGGTAGAGAAAGCGAACCCGCATACCGTGGTGGTGCTGAACACGGGCGATCCGGTGACGATGACGCAGTGGATCCGCTCCACGCCGGCCTTGCTCGACATGTGGTACGGCGGGCAGGAGGGCGGTCGTGCCATCGCGTCGATTCTGTTTGGCGATGCGAATCCGTCGGGCAAACTGCCCGTCACGCTGCCCAGGCGTTTTGAGGATTGCCCATGCTACGGGCATTACCCCGGCGAGAACCTGAAGGTGGACTATGCCGAAGGGATCTACGTTGGCTACCGCTACTACGACACGAAGAACGTGATACCGCAGTTTCCGTTCGGGTTCGGGCTGAGTTATACGAACTTTGCGTATACCAACCTGACGCTGCAGCGAAACGCAGGCACGGAGCCGGTGTGGGAATACACCGCCGATATCCGCAACGTGGGCAAACGCGCCGGCGCGGAGGTGGTTGAGCTTTACGTGCACGAAGAGAATCCGAAGATCGACCGGCCTGTACATGAGCTGAAGGGTTTTTCGCGGGTTGAGTTACAGCCGGGAGAACCAAAGACGGTACATTTCACGCTGGACCGGACCGCGTTTTCGTACTGGGATCCGGAGAAGAAGGCGTGGACATGGGATGCGGGGAAGTTCGAGATCCAGGTGGGGTCGAGTTCGATGGATATTTTGCTGAGGGCGAAGCTGGAGATGAAGTAGCGAGTCTCCCTAGATTCCTGGTGGTGCGCGCGAAAGGCAACCGCGGATCCTTCGCTCCGCTCAGGATGACAGCTCTTGTTAGGGTGAAGCATGCGATGGGTGCGGATGTGGACACCCGCACTACAGGCCGGTCCGGAGACCAGCGGTACGCGTACTTCCGTCACTCTCCCGGTGGGACCAGCTTGCGCTGGAGCTCTTCGAGCGTCTGGCCTTTGGTCTCGGGATACCACAAGAGCACCACGACAAACTGGACCACGGTCATGACGGAGAAGAACATGAATGGCGCGGGGCGGCCGACGGCTGCCACAAGGACTGGGAAGGCCAGCGCGATGATGGCGTTCATGGTCCAGTGGCTGCAGTTGCCCACGCCCTGGCCCTTGGCGCGGACGGCGTTGGGGAAGACTTCTCCGATGTAGACCCAGATGACTGCGCCCTGCGAGAGCGCAAAGAACGCGATGTAGGTGATGAGGATCCAGACCAGCGCGCCGGGATGGGAGTGGGTGGCGAAGAGCCACGCCACCGCGGCCAGGCAGGAGGCGGTTCCGGCAGCGCCGATGAGCAGCAGGGTTTTGCGGCCGAGGCGATCGATGACGCTCATGCCCACCATGGTGAAGATGAGGTTGGTGGCGCCGATGGAGATGGCCTGCTGATCGCCGGAGAGCTGGCTGAAGCCGGCGGCCTGAAAAATGTCGTTGAGGTAATAGAGGATGGCGTTGATGCCGGCGAGCTGGTTGAACGCGCCGATGGAGATGGCCAGGAACAGCGGGTAGCGATATTTCCAGCGGAAGACGGGAACATGCGCGGAGGCGTGCTCCTGGGCGAGGGCGGAGCGGATGTCCGCCAGCTCGGCTTCAGGATTGGGCTCGCCCATCAACTTCAGCACGGCCAGGGCCTCGTCGATGCGGTTGCGGGATGCGGACCAGCGCGGGCTGCGGGGAATGCCGAACAGGAGCACCAGGAAGCCGATGGCCGGAATAGCGGCCACGCCCACCTGCCAGCGCCACTCGGCTGCGCCCAGGTTGAGTGTCCGGATAAAGTAGTTCGACGTATAGGCGACCAGGATGCCGAAGACCACGTTGAACTGGAAGGCGCCCACGAGGCGTCCGCGCCACTTGGCCGGAGCTAGTTCGGCGATATAGACGGGGCCGAGGACGGAGGAAGCGCCGATGCCGAGGCCGCCGATAAAGCGGAAGACAAGGAAGGAGGGCCAATTCCACGCGAGGCCGCAGCCCAGGGCAGAGGCAATGTAAAGGAGCGCGGTCATGCGAAGGGTTTCGCGGCTGCCCAGCTTCTGGCCCAGTTGCCCGGCGCCGAGCGACCCAACGATGGTGCCCACCAGCCCAATGGCGACAGTCCAGCCCTTGCCCTGCGGGCTGAGGTGGTAGAGGTGGGTCAGCGCGTCGATGGCGCCGGAGATGACGACAGTGTCAAAGCCGAAGAGCAGGCCGCCGAGCGCACCCGTGAGAGTGGCCTTCATGAGGTTGAGATTGGGTCGCATTGCCGGGTCCTTTAAGGAACATTTCATGCTACAGGCACAGAGGGACAAGGGACAAAGAAACAGAGGGAACGAGGGGACGATCTCGGAATTGCCGCGCAACTGTGGGCTTGCCTGCCTGCATCTAAAATGGATTCAAGACCGAGTCCAGGTTTTTCATCCCCCAAAACCATGAGGCTGAACCAGCGATGAATATCTATTTGAAGGTCCTTCCCTTTCTATCCTTCTGTCTTTTTGTGCTTCCCATAAGTCCTGTCGCGCGCGCCCAGGACGCCAAACCCGCGGCGGACGCGGCTCTGGACGTGCTGGTGCTGAGCAATGGCGACACGCTGCACGGCAAGCTGGTGAAGGAAATCGGCGGAAAGGTGACGTTCCATACCGATTCGCTGGGCGATTTAGACGTGGCGTGGGACAAGATCAAGGAGTTGCATGCGGCGGGCAGCTACGGCGTGCTGGCAAAAGGCGTGAAGCTGCACGGCCGGAAGAACGAGGGGCCGCTTCCCATGGGCACTGTGGACGTGGAGAACCAGGCTGTCGCGGTGCATCCGGCGAGCGCGGCGGCCGCGCCGGCGCCGATCCCGGTGAACGACGCGGAGTTCATTATTGACCAGCCGACGCTGGACAAGCAGATGCACCACGAGCCGGGATTCTTTTCCGGCTGGAACGGCGCTGCGACGGCCGGGGCAACGCTGGTGGAAGCCACGCAGAACCAGTACACGGTGTCGGGCGGTATCGGGCTGGTGCGCGCGGTGCCCTCAGTGAGCTGGCTGAACGCGCGCAACCGCACGCAATTCGACTTCACGGGGTCTTTCGGCAAGATCACCCAGCCGGGTACGACGCCGACCAAGTCAGCGATCTACCAGTTGGATGCGGAACGCGATGAGTACTTCACATCGCGGGTGTTCGCGCTGGCGCAGGCGGCCTGGAACCATAACTTTGCGCAGGATCTCCAATTGCAGCAGATCTACGGCGGCGGCCTGGGAGTGACGCTGTTAAAGACGCCGAAACAGGAAGCGGATGCGAAGGCCACGGTGCAGTATGAGAAGCAGTCGTTCATCGGCGGAACGGAGAGCAACCAGAACCTGATCGGCTCAACCTTTGCGTTGAACTACGCAGCCAAGGCCAGGCTATTCACGTATGCGCAGCAACTGGCATTCATTCCCGCTTACAACACGCCGTCAGCGTACTCGGCGGGCGAAACCGACACTCTGGCATTTCCCACGTATAAGAACTTTGCGTTTTCGGTGGGAACGATCGACACCTACCTGAATGATGCGCCGCTGGGGACCAGGAGGAATTCGTTCCAGTTCACCATGGGGCTGACGTACGCGATCAAGTCGAAGTACTGAGAAACAGGGAATAGAGAATAGGGAGAAGGAAAGCCGACACGGTTGGCGGGGATTGGGCCTCTTCCAGTAGATTCTTCTTTGACTGTCTCCTCATTCGGGATTCTGCAGCTGGCGTACGCGCGCGGACGCGGCCTGAGATTGCGGGGAAGGCAGCAATGCCGGGCCGCATGCATAAGGCCCGTGGAGGAAGGACCCTTGATGCCGAGCCGCTTGCGGTATTGCCTGTTATTGATTGCCCTCAGTGCCTGCGCCGCCGTCGCCCAGGATGCGAACCAGGTTGCGAACCAGGTTGCGAATCAGGTTGCGAATCAGGAGCGAGCGTGGCTGAACACGAAGCTGTCGCCGCAGGAACGCGCACATGCCCTGGTGAGCCGCATGACGCTGGACGAGAAGGCTTCGCAGCTGGAGGACTGGGCCCCGGCGATTCCGCGGCTGGGCATTCCGGATTACCAGACCTGGAGCGAGGCGCTGCACGGCGTAGCCAGGGCCGGCTACTCGACCGTGTTTCCGCAGGCCATCGGCATGGCGGCCACGTGGGATCCGGAGATGGTGCGCAAGATGGGCACGGTGATCAGCGAGGAAGCGCGCTCGAAATACAACCAGGCGCAGCGGGAAGGGAATCACCGGATCTTCTACGGGCTGACGTTCTGGTCGCCGAATATCAACATCTTCCGCGATCCGCGCTGGGGACGCGGGCAGGAGACCTACGGCGAAGATCCATTCCTGACCGGAAGGCTGGGAATCGCATTCATCAATGGCGTGCAGGGGAGCGACCTTGAGCATTTGCGTGCCGTGGCCACCAGCAAGCACTTTGCGGTGCACAGCGGGCCTGAGAGCACGCGGCATACGGCAAACATTGACCCGTCGCCGCGCGACCTGGAAGAGACGTATCTGCCGGCGTTTCGCGCCACGGTGACGGAGGGCAAGGTGCAGAGCGTGATGTGCGCCTACAACTCCATTGACGATTGGCCGGCGTGCACCAGCAAGATGCTGCTCAAGGAGCATCTGCGCGACGCCTGGGGATTCAAGGGCTTCGTGGTGTCGGACTGCGGCGCGATTGTGGACGTGAACCAGGGCCACAAGAAGACGCAGGACATTGAGCACTCGTCGGCGCTGTCATTGGAGGCGGGGGCGGACTTGTCGTGCAGCATATGGTCACCGGGATTCAACACGCTGGGCAAAGCTGTACGCGACGGGCTGGTGAGCGAGGACCTGGTGACACAGGCGGCGGAACGGCTGTACACGGCGCGGATGCAACTGGGGATGTTCGATCCGCCGGGATCGACGCTGGACCGGATACCGTTGGCGATGACGGCATCGACTCCCAACCGGCAGATCTCGCTTAAGGCCGCCGAAGAGAGCATGGTGCTGCTGAAGAACGATGGCGTGCTCCCTCTGAAGGGGAAGGCGGGACACATTGCGGTCATCGGGCCCACGGCGGATCTGCTGCCGTCGATCCTGGGCAACTATGTGGGCACGCCGCTGCACCCGGTGACGCCGCTGGACGGGATTGGGCGGCAGTTCATGAGTTCGCCGATTCTGTATGCGCAGGGATCCACGCTGGCAGAGGGCGTGGGCGTGCCGGTGCCGCGCACGGCATTCGGACTGAACAAGGGCCTGAAGACGGAGTACTTTGCCACTCCGGATTGGACGGGACGGCCGGTGACTGTGGCCACCGAGCCCGAAGTGCAGGCGGACTGGGAAAGCGCGGAGCCCACGCCCGAGGTGGAGACGCCCAACTACTCGGTGCGCTGGACCGGCACCATCGCTGCCCCCGCGCCGGGGCACTACGTGTTCACAGTGGAAGTGGGCGACAGCTTCCCGTATTCTCCGGCGGAGAGCTACCGGTTCACCATCGACGGCAAGGTGCTGGGCGACGGCAAGCTGCGCGCAGGGCACGATCTTGCCAGCATGGGGAACTTCCATGCTCTTCCCGGCGCGTCCCCCTCGTCGCCGCCGGTGATGAGCTTCCCCAAGACGCCGCGCATCGAGTTCGACTTTGCCGACACCGCGCCGCACTCTTTCGTCTTCGAATATTCGCACTCGGCCGACCAGTCCGGCGGCGGAGTCACGCTGAAATGGGAAGCCCCGGCGCAGGCGCAGTTGGATGAGGCGGTGGCGCGGGCGAAGGAAGCCGACGTGGTGGTGGCGTTCGTGGGCCTGTCGCCGCAGCTGGAGGGCGAGGAGATGCCGATCAAGATTCCGGGCTTCAACGGTGGCGACCGAACCAGCATCGATCTGCCCGCGCCGCAGCGGAAGCTGCTGGAAGCGCTGGCTGCAACAGGGAAGCCGGTGGTCGTGATATTGCAGAGCGGCAGCGCCGTGGCGCTGAACTGGGCCAAAGAGCATGCCGCCGCGGTGCTGGAGGCGTGGTACCCGGGCGTGGAGGGCGGAACGGCGATCGCGCGCACGCTGGCCGGGGAAAACAATCCCTCGGGCCGGCTGCCGGTTACGTTCTACGCGAGCCTCGACGGCCTGCCCGATTTCACTGACTACTCGCTCAAGAACCGCACCTATCGCTACTTTACGGGCAAGCCGCTGTGGGGTTTTGGCTACGGCCTCAGCTACTCGAAGTTCAAGTACGGGCCGATGAAGCTTTCCGCGGAGACGCTGAAGGCGGGCGACACGCTGAGTGTGATGGTGCCTGTGACCAACGCCGGAACTGTGGCCGGCGACGAGGTGGTGGAAGCATATGTGAAGACGCCGCAGGCCGATGGGCCGGTCCACTCCCTGGCCGGTTTTAAGCGGGTCCGCATTGAGCCGGGCACAACCATCGCGGTCAAGCTGGATATCAATCCGCGAGCGCTTTCCAGCGTGGACGACCAGGGTAATCGCGCGATCCTGGCAGGCAAATACACGCTGACGGTGGGCGGCGCGCAGCCGGAGGAGACGGATGCGAAGTCGGAGGCCGGGTTCACCGTGACGGGGACGCAGGCGCTGCCAAAGTAACGGGGACAAGGAGCGACCGGGTCGGGGAGACTCAGGGTGTGGTCACCCTATCGGTATACATCGCTTCGCTTGCCGATCTGCAAAACCAGAACGATCAGCATCCGGTCGTGGATGTCGCAGATGATGCGGTAATCGCCGATTCTGTAACGCCAAAGGTCTCCCAAGGGTCCGTGGAGCGCCTTTCCAGCTTGCCGTGCATCCTGAAGAGGAGCAACTCGCGTGTCGAGGTAGTCCACGATGCGCCGCGCAACCGCTTTATCCAACTTTCGCAATTGGTCCCGCGCGGTTTTGGCGTACTCAATCGTCCAGGCCAAGATCTTTCCTTACCGACGCCGAAGTGTACACCTTCTCCTGCCCGCTGCGAATGCGCTCCAGTGTGTCTGCCGCAAGATAATAGTCTTCCATCTCGGACAATCCGCTCTCGATGATCCGGCGAATATAGAAGGTCTTGGTGCGTCCAGTTTTGGCCGCCAGCCGGTCGAGCCTTTCCGCAAGTTCGGGAGAGAGACGAATTGAGGTAGCCACGGCGTCGCCTCCAACGTGAATATACGTATTCATTGTATCGCACCTGAATTTTCTCCAACGTGTTCCTTCATTTCCGTCTTCGCATCCGTTGGTGACTGGAGTCACAGGCCCGCGAGCCCCCCGCGCCTGATAATGTCTCCTTAAAGCCATGGACTTTGCGCCGGAACGGTAGTATCGTCCGGCATCTTCACCCCCCGTTCGATCCGTGGAGGCATGCGTGCTAATTGGCATTTTGAAAGAAGCCGCCCCCGGCGAAACTCGGGTGGCCCTGCTGCCGGAGAGCCTGAAAGGGCTGCGGGCGCAGGGAATTGAAGTCACAGTCGAGTCCCGCGCGGGCCTGGCCGCGGGCGCGACGGATCAGGCGTATATTGACGCTGGAGCAGCGGTGACAACGGATCGCGCTTCGATCCTGAGCGGCGCCGACCTGCTTCCCGTGGTGAATGCGCCCGATGCCTCAGACCAGGCACAGATCAAGTCCGGCGCGGTCGTAATCGGATTCCTGAAGCCGCTCGAGGCGCCGTCCGCGCTCAGGACGGCCATCGACCGGGGCGTAACCCTGTTCAGCATGGAACTGGTTCCGCGCATCTCTCGCGCGCAGTCCATGGACGCGCTTTCCGCCATGGCCACCGTGGCCGGATACAAGGCGGTAGTGATGGCGGCGGACCGGCTGCCGCGGCTGTTCCCCATGCTGATGACGGCGGCGGGGACCATCCCGCCGGCGCGAGCGTTTGTCATCGGCGCGGGAGTCGCCGGGTTGCAGGCGATCGCCACGGCGCGGCGGCTGGGAGCGGTGGTTGAGGCCTACGACGTGCGCGCCGCGGCCGGCGAGCAGGTCCGCTCGCTGGGCGCGAAATTTCTCGATGTGGATCTGGGCGGGATCAACACCGAAGGCGGCGGCGGGTATGCTGCTGAGCTGACGGAAGAGGCGCTTGACCGCGGCCGCGACCTGATTACCAGGACGGCGGCGCATTCAGACGTTATCGTCACCACCGCGCAGGTTCCCGGGCGGCCGGCGCCGCGGCTTATCCGCCGCGAAGCCGTGGAAGCGATGCGCCTCGGCTCCGTGCTCGTCGACCTGGCCGCGCCCGCCGGCGGAAACTGCGTTCTGACGCAGCCGGGCGTCACGCAGGAAATCGGCGGCGTCACACTATTGGCTCCGCTGAACCTGCCCGCGGAAGTTCCCGTGCACGCGAGCCAGCTCTACGCGCGCAACGTGCTCAACTTCCTCGGACTGATCGCAAAGAACGGTGAGCTGGCTGTCGGCCTTGACGACGAGGTGCTGGCCGGGGCGTGCGTGGCGCACCAGGGAAAGCCGGTAAATCCGCGCGTGGCCAAGCTGCTCGAAGCACAACTGCCGGTAGCCGGCAGCTCATAACCTCGTTGGCACGCCACAAGCTTCCGGCTGCAAGCTACCGGCTCATGGCAACGAAGTACAACCACTGAGGTCTCCTCAATGAATGCGGATGTCTTCAATCCTGCCGTACTGATCGCTTCCATCTATGTCTTCGCGCTGGCCGCATTTCTTGGCTACCAGGTCATCAGCCGCGTGCCGCCTCTGTTGCACACGCCGCTGATGTCGGCCACCAATGCCATCTCCGGCATTTCGCTGATCGGCTCGCTGGTGCTGGCCGGCTCGCGCGGATATCCGCTTCCGGCGCATATCCTCGGCTGCGTCGCCGTCACCACGGCCACCATCAACGTGGTTGGCGGCTTCGGCATCACCGACCGAATGCTCAAGATGTTCAAGAGCCGCACGGCGCAGAAGAAGGAGGGCAAATGAGCCTCTCCACTTACTTCATGGAAGCCACCTACCTGATTGCCTCCATCCTGTTTGTCCTCGCGCTCAAGGGCATGTCGCATCCGGAGACGGCGCGCCGCGGCATGTTTCTGGCGGAGGGCGGGATGTTCGCGGCCATTGTGGGCACGCTGATCGGCGCGCACATCGTCACCTGGATCTGGATCATCGCCGGCCTGGCTATCGGCTCGGTGATCGGCGCATGGATGGCCATCTGGGTTCCCATGACCGCCATGCCGCAGCGGACCGCGCTCTCGCACGCGTTCGGCGCGCTGGCGGCGGCGCTGGTCGGCATCGGCGAGTTCATGGTCAAGATCCACGATCTTGGACCCATCAAGCGCGGCGCGCTCGGCTTTGAGATCATACTTGGCGCGCTCACCACCACCGGATCGCTGATCGCCGCCGCCAAGCTTCAGGGCGTGATTCAGGGCAAGCCCGTCCAGTTCCGCGGCCAGCGGATCGTGAACCTCACCGCGTTCCTTGCCATGATGGGCTGCTTCCTCTATTTCCTGTTCCACCCTGAGGCTGCCGGCGTCTTCTATTCCATGCTCGGCATCGCGTTCGTGTTCGGCGTCATGCTGGTCATTCCCATCGGCTCGGCCGACATGCCGGTGGTCATGTCGCTGCTCAATTCGTACGCAGGCCTGTCCGCGGCGGCTACCGGCTTCGTTCTCGGCAACAACGTGCTCATCATCGCGGGCACGCTCGACGGCTTCTCGGGCTTCATTCTTTCCGTGCTGATGTGCAAGGCCATGAACCGATCCATTACCAACGTGCTATTCGGCGGATTCGGCGCGATCATCGCCGAGGCCAGCTCGAACGCCGGCGGCGTGATGAAAGAGATCACGCTGGATGACGCCGCCATGCAGCTCGCGTTTGCCAATCGCGTGATCTTCGTCCCGGGCTACGGGCTGGCTACTGCGCAGGCGCAGCACGCCGTCCGCGAGCTCGCCGACCTGCTGGAGAGCCGCGGGGTCACGGTGAAGTTCGGCATTCATCCCGTAGCGGGCCGCATGCCCGGCCACATGAACGTGCTGCTGGCTGAAGCCAACGTGCCTTACTCGTCGCTGTACGAGATGGAACAGATCAACCCCGAGTTTCCTTCCACCGATGTTGCGGTCGTCATCGGCGCCAATGACGTGGTGAATCCCGACGCACGCGACAATCCCAAATCGATCATCGCGGGCATGCCCATCATGGAAGTGGACCGCGCCAGGAGCGTCATTGTGCTCAAGCGCGGCCAGGGGCGCGGATTCTCCGGCCTGGAAAACCCGCTGTTCTTCAAGGACTGCACATCGATGCTGTATGGGGACGCGAAATCGAGCTTGAGCCGGCTGGCGCAGGCCGTGCAGCACGTGTAAGCAGGGAACGGGTTCGGAACCCGGGGATCGCCTCGCAGCCCGGTTCTTTCTGTCTTCTTGTTCCCTTGGTCCCACATTCCCTCGTTCCCTGCACTCAAAAAAGTGGGCGGCAAGCTCTGGCTTGCCGCCGCCCTGTCCCTGGGTTTTCTTTTGAAGTGCTTCAGTTCTGCGTTACTGCATAAGCTTGGTGACTTCCTGCTCCACGCTATTGGCCTGGGCCAGCGCGGCGATACCCGTCTGTGACAGAATCTCGTACTTCGACATGTTTGAAGTTGCCGACGCGTAGTCTGTGGCCTGGATGGCATTTTGCGCCGAGACCACGTTTTCCTGCTGGGTGGTCATAATCTGGCTGATGGAATTCAGCGTGTTGATCTGCGCGCCAATGTACCCGTCCATCGATGCCACGTCGCCGATGGCGATATTCAGATCGTTGAGAGCCGTCTGTGCGTTCCCCTGCGACAGGAGGTTGGTGCCGGTGAGCGACTGGCCGGAGGAATCCGAGTAGGAGATCGTGGCGGTGCCCGCTGCATTCAAGTCCTGGGTGAAAGTGGTCTGCGCGGCGGCAGAGGGAACTCCAACACCGGGGACGAATGACTGGCCGACAGAAGAGTCGTAGACGAGATCGGTAGCGGCGATCGTCTGATCCTGGCTGACGCCGACCGCATAGGTGCCGGGCGCCGGAGTGGTGCCGAAGTTCACATTGCCGGAGAGGATGATGCCGGTCTCACTCTCGTCGGCCGCACCGCCCGCGGCAGCCACGGCGGCAGCGCCCGCGGTCTGGGCCGTGCCGAAGCTCGCTGTGATCCCCAGGCCGTCGTTGTTGATCGCGTTGATCAAGCCCTGCGCGGTATTGTTGGCCCCGGTCACGGTAATGGTGGTGTTGGCCACGGTGCTGGTGCCGGCAATCAGGTATGCAACCTTGATGCTGGTGGTGCCGCCTACAGCGAGTGAATCGGTGCTCTGAGCATATTTGGCCGCAGTCGAGAGATCGATGAACACGTTGTCCTGGCCATTGGTGTAGCCCATGGCGCCCGCGGTATCGCCCACTGAAGATGCCGAAAGAGTGCGAATCCTCAGATCGTCAACCGAAGAGCCGGAGAGAGACGAATCGCCGGTATAGATGGCAACATTCTGGCCGGTGAAAACCTGCTGCTGGTTGAACGTCGTGGTGGAGCCAATGTTGTTGACCTCGGCGAGGATCGATTGATACTCCTGATCCGCGGCGCCCAATTGTACGTTGTTCAGGGTTCCGTTGGATGCCTCGGTGGCCAGAGTAATGGCGCGATTGAGCAGGTTGGTTACCTGCGACAGGGCGCCATCGGCCACCTGCAACAGGCCCACGCCTTCCGTGGCGTTGGTAGCGGACTGCGTCAGGGCGGTCGAGTTGGCCTCCAGGCCGTTTACCAGCGAGAGGCCCGCGGCATCGTCTGCTCCTGAATTGATCCTCGAACCCGAAGAGAGCTGCTGCAACACCTTCTGCAGACTCGCATTCGTGTTGTTCAGATTGTTCTCAGCATAGACGGCTGACAGGTTGTTCAATACACCTAGGGCCATGGAAGTTACTCCTTTTCCTGATGCGCGATTCGCCGGTAGTGGAACTGCCCGGAACGCCCGCTGGCCGCTTGCCTTGGGCTCTGCTGCATCCACACCCTTCATCGGAAGCGGGAAGAATAACTTTAGTCATGGAGGAAAGAATCTTTTCGGGACACTCTGTACGTGCTTCGGACAGAGCCATTCCGCCAGAGGACAGACAGTGAATCATTTCGCGGCACAGCATGACCGGAATCCGGACAGAAGGTGTTGCGAAATGAAACAGGAAAAATGGAAAGCAAAAAGAAGGCAGGACCGTAAATAAAAATCGGCGGCGGGAGTTCGTCCCGCCGCCACCGGTTTTTGGCTTCAACCGTATTTGCTCTCTGCCTGAATGATGAGATGCAGAAATTCGCTACTCGATTGTTCCGGGAAGGGAATCCGGGGCCGGATTCGGCCCCGGTTGCGGCAACAGCAGGGATTGGGGATCGTCCGGCCCCGACGGTGGAGACGCGGGCGCAGGGCCATCTTGCGGCCCGGGCCGGGAATCCGGGCCTCCCTGCGGTCCCCCCGGAGCGCCCGGTCCGCGGCGGTTCCGCCACCGCATCATTTGGCCGCCCCGCTCATCGCGCCACGCCTTCAGCTCCTTGAACTGGTCGGGCGACAGCTTGGCCCGGATGGCCAGCAGGAAGCGCGCATTGGCCTTTTCCAGCTCGGCGCGGGCCTGGGCAATCCGGTCGATCTGGGCCAAAATGGCCGGCTCGTTGGGCTGATCGGCTCCCAACAACGGCTCCAGGCCCAGTTCAGCCTTGTCCACGCCGGCGCGCATGTCGATCAGGTCCTCACGGTGCTGGAGCAGGATCTGGTCCATTTCCTTGCGCTGATCGTCGGTTAACTTCATTTTTTCGATGACGTTGGGGTTGTTCCACCAGCGGCCGCTCGGACCGCCGGGACCCAGCAGCTTTTCCATGGGCCCGCGGTGCGCCTCAAAGCCAGGTCCCACACCGTGATCTGGCTGTGCGCTTGCTGCCACGGCGCCGGCTAGCGCGATAGCCAGCGCCAGCCCCACGATCGAATTTCCTAATGTTTTCATGCTCTTTCTCCTCATGCTCTGCTGTCTTCTCTCAACTTCCAAACGCTCTTCTGTCCTGTTTTGCTGTAGGACAGACCCCAGCCCCACACCCCTCGGCGGGGCTTCCCATAAAGTGCTGATGCGGTGAAGTTCCCCCTTACTTGCTGCTGCCGTCCTCCGCCATCATCTGTGCCAGCGGCTCCAGCGCGTCCGGAACCTCCTGCGAGACATCCTGGTCGACCCTGGCCAGCAATTCGTCCATGTCGGTCGCCCTCTGCGCCGCCAGCGCGCGCTGTTGCTGTTCGAACTGGCGCTGCTGCTCCTGTGCGCGGAGAACCTGCTGATGGTGGCGCTCATAAAGCGCTCCCGAAGCGGTTCCGACGGTCAGCAAAACTCCCAGTGCCCACGCCACAGTGCGGTGCCAGGCGAGCCGGTGGGCCGGCGGCGCCGCGAATACCGCGGCCGGACGCATCGCGGACTCGCTCCATGCGTGAACGCTCGTGCGAAAGCTGCCCAGCGCTTCCTCGAGCCGGGCGTCCATTCTCTCCGAATCGATCGGTCCCGTTATTGTCTGATCCTGTTTGAACTCGTCCCGCTTCATCATCGTTTCCCTTCTAATGCGGCGCGCACCCTTGCCACTGCGCGCGACAGATGCGCTTTGACCGTTCCCTCGCTCAGGCCGGTAGCCCCCGCGATTTCAGCTATCTCCATCTCCTCTACGTGGCGCAGGAGGAAGACCGCCTTCTGGCGCGCGCTCAAGCCGTCCACCACACTCCACACCTGCTTTACCCGCTCCCGCGCCAGCAGATGCTGTTCCGGGGAACTTTCGCCGCTGGGCAGCCAATCGCTGGCCTCGTCCACATCCACGGCGTTGGTGCGCGTGGTCCGCCAGAACTGGATTCGCCGGTTGCGCCAATGATCCTTCTGGACATTGATGGCGATCCGCATCAGCCAGGTCAAGGGGCTGGATTCGCCGCGAAAGCGGGCCCAGTTGCGGTGCGCCTTCAAAAAGCAGTCCTGCGTCAGCGTCTCCGCCAGGTCCACGTCGCGCGTGGACGCCAGCAGAAATCGGAAGATCTGCGGGCGATGCGCTTGAGCGACCTGGGAGAACTCCCTCGCTACAATCTCCTCCGCCGTTGCCATAGTCATCGGTTCGAGTGCGGTTCCGGCTGCCATCATTCAGGTAGACGGGGGGATGCGCAGCAAGTTTACAGCGATGGCAAGTTTAGACAGGTGACACGTGTTTAGCGGCCGGTCAGAACTTGCTGGATGGAACGTGAAGCGGAGTGTGCGTGTCAAAAAAACCTGGATTCTCTTTTGGATTGTTTAGTTTAGATCAAAACAGCGCAGTGATTTGCGCCCTTTTGCCCGCCATCGGCAGTGATCTTGGGCCGCCGGCACGGGGCCAGGTGATCTACATCACCCCTCGGCGTGTCCCCCCGCACTGTTTCGCAAGCCAATTGATGCCAAGCTGATGTTGACCCCTTGGGGGATCGCCATGCCTGAATCCTCACCTGACCGCTGGTCGCATCCCGCCGCCATTCTCGTCGCCACCGACCTGAGCGACCTGGATCGCCTCATGCCCTTTGCCCTTGAGCAGGCTGCCCAAGCCGGCGCGCGCCTCATTCTTCTTCACGTAATCGCACTCAGTGAAGCCATTACCGCCGACGCGGCCGGTATGCCGTACTACGACCCCGCCGGCGCGCTCGACACGGCCGCACGGGCTCTGGAGGCGGCTTGCCAGCAGGCCCGCAAACACGACATCGTGTGCGACGCCCTCGTTCGCGAAGGTCATGCCGCCCAGCAGATCCTCTCCGCTGCGCGGCAGTTCCACGCAGATCGCATCCTTCTTGGGACCCGGAGCCGTGGCAAAGTGAGCAGGTTGCTCATTGGCTCCGTGGCTGAGCAGGTGCTGCGCTCGGTCCATATCCCGGTCATTACCGTGGGTCCAGAGGCTCATCTCCCGGTGGCCGGCAGCCCGCCCCAAAAAGTGGTCCTGCACGCCACCACACTACGAGAGACCTCCCGTCCGAGCGCAACGCTTGCCAGCAGAGTCGCCTCCACCCTCGCGGCCCGGCTCATCCTCCTCCACGTTCTGCCACCGATTCCTGAAATGCAGCGCCGCGGCGAACCCACCGGCCTCGATTCCGCCGCCATGCAGGAGCTTCGCGCCATTGCCGAGGAAACTTCCCGCGGCTGCGAGATTGCGATTGAGCCCTACGTTGTCCATGGAAATCCCGCTATCGAGATCCTTGCCGAAGCCTCCGGGCGGCGCGCCGGCCTGATTGTTCTTGGGGCTGCGCACCGTTCGGCCTTTGAGAATCTGACCCGCGACCACACTGTCTACAAGGTGCTGGCTCACTCCCGCTGTCCCGTGATGACCCTGCGCGAGCCCGAGGCCCTCGAAGAGGCCGCCGCGGCAACTCATGCCGCCACCCACGCCGGCTGAACATGGATTGGTTCCAAAATGCTTTGAAGGTTCCAAGTTGCTTTGAAGGGGCACGACTAAAGTCGCGCCCCTTCAAGACGAGGGCCGCAACCAGTCTTTTTCAAAGCCTGTAAACCGCGCCCCTTCAGGGTACACACGGACTCACGCATTTCCAACCGTCCGCGGGATCAGCCCCTGTGTGCCAGCCCACGCTTGCGCAGCCACTTCGCAATCCCCAGCGCCAGCAGCATTCCTCCAAAAGGGACGCACATCAGGGTCACGATGAGGGCAAACCAGCCGAGGTTGGTGCTGGCGCCGGTGCGGGAGTAGCCTCCGAGCACGGTTTCAAGCAGCAATCCTGCCGCCACTCCCGTTGCCACCATCCAGCCGCCCCATTGCAGCAGTTGCAATGTGCCGTCGTTCTCCGCCGTTGCTGGCGTGCCCTGACGTGCCTCGCGCTTCGCCATCGTCATCCCCGGCTCAATGCCAGCCGCAGCCACACATAGGTGACTACGCCGGTAACGGAAACGTAGAGCCAGATGGGGAACGTCCACCGGGCGATCCTGCGATGCTGTGCAATGCGCCCCGTGAGCGAGAAAAAGAACGTAACCAGGATCATGGGCAGCACCACCGTGGCCAGAATGATGTGGCTGGCCAGCAGAACCAGGTACGGCGTGCGCAGCGCCGCATCCAGCGGGTAGCGAACATCTCCGTGCAGCGCATGATGCGCAATGTACCCGACAAGAAACAGCGTGGAAAACATGAATGCGGTCATCATGGCCCGGCGATGCGCGGTGATTCTCCGCGCCCGGATGAAGGTGAACCCCACCAGCAGCGCCACCGCGCTGGCTCCGTTCATCACGGCGTTCAGCGGGGCCAGAAACGCCATTCGTGTGCGGCCCGCGTCGGCGGCCGGGTGCACGTAGATCAGCCAGAACAGGAACAGCGTAGCCGCCGCGCTGATGGCCAGGATGGCGGCAATCGCGCCGCGCGTGCCCGCGGTCCCGGTGGAAGAAGGCGCCAGTGTCGTCATACGAACCTCAATGCTTCACGATCGCGCACAACATCAGCGTGGTCATCAGCAGCGGCAGGTAGATCACGCTCACTTTGAGCAGGTCGCGCGCCAGCATGCGGCTCTCGGCCGCCTCAGTCGAGCGCAGGATGCCGGCAAACCGGATCGTGTAGCCGAGGTAAACCAATCCCAGGATCGTCGCGATCACGGCATATGCCGCGCCCGTCATCCCCAGCTTCCACGGCGCCAGGCTCACCGGGATCATCAGCACCGCGTAAAACAGCGCTTCCATGACCGTCGAGAATCCGTCGGGCTGCACCACCGGCAGCATGCGGATGCCCGCCTTTGCATACTCATCCCGATACATCCATGCGATCGCCATGAAATGCGGGAATTGCCATACAAACAGAATCGCGAACAGCGCTACCCCTGGCCACTCGATGCGGCCGCGCGCGGCCACCCAGCCCAGCAGCGGCCCCATGGCCCCCGGAAACGCCCCGATGAAGGTCGCCATCGTGGTCATGCGCTTCAGCGGCGTGTACACAGCCACGTAGGTAAACGCCGTCAGCAGCGCCAGCGCCACCGTCAGCAGGTTGGTGTGCAGCAGCAGCCACCAGGCGCCGAACGCCAGGGCGCCAAGGCCGGCCACGATACCGAAGGCCAGCGGATATCTCCCTGAGGCCAGCGGCCGGTCCGCGGTGCGCTTCATCAGCGCGTCGCTGCGGCGCTCCAGGCATTGGTTCAGGGCCCCTGCGCCCGCGCTCACCAGGCCAATGCCAACCAGCGTATCCAGCAGCCCGCGCTGCACGCTCGAAATTCCCGACTGCATCGATCCCAGGTAAAACCCGGCCCAGCCCGTGACCACCACCATCCCCGTAACCCGCACCTTGAACAGCTCGCGCAGATCGGAAATGAGGCGCGCCGTCGTGCCTGGCTGCGGAACATGGATCGCGCCATGCGCGTGCCCTTCGACGGGCGGCGAAAGCTCTACGGAAAGTGCGGTATGGGAGATGGGAGCCATTCTGACGAAGTGAAGTTCCGGAGAACGCCCCATGGCGTTCAGGGGCGTAATCCTCATGATACCAAGCGCGCCCTCAATCGCTCCGGAGGGGCCATCCTGGCTTCCGTATGTGCAACATGGCTCGCGTCAGCCCGGGCGTACCGGCAAATTGGAGTCCGTTGCCGGCAGCCGCTCGATGGACCGCGTCCGCAACCTGCTCCGGCGTCAACTCATCCACCACAACCGTCGAGTGCGCTTCGCGATACAGCGGAAGCCGCTTGGTATAGCGAGCAGCCAGCCGGGCCTCGTCCGCCAGCACCGGTCGCGTGTGCTCCGTCCCGCCGCAGCGCATCCGCGCCGTCTCCAGCGAAACCTCCAGGTGCACCAGCAGATTTCCTACCCCGGCGAGCAGCAACTCGCGTGTCCCCGCATCCTCGATGGCCCCGCCGCCCAGCGCCAGCACCAGCCCATCCTCGTGCACCAGCCGCGCAATCGTCTCGCGCTCGCGTTCGCGGAACGCCGCTTCGCCATGCCGCGCGAAAAAATCGGCGATCGCCATTCCGGTTTCGGCCACAATCACGTCATCGGCGTCCACGAAAGCCCAGCCAAGGCGCTCCGCCACCATCGGCCCCACCGTGCTCTTGCCCGAGCCCATGAACCCGGTCAGAACAATGCGCCGCACCGGCCCGCACTTTGATTCCTTTCCCAAACTCATCGCTCCTCATGATCACTGACAACTGAAAACTGAAAACTGACAACTGAAAACCTACCCCAGCACCATCACCACCGCGCCCGCCGTAATCAGCACCCCACCGGCAATTGTCATAGGCGTCATCTTCTCCCCCAGCAACAGCCACGCAAACACCATCACCAGCGGCACGCTCATCTTGTCCAGCGGCGCCACGCGCGAGGCCGGCCCCAGTTGCAGCGCACGGAAATAGCAGATCCAGGAAAGTCCCGTGGCCAGCCCGCTCAGCGTTAGAAACATCAAGGTCCGCCGGTCCAGGTCCCTCAGCTCGCCGTGCTTGCCCAGCGCCAGCGCAATGCCCCACGCAAAAACCACCACCACAGTGGTGCGCACGGCCGTGGCCAGGTTTGAGTCCACATGCGCCACGCCAACCTTGGCCAGCAGCGCGGTGGCCGCCGCAAACAACGCCGACAGAAGCGCCCAGACAATCCAGCTCATGACCTCAATCGTACCCGCCCGCGCCCTCCGCTACACTTTCAATCAGGCCAGAACGAACTGAGCCCTGGCACCTGAAACCTGATCCCTGAACAATGCAGCATGGCAAGCCCAGCCGCACCGCCCTTCGCGTGGCCATCCGCCGCGCCGCGCATCAGCTCGTGGATCGCCCTCCCGTTCTCGACGATCCCATCGCGGTCCGCCTCATCGGCTCCGGTTACAAGCGTGACCTGGAACGCGCCTCGCACACTGTGGCCCGCGACTTCCGCAGTTTTATGGCCGCGCGCAGCCGCTACGCCGAGGACCATCTCGCCCAGGCGGTCGCCGCCGGCGTGCGCCAATACGTCGTCCTCGGCGCCGGACTCGACACCTTCGCCTACCGCAACCCCTTCCCGCAGCTCCACGTCTTTGAAGTCGACTTCCCCGCCACGCAGGAGTGGAAACGCTGGATGCTCTCCGAAGCCGGCATCGGCTCGCCCGCCAACCTGACCAGCGTCGCGCTCGACTTCGAGCGACAGACCCTCGCCGATGGTCTGCGCTGCGCCGGCTTCGATGCTGCAGCGCCGGCATTCTTCAGTTGGCTGGGCGTCGTTTCATACCTCACGCTCGATGCCTTCCGCGCCACCCTCGCCGCCATTGGCAGCCTGGCCGCCGGCTCCGGCATCGCATTCGACTATCCCGCCCCGCCCGACACGTTAACGCCCCAGCGCCGTGCCCTGTTTGATCGTCTGGCCGGGCGTCTGGCCGCCTCCGGCGAGCCGTTCCGCCTGTTCTTTATGCCCGAACAAATTGAGGCAGAGTTACGCAACGCCGGCTTCCATCGCACGGAGCACGCCGACTACGATCAGCTCAACCAACTTTACTTCCGCGATCGCGCCGACGGCCTCAAGCTCTCGCCCGTGGGTATCGGCATGTTGGCGACCGGCTGGGTCTAGGCCATCTCCCCATCGCACGTCACACCAGGCTCGGGATCCGAGCAACAAAGCTAAGAGCTAAAAGCTAGAAGCTGCCTTTAAGATGAACTCATGCGCACATCCCTCCATGCCGCCTGCGCCGCGCTGCTCCTCTGCCTCACCGCCTGCGGCTATCACACCCTGGGCGCGGCCACCCACCTGCCCGCCAACGTGCGCACGCTCTCCGTCCCCCTCTTTCAAACTCACACCGAGGCCTACCACACTGAGACGCTGATGACCCAGGCCGTGATCCGCGAGTTTGCCTCCCGCACCCGCCTGCGCGTAACCCCCTCCACCGGCGGCGATCCTGACGCTACCCTCCAGGGCGCCATCCTCCGGCAGCAGGTCCTGCCGCTCACTTTCAATGCCGGCACGCAGCAATCTTCCAGCTACGTCATTACCGTGGTGGCCTCGGTGACCCTCACCGCGCGCGACGGCCGCGTGCTCTACCAGAACAAGAACTACGTCTTTCGCCAGCAGTTCCAGGCCACCACGAACCTGGCCACGTTCCTCGACGAAAGCCCCGCCGCCGAAGAGCGCCTCAGCCGCGACTTCGCCAGTGCGCTGGTCGCCGACGTGCTGGAAAGCCTGTGACCCGTCCCCTCTGGGCCAGTAGCTTGTAGCCGGTAGCCAGAAGCCATTGCAACGAAGCTACGGGCTATCGGCTACTGGCTAAGTTCCTGCTATCCTAATCGCGAATGATCTGCCCATCTTCAGCCAGGAGCCACGCCCGTTGAGCGCCGCGCGCTGGGGAGCAGGTTTCTCGGCCGTTGGCCGCTTTGTGGCCGAAATTGAAGCCGCCTCCACCAACTCCGGCGCGCTCAAGTCCGGCTACGTGCTGGCCGGCGACGAACTCTTCCTCCAGGAACGCTGCCGCGCCGCCGTCCTCAAGGCCTTCGTCCCGCCTGACCTCCGCGACTTCAGCCTCTCCGATCTCGATCTGGGGTCCACCACCATCTTCGACATCCTCGACCGCGCGCAGACGCCCTCGCTGATGGCGCCGTTCCAGGTCATCTTCGTGCGCAACGTGCGCAACCTCTACACCCGAGGCGCCAAAAAAGACGAATTCGCCGCGCTCGATCGCTACTTCCGCTCGCCTAACCCGCAGGCGCTCGTCCTGTTCATTGCCGACTTCATCCGCATTCCCTCCGACGCCCGCCGCATGGACATGGACGACAAGAACCGCTTTGAGCGGCTTCAGGAGACCCTCGGCGAACACTGCGGCATGGTGGAACTGGCGCGCGTCGGCGAAGAAGACGCCATGCGCTGGGCCGTGGCCACCGCCAACGAAGCCGGCAACCGCCTGGAGCCCGACGCCGCACGCGAGCTGGCAGACGCCCTCGGCGCCGACATGATGATGATTGCCTCCGAGCTGGAGAAGCTGCTGCTCTACACCACGGGCCGCGGCAAAATCACGCTGGGCGACGTCGAGACCATGGTCCTGGGCGCCAAGCAACGCTCGCTCTATGAGCTGACGGACGCCATCAGCGCACGCAACCCCGCACGCGCCCTGGCCCTCCTGCACGGCCTGCTCAACTCGTCTGAAGCCGGCGAGGATGCGGCCATCGGCCACCTCTACATGCTGGCCCGTACCTTCCGCCAGATGCTCGTCATCCTCGAGAAAAATGTGCGCGACCAGCGCGCCATCTGGCAGGCATTGTGGCAGGGCTTCCGCATCCCGCCCTTCGCCGCAGACGACCTCATCCGCCAGGCCCGCCGCTATAAATCCCGCCGCGACCTGACCCGCGCGCTGCGCTTGATCGCCCGCGCCGATCTCGAACTGCGCTCCTCGCCGCCCGACAAACGCCTCGTTTTGGAGCGGCTGGTCTACGACCTCGCCTCCGAGCCCAGGCCAGCCGCCGCCTTCCTCTCGCCGCAGCTCTCATTCGAGGTCTGAACCGTCTCCAGTTCACAGTTCCCGGTTCACGGTTGCGTCCGATGAAATCCCGCACAGATGACTTGTCGCCGTCTGCCGATAATCGGGGTGCAGAGGTGAGCATGGGCGTGGGACTGCTTACGTGGAATCGCGTGTCCAGCGTGGGTGTACGCGCGATGGACCAGCAGCACGGCGTGTTGATGGACACGCTCCATGACCTTCGACAGGCGGTGGTGCAGGGCGCGGGGCGGGAGCGCGTGACCAGGGAACTAGGCAGGCTGCTGGAATTCACGCGGCAGCACTTCCTGAGCGAGGAACGCCTGTTGGAGCAAATGTCCTTTCCCACGCTGGAACAACACAGGGAAGCCCATGCGCGGCTCCTTGAGCAGTTACAAAACCTGTTGGAGCGTGCAACGCACGGCAACGGCGCCCAGATGCAGGCAGCCGCGGTGGCGCCGCGTGAGTGGTTCGTCGACCACATTGAACAGATGGACGCGAATTATGGCGACTGGCTGAACGAACGCGGCATCGTCTAAGGCCAGGATTCATTGTCAAGCTTCGGTTTCGAACAGGAGAGAGGCCCGGCAATCCCCACTGAGCACTAATCCCTGACCACTGACCCCTGACCACTGACCACTGACCCCTGACCCCTGACCCCTGACCACTGACCACTGACCACTGACCCCTGACCCCTGACCACTGACCCCTGACCACTGACAACTGACCCCTGACCACTGATCCCTGACCACTGATCCCTGACCACTGACCACTGACCACTGACCCCTGTACTCTGGTTCCGTGCCTCACCTCGATGCAGCCATCATCGCCGCTGCCCTGTTGGCGCTCCTGCCCTATCTCGCGGCAGCATTCTTTCCCGCGCAGCTCGCCGGGCGCGCGCACACCCTCCCCGCCTGGGCGCAGATCGCCTTGCCAGCTCTGCTGGCAATCCCCTATGCCATCGTCTCTCTTGACGCCGGTTCGTTCCACTGGTACTGGCTCGCCGTGTACGCCCTCGTTCCAGCTGCGCTCGCCTTCGCCGCCCGCTGCTTCCCCCGCGATGAGCGCAACATCTGGCTCCCACTCGCCGTCCTTCTGCTGCTCGGCCTTTCCGTCGACCTCCGCTGGTTTGAGCGCGCCTGGCCTCCGCATCTCTCCGTCTTCAACAAGGTTCTGCTCCTCGACGCCGGCATCTACGCCTTCTTCCTCCTCAACCCGCTTGCCGGCGCCGGCTTCAGTCTCCGCCTCCGCCTGCGCGATCTCACCACCGGCCTGCGCGAGTTCCTGTTCTATCTGCCCATCGCGCTCCCCATCGGCCTCATCACCGGCTTCCTGCACGCGCACCTGCTCACCTGGCGCCCCGTCCCACTGCTGGAACAGTTCTTTGCAGCCTGGATCTTCACCTTCTTTTTTATTGCTGTTCCGGAGGAGCTCTTCTTCCGCGGATGGCTCCAGAACCTGCTGGAGCGCCGCGCCGGCCGCAACGCCGCCCTCATCCTCACCGCCATCCTCTTCGGGCTGTCCCACTTCAACAAGCGCGCCGCCCACTTCAACACGCCCTACGTCGTTCTGGCCGCGCTGGCAGGCGTCTTCTATGGCCGCGCCTGGCGCCGCGACCGCCGCGTCGCCGCCTCCGCCATCACCCACGCCACCGTCGATTCCATCTGGTCGCTGTTCCTGCGATAGAGCAAGGTGCCAGGCGACAGGTGACAGGTGACAGCAGCGAGGGGCAGGCCGAAAGCACGTCTGCGTGCTGACAACTGACAACTGACAACTGACCACTGACCACTGACCACTGACCACTGACCACTGACCACTGACCACTGACCACTGACCACTGACCACTGACCACTGACCACTGACCACTGAACTCACTGTCCCCTGTTCACCATCAACTGGTTGCCCGCCACCGCCGTCTGATCCACGTACGTCAGGTAGCCGACACCCACGCGCATATTGTGATCCAGGTTCGCGGGAATCGTGACCGCAATCGCGATTCCCAGCAGCGCATGCGCCGCGGCCAGCGGCCACACGTTGCGGTAATGCAGGTAGAACAGGCACGCCGCCGCCCCGAACACCAGCGTGATCACCGCCAGCACCGGATTGGGCAAATGCGCTACTGAGAACAAGCACGCCGAAAATACCGCCGCCAGCGACGCGTTCTTCATCAACCGCAGCGACCGCACCAGGAAAAAGCACTGCAGCATGATCTCCTGCACTGTGGCCCACAGCGCATACCCGATGTAGTGCCAGATTCCTGAAGCGAGCGTGGTGGGAGTATGTAGCGTATGCAGCCGGTTCGCAAGCGCCACCGCGGCCAGCGCCAGCGCCGCCGCCAGCCCCACGCACCACAGCGACCGCCGCAGGTTCGCCGTGCACAGGCCCATCGAGTGGAACCCTTCGAAGGAAATCGCAATGACCCAGATCGCGATGATTGCCGCCAGGCACCAGAGAAGCTTTTGATAAGGGCGTGGTGTCCATATCACCAGGAGAATCAGCGCATAAATACCCGATAGCTCGATGAAGTCTCTTCTCCGGCTCTGCGCCTTCGAGCAACTGCTTTCGTCTATAGGGTGGGCGCCATTAAATAACGATCCGTCGGCCCACATACTGAAATATTTGGATGCTTCGAATTCATTTCAGGATCACAACAATCACCCCAAGCCCCTCTGTCGACGCCTTCTCGCTCCCTTGCTCCCTCGCTCCCTTGCTCCCTTGCTCCCTCGCTCCCTTGCTCCCTCGCTCCCTCGCTCCCTTGCTCCCTCGCTCCCTCGCTCCCTCGCTCCCTAGCTCCCTGGCTCCCTTGCTCCCTCGCTCCCTCGCTCCCTCGCTCCCTCGCTCCCTGTCTTCGTCACTCCAGGATCATAGCCCGCTCCTCATGTCCGCGCGCAGTCAGCGTGATTGCCGCCGCCAGAATCAGTCCTCCGCCCACCCACGCATACGGCCCCAGCTGCTCGCCCAGCAGCTTCACGCCCAGCAGTGACCCCAGCGCCGGCTCAATGTTCAGGAACACTCCCGCGCGCGATGCCGGCACGTGATGAATCCCCCAGTTCCACAGCAGTGTCGTGGTAGCCGTGCACGCCAACCCGCTCAGCGCCAGCGCAATCCACGCCGTCGCGCTCACATGCCAAAACGGCATTGGCGCGCTGTGATTCGGAATCCAGCCGCGCACCCATCGCGGTCCCAGGATCATCCCGATCAGCATCACCGTTCCCGCCAGCAGCGTATACGCCGTCACCACCGGCGGGCTATGCGTCTCCATCAGCTTCTTGCTCAGCAGCACCCAGGCAATCGCCAGCGCCAGTGACAGCACCACCAGCATGTCCCCGGCCAGCGTCGGATGCCCTCGTCCTCCCGGCCCCCGAGTCCCGCCCAACGTGATCAGCGCCACGCCCATCGTTGACCCGAACAGCGCCGCCCATCCCACCCAATCCAGCCGCTCGCCCGCAAACAGCGCCGCGGCCGCCGCCAGCAGCACCGGAACCGTCCCCACCATCAGCGCCGCATGGCTCACCGTGGTCAGTGCCAGTCCGTGGAACTGCAGCAGAAACTGCACCGGCACCCCCAGCGCCGCCGCCATCAGCAGCAGCCGCGTCTCCGGCCATGTCAGCCGCACCCGCTCCATCAGCGCCACCGGCAGCAGCCCCACGCAGGCAAACAGAAACCGGTACAGCACCATGTACTCCACGCTCATTTCGTTCAGCGCCAGCCGCCCGAAATAGAACCCCGTGCCCCACAGGCATCCCGCAACCATGCAGGCCCCGTACCCCAGCCACCGCAACCGGACCTCTGCTCTCGTTCCCTCGCTCATCCTGCCTCTACTCTCGCATACGGGCTCCTCGGCCCTCGCGCCCCCAGGTTCCTCTGCTCTCTGGTTTTTCGCTCCCTCGCTCCCTCGCTCCCTCGCTCCCTCGCTCCCTGTCTTTCCACCGGCCACCTCTTTGCGCGAGAATAGCAATCGATGGCACATCGGCTCCCGCGGGCGAACCTCTTCCTGATCCCGTTTCTGGGCCTGGCCCTCCTGCATCCGGCCGCTTCTGCCGCCAAAAAGAAATCCGCGCCCAACCAGCCCCAGCCCGTCCGCGCCACCCTCAAGCCCACCCTCACCATCCCCGCGGAACCCCTCGGCTTCGCCGCTCCCGGCATCTTCTACCTCGGCATGCGCAACGCCCTCGTTTCGCTCGACTTCCTTGATGAGGACCGCATCCTCTTCACCTTCCGCGTTCCCGGCCTCCTCCATCGCCGCGGCGACGCCAATGCCACCGGCGTTCGCGAAATCCGCGCCCTCCTCCTCCACCTCCCGCAGGGCAATGTCGAGTCCGACCAGGTGTGGACACTCCACGACCGCGACCGCTACCTCTATCCGCTCTCCGGCGGCCAGTTCCTCCTTCGCGATCAGGATCAGCTCGAGCTCGTGGATGCCTCCCTCCATATCAAGCCATGGCTCCGCTTTCCCGGCCCCCTTATCTGGGTTGAGACGGACCCCTCCCGCCAATTCATGATCACCGGCTCCAGCGAGCCGCCCACAGACAAGCCAAAGCCCGGCACGGTTCCCAGCCCATCCACCGCTGCCGCGTCCATCGCCACCGGCGATCCCGGCGCCTCCCCGCGCAAGGATCTGGTCCTCCGCATCATCAGCCGCTCCACCGGCCAGGTCATGCTCGTGAGCCACGTCGATGAAGCCATCCACTTGCCCCTGGGCGACGGCGGATACCTCGAATCACGGCGTTCCAATGGCAAGGTGTGGGACCTCAGCTTCGATCGCTTCTCCGGCGGAAACACCCCAGCCGGCTCCGTCGACTCCGTCTGCACCCCGTTCCTCGAGTTCCTCTCCTCCGCCGAATTCCTCGCCACCACGTGCAGCGGCGAAGGCGATCCCCGCCTCTACGGGTTCTCCACCGAGGGCCGCAGGCTCTGGCAGAACCTCAACCCCGGCCCGAACGCCTGGCCAGTCACCGTCGCCAGCGCCAACGGCCTGCGCTTCGCCCGCGAGTCTCTCCTCGTCGACCACGCCATCAACGCCTCCTTGCCCCTCTCCTCTGACGACATCAAGGGTCAGGATGTGCAGGTCTTCGACGCCGCCACCGGCAAGTCCATCCTCCGCGCCGCCGCCAGCCCCGTCTTCGACGCCGGCGGCAACGTAGCCCTCTCCCCCTCCGGCCGCCGCGCCGCCATCCTCATGGACTCAAACATCCAGATCTTCGACCTTCCCGCCCCGCCCCCGCTCCCCGCCGCCCCAAACAGCCACTAGTGTCCTGAGTCTGTAATTCGCTAAACAAAACGCTGTCATCCTGAGCGAAGTTTGGCGCGTTTTTTGCGCCAAACGTAGTCGAAGGATCTGCGTTTTCACCGTCAAATTCTTTGACAAACTTCTGACTCACCACACTAGTGTGGCGTCTCTGAAATTGCTATGCACAAACCCCGTCATCCTGAGTGGAGTTTGGCGCGTCTTTTACGGCAGGTGGCCCGGGTCCCGGGCAGCTGATTTCACCACCGATGATCGCGTGCCCCGGGTCCCCGTGGTTGGGACCCGGGAGACACCGCTGCCGGCGGAGTAGATGAGCGAACCGGAACCAGTGTCTCGTTCTTTCTTTTCCAGGCCGTCCAGAACGACTCGATCTCTACAGTTCCCCGTTCCCCGGTGGCATAGTGGCGGAAGCTCGACCACGGCCAGTCCTGGGGTCTGCGGACCAGACCGCGCGCCACCGGGTTCCGATGAATATAGCGGATCACCTCAGAACAGGCCTTCTCGTCGTGGATATTTCCGTCGAAGTAGCGCGCCTGCCAGAAAGGGCGTTCGGGGCTGCGGACGGCAACGGAAAGCTTGAGCGCCTGGATGGCCTTGGCCAGGCTTCCGCAAGCCGGCTCACTGAGAAGAAGATGGACGGGTTCGAAAAAGGCTTTGCAGCTCAGAGCGTGACCACAGTGAGGCCGGGGATGGCGCGGAAGTGTTTCACGTTGATCGTGGCGACATCGAAGCCCAGATGCAGGGCTGTAGCGCCGATGAGCAGGTCCGGGAAGTCGATGCTGACGCCCTGGCCCATCTGCTCGCCGTGGATGCGTCCGGCCAGCCGCGCTACCTCCAGCGTGAGCGGATGCACGGCCACGGCCTGGAAGAGTTCTTCGACGAAGGTTTCCCGGCGCTTGCGGTCGGCGTCCGTCCTGGCCCGGTAGATGCCGTGGTCAGCTCCACGGCGGTCACAGCCGAGAGCGCGGCGGCGGTCTTCCCGCACACGGCCTCGACGCGTTCCAGAACCTCTGCCACGCTTTCCTTGGCCCTCTCGCCTGCGATCAGGATGCTGGAGTCGAGGATTACTCCCATGCGGGCGGATTCCACGGCTTACGGCTGTCGATGATCTCCTTGAGATCGGCGGCGAACTCCGGGTCCATGCGCGGCTCGTAGCCCAGCTCTTCGGCGTGCTTCTTGGCCAGAGCGATGGATTCGGAGAGCAGGCGGGGACGGAACTCGTTGCCGGCGGGACGCACCACCGCCACGGCGCGCGCATCGGACTCGATGACGACCTCAACGCCGGCGCGAACGCGGGCCATCAGCCCAGCGAAGTCGCCAGCGGCGTCGGCTTCCGAGATGTGGATCGTTGCCATACTCACGATGATACCCTCATTTCAGTTTCTTCCTTTAGCTGACCGGTTCTTCGTCGTCTTCATCTTCGGCTGCCAGCGCCGCCAGCAGACCCTCCCGCTCGGCTGCCGTGCGTGCTCCCTGGATCGGGAAACCTGGGGACAGACGGGAGACCTGGAGAAAGACGGGATGTTCCAATAATTCTCGATGAGTCGGCGAATTTGTTGAAGTCAAACTGCATCCCGTGGAGGCCACGTGGCAGTCGCGATCGAGCTGGGCGGCCAGGTTGTCTTCGTCGGCGACCGTAATCGTGTAGTCGCCGCCACCGCCGTGCAGGTACGCCTGTCCTTCGCGGCGGATCGATCGAATTCTTGCATTAAACTCCAATCTGACAATAAGATACCTGCCAATATGGCTATAATGGCTATATTTCCCCTGGAATGCACCGATTTTCGTGCAAATCGCCGAGCCAGTCAGCCCCCGCCGGGGTTCGCCCAAAACATCACCAAAGACTGCACCATCTCTGGTGCAAAACCCTCCTCAAGCCTCGACTCGTCAAGATTCACTGTCTGTGAATATCGCTGCAGTCGACAGAAAATAAAGGAGAAAAAGTTTCCGGCCAAATATGCAGTTTTAATATCAAGAGGGAGTAAGCTTTAGACATAGGGCAAATCCGGCAAGGAATCCGGCAGCCCAACAGGAAACAGCCCAGCAATTCACTGCAGTTTGAGGGCGTAATCACTGCAGTTTTAGGACTTAACTCCATCATTCTGCAAGACATCGCCGTTTTTATTTTGGGAGTTTCCAAGGCTTCGGGGTGGGTTCTTTCTTGTTCCCCTCCTTCCCTCGGCCCTGGTACCCTGTTTCACTGCAGTTTGAGGCCTTAACTCCATCATTCTGCAAGACATCCTCGTTTTTTATTTTGGCACTTTCTGCCAGCCAGCCGCTGAAGGCTGACAGCTAAGGGCTGAGGGCTGAACGGCTTACCGCAGCAGCTCTTCCAGCGCCGTGCTCAGGCTGGTCTTGTCGTCGCGGTACTTCACGATCACCGGACAATAGAGGCTCAACCCCCATTCCCGGCCTTTGCCCCTCGTCACCGCCCGCGATCCGGGGACAACCACAGCGTCTTTGGGGATGACCAGCGGCAGCTCCTCCGTCGCCCGCAGAACCGTCCCGTTCACCAGGTCGTACACAGGCGTGCCGCGCGTCAGGACGGTGCCGGCGGCCAGCACCGCGCCAAAACCGATCACGGTTCCTTCGTAAACCCCGCAGTTGCCGCCAATGAGCGCGTCATCCTCCACGATCACCGGGCTGGCATTCACCGGCTCCAGCACCCCGCCGATCTGCGCCGCCGCGCTCAGGTGCACCCGCTTGCCGATCTGCGCGCACGAGCCCACCAGCGCATGCGAGTCCACCATGGTTCCCTCATCCACGTAGGCGCCCACGTTCACGTACATCGGCGGCATGCACACCACGCCGCGAGCGATGTAAGCGCCTGAACGGACGGCAGATCCGCCGGGGACCACGCGAACGCCATCGTTGACGCCAAAGCGGCGCGGCGGAAACGTGCTCTTGTCTACAAGGGAAAAGCTGCCCGAGGAGTAGTCCTCCAGCACGCCCAGGCGGAAGCCCAGCAGAATGCCCTGTTTGACCCACACATTGACCTTCCAGCCGGTGGCCGCGGCGGGATCGGGCGCGGCGGAGCGGGCGTCTCCGCGTTCCAGCGCAGCCCGGAATTCATGGAAGACGGCGAGTGCCGAGTCATCGCCCACGGCAGCCGGGCCGGCGGCGAAGTGGCGCTCGACGGCCTTCTGAAGCTGATTGAGGTTCATCGGGATGAGTCTATCAACTGGGGCGGGAACCGCTGGGAAGGGCGGCGTGCGGGTCTTATGTACGGTGAATCGATTTAGCGCATAAAAAGCAAAACGCCGGAAGAGCAGCGCGAATCACAACAGCGCTTCTTCCGGCGGAGTCGCCCGAGGCTTATGGCTCAGGCGGCGGTGCGAGTTTGTACGCGTGCCCTGGCGGGCGTCGCCGCGGACACGGGTTGAAGGCGGAACGAGTTATCGCCCGCCGGAATCAGGGCGAGCGGAATCGGATTCCGTCCGCGGCTGGCGTGCATGTGCCTGGTCTCAAGCCATGCGCAAAGACGCGGGTCGTAGATGTCGGGCCGGCCATGCCAGAACTCGGGAGCCAGTCCACACTGGATCCGGAGATGATCCAGCTCTAATTCGATGGTCGATACATTCTTGGGGAAATAGCGCCGGACATTGTCGCTTCCGACGTGGAGCCCGGAGATACCCCGACCGATGCTTTGTGCCTTGACTACCATAAAACACCTGCTCTTTTTGATCTGAGTTAAGTCACAGTCCAGGGAGAGACACTCAACAACGGATGGTTTTCCGGCAGGCGGACCGAAGACAATCCACACTACGGATATTCCATCGACAGGAAGTGAACGCCGCTTTCAACCAACCCAAAAACCGGGAACAGGTCGATTCAACGTATCCTTTTCACTTACAAAATGTTGATGCGAACGATGAACAGCGAGATGCCGTTTTCAATGTCGATCCTGCACTGCTGGCAGCGAGCGAAACGCGGCTACTACGAAGTAGTTTGACAGATGCGCGCAACTCTCAGAGGGTTGCTTTCTGGTGCGGTAATTCGAATGCCTTGCTGCTCTATTTAACTTTCCACTAACAGAATACCAAAAGGTGACCTAACAAGCCAGTGCCTTGAGGGCATATTGATGGGATCTTTATGAGATCAGGGCGCGACGCGGTTGCCGGTGAGTGCGGTTACAGCCGGACCAGGAGTGTAATCCGGCACAAGCGTGCATAGAAGGTTGATAGCGGCGAGCAGGTCGCGCGCATCCACTGCGGACTGCAGTGAGCCGAGGGGCGGCAAGAGCTGCTCAAGCGTGTGGGAGGGCGGCTGGATGAACAGCAGGCCGGCGTGGATAGCGGGCCGGGGTGACTCCGCCTGCGACCAGAAGCGGTCAGGGTCCTTGTCTCCGGGTCGGGGGCAGGTAAAGTCCAGGTCGACGTTACGTCCCGGCGCCAGCGAGTGAGCCATGAAGTGAGCCAAGTCAGTAATGTAACTGGGGTCGGCGATTTCCGGAACCAGAAGCGCCGGAGCGGGTTCTGCGGCAGCGATCAGAATCAGGTTCACCGCCTCGTCCAGAGTCATGAAGAAGCGGCGGGCGGCTGGATCGGTGACGGTGAGCGGCCGCCCCATGGCAAGTTGCAGGGCAAAGGTTTCGGTAACGCTGTCGCGGGAAGCGAGGACGTTGCCCAGGCGTAGGACGGCACCGCCGGCGGCGAGGACAATGAACTCCGCCAGGCGCTTGGTGGCTCCCATGATGGAAGCGGGTTCGACGGCCTTGTCAGTGGAAACCATGACGATGCGCGCGCCGTGGGCGAGCGCGGTGCGGCACAGGGTCAAGGTGCCGAACACGTTGTTGCGGATGGCGGCCAGAGGCTGTTCTTCAAGCAGAGCCACCTGCTTGAACGCGGCGGTATGGAAGACGATGCTGGGAACATGGACGGAGAAGACCTCGTCAAGAAGAGTGCCATCGGTGACATTGCCGAGCACCGTAGTCATGGGGCCGGGAATGCCTCCTGCGGTCCACGCCTGTTGCAGCTTGTAGAGGCGGCTCTCGGAACCATCGAGAAGCAGGAGGGCGGGAGGACCGAGATCCGCGAGGCGCTTGGCGAGCGCGGAGCCGATGGAGCCGCCAGCCCCGGAGATAAGGATGGGTTTGTGAAAGAGCGCGTCGAGCACCTCGACCGAGGGGGAAGGCAATCTGGGCCGAGCCAGAAAGCTTCGCCAATCGAGACTGCCGAGCAGGGGAGTCACAAGAAGATTATAGGTGCGGATCAAAAATTCCGGGAGAGGAGCGCTTTGGCGCGGCCGTCTATGGCTTGGCGGGGCAAGAGATGGGCGTATACCAGGCGATGCGCAGCCACCCAGGATGGAGGGCGAGGCAAATGCTGTCGCCGGGGTTAAATTCTCTGTACACGCTGGAGGAGACGCTGAGCGAATTTTGGGTCTGGCGCGGACCCCAGGGTGCAAGTTCGAGGTAATAGTCGGTGGAGCGACTGCGGGTAACGTGCTTGCCGGTGACGGGGACAACGTAGGCCGTGGGTTGGGATCGATCGAAGACCGTATCCAGCGTTCCGACCAAGCCGAACGCATAGAAGCCGGACCAGAAGAGCAGGACAACGACCAGGGAAAGGAGCGGAAGATTCAGGCTTCGGCGAACGGTTGCGAAATACGCGACCAGAACAACGACGCAGACGAGGACAGAGTAGTACAGCAGGTTTTGCAGGGTGACGAAGTTCGCTTTGACCATCTCAAAGAAGAGTGCCGCTGCCGATATCAGCAGAGTACCGCCAAGATCGGTTCGCGGATCCTGTTTGCCTTTCATGACCGCGTACAGCAGCGGAGATCGCTGGGCCAGAAGCAGGATTGCAATCGGCGCGCACGCCAATAGCGCTGCGGCCGGTCCGCGCAGGGAATCGGATCTGAAGATCATTCCTGCAGCAAGGAGGAGAGACGCTCCGATAAGTGCGAAGTTGACGCGCCTGGCTCCGGCCAGAGCGGCAAGGCGCTCATCCGGGGTTGAACCAAGCTCAGCGTCCTGCTGGATTTCCTGAAGCAGGGCTTCACGGTCACGAAGGTCGAGATCGGGAACCTGAGCGAGCCAGGCGCGAAAATCGTCGTCTGTGGCGAACGAATTGGAGAGGGTGATCTTGCCGCTGTCCTCTTTCAGGATCAATTGCATGAAGGAGCCGTAACGCGAATTCAGGGTGCGGTAGCCTTCGATTGCCGCCAAGTCTGCGCAATGCTCACGAAACGGATCGCGAATTGCGATACGGACTCCATCGATGACGATACGGGAACGGAACCCGCGGGCCAGGAGATAACACCCGAGGAAGAGGAAGATAACGGCAGATACGATCGCGACCACCCGGTTATCAGCCTCGGACACGCCGGTCCATAAGAACAGAGCCGCGGCAGCAAAGCCGCCGAGACCGAGGATGGAGTTGAAGACTCTTTGTCCACCTGAGAGCGTGTAGACGTGCTGGCTGGAAGCGGTCTTAGTTGCCATGTGGATTCCTGTTGGGGGAATGAACATTTCTATCACATCGGAGAGAGGAACGGCGAGGGGCCTGGATAGCGCTCGCATACACTGAAGAGTTCCGTCCAAGACGCATTGAACGTGTTGATGGGAGAGCGAGTGGCGAAGCAGGCAATGCGGTGGACCTTGCTGGCCGGGCTGATGTTGCCGGCGGCGTGGCAGGCGAGCGCACAGAAACCCGACTACAGCCAGGCGGTTATGCTGAACAATCGCGGCGTGGCGCAGATGGGGCAGCAGCTTACGGATAAAGCGCGGGAGACGTTTGCGGGCGCGATGAAGGCCGATGCGGAATTGGCGCAGCCGGCCATCAACGAGGGCATCGCGCTGCTGACGCTGGAGAAGATTGACGACGCGAAGGCCGTCCTCCAGAAAGCCATCGCTCTCGATCCGAACAGCCCGCAGGCCTGGTACAACCTGGGCCTGGCGCAGCACGCGGATAATGAGCTGGACGAGGCGCTGAAGAGTTTTCAAGCGGCGGTGAAGCTTGATCCGCGAGATGCGGATTCCTACTATTTTGAGGGCGCCTGCTACAGCGAGCTGAAGCAATACGACAAGGCCATTGAGATTCTGCGCGAGGCGTTGAAGGTGAACCCGTTGCATGCGTCGGCGGAGTTTGCGCTGGCGCGATCGCTGCAGCGGAGCGGAGACACGCAGGACGCGCGCGAGCATTTCAGGATATTCCAGCACATCACGAGCACCAAGGTAGGGGCGCCGATCGGATTGGCGTATGGAGAGCAGGGGCGATATTCGATTGTCACGCCGATCGAGGAGGCGGCGAAGCGGCCGAAGGCGATGATTGCGGTGAGGCTGGTGGCAGAGAATTTGGGGACCGGCGGCGATGCAGGCTTCGCATCCCAGGTCTCCAAAACCGGGAGACCTGGGGCACCCGCGTCAAGTTGGTCCGGTTTGAACGGCGGTGCCTGCATGATGGACGTTTCGGGCGATGGGCACATGGATTTGGTGTTGATGCAGACTGGTGCTCAAGCTATTCGCGTGCTGCACAACGAAGGGGATTGGCGGTTTGACGAACTGGATGCGGCGGGTGCGGGGCTGAAGGCGGCTGGCCATGCAGTGGCTTGCGCTGTGGGTGACTTCGATGGCGACGGACTGAACGATCTGGCTGTGGCGATGGACGATGCTGTGCTGTTGTTCCGCAATCTGGGGAAAGGCAAGTTCCAGGACGTGACGGCGGACTCAGGATTGAAGCCGCTGAACCGGCCATCGGGGATTACTTTTGTGGATTACGATCACGACGGCGACCTGGATTTGTTTATTACGGGCGCGCCACCGAAGCCGGGCGATGCGCCGAATGTGCTTTGGCGGAATAACGGCAACAAGACTTTTACGGAGTGGACGGAGCCGACTGGACTGGGCGGGAGCGGGAAGACGGCGGCGGCCATCCTGACCGACTTCAACAATGACCGCGCCGTGGACCTGGTGACGACGGGAGATGGCGGTTCGCCGACGATCTTCGTGAACCCGCGGGAAGGGAAGTATCCGACGCAGCCATTAATCGACTACCGTCCTGCGAATGCGGGCACTTCAATTTTAGATTACAAGCACATTCCGCTGCCTGCGAGCGTTGGCATCGCGGTGCTTGATTTCGACAAAGACGGCTGGATGGATGTTGCGGTGACGCATGCGGGCGCGCCGGGATTGACACTGTGGCGCAACGTGCCGGGGCCGGAGAATATCGCGCGGCGATTTGAGCGCGTTGCTCTACCGATTGATGGCGCGCTGCGCGGCTGGGGCGTAACGCCGGTGGACATCGACAATGATGGATGGATTGACCTGGCGGCGATTGTGGAGACGGCGCAGGGGCCGGAAGTGCGCGTGCTGCGCAACCGCGGCGATGGGACCTTCGAGGACGTGAGCCGTGTGCTGGGACTAGATGAAGTGCGCCTGCACAATCCCCGCGGACTGATTGCGGCGGATGTGGATGGCGACGGCGCGGCGGACCTCATCGTGACCGAGGAAGGCGCGGCGCCGGTGCTGTTGCGCAACGTGGGCGCGAACAAGAACCACTTTGTGCGGTTGGATCTGACGGGGCTGGCGGATAACAAGACATCGCTGGGGACCAAGGTGGAAGTGTTTGCCAACGGCTACTGGCAGAAGTGGGAATTGGCCGGCTCGGTGGGCTACCAGACGCAGGCTGCGCCGGAGATCCTGGTGGGGCTGGGCGATGCGCCGGGGATCGACCTGCTGCGAATTTTATGGCCGACGGGAATCCTGCAGGACGAGATCGATTTGCCGCCGCTGAAGGACGGGCGCGAGACGATTGCGATGAAGGAAGCGGACCGGCGGGGGAGCTCGTGCCCGGTGCTGTTTGCGTGGGATGGGCACAAGTACGGGCTGGTGACGGACGTGATCGGCGCAGCCGTGGTGGGGCACTGGTTCACGCCGCAACGGCGCAATATTCCACATCCGCAGGAGTGGATCAAGGTGGACGGGGCACAACTGAAGCCGTTGAACGGCAAGCTGAGTGTGCGCTTCATCGAGCCGATGGAAGAGGTGAACTACATCGATCAGTTGCGGCTGGTCGCGGTGGATCATCCCGCGGACGTGGAAGTGAATCCGGATGAGAAGTTTCTGGACGACCCACCGTTTGCGTCGGGGAATGTGGTGGCTTCAAAGAGCACACGGCTGCCGCTTGCCGCGTGGGACGGCGAGGGACACGATGCGCTGGGCGTGCTGACGGCGCGCGATCACAAGTTCGCCAGCGGCTTTACGCCGACGCCGTACGACGGGTTTGCGAACCTGCACGCGCTCACGCTCGATCTGGGGAGCGTGGATGCTCATGCGCCGCTGCGGCTGCTAATGACCGGGTACGTGAACTACTTCAGCGCGACGTCACTGTATGCCGCGTGGCAGGCGGGGATCAAGCCGGTGGCGCCGTATGCGGAGGCGCAGATGGCGGACGGAAGCTGGCGGCAGATCACGGGCGAAGCGGGATTCCCGGCGGGACTTGAGCGGACCATCGTGGTGGACCTGACGGGGAAGGTGCCAGAGGGAGTGAGGCGCATCCGGCTGATGACGAACCTGGAGATTTTCTGGGACCAGGTACTGGTCGATCGGAGCGTGGGTGGGCAGGCGCGGACGAGCGAAGTGCCGCTGGCGCAGGCCACGCTGCATTTCCGCGGGTATCCGAAGCAGATTGACCTCGCGAGCCCGGGCGACCTGGACTACGACTACGATCGCATCAGTCTTACGGGGCAGTTCCAGCGCGAGCGCGGCGAGTACACGCGGTTTGGAGACGTGACGGAGCTGGTGAAGGGGATCGACGACCGGTACGTAATTTTCGGCAGCGGCGAGGAGATTGCGGCGGAGTTTGACGCGGCGAAGTTGCCGGCGCTGCCCGCGGGCTGGACGCGCGACTATTTCTTTTATGCCAATGGCTACGTCAAAGATATGGACTGGTGGGACGCGTCGCCGTTCACGGTGGCGCAACTGCCGTTCCATGCCATGAGCAGCTACCCATATCCCGCAGCGGAGAAGTTTCCGGATGACGATGGCGCGCTTGCGTATCGACTGAACTGGAATACGCGATGGGAGTCGGGGAATCCGGTGCGGTCGTACCGGTTCGATTTCCGGGATCTTGTTTCGACGCCGGCCGAGGACACGAGCGTGACGCCAGGCGCGGGGCGGCCTTGACCGCGTCTGACGCGAGCGACAAACACCAACATGCGAAGGGGAGTGAGATGGAAGAGCTGGTGCTGCTGCCCGCGGTGCGTCAACTGGAGCTGGTGCGGGGGAAGCAAGTGACTGTGGTGGAACTGGCCGAAGCGCACATCCGGCAGATTGAGCGGCTGAATCCCAGGCTGAATGTGTTTGCGGATTTCGATGCGGAGCGCGTACGGGCGCTGGCCAAGGAGATGGATGCGAATGGCGCGCGGGGGGCGCTGGGAGGATTGCCGGTTACGGTGAAATCGTCGATTGCGACGGCGGGATTGAAATGCGAGATCGGCAGCCTGCTGAACGAGGGCGATGTGGCGCGTGAGGACGCCGTGGTGGTGGCGCGGCTGCGCGCGGCGGGTGCGCTGATCCTGGGCACGACGAACTGCCCGGAGTTTCTGATGGCGTATGAGACGGACAACCTGCTGCACGGGCGGACGGCGAATCCCTGGGACGTGGAGCGCACGCCGGGAGGGTCGAGCGGCGGCGAATCGGCGGCGATTGCAGCGGGCATGTCGGCGGCGGGATTGGGGTCGGACAGCGGAGGGTCAGTGCGGGTGCCGGCGCACTTTACGGGCATCTGCAGCATGAAGCCGACGCCGGGCCGGGTGCCGGGACGCGGACACCTGCCGCCGTGCGTGGGACCGTTTTCGACGCTGGGGGCGATTGGGCCGATGGCGCGAACGATGGAAGACGTGGCGATGATGTTCCGCGTGCTGAGCGGGCAGGATCGCGAGGATCCGACGAGCCCGCCGGTGAGCCTGCGCGAGCCAGCGCTCGACGAACTGCGGGGGAGCCGCATTGGTTTCTTTGAAGACGACGGGCTGACGCCGGTGACGCCGGAGACGCGCGCGGCGGTGCAGGCAGCCGCGCAGGCGTTGCGCGAGGCAGGATTCACGGTGGAACCGTTCCGGCCAAACACGCTGGAGCAACTGCGGAAGCTGTGGTGGATCTTCTTTGTGCATTGCGGCGCGATGTTTTACGAGCCGACGATTCGCGGCAAGCACGAGCGGCTGAGCCCGATTTTCAAGGAGTTTCTTGGGATCGCCGAGAACCGCGGCGACATTACGGCAGCGGAACTGCTGGAGGCGTGGGCGGAGATGGACCTGCTGGGCTCGAAAATGCTGGAGGAGATGCGCGAGTATCCTGTCCTGCTGTGCCCGGTGGCCAGCGTGCCGGCGTGGAAACATGGGGAGCGGGCGTGGATGATCGATGGCGCGAAAGTGGAATACCTGGACAGCGTGCGGTATACGCAGTGGTTCAACGTGCTGGCTGGGCCGGCGGCGGTTGTGCCGGTGGGGCGGTCAGCGCAGGGATTGCCGATCGGGGTGCAGATCGCGGCGCGGCCGTTCGAGGATGAGGTTGTGCTGGGGATTGCGGGAGTTGTGGATCGGGCGTTCGGGTATCGCGCGCCAGCCATGGCCATTCCTAAGCGCACAGGATACGTGCTGTCGCGCCTGTAAGACGTGAGAACGGCTCCAACGTAAGCGCGGGTTCAAGGTCATTCGTCACAGACAAGTGTTCAGAACCGCCGCTACAACCGAGGAGGCTGGTGCGGCAGCAGTGCTTTCCGCACCTCCAACTTTGGATGGAGGCGCGAAGTGCACGACGGAGGTAGGCTGGAACTTCCCCGGAAAGGCCCAGGAGGCGAGAACGGAGCAGAAGGCGTGCAATCGAAGTGGCACGACCGTTTTGCGGAAACTCCCGATGTTCTGAAAGCCCCCGGACGGGAACAGACAATCGTCCCGGTGCTGGACATCGAGATCGGCCGGGACGAATTCGTCACCATGGCCGGTCCGTGCTCGGTGGAGACCGAGTTTCAGTTGGTGGCGACCGCCCATCATGTGCGCCGTGCGGGCGCGCGCATCCTTCGCGGAGGCGCATTCAAACCGCGCAGTTCTCCTTACTCATTCCAGGGGCTTGGCCTTGAAGGGCTGAAGATGCTGGCCCATGCTCGCGAGGAAAGCGGCCTCGCTGTTGTCACGGAAGTGATGAGCGAATGCGACGTGCCGATGGTGGCCGATTACGCAGACATTCTGCAGATAGGCACGCGCAACATGGAGAACTACGCGCTGCTGGAGGCGGCGGCGCGATCGGGCCGGCCGGTGCTGCTGAAGCGCGGCATGATGGCCACCATCGACGATTTTCTGCGTGCCGCGCAGTTTGTTTTGGACAATGGAAATCCCAACATTATTCTGTGCGAGCGCGGCATCCGCACGTTTGAAACGGCCATGCGCAACACGTTCGACGTGGGCGCGATTGCGCTGCTCAAGCAGATATCGCATCTGCCGGTGATTGCGGATCCCAGTCATGCCTCAGGCCATCGGGACCTGGTTCCGGCGCTTTCACGGATTGCGGTGGCTGCGGGCGCCGACGGATTGCTGATCGAGGTCCATCCCAACCCGGACAAAGCGTGGAGCGATGCGGAGCAGACGCTCAGCTTCGCGGAATTCGACGAGATGATGGCCTCGCTAGAGCCGTACATTGCGCTTCGTACCGCGCACGTCCCTGCCCTGTATGGCCGGCGGGAGATGGAGGCGGTGGGATGATGCTCCTCGGCGGCAGATCCGCGGGAGTTCCACTGCTACTGGTATTTCTCCTTTCCGGGTTTGGAACGAATGCACCACAAAGATTGAGTGATCCCGTCATTCTGACGGCTGCGCCGGTGTACGACGCTCTTGCCGGACTGCGCGGAGGCGAACGGTTTCCGCGTGGCGCGCAGTTGCTGCTGGTTAAAGACGGCGCAGCGACGCCGCTTCTTGAGGGCTTTGCCGTCACCGCCGATGCCAGCGTGTCGTTCGATGCGCAGCGGGTGTTGTTTGCGGGGAAAAAGTCGGCCGCCGATCCCTGGGCCATCTGGGAACTGACGCTGAACGATCATTCCGTGCGCGCGGTGATCGTGGGCGCGAAAGACGCGGTGAGGCCGATGTATCTGCCCGGTGACCGGCTGGTGTATGCGCGCCTCACGGAGAGCGGGTTCCGCATGGAGGCGGCCGGGCTCGACGGAGCCGATGTGCTGCCGCTGAGTTACGCGCAGGGAAATGCTCTGCCGGACGATGTGCTCCGCGACGGGCGCATTCTCTTTGAATCAGGATTTCCACTCGGCTCGGGAAGCACACCGGAGATGTTCCTGGTGTATTCGGATGGGTCTGGAGTGGAGTCGTACCGCTGCGACCACGGGACAGCGCGCTGGGGCGGACGGCAATTGGCATCCGGCGATGTGGTGTTTAGCCACGGCGCGACCCTGGCGCGGTTCACCTCTCCGCTGGCAAATGAGGCACGGGTGACGGCCCCGCACGCCGAGTATGCGGGCGGAATTGCCGAAACGGCGTCGGGCGACTGGCTGGTGAGCGCGCGGTCCGGCCCGGCAGCGAAGTACGCGCTGCAGGTTTGGAAACCGGGCGCGCCGGAGCTTCGCGCGATCTTTGCGCGGCCGGGTGAGGACCTGGTGGAACCGGCAATGGTTGAGCCGAGGCAACGCCCGAACAAGCATCCCTCGGCTCTGCATGATTGGAACTACGCGAACCTGCTGGCGCTGGACGCTCGGCAGTCGCGCGAGGGTCCCGCAAAAGAAACGCCGGTCACAGTGCTGTTGCAGGCTCTGGATACGGCTGGGAATGCGGTCGATCTGGGCCACGCGCCCGTTGAGGCGGATGGGTCGTTCTTTGTGCAGACGCCAGCAGACCGGCCGATCCGGTTTGCACTGCTGGATGCGCACGGGACGGTGCTGCGGCAGGAACGGGGATGGTTCTGGGCGCGGCGCGGCGAGCAGCGGATCTGCGTGGGGTGCCATACGGGGCCGGAACGCGCGTCAGAGAACCGCGTGCCCGAAGTGCTGTTGCATAGCACCACGCCTGTGGATCTCTCCGGAAGCAGCCATCAGCCGAGCGCGGAGGGCCACTGAGGATGAAGTGTTTTGCCGGTATCGGATTTCTAGCTTTCACCGCGGCGATGCAGATGGCCGTGGCTCAGGGAGTTCCTGCGGCGGAAAAGAAGCCGGCGAACGCGCCGCATGCCGCGCGGATCCAGTTTGAGGATGCCACCGACAAGGCCGGCATCGATTATGTGCACAGCTTTGGATCGCGCCAGCTCGGATCGCTGCTGGAAGGAACGGGCGCCGGATGCATCTGGTTCGACTACAACAACTCGGGCCGGCCTTCGCTCTACGTGGTGAACGGAAGGCCGCTCGACGACTCGATGCACCCCTATCCGCTGAAGACAAAACCAAATCCGCCGCCGCACAACCACCTGTACCGGAATAACGGCGACGGTACGTTCACCGATGTAACCGAGCAAGCGGGTCTCGATCCCGATATGTACGCGGTGGCGGTAACAGCCGCGGACTACGACAACGATGGGTTTGTCGATCTGCTGGTCACGGGATACGGCAAGACCATCCTCTATCACAACGATGGGAACGGGCACTATACCGACGTGACCGAGAAAGCCGGGATCAAGGTAGACGGATGGGCGATATCCTCCACGTGGCTGGATTACGACAAAGACGGCTGCGCGGATTTGTTTGTGGGCCGGTATGTCAAGTTCGACCCGAAGTATCGCGCCTATTACGCGGCCGACAACTATCCGGGGCCGCTGGACTATGAGGGCGAGACCAACAAGCTGTTCCACAACAACTGCAACGGCACGTTTACCGACGTATCGGAGAAGTCCGGGATTGCGGCGTTTGTGGGCCGCACTATGGGCGTGACCGCAGCGGACTTCGACGGCGACGGCTGGGACGACATCTACGTAGCCAACGATCGCACCGAGAATTTTTTGTTCCGCAACAAGCACGATGGGACGTTTGAGGAGGTTGCGAGCGACACCGGAACAGCCTTCGGACAGAACGGTGAGTCGACCTCTTCAATGGGCCCGGTTTTCGCGGACTTTGAAGGCCGCGGCATGCTGGACCTGTGGGTCACCGACGGGCACTACAATCGCTACCTCCGCAACATGGGCAAGCAGGGATTCGAAGACGGGGGCGCGTCCAATGGCGTGTCGCAAACCAACGCGCAGTATGTGAGCTGGGGAACGGGAGTTTACGACTTCGATAACGACGGCATTCTCGACATTCTGATTTTTCACGGCGGGCTGATTCACCTGATTCCGCAGGAACACACGCTGTTTCGCGGGCTGGGCGGCGGACGGTATGAGGATCTTTCGCGCGAGGCGGGGCCGGTCCTGAGCGTGCGCACTACGGCACGCGGGGCGTGTTTTGCAGACTACGACAACGACGGCAAGGTAGACGCATTTGTTGTAAATCTGGGCGCGAAGGGAACGCTGGTGCACAACGTTTCGCAGAATGCCGGCCACTGGATCGCCATCAAGCTGAAAGGCACAAAGAGCAACCGCGACGGGATCGGCGCCAAGGTGGAGGTATACGCCGGCAACAAACGTTGGACGGCGGAGCGCGTGGCCGCATCGGGATATCTCTCGCAGGATGATGGCCGGCTGCACTTCGGACTGGGCGCGGCGGCAACGGTGGACAAGCTGGTGGTGCATTGGCCCAGCGGCGCCGAGCAAACATTGGAGAAGCTAGCTGCGGACCGGGTCCTGGTGGTGGAGGAGCCGAAGTGAGCAGCCTCAAGCTTGGGCATGCACAGTGCGCTGCTGCGGCTGCGGCGCTCATGCTGGGGGCCATGCTGGCGGCGCAAGCTGCGCATGGCGGCGCAACGCCAAGAATGCCGCTCACCGGTGAGCGGCTGGTGTACGCATCGCCTGTGGAGATGACATTTTCGCCGGACGGTGCGCGGCTGTACGTTCTCTGCCAGGGAAGCGACGAGGTGCGGGTTTTGCATGCGCGGGGATACGCTGCGATCCAGTCGATTGCGGTGGGGCATGTGCCGCGAGGCATGTCGCTCTCGCCCGATGGCGCGCGGCTGTTTGTCGCCAACTCGTGGGACGACACCCTCTCCGTGATCGATACGCGGAAGCTGGATGTGACAGCGGCGTGGAGCGTGGGAGCCGAACCTTCCAGCGTTGCCGAGGACCGCAGAGGGAAGCGTCTCTTCGTGCCCAACCGGATCTCGGGCGATGTTGCTGTTCTGGATGCGGCGACCGGCGCGGAAGAGAAGCGGTTGATCGCCGGGCGCGGCGCCAGTTACATCGCGGCATCGCCGGACGGATCGCATCTATTCGTCACGCATGTCTACCCAAACCCGAACCTCGAAAGCACGATGGCCGGCGACCGGGGAGTGCCGCGCGCGGAGATTACGGTGATTGACGCAGAGCGCGCCGTGGTTGCGGATCGTATTCGCGTGAACGGCATCGCGCACGAATTCCATGTTGCGATTTCGCGCGATGGCCGGCTGGGAGTGATGGCGCAACTGCATCCCAAGAACCTGGTCCCGCTGGCGCACCTGGAGCATGGCGGCGCGTTCGCCGATACGCTGACCGTGTTTGGCGCCGATGTGGGTGCGCCGGTTGAAGTGCCTCTGGACGAACTGGAGCGGTACGCGTCGCGGCCATTCGGTGTGGCGATCTCGCCGGACAAGTCGCGGATCTTTGTAAGCTGCGAGGGCTCTGAAGTTGCGATCGCGATCGATACCGCGCGGCTGCTCAGGTTTGTGCGCATACATCCGGGGCTCCAAGCGCAGGATCTGGCGGCGAGCGCAAATTACGTGATCGCGCGGATTCCGGTGGGACGCGATCCGCGCGGCATGGTGTTTACGCCGGATGGAACCAGGCTGCTGGTGGCCAATCGTCTGGACGATACGATCAGCGTGATCGACGCGCGGACGAATCGGGTGGTTGACACGATACGCCTGGCGACGCCCGACCGCATTTCAGTTCTGCGCCACGGCGAGCAGACGTTTTATACCTCGCGCTACTCGTTCCAGGGACAAATCGGCTGCGCCAACTGCCACATTGACTCGACATTCGACGGGCTGACGTGGGATCTGGAGCCGGATGGATTCGGGCGCGACATTGTAGACAACAAGTTGATCGAGGATCTGCGCGGAACCGAGCCGTTCAAGTGGAACGGCGGCAATCCCAACCTGCCCACGGAATGCGGTCCGCGGACGGAGAAGTATTTCTGGCGCTCGGAAAACTACGACGACCTCACGCTGACGGATCTCGTGACCTACATCCGCGGCATTGCGTTGCGGCCGAATCGCTGGCGACTGCCCGAGGGCGAAGAGACACCTGCGCAGGACCGCGGCAAGGCGCTGTTTGAGCGGTCAGTGGACAAGTTTCATAAACCGATCCCGGAGGAAAATCGCTGCGCGTATTGTCACAGCGGGCCGAAGGGAACCGGCCAGAAGTCATTCGACGTGGGCACGAAAAAGGCGACAGACAACTCAGGCCTCCTCGATACGCCACAGTTGGACAACATTGCCCTGACCGGACCATACCTGCACGACGGATCGGCGAAGACGCTGGAAGAAATCTGGACGGTCTTCAATCCGAACGACAAGCATGGGCGCACCAACGACTTGACCAAAGATGAATTAAACGATTTGATCGAATACTTGAGGACGCGATGAAAAGGTCGACTGCAGTCCTGTGGCTTTTGACCGCTGCGAGTGGGTGCGGCGCTGGCGCATTAAGTCAGGCGCCCGCGAAGCCGGGTCCGCGGATGCACCCGGCGAAGGTCGTGGCGGCGAATCCCTCGCCGATGCAGGCAGCGCTGGCAGCGGCGCCGCAGTTCCGGTTTGAGAACTTCACTACGGCGAACGGCTTGCCGGACAATCATGTGTTTTCGGTGCTGGTGGATGGGAATCGCATCTGGGCAGGGACAGAGAACGGGCTCGCGCTCTACCAGGATGGGAAGTGGCGGACTTACACTACCGCGGATGGGCTGGCACACCGCGCGGTGCTTTCGCTCGCGCTGGACAAGCGCACCGGCGACGTGTGGGCGGGAACCATGGGCGGACTGAGCCGCATCTCCGGTGGCCGCATCGACACGTTCACACAGTTGAATTCAGGGCTGAGCAACGACGTGGTATATGGCGTGTCCGTAGAAAGCGAGCATGTATGGGTGGCCACGGCGGCGGGCGCATGCATGCTCGATCTGAAGACCGGCCAATGGACGCTCTACAACGAGCGCAATACGCCGATGGTCGAGATATGGGTCTACGGCGTTTCCGCTACGCCGACCAAGGTGTACTTCGCGGTGTGGGGAAGCGGGTTGCTCGAGTACGATCAGAAGACGGGCCGATGGGATAAGTATGAAGATCCCGACGGCGAAAACGAGATGGTGCTGTTCAAGGACCAGGGACTGATCCACGAGATTGTCACGTCAGTCACCTACGTGGACAACATTGTGTGGGCCGCTACCTACTTCGGCGACAGCCGCTACGACGGCCGCTACTGGCATAACTTCCTCACCAAGGACAGCGGCCTTCCCTCCAATTTCACCAACTTTGTAAAAGGCGTGGACGCGAACCGCGCGTGGTTCGGCACGGACAAGGGGCTGGCTTACTACGACGGCGCCAACTGGGACGTATATCGCTCATCGCTCACCGGCGGCAAGCCGGAGATGCTGGTGCGGGACGCCAAGGGAAACACGGCGCCGGTTGCGGTGACCACGGCACCCGCGCACAACTACATCCTCGGAATCGATTTTCAAGGCGACGACATCTGGGTGGCCACGGCCAAAGGATTGAGTCACGGAATTCATCAGAAAACGCAAGGAGCCATCAAACATGAACCCATTCGCTGAAGTACTGGAAACCATTGCGCACGCGCCCATCGCGAAGCGCGCCACAACGAACCTGGGCGTGCTGAACGAAGCATATGCCTACGCCAAGCCGAGCTCGTTTTCGCGCGGAATGCGGATCGATCTGAATGGCCTGACCATCCTGCTGATCTCGGGAACGGCTTCGATCGATGAGAACGGCGTAAGCGTGCACGTCGGCGACTTCCGCGCGCAGCTGCGGCGCACCTACGACAACATCACCGGCCTGCTGGCAAGCGAGGGATGCACCTGGCACGACATCGTGCGGACCACCTGCTACTTGCGCGATATCGACCGCGATTACGAGGCCTTCAACGAAGAGCGCACCCGGTTCTTTCACGAGCAGGGACTTGATCCGCTGCCGGCTTCCACCGGAATCGAGGCGCACCTGTGCCGTCCGGAGTTGCTGATTGAGATTGAAGCGATCGCCATGTTCCTCACTAAGAAGGCTGACCGCGGCAAGGAGTAGCACCGTGAACCGGAAGGCTTGGTGGTTGACGGCAGGGTGCGCCGCTGCAATCTGGGGCGGGGCGTTGGTGTGCGCGCAGGATGCGCAGATGTGCCAGTGCGGCGCGCATCCGCCGGGTCCGCCGCGGGACCGCGAGGTGGCTCCCTATGCCGGGGAGCCCAAGGATCTTAGTCCTTACATCAAGTTCGCTGATCCCTATTACCTCAACTACACCCGTCCCAATATCTACTCCGGGGCGGGGCGCGACATTCCCGACCCGCAGGACGTGACCGAGGTGCGGATTGGATTTTTCGGTCCCATCGAGCACACGCCGGATGAAGTGTTTGGCCAGCGCATGCTGCACGGAGCCCAGCTGGCGTTGGAAGAAGCGAACGCCCGCGGCGGATACGGCGGCAAGCCGTTCCGCCTGATGCTGCATAACGATTACGACAACTGGCAGGCAAACACAGTCTACGGCGACGACAGGTCAACCGATCCGACAATCTGGGGATCGCCATCCAACGAGGCGGTAAAGATGGTCTACGACGACCAGGACTGGGCGATCTTCGGCTCAATCAGTTCGGAGTCGACGCACATTGCGCTCCGCGTGGCGCTGCGTGCGGAGATCCCCATCGTCAACTCCGCGTCGACCGATCCAACCATACCGGAGACCTACATCCCATGGTATTTCACTGACATTCAGGATGATCGCGTGCAGTGCCTCACGCTGGCGCGGCATATCTTCACGGAGCTGGGGCTCAAGCGTGTGGCCATCCTGCGCATCAACAACCGTTACGGACGATTCGGCGTGATCAAGTTGCGCGATGCTTCGCGGCGGCTCGGCCACCCCATCGTGATCGAACAGAAGTTCATGCCCGGGGATACGGATTTCACGCACGAGCTGAAGGTCATCCAGGATTCGCGGGCCGACGCCATCGTCCTCTGGGCGGATGAGCTTCCGGCCGCCGGCATCCTCAAACAGATGCGCGCCATGGGCATGAAGCAGAAGGTCTTCGGATCCTACCGCACCTTGGGACCTGAGCTGCTGGCCAACGCCGGAGATGCTGCGGAAGGATTTGAAGCGGTGTTCCCATACGATCCCACGCGCGACGACTCGAAGTGGATCGCATTCAACCATCGATTTGAAGCGCGTTTCCATGAGAAGCCGGAGCAGTTTGCCTCACTGGCCTACGACGCCATGAACGCGCTGCTGAATTCTATCTGCAAAGCAGGGCTGAATCGGGCGCGAATCCACGACGCACTGGCCGGCATTGAGGCATACGACGGCGTGACCGGGCACATGATCTTCGATCCCAACCAGAAGAACGTAGCGCCGATGTACCTGGGCACGATCCACGATGGCGCCATCGCCTATCGCGTAGCGACCATGGAAAGAGCGCCCGCGCCACAACTGGCAGCTGCCGCTATGCCGGTGACGCCATATGCGCGCGTCGGGGAGGACGGAGTCACGTATGCAGGTCCGCACCGCCCGGATATTCCCACCGGGGCGGTAAAGATTGTGCTCTTCGGTCCGCGCGCCAGCGAAGTGGCAGTGTCTGCCGATATGCGCACTGCGCTAAGCGAACAGAACGGGCAACATCAATGGCAAGTGCTGTCCGTGAACAGCGATCAGAACTGGGGCGCGGCATCCACCCAGCTGGTTCATGCGCTGATGGACGAGCATGCGTTGGCGATTGTGGCACTGGATCGAGACGCAGCCCACCTCGCAGAGCAGCTTGCCCTCAAGACCTTCGTTCCTGTGGTAGCACTGAGCGGCGACAAGGCGCTTACGTCGACCAACGTGCCGTGGATCTTCCGTCTGCCGCCGGAGACGTCACCGGCCGCGGCGCTCACCATGCTGCGCACTGCTGAAGCAGTGAGTGGCCCGAATCCCGAACGACTGCGCGACGTGCTGGCGTCAGGTCAAAGCTGGACCGGCATCGCATTCCTGTCCACGGGCGAGCCCCGCACGCAATGAACGCCCCTCAGTTGGATCGACAACGAGCCTCCTGGTTTACTCCTGGGAATCGGGATAGGGGGAGCAGTCGCCTGCTCTCCCCTCCCACACCACCCGGCATGCGGGTCCGCACCGGGCGGTTCGAGAAGTTGAGGTTTATCCCGTGCCCCTTGTGTGAGGGCGCGGGCGTCGGTCTTCATCACTGCCCG
>DASZLE010000076.1:0-1893 GCA_035552475.1 Occallatibacter sp.
AACGAAGGTCTCGAAGAACCAGGTGGTGTGGGCCAGGTGCCACTTGGCGGGGCTCGCTTCCGGACAGCTCTGCACCATCATGTCTTCCGGTGTGAGCGGACTACACAAAGCGAGGCTTTGACGGCGCGTCGCGATGAAAGCTGTCAGGAGTCCAGACGCGCTGAGTTCCACTGCTGCTGACATTGGATCGTCGGTGTCCTTCGCGGTACGGGTATCCTTCGCAATTGGAGCGCGACAACGACTCTGCCGTTGCTCGCAAAGCCTAGCATTTCGTTGTCACAAATTTGCTAACGACAAGGCCGCCTCATGTGATGCTGCAAATCACAATCCGGTACAGTACGCAGCCTTTGTATGGATGCGCAAGGGGTGCGGCTGGGACTCTAAGAATTGGTAACCAAGGAACTGTAAACTGTTCGTTACCGTACATAGAGGTTACGAAGCCCTGAGAGGGAGAGGTTCAGGGTGCGCTGAGCAGCCGTGCCAGGCCAAAGGCAGCCGCGGCAGCGAGGCCACCGATGACGACGGTCTGCAGTCCGCTGCGCATCGCGCCTGCGCCGGTGATGCGGCCCTTGATCGCACCGAAGAGCCCCAGGGCCAGTAACGTGATGCCAACCGATGCAGGGAGCGCTGTGTGGGAGGTGCCAAGCATGTAAGGAAGCAGGGGGATGAGGCCGCCGAGAACGTAAGATCCGGCGATGGTGATCGCACTCCTGAGCGCGCGGCCGGCCTGCGGCTCTTCGAGCCCGAGTTCAAAGCGCATCATGAAGTCAACCCACGCAGGCGGATTGCGCTGGAGCGCGGCCAGCACGGGCGTGGCCTCGTGGCGCTGGACACCATAGGCGTCGAAGATCTGATAGATCTCCTCCTCTTCATCCCGGCGGCGCTCCACCACTTCGCGTTCTTCCCGCAGCCGCTCGTTGCGGTAGTGCTCGGCATCGCCGCGCGCCGCCAGGTAGCCGCCCAATCCCATGGCAATAGCTCCGGCGGCGATCTCCGCCAGACCGGCGAGGACGATGATATGCAGGGAATTGACGGCGCCGGAGAGGCCGGCGGCGAGTGCGAAAGGCACCGTGAGGCCGTCCGACATGCCGATGACGATGTCGCGAACGGTATCTCCAGACTGGAAATGGGTCTCGTGGTGATGGACTGCCGAAGAACTGGCCATGGCGGGAGTGTAGAGCATCTTTCCTGCGCTCGGCCGGGCACCGCTCGCAGGGAGAGACGCCCGCCGAAAGGGAGCACATCGCGTCCTTTTGCTCCGTATTTTCGTCTGTATTCTCGTCTGTGTGGTCGTTCTGGGGGAGGCGATCTCGTCCGATTCCTTATGACGCGCAGGTTACAAGCAAGCCGGTGGCGGCGGGGCCTCGCTCTGGCGGGCGCCAGTGCACTGGTGGCGGCGGTTGGGTTGTGCGGGATTTTCCAGGCGAGTGCGCAGGACGACGATCAGGGCTGGGCGCAGTTTTCCCGCGACAACACGCTGCGGGCGACGGTGGTTTCGGCGGCGCCTAGGGGAAAGGACGATGGCAGCCTGGCCGTGAAGACCGACGCCGGCCAGCCATGGAAGGTGCTCTACGGCGTGAATACACGGCTGATGAAGGGCCGCGATTCGATCCGCGCGAGCGATATCCAGACGGGCGACATGATCTTTGCCGCGGGCAACGTGGATGCAAAGAAAAAGACGATCGGTGCAGCGATCCTGATCGATATCCCGTCTGAAGAGGTGCGCAAGGCACGCGAGGGCCTGGGCAAGACCTGGGCGGCGGGGAAGATCACAGCCATTGCCGGGACCAGAATTCAGGTGCATCGGCTGGACGGCGTGGAGCAGAGCATAGCGGTGGACGAGAACACCTCATTCCGAGAGAAGCGCGAGTCGGTGACGCTGGCCGACCTGCG
>DASZLE010000077.1:0-21965 GCA_035552475.1 Occallatibacter sp.
GCCACGAGCTTGCCGCTCCAGACTGCGACGAGTCTCTTCCTTCAGAACTATCGGCTCTGCAACGCGCATATCGAGGCCCTCTCATCATAAGATGACTCTCGATGCATAAACGAATCTATTTATGACGGACTACACTAGTACGCCGGCTCGGGTTCATGGAAATGCCGCCAGATGCTCTCGGCGGTTTTCCTGGGGACAACGGCGGCCAGCGATTCCGCGGTGGCATGCTGCACGTCGCGCAGGCTGCCGAAGTGAGACAGCAGCCGCTGCCGGGTGAGCGCGCCCACGCCGGGAATGTCGAGGAGTTCGCTGGAGCGGTCGCGCATGGCGCGGCGCTGGCGGTGGTAGCCCACGGCGAAACGGTGGCTCTCGTCGCGGATCAACTGCACCAGGTGCAGCACCGGCGAGCGCCGATCGAGAATGACCGGCTCCTCTTCGTTGCCGTAAAGATAGATCACCTCTTCCTTTTTCGCGATGGAGGCGAGCGGCTGGCTGGTGAGGCCGAGATCTTCCAGGGCTTCAGCCGCGGCGTGGAGCTGGCCGAGGCCGCCGTCGATCAGGATGAGGGAAGGCATCGTGGTGGGTTCTTTGGTGGGCTTTCCCGCAGGGGCTAAAGCCCCGGATGATTTTGTGGCGTCATCGGCACGACTGAGGTCGTGCCCTGTTACAAAGCCTTGATCCGGTAAAGTTGACTTCGGTGTACCGGATCCCTGGGAGTTTTCGAGCAGGCGCTTGTAGCGGCGATGCACGACCTCGCGCATGGAGGCAAAATCGTCGACGCCCAGCACCGTCATCACCTTGAACTTGCGGTACTGCGACTTGTTCATCTTGCCGTCTTCCCACACCACGAGCGAGGCGACGGTTTCGGCGCCCTGGATGTGCGAAATGTCGAAGCACTCGATGCGGCGCGGCAACTCGGGGAGCATCAGAACGTCGGCGAGAGCTTCCTGAATGGCCTTGCGCGAGGGCTCGAGGACGCGGAACCGCTGCGTGTAAGACTGCTTTGCGTTCTGCCCGGCAAGATCGACCAGCGAGCGCTTTTCGCCCCGCTGCGGCACCGCCAACTCGATGCGGCGCCCCACGCGTTCGCTGAGCAGCGCTGCGAGAGATTCGCGATCCCCAAAATCCACGGGAATGAGGATCGAGTGCGGCACGTACGGCTGATCGATATAGAGCTGCTTCAGCAGCGCGGAGAATACCGCTCCGGGGTCGAACTCCGGTTCGGCCTTCGACGGGGTGGGGTCGTGGTCTCCCACCCTCGCGCCAGAAAGAAGGCGCGAAGATGGGGCACGGAGCTGCAGGTCAGGGTCGGGGTTTCCATCCCAGGTCCCCAAGTGCGAGGGACCCCCTTCGACAAGCTCAGGGCAGGCTTTCGACGAGTTCAGGGCAGGCTCTGGGGCACCCGGCTGCGATTCGATCATCTCCGGCAGGTCTTCCCAGAAGAACTCACGGCGATCGACAATCTTGCCGTTGCGCATGTGGAAGAGATTGACGGCCAGCGAACCGGCTTCAAAGTGGTAGCCGAAGACGTCGGCGTCATCGTCCTGCTCGGCGGTGGCGATGCGCTGTTTTTCCTGCAGTTGGTGGACGGTGGTGAGCTGATCGCGCAGGCGCGCGGCGGCTTCGAAGTGCTCGGCTTCCGCGGCCGCCATCATGCGGTGGGTGAGCGTGCGCTCCAGTTCGGCCTGCTTGCCTTCGAGAAACAGTTGCGCGTCGCGCACGGCCTGCTTGTAGATCTCGGGCGTGGTGAGCCCTTCCACGCACGGCCCCAGGCAGCGATGAATGTAGTACTGCAGGCAGGCCCGCGGATGATAGCGGTTCAGATCGACCTTGCAACTGGGCAGCAGAAAGCTGCGATGGATGAGCTCGACCACGCGATAGGCCAGGTTGCCGGGAAAGTACGGCCCATAGTAGGCTGCGCCGTCCTTGCGCAGGCGTCGCGTGACAAACACCTTGGGATAGCGCTCATTGAGCGTGAGCTTCACATAGGGATAGGTCTTGTCGTCGCGAAGCAGGATGTTGAAGCGCGGCTTGCGCTGCTTGATGAGGTTGTTCTCCAGAGCCAGGGCTTCGTGCTCGTTGGCGACCAGTATGTAATCCAGATCCACGGCCTCGCGCATCAGCGAGCCGGTTTTGGCGTTGGCCTGCGAAGCCTGCAGCAGGTAAGAGCGCACCCGCGAGCGCAGGTTGTTGGCCTTGCCCACGTAGATGACTTCGCCATCGGCGTTTTTATAGAGATACACGCCGGGCTGGGTGGGCAGGGTGCGGATTTTTTCGTGCAGGTCCATTTCTAGGGTCGCGCCGGCCGGCGCGCTATCGGCAGCGGGCAATTTATTGTAGCGACTCCGATTAGATGACCGGTGGCGGCGGAAGAAGCGGGCCTTGTCCAGGTCAGCGTGGAACCCGATCTAAAACCGCGGAATCCCACACCGAAACCGGGACATTCCTTACCGGAAAGGTAAAGTTTACACAGTTTTTGCCTTGGAAGTCGGACTCCACCTCCCTCGCTAAAGGTTGCCTTTTGTGAAAGTTGGCACGACCGGTGCCGTTTGGCCTCCGGTGTGCATCTCACAGGGTAAGAGACAACGTGTCGGCCGGACATGGGCACATTCCACTGACCGGCGGCAGGAGGAAAAGATAACCATGAATTCCAGATTTGGGCTAGGTTCCGGACTGTGCGTTGTGGCGTTGGCTTTGGCGGGAGTAACCGGTTGCGCGACGAAGAATTATGTGAAAAACCAGACCGCGCCGCTTGTGGATCACACCAACTCGCTCGAAGACAAGACCGCGGAAAACAATCGCAACATTCACGATGTGGATCAGCGCGCGCAGGAAGGCATCAAGCAGGCCCAGGGCGCCGCGGACAGCGCCACCGAGAATGCCCAGACCGCGCAGAAGGCCTCCGGCGATGCGGAAACCGCCGCCAATGACGTGGTGCACCGCGCCGACTCGCTGGACCAGGTGGTCAAGGGGCTGGACAACTATCGCTCGTTGGCCGACGTCTCCGTTACCTTCGGGTTTGACAAGGCTGTCCTGACCAGGGACGACAAAGACCAGCTCGATCAGTTCGCAAATCAGCTTGGGTCGGCCAAGAGCTACATTCTCGAAGTGACCGGCGGCACCGATTCCACCGGCTCGGCGGAATACAACTATGCGCTCAGCAATCGCCGCGCCGACGCGGTGGTTCAATACCTGGCCAGCAAGTATGGCGTGGCGGCGCATCGCTTCTACCTGATCGGCATCGGCAAGGACAAGGAAGTTGCGCCCAACAACACCGCGGAAGGCCGCAAGCAGAATCGCCGCGTGCAAGTGCAACTGCTCTCCAACATGGGCGGAAATGGCGCTCAGTCGCCGACGTCCCCCGGGTCCGGCCGGTAGACCTAACCTCTTTTCTCCCCGTAAGAAACTCGATAGCGGCTCCGGGCATTGCGCCTGGAGCCGCTTTTTTCTGTCGCAAGGGTGGGAAACATCGATCCTCGCCATGCCCTCTGTTTTCGAAGGTGAAAAATGGGTGCCCCACCCACGCGAGGTCTTTGTTTTTCTCGCTTGGGTGGGATGGGCGCCAGATGACCCCATCGGCTTCCGTGCCCCACCTTTGCGACTTTTTTCTGTCGCAAGGGTGGGAGGCCACGACAGTCCGGTACACCAGTTCCGAGACCGCCTAAAGCTGCTTCACGTGCTCGGCGCGCACCTGGTTAGCGGTGAACAGCCGAAGAAAAGGCGCGCCATTCGCAGCGGCCTCAACCACCGGCCTGCCCTTGGCTTCTTCGCGCTCCACGATGCACACCACCGCGGCCACCGTCATTCCCGCCTCGCGCGCCGCTTCAATGGCCCCAATGGTGGAAGCGCCGGTGGTGCACACATCGTCGACAATCACCACTCGCGCGCCCTCGCGGCAGAAGCCCTCGATACGGCGGCCAGTGCCGTGTGTCTTTTCGGCTTTACGCACCAGGAAGCCGTGCAGCAGCGGAGCACCCGGATGCGACTGTGCGCGCCATGCGCTGGCGGTGGCCACGTTGGAGACGATGGGGTCGGCGCCCAGGGTGAGGCCGCCCACGGCGTTGGCCTGAATGCCGCTCTGGTTGAGCAGATCGAGAATGGCTTCGCCGGTGAGCCGTCCGCCCTCGGCATGCAGGGTGGTGGTGCGGCAGTCGATGTAGTAGTCGCTGGTTGCCCCGGAAGAGAGCTTGAACTGGCCCAGGCGAAAGCTGGTGCGGGCGAGCAGGGAGAGCAGTTGCCGGGCATGGGTTGCGGTGGTCATCATCTCGATTTTAGCTTCTAGAGCATTCTCAAGAATGCTATAAAGTCATGGGTGCCCCACCCCCGCCGCGTTTTTGTTGTTGCGGCTAGGGTGGGATCGCGCGATTCACATTACACCAAAGGTGAAAAAGCTCTAGTTGTCAGAAGCAGCCGGCACGCGCGTGACCCTGAATATTTGAAATCGTCCGTTTTCCTTTTTGTGGAAGTAGAGCGCCTTCTCGTCGGGCGAGAGGGTTGGAGCTTCTGCGAAACCGGTGATGACGGCGAGCTTGAGCGGCGCGGAAAACGGCGCCGTCTTGCTGGTGCGTTTTGCAACGTAGATGGCCGGTCCCCCCGGTTCGACGCGGGTGAAGAGCAGCTCGCACTCAGACACTGAAGTCGCCGGTGCGTAGTTCAGTTGAGCATTGTCGATGGATTGCAGAAGTGCGGATGCGGCCGCATCGCGGACAAAGACGTTTCCGCTCTTGCGAGCCACCAGAATGCGTGCGGACTTGGGCTGGCCGTGCCAGCTGAACTCGCTCTCGACGAAGTAAAGTGTGTTGCCGTCGGCGCTGATTTCGGCGTCGAAATTCACTATTCCCGGCTTGGCGAGCGAGACACCCGGGACCAGCTCAACGCCGGTCAGCGCGCCGCCGGCAAACTTGGCGCGATACAAGGTGGAGGCCGTCTTGTCATAGCTGCGGTTGGAGACGAAGTAGAAGTTGGAGTCGCGATCCATGGAGGCGACGCCCTCGAGCGCCGGGGTATTCACGCCCCCGACTTCGCCGCGATACTTGAAATGCAAATCGTCGATCCGCTCCGCCCAGTAGAGGTTGGTGTTGACCTTGGGCTCATTGAGGTTGTTGAAGAAGAGTATCTTTCCGTCGCGGCTGAGGAAGGGCTCCATGGCGTCGGCCGAGTAGCCCTCGATGGTTACTGCCTGGGGGTTCTGGAATTCGTTGCTGGTGAGCGCGGGCGAGTTGGGTAGCGGGGCTCGCTGGCAACTCGCAACGAGCAAGAGCGGCACGCACAGCACAAGCAGGCTCAGGGGACGGATCAATCATTCTTCTCCGCGGATTGCTATTGTTCCCCGCCCGGCGATCGCAGGACCGGCGCGCGCTTACATATTGTCCAGATGTTTGAACCCGCCGGTGCCCCACATCATTAGCGCGAACAGCAGGAAGTTATAGCTGGAGTGCACCAGCGTGCTCGCGGCCAACGAACGTGTGCTCAGCCGAACCCAGCACAGCACCAGGCTCACGCACATCAGCAGCACAAACGGCCCCAGCGAGTAGCCGGTTTGCGCGCCGTGCATCAACGCAAACGGAATGCTGGTCAGCACCGAGCCCACTATCATTGCCGCCGGCGACCAGCGTGTTTTGCCCTCGGCATCGGGCCAGGACGGGGTGCGATGCTGGATGCGCTCCATTGCCCAGTCCCAGGCCGTGCACAGGGCGGGCAGCAGAAATCCGCGAAATCCCATCTCCTCAAAAAATGGCGCCAGCGTGACGCCGAAGCCAAACAGCAGCCACGCTGCTCCCGGCTCGCGAAAGACCTGGTCGATGGGAGCATTGGATGGGCCAGGCAGCACGATCTCATCGAGCAGCGCCAGGACGAAGCAGACGAAGGCCGCCGTGAGCAGCAGCCATCGCTGGCGAAAGGCCACGGCCACGCGCCACTCAACGCCGGCGAAGAGCCCCCGCTGCCAAATCGTAGGAAACAGCAACAGGCATCCGGCAAACGTGATCAGGTACCAGGCGGCCTCGCTGCCCAGAGTGTAATGAATGTCGTTTGCTGCCTGTTGCGAGCTGGCCACGCCGAACCAGTGAAAATGCAACGCCGTGTTGAAGAGAGCGCCTGAGCCGAGCACTCCCAACAGCAGCAGAATCCCGAGCAGAAGCACGTCCACTACGTTGGGGAATCGCGGCGGCGGCGTAAGTAGCCGCGCATACTTTTCAAAGTAGGAATCAGATTGAAAAGTATCGTTGGGAAGTAAAGCGCTTTCGTTGCTCCCGGGCGCTAAAGGCAAAGCGGATGGCGCATCAGGATAATACGAGGCCTGCTGTAGTTCAGCCGGATTCTCGCCAGTGCTCCGCGCATCGCCATCCCGCAGAGGAGCGTCACGCATTTCGTCTGCGGCAATTTCCCCTTCGTTGGGAGGAAGATCGGGCGCCGCGCTCATGAGCGTACCGGCTTTTTGCGCGGGGCGGATTTCCTCGCCGGTTTCTCCGCCGCGGCCCCGGAACTTTTCTTTCCGTTTCGTTTTGCTGCCGATCGGGTTTCCTTCGAGCCTTCCGAATTCGGATTCGCGCCGTTGACGCAGGGAAACGCTGCCCCCGCCACGATGGCCAGAGCCGCCGCATCCTCCTCCGGCTCGAGCGGCCCCAGGCGCCCATCCACGCTGCTGTAATAACGCTGCAAAAATTGTCCGGTGAACGAATCCAGGGTTGCCGCCACCTTGGCTGGACGGCCTTCCGCCACCAGCCGGCCGCCGTTTTCGCCGCCCTCCGGCCCCAGATCGAGGATCCAATCCGCGTTGCGGATCACGTCGAGATTGTGCTCGATGATGATCACCGAGTTGCCCAGGTCGGTGAGCCGGTGCAGCACCTCCAGCAGCTTGCGCACATCGTCGAAGTGCAGGCCGGTCGTCGGTTCGTCGAGCAGATAGAGCGTGCGCCCGGTCTGGCGCTTGCTCAGCTCGCGAGCCAGTTTCATGCGCTGCGCTTCTCCGCCGCTGAGCGTGGTCGCGCTCTGGCCGAGATGGACGTAGCCGAGGCCGACATCCACCAGAGTCTGCAGCTTCTGTTTGATGGTGGGAACGTCGACCAGGACGGGGAGCGCGTCCTCAATCGTGAGGTCGAGGATGTCTGCAATGGAATACCCGTGGAACTTTACCGCCAGCGTTTCCTGGTTGTAGCGGCGTCCGTTGCACACTTCGCACTGGACGTAAACGTCGGGCATGAAGTTCATTTCGATGCGCCGCTGGCCGTCGCCCTCGCAGGCCTCGCAACGCCCGCCGGCCACGTTGAAGCTGAACCGCCCCGGCTTGTAGCCGCGTTCGCGCGACTCCGGAAGCATGGCAAACAGGTCGCGGATGGGCGAAAATACCTGCGTATACGTTGCCGGATTCGATCGCGGCGTGCGGCCGATGGGCGATTGATCGATGCGGATCACCTTGTCGAGCTGCTCGGCGCCTTCCAGCGATTCGTGCGAGCCAGGCTCCTCGCGCGAGCCATAGATCGATCTGGCCAGCGACTTGTACAAAATATCGTTGATTAATGTGCTCTTGCCGCTGCCGCTGACGCCGGTCACCACCGTCATTACGCCCAGCGGAATGCGGATGTTGATGTCCTGCAGATTGTGTTCGCGCGCGCCGGTCACCTTGAGCCACTTGCCGGTGAGCGGCCGCGGCTTGGGCCGATGCACCATGCCAATCGACCCGGACAGATATTTTCCGGTGAGCGACTCCGGGCAGGCCATGATTTCATCCGGCGTGCCTTCCGCCACCACGTGGCCGCCGAGCCTCCCCGCGCCGGGCCCAAGATCGACAACGTAGTCCGCGTGGCGAATCGTTTCCTCGTCGTGCTCCACCACCAGCACCGTGTTGCCCAGGTTGCGCAGTTGCACCAGCGCCTCGATCAGCCGGGAGTTATCGCGCTGGTGGAGGCCGATGGATGGCTCGTCAAGAACGTAGAGCACGCCGCGCAGTTTGGAGCCGATCTGCGTGGCCAGTCGGATGCGCTGCCCTTCGCCGCCGGAGAGCGTGGACGCGCTGCGGTTGAGCGACAAATAACTGAGGCCGACGGCGCAGAGAAACTCCAGGCGCTCCACCACCTCGCGCCGGATGCGGTCGGCAAGCAGTGCTTCGCGCGCCGTAAAGCTCAGCTCATACGCCGCGCCCAACGCGCGGTTCAGCGGCAGCGCCGTGAAGTCCGCAATGGACAGCCCGTTGATCTTCACTGCCAGCGATTCCGGGCGCAACCGTTTGCCGCGGCATGCGGGGCATGGCGTGGCCGACATGAAGTTCATCATGTAGTCGCGATAGCCGTCGCTGCGCGCCTCCTCGATGCTGTCGCGGAGGTACGACAGAATGCCGTGGAAACCGGTGCGCGAAGTTTCGTTTTTGGGCGGGCCGTAGACCAGGATGTGCTGCTGTCGCGCGGGCAGATCCTCAAAGGGCTTCTTCAGGTCAATGTCGTAGCGATCGGCGGCCAGGTGAATGAGCCGCAGCAAATACTGCGATGCCGATCCCGGCCCCAGGCCGCCGTCGAGTAGCGGCTTCGACCAGTCGGTGATCACCTTTGCGGGGTCCAGGTCATACATGGAGCCGAGCCCGTGGCATTCCGGGCAGGCGCCGAACGTGGAGTTGAAGCTGAAGCTGCGCGGCTCCAGCTTGGGCACGTCCAAGCCGCAGTCCGGACATGCCATCGAGGACGAAAACAGTTGCTCTTCTCCGTTCGACAGCCCCACCAGCACCAGGCCGTTCGCCATCTGCAGCGCCTTCGAGACAGCCGTGTCCAGGCGCTTTTCCATGCTCGGCTTACCGGGTACAGGCGCGGGTGCCCCAGGTCCCTCGCTTTTGGGGACCTGGGAAGGATGCAATTCCAACCCCGAACCCGGTCCTACCACCGGCTTGAGCAGGATGCGATCGACCACCGCCTCGATGGTGTGGTTCTTGCGCCGGTCGAGCAGCACCGGATCGGACAAGTCATTCATTTCGCCGTCGACCCGGGCGCGAAACCCCTGCTGGCTGAGATGATCCAGCAGTTCTTTGAATTCGCCTTTGCGCCCGCGCACCACCGGCGCCATCACGGTGACGCGCTCGCCCGTACCGAGTTGCAGGATGCGCTGCACAATCTGTTCCGCGGTCTGGCGGGCGATGGGGCGGCCGCAGTTGGGGCAATGCGGCGTGCCTACGCTCGAAAAGAGCAGGCGAAGGTAGTCGTAAATCTCCGTGATGGTGCCGACGGTCGAGCGCGGGCTGCGGCTGGTAGTCTTCTGCTCGATGGAGATGGCTGGGCTAAGTCCTTCGATCGAATCCACATCCGGCCGCTCAATCTGATCCAGAAACTGCCGCGCATAGGCCGACAGCGTCTCCACATAACGCCGCTGCCCCTCGGCATAAATGGTGTCGAAGGCCAGGGAGCTCTTTCCCGAGCCGGAGAGGCCGGTAACCACGGTCAGGGTGTTGCGCGGGATGCGGACATGGATGTCCTGCAGGTTATGCTGGCGCGCGCCGCGTACCGAAATGTGAGAAATGGGCATGATCAGTGGGCCGGCAGGAAGTAGTGTCCCGAAATGAGCATCAAAGTTGGTTGGAAACGCGACACTCTAGGGGTATTCTAGTTGTCAACAGAATCAAGGGTCAACGAACCGGATTCTCTGCGACAATCGCAGTGACGCCGTGCTGGAGCGAGAAATTCTCACTGCAGCTTGCGGCGCGCTCGTGTCAACTGGACAGGACGCACGCCTCGCTAGGCACTTTATGGCAAACGTATTGAACGTAGCAATGCTGGTGGGAGCAACAGTAGGCTCGATGGCGTTCGGTGTCCTGACGGCGTATGGCATGTTTCGCGTGGGATTCGCGTGGATGCGCCCTCGGCAGAAGTCGGCCGCGGTAGTCCAGGCCGCTCCCGAAGCTGCGCTGTAACCAGCTTCTCACAGCAGACTCCCAGCACCAGACGATTTGAAAGGGCACGGCTTCAGCCGCGCCGCTCTGCCATTCCCAATGGCTGTCATCCTGAGCGGAGCGGCGCGTTTTTTGCGCTGCGCAGTCGAAGGATCTGCGGTTCGAGCCTCGCTCCATCAGCGCTTCAGCGCCGCCACATCCAGCTTGCCGATCCGCCCCTTCGGCCCCACCACGTAGGGCAGAGAGATGGCATTCCAGTTCCGGTCCGCATCCGGCGCCTCATGCACCGCCGCATCCGGCCGCACCGCCCGCCAGTTGCGGCCGTCATCAATGGAGATGTCCGTTCCGTTGGGGCCGACTGTGATCCAGGTCTGCGTGGCCTCGTCATAGGCGACGCTTGAGCGGTAGCCGTGAGGGGTGGTCTGGGAGAGTTTCCAAGACAACCCACCGTCAGTAGAAATGGCAGCCGTCCGGTTGGAAGCGTCCGGCTTCCTGTAGTCACCACCGACAGCTACGCCAACCAAATCGGTTCGGAAAGCAAACGAGAAGATTCCGGCGCTAGCGCTGTTCTGCGCCATTGGCGTTTCGACACGCACCGTTTCCTCTCTGCATGGTTCACATTTGGAAGTGCGTTCTATTCGGACAATTGACATATATGAGTGCTGGGGAATCTCCGAGGCGACTCGGAGCGCATACTTCCAGGTGGAATCGAGTTGTGAGGTATGCGCAATCTGAAGGACAGAATTGCTTGCGGCGAACGAGCCTTCATCGGGTTCGCCCTTGCCCCTGAGCTGATAACTAAGTTCGAGCTCACGCTCCTCCGACCCCTCCTTCCATTCCCACATGCGTAACTGGCCATTCACGGAGTCACCAAGAATGAGAGCTCGCGATTGAACATAATCTCCAATGCGGATCATTTTGCCGTCCGGGTCTCCGGAATCCCCAGCTTGTATTGCATCCCAGAAGCCGTCGGGATCAGGGTTCTTTGCTACCAGCTTCCACGTATGGCATCCATCCTGAGTCTTATACAGCCGCGAAAGATCGCCTTTCCCCGACGACATCACGATCGCCGTATTCGCATCGAACCCCTGCACCCCGCGGAAATCCAGCTTCTCCGCGCCCGGCGGCACCGCGCACGTCTGCCACACGTAACCGCCATCCTCTGTCCTCAACACCGTCCCGTTGGTCCCTGAAGCCCACGCCACACCATTGCCCACGTTGTGGATTCCGCGCAAATCGGCCGTCGTATTCGAGGTCAGCATCTGCCATTGCGCAGACGCCGAGCTGGCTGCGATGAGAAGCAGCGCGAACGGGAGAAGGTTTCGAGGCAGTCTTTTGCAGGCGATCATGGCTGCATCGATCCTACTGCGTTCACCTTTGCAGCGCCGGCCTCCTGGCCGGCTGTCGTGTGGGCCTCCAGGCCCGCACCCGCCTCATCGAAAAGGCGGACCGGATGAGGTCCGAACGCTCCACCCCCCACCCAAGCGACAAGAACAAAGGCGTCGCTTGGATGGGGCACAGATTTTTCACGCGGATACGAGCGGATGGGCCTCCAGGCCCGCACCCGCTCCGGTCGAAAAAGCGGACCGGATGAGGTCCGAACGCTCGACCGCCCACCCAAGCGACAAGAACAAAGACGTCGCTTGGATGGGGCACAGATTTTTCACGCGGATTCAAGCGGATGGTGGGCCTCAAGGCCCGCGCAACAGCCGTTCGACCGCGGACCGCACGGCGCGCAGATTGGGTTGGCCCTTGTAGCGGGCGGCAATCACGCCGTCGCGGTCGATGAGAAACGTGACCGGCAGCCCGAGAATGCCGCCGTAAAGCGTGCCCAACTGCTCGTCTCCCATGAGCACGGGATAGTTGACGTGGCGGCTTCGAGTGAGGGCTTCCACGGGCGCGGGGTCGTCGTCCATGGAGATGGCGACGATCTGCAGACCCTGGGGTCCGTAACGGTTTTGCCACTGCACGAAGCGGGGGATTTCCACCTGGCAGGGAGCGCACCACGTGGCCCAGAAAGTGAGCAGGACGACCTTGCCGCGATAGGCGGAGAGATCGATGCGCCGATGTTGCAGGTCGTCGCGGACAAAAGTCGGCGCGGGCTTGTGCAGCAGGGATGCCGGTTGCGCGGACAGGGGCCACGGGGCGGCGGCAAGCGCAAGCACGAGGCCGCGGACGAGGCGAAGCGGGCTGTGGGCCGGCGCGCGCACGGGCGCTATTTCTTTTCCGTGGGATAACCCTTGGCGACCCAGTCGTCGCCGAAGTTGTTGGCGAGATAGAGCACCTTGACGTTGGTGAATCCAAGGTCGCGCAGGCGCTGGAAGGCAGGGCCGACGTTCGGGCAATGGTTCCACGGGCAGCATCCGCAGTAAAGGACGATGGCCTTGTCCTTCGGCAGAGGGGCGACGGTCTTTTCAAGCAGCGCAAGGCCTGAGGGCTGAGAGCCGGGGCCGGCGTATTGCGCGCCCGGAATGTGAGCTTCGGCGTAGAAGATGCGCGACCCGACCTGGAGAACGAGCGGCGGATGTTTGCCTGGAGATTGCAGCAACGCGCGCAGTTCGGCGGTCTGCATCAGGCTGGCGGAGGGAATGGTGGTGGCGCTGAGATTGGCGTTCGGGGCGAACTGGGCCGACGCGGCGGGGCTGGCCAGGAAGCCGCCGGCCACGACAGCCAGAGTTGAGCAAAGAAGGCGGAAGGAGATGCGCATGGATTGGGCCTCGTGTTGGAACCCACCGGTATAACAGGGCGATGCGGGGCTACGCAAATGGCGGATTGGAGGTGGCGGGGGGCGGGCATTGAAATTAAAGCATTTACGCCGTGTTAACGTGCAAATCAACGTGGGATGGAAGAGAATAAGGTTGGACGAACTTTCCGATAAGGATCGAATGACAGGTACACAATTGCAAGCGGTGGAATGGACGGTACAGGATTTGGAGCACAAGGTGCGGGATCTGCGGCCGAAGGTCGCGGTCTTCGATTGCGACGGCACCTTGTGGGGCGGGGACGCGGGGTTCGGGTTTATGACCTGGACGCTGGAGCAGGGGATCGTTTCGCGATCGACCAGCGACTGGATTGACACCCGCCACCGGGCATATCGCGCGGGCGATGTGAGCGAGGTGCAGATTTGCGGGGAGATGGTGCAGATTTACGCCGGGCTGCGCGAGGAGGAGTTGCGCGGGGTGGCGGCACGGTATGTGGAGCAGTTTGTGAGGCCGCAGGTCTTCGCGGAGATTGCCGGTCTGGTGGAGACGCTGCGCCAGCGAGGCACGGAAATCTGGGCGGTAAGCTCGACCAATAAATGGGTGATCTGCGAAGGCGTGCGGGCGTTTGGCATCCCCGAGGAGCGAGTGCTGGCGGCGGAAGTCGCGGTCAGGGACGGCATCATTACCAGCGAAATTGTGGATGTGCCCACCGGCGAGGGCAAGGCGGTGGCCCTTGCGCGGGTGGGGCTGGCGAGGCCTGACGCGGTGTTTGGAAACTCTGTTCACGACCTGGCGATGATGGAGATGGCGGTGCAGGTGTTCCCCATCAATCCATCGGCGGCACTGATGGATGCGGCGGCGCGGAACGGCTGGGGTTACTATCGGCCGCTGGGCGCACGGGCAGTTTACAGCGATATAGCGGGCGAGTGACGGGTCTTCCTGGGCGGTAAAGGTATTCTTCTCGACACCCATCGAAGGTTCGCCTTTCTTTTGACCCCGAGTACACTAGAGGCGTGGCGAAACCGGCGCACGAATCGAATGGCAAACCCGCTGCTCCGGCGCTGCGCTTCGTAGCTGCCGCGCTGATCGTGCGCGGGGAAGAAGTGCTGATTTGTCAACGTCGTCCAGACCAGCCGATGGCGCTGCAATGGGAGTTTCCCGGGGGCAAGATCGAGGCCGGGGAGAGCCCGGAAGAGGCTCTGGCGCGGGAGCTGGATGAGGAGTTGGGCATCCGGGCGCAGATCGGGCCGAAGGTGACCCACATTCGCCATAACTATCGCCACGGCGGGGCGGTCGATCTGCAGTTCTTCGCGGTGCGGGAGTTCACCGGGGAGCTGGAGAACCGGATCTTTGCGCAGTTGCGCTGGACGCGGCTGGAAGACCTGCCGCAGTATGAATTTCTGCCTGCGGATCGGGGACTGATCCGGGATCTGGCGTCGGGAAAGCTGCTCTGAGCGCCTGATTCGGGATTGCATAAAGGTCCACGCGATCCCTGCCGAGAATGGCAACCTGGCCCCGGGCGGAAACCGCATAGCCGGCGGAGCTTGCCGCTGGATCCTTCTCACGCGCTGTGAACAGGCGCTTGCCGTCAAGCGAGCGATAGATGCCAACCTGGGCGAAGTCTAAATCCGCGCCGTGGAAGACCTGTCCGGGCAGGATGGGCTCGTCGGCTTCGAAAATTCGCACCGCAAATGCGCTGGTGGCCTGGTTGCCGCCGGCTCCGTGACCCAAATCCCTGACCATGGTACGGCCCTGCAGGATCACCTGGCCGTTGGGTCGGAGCACGCGGTAATGACGGCCGCTGTTGAAGTGGTCGCACGTGACCAGGAAAAGTAGGTCCGGGGGCAGGCTGGAGAGCTGCGGAACGCAACTGGAAGAGAACCTGCCGACGCTGCGCGACTGGTGGTCCCAGGTGCGGAGCTGGAGACCGAAGTACTGGTTGCCGCGATGCTGTTGGCCGAGGGTGGCGAGCAGCTCGACCTGGCCCTCATTGAGCAGAACGGGGGGCGAGCGGTCGGAGCTGGAGAGGGCGAAAGCGACCGCTTCGAATCGCTCATTCAGCAGCGATACCTGTACATCTTCGTCGGGCTCGTGGTCCAGCATAGCCAGCAGCGTGGCATGCAGCTCGGGGGTATGGCGTTCGCGCAGGATGCCGATGGCGGTAAATTTGCCGTCGGGGGAGACGCGCGCGAAAGCCAGCGGGCCGCCGAGGGGGATGCGCTTTTCCCTGCGCAACCCAGGGCCGTAGACGCGCAATTCATTCTCAACGTGAACCAGTACGCGGTTTCCGGGCAGCGGCCAGAGAAACTGGCCTTGATCGGAGAGTCCCCATTCGACGGTGCGCTGGATGGCGCCGGTGGAGATGTTGACGAGGGCGGCGCGAACCACGCGGACGATGGATCCCGGGGTGACGATGCCATGGCGCGGGACCAGGAGGTGAGGATTGAATGCGACCAGAAGCTCGGTAGGACCGAGCCAGGCCAGGGCCTCGTCGTCGTCGGGAGCCAGCATTTCAGTGGTGGTGCGCGGAGCGTAGCCGAGGGCGCGGAGCGGAACGCTGCCGGCGAAGTGTTCTTCTCCTGAGGTAACGAGCCCGGACGCGGCCAGCGAGCAGGCGGGCGGGACGCAGAGTTCGCTGTCGTCGTCAGCGGGAGTTTGGGGGGCCAGCGCGGACTCGATAGCGATGGCTTTCAGAGGCGATGCGGGTGATTCGGATTGAGCCGATTCGGGCTGAGGCGGGTCTGGGGGATCGGGGTTCGCGGCGTCAGGGGTGGCCTGGCTGGGAAGGAGCAGAAGCCGGGTATGCTCTTCCAACTGCACGTCACCGCCTGCGCGGGAGAGGACAGAGCTGTTTTCCGGGCCCGATCCTACCTTCAGCTTGAGCCAGCGGATGCCGAGCACTTCTCCGGGGCGGATAGGAGCGGCGGCGGGGAAGCGGTGCGCGTCGACCGCGAGAGGGTCGGGGTGCTGCGCCAGCGATTTGCCGGAGGTGCTGGAGAGTCCGAAGAGGATCGGAAGATCGGTGGGAAGGGAGCCGAGGTTGGGATCGGCTGGCGCGGCGATGGCTTGGAGGGTGAGGCGAAGCGGCTGCAGGGCGGAGCCGCCGCACTGGGCGCGCTGGAAAGCGATGGCAATCCTGGAATCCCGTGCGCGAAAGGAGTGGGGCACGATTTCGGGTACAGTGGCCTCGAGGGTGGCGCCTCGGCGAAGGGTGCAGCCAGGGCCGGACCAGTCGGCCGTGACGCGCGCATAGACGATGGCGCCGGGGATGGTGTTTCGCGCAGTGACGCGGGAAAGAAGCTCGGCTTCAATGGGAGCGGTGGGGACGTTGGGCTGCGCTACGGCGGCGATTGCCACTGCGCCTGCAGCGAGGCACAGGACAGCGAGCAAGCGAACGGTCACATGACCCCCTGGACGGCCAATGGAGTGTAGTGTTGGTGACTTGCCGGGTCCGATCGGCGGGCGCAACGGAGGGCGATTCGGATCCCCTCCGCGCGCCGACTCTAAGTTCAAGGATGGCGGTGAGTGGCGTCCCGTTGCCCCGATGGGGGAGGTTTATTCGGGCGAGTTTGTGGGGCTGAAATTCTCGGCGGTTATTCGCCGCGATGCTGCACCGTGGTGGCGTTGTCGGGGCCGAGATCGGTGTGCGGATCGGAGCTGGTGTCGCCGGGCAAGCGGGTCTTCAGCGGCTCGGGGCGCGCGCCGGGGCCGATGACGCTCATCCCGCCTCCCAGCAGCGGGTCGGAGTCGCGCATGTCCGGGCTGGCGGTCAGGTCGTTGCCGCTGCGGTCGATCAGTCCGGCCTGGGGAGCGCGTTCAAGCGAGGGCCGTTGGTTGTATTCGGGGTCCGATTCCAGGGTTTTGCCGACGTGGTGGACGGCGGAAACGGCGGAGTCATTTTTCGGGCGCTCGGTCCTGGGCGGCTGGCTTTGCGGCTGTTCCTTCTTTGACTTACTGGACGATTTCCTGGGCATGGCTGTCCCCTCTGTGACTCTGGAAGCCGGGGCGGAGGAGCGAGTTGCCTGGAAGTACAGCGAACAGGGACCAAGGGACCAAGGGAACGAGGAAGCAAAGCGCCAGGGAACCGCTGTAAGGGGTGAATCTCAAAGCATCTTGGCGCTGGGGTGTTCCATCTCATCGGGTCTGGAGGTGCGCGATGGCAGTCGAGAAGCAGAAGAGGCCGGAAAAGCCGGAACCTGCGGGGTTTACTCCGCGGAGCGGCGGGCTGGCCAGCGAGTACGCGCGCGAACAGGGTTGGGACACCAACGAGGAGCAGCGATCGAAGACGCCGGCGGAGAAGCAGGCTTACGACGGCGGCCTGGATTACGACTACGGCGCGCAGGATTTTGGGGATACGGCGGAGGATACCAGCAGCGCGGAGCCGGAGAATCCAGCCAAGAAGCAGCCGGCGAAGAAACAACCGTAAGGGTTCTGCTCCTGAATCTCAGTAACTCTTCCGTCAGCCATGCTCAGCGGACGGGCGCGGCACAGTTGACCTCCGTTACGTGACGCGTTACGCTATTCCATGATTCGATCGTTCCGCCACAAGGGGCTGAAACGCCTCTATGAGGATGACGACCCTCGCGGCGTTGCGGCAGAACATTTAATTAAGCTGCGCAATATCTTCGCTCGCCTGGATGCAGCCAGTACGGCCGAGGATATGAATCTTCCTGGGTTCAACCTGCACCCGATGAAGGGCAAGGTGCGCGGCTTCATGACGGTCACGGTTCGAGCCAATTGGCGAGTCATCTTTCGATTTGTCGAGGGTCATGCGTTTGAGGTCGATTATCTCGATTACCACTAAGGAGATTTCCCCATGCCGATGAAGAACCCACCTCATCCCGGCACCGTAGTTTTCAGCGAGTGTATTGAGCCGCTCGGTATTACGATCACGGACGCGGCTAAGTCGTTGGGCGTCACGCGCACTACCCTCTCCGAACTGGTGAACGGCAAGCGAGGCATTTCCCCGGAGATGGCCGTTCGGCTCTCGCAGGTCTTTGGCGGCAGCGCGGAGAGCTGGATTACGCAGCAGGCGCAGTACGATCTGGCGCAGATTCCGGCTGGGCGCATTCAGCTTAAACGGTTGGCTGTGGCATAGGGTCTGAAAAGGCGAGATCGGCGTTGGGCAGCGCCGGCGACGTTCCTGGCTCGCGCCTCGTGATCCTTGATCCCTGAGACCTGATCCGTGGCTTCTAGTGCCCCGGCATCAACCCCCACAGCATCACCAGAGTCATGCCGATGACGATGATGCTGGTACCCCACGCGATCCAGTTCCACAGCCGCGAGTTCTTGTGCTCGCCCATCAGATCCTGGCGGTTGATCAGCATCAGCATCAGGATGATGACCACCGGCAGAAGCACGCCGTTGAGCACCTGGGAGAGGATGGCGAAGCTGACCAGTTTTGCGTCGGGCAGGATGAGCACCGTGACCGCGCCGCCGGCGATGAGCAGCGTATAAAGCCAGTAGAAGAAGGGGGCCTCGCGGAAGTTTTTGTCCACGCCCGATTCGAACCCAAGGCCCTCGCAGACGGTGTAGGCCGTAGAGAGCGGCAGGATGGACGCGGCGAACAGTGAAGCATTAAAAAGGCCGAATGAGAAGAGGATGAAGGCGTAGTCGCCGGCCAGGGGGCGCATGGCTTCGGCGGCGTCGGCGGGCACCACCAGGTCCTGCATGCCGTGGACGTAAAGCGTCGCCGCGCAGGCGACGATGATGAACCAGGCCACGATGTCGGTAAACAAGCTGCCCACGATCACGTCGAGGCGCGATGCACTGTAGTCCTTGACGCGAATGCCTTTCTCCACAATGGACGACTGCAGGTAGAACTGCATCCACGGCGCAATGGTGGTGCCCACAACGCCGATCGCGTCGTACATATAGTCGCGATTGCTCCACACCGAGGCGGCGGGAAGATTGACAGTGGCCAGCAGGGCAGCGTGCCAACTGGGCTGGCTGAGCACGCCGGCAAAGATGTAGGCGATATAGACCAGCGAGGCGACCAGGAAGACCTTCTCGGTGGTCTTGTAACTGCCCTTGACTACGAGATACCACACCAGCACAGCGCAAACCGGCACCGACAAGAACTTGGTCACATGAAAAAGGTGCAGTGCGCCGGTGATGCCGATGAACTCCGTCACCACGTTGGTGTAGTTGACGATGACCAGCAGCACCATGAGGACGAAAGTCAGGCGGAATCCGAATTCCTCGCGAATCATGTCGCTGAGGCCCTTGCCGGTGACCACGCCCATGCGGGCGCACATCTCCTGCACCACGATCAGCGCGATCGTGATGGGAATGATCATCCAGAGAAGGGAGTAGCCATGCTTGGCGCCCGCCAGCGAATAGGTGAGGATGCCGCCGGAGTCGTTATCGACGTTGGCTGTAATGAATCCGGGGCCGAGGACGGCCAGAAACAGCAGTATCCGGATTCGCCAGCGCTTCCACATGCCGTCGGGTTCCTAAGGTGGATTCATTTGTTTCCTCATCGACCATAACAGGCGAGGGGCGGAAGGGGAAAAACACGATTTGCGGACGCGCTGCCCCATTGCATTTATTTCGGACCGTGGTACATATATACCGATGACGCATGAGAAAGAACGCGAAACCGTGGAAGTGGAGAGCGTGCAAACCGGCGTGCGCATTGTTGCAGCGGCGATGGCGGGGGCTTGTTCGATTGCGATGGGGCAGGCCAGCCCTTCGCCGGCGACAAAGCGTGCGCACGCTGAGACCAGCTTCGATGTGGTGGTGCATGCGCCGTATGTCGAAACAGCGGAGCTGTTCGGGCCGGAGGGCGAGCGCGCATGGGCCGGCAAGCACTGGGATCCGCAGTTCATCTTTCCTGACGCGCCGCGCGATGAGCAGGGCGCGGTGTTCACCATCCAGCATGGGCCGTTGCAGGCGGTGTGGGTCATCGCACAGCACGATCTGGCGGCGCGGCATTTTCAGTATGTATATTTCATTCCCGAGACGATGGTGTGCACCATCGATTTGCGCTTTACGCCAGTGGATGCGGCGACCACGAAGGTGCATGTGACCTATGCACGGACGGCGGTCTCCCCCGACGGCGATGAGCATGTGGCGGCGATGAGCGACGATGATCGCAAGGCGGGCGTCAAGTGGCAGGCGGCGATTGATCGGTACAAGTCCGGACTCGATGCGCCACACGGCCATTGAGGCCGGAGTTGAGGATAAGCGTGCGCGGAGGTCCAGCGCCCTGAGGTGGGCTATTGACAAGTAGTCCGGCGCCCGGCTACAAAGCCCCTTTGTTTCATTTCACTTGAGGAGAGATGCGCGATGAGCAGGCTGAATCGGCGAAAGCTGCTGGGCGGTATGGTGTCGGCAGGAGCGGTCCTGGGCCTCAACGGAGCCGCAGCCGCGAGTGCACAAACGGCCTCCGGGCCGCCAGAAAGCGAGGTGCCCGCCAACCTGCTGGCGATGGCCCGCCTGCGCAACTACAAGGCGCGGCGATCGTCGAGCTGGGACCGTACCGGAGGCAATGGCGACGCGGTGCCGGTGGATCCCGGAAAAGCCGCCACGCTGCTCGATGTGACGGGGGCCGGGGCGATCACGCACATCTGGTTCACCATAGATTCGAAGGATCCGCATCACTTGAAGAATCTTGTGCTTCGCGCCTGGTGGGACGGCGAATCCGCGCCCTCCATCGAGGTTCCCATCGGAGACTTTTACGGCCTCACGCTGGGCGAGTACTTCACCTACCAATCGGCGCTAACCACGGTGGCTCCCATGAAGGCGCTCAACTGCTATTTCGAGATGCCATTTGCCTCCGGCGCCCGCATCACCCTTACGAACGAGAGCAGTCAGCGCACCAACTCCCTCTACTATGCCATTGATTATGTGACACTTGCCTCCTTGCCGGAGGATGTGGGGCGGTTTCACGCGCAATATCGCCAGGCAGCACCGGCGAAGGGGTGGAGCGATCAGTGGAAGAACAACTGGGATGCGGGTGTTGGGGATAAAAAGAACCTCAATGGAGAAGGGAATTACGTCTTCCTCGAGGCGGCGGGACGCGGTCATTTCATCGGAGTTACTCATGGCTTGGAGCAGAACCAGGAGGAATGGTTCGGCGAGGGCGACGACATGATTTTCATCGACGGAGACGCGCTGCCGACGATCAACGGCACCGGGACAGAGGACTACTACAACGGCGCCTGGGATTTTGGCGGACAGCCGTTTGCGTACATGCACAACGGCGCTCCATATATTATTGATCCTGAAAGGATTGGGGGGCGGTATTGCCTCTATCGCTGGCACATCGAGAGCCCCATCGCGTTTGAAAAGTCGATTCGCGTGACCATGGAGCACGGCCACGCGAACCACCGCTCGGACAATTTCTATTCCGTAGCGTACTGGTACCAGACCGAGCCCCATCAACAGTTTCCGGCTCTGCCCAGGCCGGAGGAGCGAATTCCGCGGGTGTTTGCTGTAGGAGGGCCGGGTGCGGAAAAAGCCAGTGGACAGTGAACAGTGGTTAGTGGTCAGGAGACGCCACCCTGTGGCGAGCTGGAACTGAGCACCCCGATTTCGGAATCTCCGGCTCGGCCACAAAGTTCTGGGCGATTTTCTCAGGGGCAGGAAATTTCTCGCAAAATACTGAAGTATCCACTTGACAATCTCTAAAACTCGCGCGATAGTGAAGTAGTAACTTCACTATCGCGGCACGCCGCACCGAGAGGAAAAAACTCGTTATGGCAACCAAAACCGAGCCCAAAGTCATTCACGCCACCTGCGTCGTCGAGCGCAGCTTCCCCAAGCTTCCAGCCACCGTGTTCGCTGCCCTGTCAGAGCCCGACAAAGTCCGGCAGTGGTACGGCGAGGGACGCAATCACGAACTGGTCGAGTTTGCGCTGAAGTTCGCCATCGGCGGCACCCAGCGCATGACTTACCGGTTCAAGCCGGGTCACCCGTTGGAGGGCAAGGTGCTGATGAACGATGGTATCTTTCAGGACATCGTGCCCAATCAGCGCATTGTCGCGGCCTCGGCCATGACCATCGACGACCATCGCATCTCGGCCTCGCTCGTCACCTTCGAACTCCTGCCCACGGAGCAGGGAGCGGACCTGGTCTGTACCCACCAAGGGGCGTTCTTTGAAGGCTCCGGGCCCAATCCGGCCAAGATGCGCGAAGACGGCTGGAATGTGCTCATGGACAACCTGGTGCGAGTGGTCGGCGAGCAGTGAGCAGTGGACAGCCAGTAGCTTGTAGCCGGTAGCCGGTAGCAGCTGGCAGCAACAGCTAATAGCTAGCCAAACATATTTGAAATTTGTCTCCGCCGGTCGTCTGTCCGATGATCTTGTTGTCTGGACGAGAACAGGGGAGGGCGACCGGTGGAGACGTTCACAAGACTGTTTGGCAGTCTGCTGCTTTTTGTATATCACTGT